>NZ_JAXQNT010000005.1:0-409931 GCF_034427795.1 Janthinobacterium sp. GMG1
TGTGGAGTGCCCATTTTAATCGACTCTCGGTGACATACGGCAATTTCATGTCCTGCAGGCATGGCGCCCGCTCCGGTATCATGGCGCCTTTGCCCGCGAGATCTTCATGCTCAGTCCCGACCAGTTCCTGGCCTTCCTGGCCGCCGCCGTCCTCATTACCGCCAGTCCCGGCCCCGACAACCTGATGGTGCTGGGCGTGGGCATGTCGCGCGGGCGCCGCCAGGGCATGGCGTTCGGCCTGGGCTGCGCCCTTGGCTGCCTCACGCACACCGTGCTGGCGACCATCGGCGTGTCCGCCCTGCTGGCCGCCTCGCCCACCGCATTTACCGCGCTGAAAGTGGCTGGCGGGCTATATCTGGTGTGGCTGGGCATCGGCGCCTTGCGCAGCCGTGGCGGCGCCAGAGTCGATGGCGCGGCCGCCTTGCCGGACGAGTCCTTGCTGCGCCTGTTCGGCAAGGGCTTGTTTGCCAACAGTATCAATCCGAAAGTCGTGCTGTTTTTTCTCTCGTTCCTGCCGCAGTTCATCGTCGCGGGCCAGGGCAATGCCAGCTGGCAGACGGCGCAACTGGGCCTGGTCTTCACGGCGCAGGCTTGCGTGCTGTTCGGCCTGCTCGGCTATTTTTCCGGCGCCGTCGGCCTGTGGCTCAACCGCCGCCCGCGCGCCGGCCTGTGGCTGGACCGGGTGGCCGGCACCATTTTCATCGGCCTGGGCTTGCGCCTGATCCTGGCGCGCTGACCTCCTGCCGGGCGGTGATGCGAAATGCCAGTTCCATCTGATCCTGCACGGCCATGGCGCCGCCCAGGACGGCAAACGGCACGATGCCGAAGTCGCTCTGTTTCAGCAGCAGGCTGCCGCTGGCCTGCAGGCGGCGTCCATCGGCCGCTTGCTCGATCCGCACCGGCAGCTGCACCGTGCGCGTCACGCCATGCAGGGTGATGTCGGCGTCAAACACCTCCTTGTCGCCCGTGCGGCGCGCGTCGATGCTCACCCACGGATAGCGTTCCGCCTCGAGCACGCGCACCAGCATGTTGTGGCGCGTGCCAGCGATGGCGTCGGCCGACGGCGTCGTCGTCAGGCCTGCCGCCTGGCGCAGGCTTGCTTCATCCACACGCAGCTCGTCGAGCCGGAAGCGGAACTGCGCGCGTCCCAGCGCGGGCGCCACCACGCCTTGCAGGCTGCGGCTGGCCACCACGTGGTCATGCCCGAGCCGCGCCAGCGCGCCGCCGCGGCGCACGGTGATGGT
The DNA here is from genome assembly GCF_034427795.1 of Janthinobacterium sp. GMG1. NCBI lineage: Bacteria > Pseudomonadati > Pseudomonadota > Betaproteobacteria > Burkholderiales > Oxalobacteraceae > Janthinobacterium > Janthinobacterium sp. GMG1. The sequence goes on from NZ_JAXQNT010000005.1 coordinate 1,245, forward strand.
CAGCAGGGATTCTTCGGGCGCGATGTGCAGCAGGTGCACGCCTTGCCGCTGCCACGCTGGCGCGGGGATGGTGGCAGGAGCGGCCGGTGCAGGGGTTGGTGTCTGCGGCAAGGGCGTGCAAGCGGCCAGCACGGCGCAGGCAAGCAGAAAAACGGTGCGAAGGTTCTGGCTGAACATGGGGCAGACGGGGCAAGGGCGATGGGGGAATAGTACGCGATCCGCACGGCGGCGCGCGTGCAATGTTAGAGCTGCGTCATAAGGCGGTCATATGGCGCTGTTATGATGCTTTTGTTGGCACACAGCATGCGGTGCGCAAATCACTACGTTCCGGGAGCGATAGGATGCAGGCATGACTCAACAGCTTAGCCGGTGAGCTCAACCATCGGCACCAGACAGGCTGGCGCGGCAGGAAATATTGCCACGCGGGCAAGCAAAGCGGGGAAAAACAGGAAACGGCCAGCGATTTAATGAAGTCCTAAGCCTGCCCGAGGGAAGGACTGGCATAGTGGATACATGGCGCACGGAAACCCCGGGCGCAAGGTTGCCGGACACCTCAATGACCGGCACGATTTCCACTTTTTCATGTGTTTTCCGTTTTATCCCTGCGCTCTGATACAGCGTTTCAACCGGCTACCGCACTTTGCGAAGCCGGTTTTTTTTGCCTGTGCTTTCTTCCTCCCGGCGCCAGGCGCCGGGAGGTTGGTTTGCTCCTCTCTTAGCCCGTTTGCTTGGCCAGCCACGCATCGACGGCCGGCAGGCGCTCGGCGCGCACCTTGATGCGGTACTTGATGCCGGCCACGGAACTGTCGGCGTCGCCGCGCGCGCTGGCCGGCAGGTTGGCCTGCGCATATGCTTCCAGCTTGGCGATCATGTCCGGCTGCGCCGAACCGGCCGCCAGGCGCGGGAAGTAGCGGCTGCGCGAACTGGCGTCGACGCGCGCATTGACTTGCTCCAGGTGCGCCAGCGCGAAGTCGAAGGCCAGTTCCGGATGCCTGCGCGATACGCGCGAGATCATGGCCGGGCTGTTGGTCACGCCTGGTTCATCCGTCAGCGCCAGCGCCAGTGCGCGCTGCGCCAGGGCCGCATCGTCGGTCGACGCCAGCAGGTCGTACAGCTGGTTCTTGACCAGCGGCGTCTTTTCCTGCTGCGCCTTGGCGTGCAGCTGCTCCCAGGTGGCGGCATCCGCATGCTGGGCCACGACGCCCAGGATGGTGCGGCGCAGCGGCGCGGGCATGGCGGAGGGATCCTGTTCGCTGGCCGCGTAGCGGCGGCGCGCTTCCGCGATCACGCCCGGTTCGCCCATGTCGCCAAGGATGGCAATCAGGCGCCCGCGCAGGGTCGCCACGCTGGACGCTTCGCCGGCACGCGCTTCCCAGCCCGTCTGCGCCATCATCGGTGCCAGGCGGGCCATGGCGAAGCGGCCAAAAGCCTGCTGGCGCGCAGGGTCGCCCGCGTACTGCTCATACAGGCCGTTCAGCGATGCGGCCACCCGGCCCAGCACTTGCGGGTCGGCCGACAGCGGCGTGGCCTTCACCAGTTCCAGGAAGCCGGCCGGGTCCTGCAAGCCCGCCATGCCCAGCGACTGGCTGTCCGCCAGCAAGCCCAGTTGGTCGATCGGCGCCAGGCGTGCGAAGCTGCCCGCCAGCGCGCGTGTGCCGGTGGGCGCATACAGGGTGCGGTAGTAGCCGCTCTGGCCCGCGTTCACCAGCAAGGCGCCGCAACCGGGCACGTTCAGGGTCGCCTTGCCATCCTTGAGCACCACCTTGGCCAGCTTGCCGTTGCCGACCGTCGAGGCGATCACCGGCACTTTCCACGACAGCGGCTTCTTGTCTGGCTGGTCCTTGGAAAACTCCGTCTGCGTCAAGGTCACGCGCGTACTGCCCTTGCTGCACACGGCGTCGCTCACGGTGACCATCGGCACGCCCGGCTGCAGGGTGAAATCATGGGCGATGGCGCTGACGGGCTTGCCGGCGGCCGCATCGACTTCGCGCCACAGGTCGTCCGACACCGTATTGCCATACGCATGCTTGCGCATGTAGCTGCGCACGGCCGTGCGCCACGTGTCGGCGCCCACATACGCTTCGAGCATGCGGATCACCGCTTCGCCCTTCTGGTAGGTGATGCCGTCGAAGGCCTGGCTAGCCTGTTCCACGGTGGCGATGCGCTGCACCACCGGGTGCGTGGTGCGCAGCGCATCCTGGCTCATGGCCGATTCGCGCCCGCCCACGTTGGACAGGGCCGTGTTCCATTCGGGGTGCAAACGCTCCGTCGTGCGGCTTTCCATCCACGACGCAAAGCCTTCGTTGAGCCACAGGTCGTCCCACCAGCGCATGGTGACCAGGTCGCCGAACCACTGGTGCGCCATTTCATGCGACAGGGTGGTGTAGATGTTTTCCTTGTCGGTCTGCGTCGAGATGGTCGGGTCGAGCAGCAGGCCGTATTCGAAGGTGAACACGGCGCCCCAGTTTTCCATGGCACCGAAGAACTGGCTGCGGCCCGGTGCGGCGATGTTGTCAAGCTTGGGCAGCGGATAGCGCACGCCGAAGTAATCGTTGTACTCGCGCAGCAGGGCTGCCGATTCGTCGAGCGCGAAGCGGCTTTGCGCCAGCGCACCCTTCTTCGTGATGACGCCCACTTCCGTGCCGTCGCTCATGGCCGTGGCGCGCTCGAAGTCGCCCAGGCCGAAGAACAGCAGATACGTCGACATGCGCGGCGTGGTGGCGAAGTACACGTGCTTCATGCCATTGCCCAGCTCTTCGCTGCTGGCGATCGGCATGTTACCGACGGCCATCTGGTTGCTCGGTACGATCACGTCCAGCGCGAAGGTCGCCTTGTAGTCCGGTTCATCCCACGACGGCAGCATGCTGCGCGCGTCCGAATTCTCGAACTGCGTGTACAGCGCGCGCTGGCGCCCTTGCGGCGTATCATAGTCGAGCGAAAACAGGCCCGTGGCCTGCGTGCCGATCTTGCCGGTGTAGTCGATGCGCAACAGGTATTCGCCCTTGGCCAGGGGCTCGGCAAAATGCACGGTGGCCGTCTGCTTGTCCGCATCGATATCGATCTTGCGCGTCACCTGCTTGCTGCCGCCTGCGCCTTCGATGGCGGCGGCGGCAAACGCCAGGTTCAAGGCATTGAAAGTGATGCTGCTGGTCGGCGCGTCGACGGCCACCTTGATGGCGGCTGCGCCCTTGAAGGTCGAGGCGGCAGCGTCCGGCGTGATCGACAGGATATAGTGCAAGGGCGTGACGCCGCGCGGCAACTGCGTGGTGGTGCCAAGGGCGTGGCTGGCCGACGCGTATTTGGCGGCGGGGGCGGCGTGGCCCGGGATGACGGCGGTGATGGCGGTCAGTGCCAGGACGGCGGCGGCCAGTTGGCTGCGGCGGAAACGCGGAGTCGGTGTGCGATGCATGGTATGCCCTTCGTTCATGGATAAAACGCCCGCCAGCCGGATAGGCTGCGGGCGTGGATGGCGGTAGCGGGACATCGCTGAACTGACAGCCAGCGTTCCCGTACATCAATCTAAGTGGAAACGGGGCCAAAGTCAACGCGCCAGGGATGCCGCACCATGGCGGTGCGCTGGTATGATGGGCGCCTGGCTGCATTGCCACAGGCTGGTGCCGCAGCCGATAGTCCAACACCATAACGAGACGAGACCCAAGCACATGAAACTGACCATCAGCCCCCGCACGCCCAATCCGCGCCGCGTTACCATGTTCATTGCCGAAAAAGGCATCACCGGCATCGAGGAAGTGGCGCTCGACCTGATGGCGGGCCAGCACCGCGATCCCGCCTTCCTGGCGAAAAACCCGCTGGGTCGCGTGCCCGTGCTGGAATTGGCGGACGGTCGCGTGCTGACCGAAACGCGCGCCATCTGTACTTACCTGGAAGGCTTGCAGCCGCAGCCGAACCTGATGGGCGAAGGATTCGAGGAACGCGCGTTCATTGAAATGGCAGACCGCCGCGTGGAACTGCATTTGTTCAGCGCCGCCGCCAACTGGGTGCGCCACGGCCATCCGGCCCTGGTGGCGCTGGAAAACCCGCAGTTTCCCGATTTCGCCACGGCGCAGGCGGGCAAGCTGCGCGAGACGGCGCAGTGGCTGGACCAGGTGCTGGCCCAGCAGCCGTACATCGCCGGCGAGCGTTTCACGATTGCCGACATCACGGCCTTCTGTGCGCTGGAATTCGCGCGTGGCCTGATGAAGTACCGTCCCGGCGCGGAAGGCTTGCTCAACCTGCAGGCTTACCGCGACCGCATTGCCGAACGCCCCAGCGCGCAGGCGAAGTAACCGGGTAGGTCGGATTGGCGGGATGCGTAATCCGACACCACCCCATTACTTCAGCTGCTCCAGCAGGAAGGTGTAGGTCAGCGCCCACATCAGCGCCTGCTGGTCGTTGTTGGCCGCGCCCGCGTGGCCGCCTTCCGTGTTTTCCCAGTACAGCACGTCGTGACCTTGCTCTTCCATCTTGGCCACCATCTTGCGCGCATGGCCAGGGTGGACCCGGTCGTCGCGCGTCGAAGTGGTAAACAGCACGCGCGGATATTTCTTGTCCCTGAAGACGTTCTGGTACGGCGAGTACTTGCTGATGTACGCCCATTGTTCCGGCACGTCCGGGTCGCCGTATTCTCCCATCCACGAGGCGCCCGCCAGCATCTTGTTATAGCGGCGCATGTCGAGCAGCGGTACCTGGCTGACGACGGCGTTGAACAGGTCGGGACGCTGCACCAGCACGGCACCCGTCAGCAGGCCGCCATTGCTGCCGCCCATGATGCCCAGGTGGCGCGGACTGGTGAGCTTGCGCTTGATCAAATCCTGTGCCACGGAGATGAAATCGTCATACGCACGCTGGCGGTTTTCCTTCAATGCCGCCTGGTGCCAGCGGGGGCCGAATTCGCCGCCGCCGCGGATATTCGCCAGCACGTACACGCCGCCCTTTTCCAGCCACGCCACGCCCGTGGTGCCGCTGTAGCTCGGTTTCAGCGACACTTCGAAGCCGCCGTAGCCATACAGCACGGTGGGATTGCTGCCGTCGAACTTGGTCTTCGTGCCCATGATGGCGAAATACGGCACCTTGGTACCATCCTTCGACGTCGATTCGAACTGCTCCACCTTGTATGGCGCCGCGTTATAGTAGGCCGGCAGCGACTTGATTTTCGTGCGCTTGTCGCTCTGCGCCGTGGCCAGGTACAGGGCGGTCGGGTTGAGGAAGTCGGTCACCTTCAGGAAGTACTGGTCCGAGTCGACGGGATCGAGCGCGCTGACGACCAGGGTGCCCAGCTTCGGCGCATCGACGGCGCGGCGCTGCCACTTGCCGTTCACGTGGCGCAGCTCCGTCAGGCGGTTCTTGACCTTGTCCAGGGTCGTCACGAGGATGGCCGATTTCGTCGCCGTGACATTGTCCAGCGAAGACGTGGCCGTGGGTGCGTACAGCACTTCCAGTTCCTGCTTGCCTTGCATGAAGGCCTTGAAATCCGTGGCCAGCAAGGAGCCTTGCGCATAGGTCTTGCCGTTGACTTTCCAGTCCGAGCGCAGGGTGATGACCAGCTGGTCGCGCACGGTGAAGGCCGTAGAGTCGTCCGGTTTCGGCACCTTTTTCAACTCGGCGCCGTCGCGCAGGAACATTTCGCCGCTGTAGAAATCGATTTGCCGCTCGATGAACTGGTGTTCGTGGCCGGGCGTGAAGTCCTTGTAGGCGCCGGCGCTCAAGTCGTCGGGTTTGGCTTCGTACAAGGTTTGCGCCTGTGCCAGCGGCGTGCCGCGCTGCCACTGCTTGATGATGCGCGGGTAGCCGGAGCTGGTCATCGAGCCAGGGCCGAAATCGGTGGAAACGAACAGGGTATCCTGGTCGATCCAGCTGGCGCTGCCCTTCGCTTCGGGCAGGGTGAAGCCGCCTTCGACAAAGGCGCGCTTGGCCACGTCGTATTCGCGTACCACCTTGGCGTCGCCGCCGCCGCGCGACAGGGAAATGAGGCACCGTTCGCCCTTCGGATACAGGCAGGAGGCGCCGCCCCAGACCCAGTTTTCACTCTCGCCGGCGGCCAGTTGGTCGAGGTCGATCACGGTTTCCCAAGTTGGCTCGGCCAGCTGGTATTGCGCCAGCGTGGTGCGTCGCCAGATGCCGCGCACGTGCTGGGCATCGCGCCAGAAGTTGTAGTAATACTCGCCTTCCTTGCTGACATCGGGAATGCGTTCCTTGGAATTGAGGATGGTTTTCAGGCGCGCCTGCAGGGCGGGGAAGCCGGGCTGGCCTTCCAGTTCCTTGGTGGCGACGGCATTGTGCTGCTTGACCCAGGCCAGCGGCTTGTCGCCGAGGACGTCTTCCAGCCACAGGTGGGGATCGGTGTTGGCGGCGGCGGGCGCGGGTGCTTGTGCATGGGCGATGCCCGCTGCGGCCAGGCCGAGCAGCATGCTGCCGGCGAGAGTGCGATATGACGACATAGTGGGTTCCTGGTTGGTCCGAGGGAGGCCGCGTTGCAGGCAAAACGGCGCAGCCATGGTGCCATGGATTGCTGTGAGGAACCAGTGTCTACGGATGACTATTTAAAAAATAACATGTTTTTCCAATATTGTTTGCTGGAAAAGAGCGAGACCGCAGAATCTGCGGCGTGTGGCGCGCTTCAGGATGCGTCAGATCCGCTCAGGGCGCTCACGGTAAGCCTCGTTTTTTCGACATCGCCGCCGTCGCAGTGATAAATCCACAATGCTTCGTTGTCGCGGCTGTCGATGAACAGGATGCGCGTGTTTTCCTCGCCGATGGACAGGCAATCCGCCAGCTCGGCAAGACTGAACGGTGCTGCCTGCTTCGAACCTGTTCCCGCCGCTTGCGCCAGGGTCTGCGCAAAGCCTGCCAGTTGCCGGACTGCCAGATACCGTATGCCATCGACCTCGACGTCTTGACACAGCGCGTCCAGGCTGTACAGCGTGAAGGGGTCTTCATCCGTGAAAATCGCCACGTCGGGACGCGACTTTCCGCTGCGGAGGTGAGCGAGATAGGCCTGGGGCAGGGCTACTTCTTTACTTGCCAGCAATTTCTCCAGCTGCTTGCCGCTTTTCTTCGCGACCTTGGGGGTGACGGCTTCGCAAGCCTGCGCTGTCCAGGCGACTGGATTGAACTGGAATATCCTTGAGCATGCGGGGCAGTGCAGGAACATGAAGGTCATGTTCTTGCCGATGGCCGATTTCAGAAAATCGCCATCGGCCGCATCGAGTGCGCTGCTGTCAAAATGATGGCCGCAGGCGTCGTGGTAGGGGCAAGTGATCTTTGTCATGGTTCAGATTGGTGTGGCATTGAAGTAGCGTTCCATACGCAAAGCGATCTCCTCTTTTTCTTGCGGATAAGATGCCTTGGGGTTTCTTTCCCAGTAGGCAATGCCTTCGTTCAAGGCCCACAAGGCTTTTTCCTGCTTGCCGGCCATCAGATAAAAATCGCAGGCCCTGGCATGCGAGTCGTGCGCTTCAACCAGGGCCAGGGCCGCATTTTCCCAGTTGGACCGGTGGTCGAGCCAGGGAATGGCCAACTCCAGCAGATTGTCCCGCAGGCAGACCATGACTGTTGCCCGATGGAGCGGATCGACCAGCTGGTGTTCTTTGTCCTCCTTGACATCGATGACAGGGAATTGCCAATTCGGGATATTCCAGTCCGCCACGCCGCCAACGATATTGTTGACAGGTTCACGGCCGTAGCGTGCCTTGTGCCATGTTGTATAGGATCTGGACGAGACCTGATAGTGGCTCCAGAATGCCACGCAGACATCCTCTTCATTATGGCGGTTGGCCTGGAAATGGATGGCCTGGACGAATTCGTCCTTTGCTCGCTTGAAGGTCAGCTGGCTTGGCGAGAACTTGAAGCCCGCTGCGGTCAGCGGCTGCAGCAAGAACGCTTCAATATTGGTGATGATCAGCTCTTTTGGTTTCATGCTGTTCCCTGGCATTGACGGTTGCGCCGCCTTGCTGTCAAAACGGCGCTGCCATGTTGCCATAGATCAGTGCGAACGCATCTTGCGGCGGGCAATCGTGCGAGGGAAAACCGGCTTTTTTACTATTGGCGGGGTGGCCGATCACGGCAACTGATTGACCCACACGGGTGCCGACCAGACGATGTTGCCATCGTCCTGCGTCAGCCGCGCGTAATAGAAATGGGGGCCGGGCGCGGGCGTGACGGTGAACTCGGCCTGGTCCGACACTGGCGTAACGGAACCATTGTTGCCCGGTACGCCGTGGAAAATGGCGACGGCGGCCGCTTGCCGCCCCGCGCTGTTGCTGAAATGGGTGGCCAGGTGCAAGGGGCCGTGGTTGTCGAAACGCTCGCCCATCAGCTTGCCATTGGCCGTAAACAGCAGTTGCGCGTGCTTGTCCATGGTGGCAAACACGCGGCGCGCGCGCAGCGCTTCGAGGAAGCCGTCGCGTGAAACGGGCGTGCCGGCGGCAGGGCTGGTTACCAGCACGGCCGTGCGGTTGCCATACGACGCCCCCCAGTTGGCGCAGTGATTGTCCTGGTTGCTGCTGAACGCAACGTGGTAGCCGGCCGCCAGCGCCCGGTTGCAAGCCGCTTCGTAATTGCTGCGCCGCGTCTCCGTTTCCTGGTCGTTGATGGAAAACGCGGAGGTGTTCATGACTTCGCACAGCACCATGGCCGCGTCGCCGTCCGGCGTGTAGCCCAGCGCCTGGTCGCCGACGAGGAACTGGCCCGTTTGGGCCGGGTGGTTGAACTGGCCGACCCAGCCCCGCTCGCGCATCAGCGTGTACAGGCCCGCGTAATCGCCCTTCGGCGTTTCCACGTCGGCCAGCAACTCGCCCAGGGCATTCCTTTCCCATCCCAGCAACTGTTCGCTATTGAAAATGTTCAGGTGGCCGCCCTTGTTGATGACGCCCCATTCCATGCCGTACAGGGCCAGGAAACCGGGGTGGGCGGCGGTATACGCGGCCGCTTCGGCCAGGCCCGTCTGGTACAGGGTTGTCGCTTCGGCAGCGGTGGCAGCTGGGTTGGTGCCGTCGGAACCGTCATACATATGGTTGTGCTCGGACGTCAGCAGGGCGTCGAGGCCGTGTTCTTGCGCATACTTGTAGGCATCGATGGGGCCGAAGGGCGCCGTTCGCGGGTCTTGCGCGCCATGGCAGGCATCGAGTGCCGCGCCGCCGTCGCTGTGGCGCGTCTGGCTGTGCAGGTTGGCGTAGACGAGGCGATAGTCGGACTGGCCTTCCAGACTGGGCAGTTGTTGCAGGCCGGTCTGGAAGGCGGGCACCCTGGGCGCCGTGCTGGCGCCCCGTTGCACCTGGACGTGCCATTGCTGTTCCATCTGCATCTCTTGAGGCGTGCCAGGATCGGCCTCGGCAAGCAGGCGCAACTGGTACAAGCCGTCCGGCGCCAGCACCCTCCGTTCGCGCGCATCGGCGTCGGCGCGGCCATCCCAGGGCACGGTAACGCTCTTGCCACCAGCCCCCACCTGCTCCGTGCCCGACCAGCGCCGCAGTACAGCGCCTTGCGGGCCGGGTCCGGACAAGGTCAAGCTCCAGCGCACCGCATGGGTGCGGCCTGCGTCGGGATAGGCGAGGCGAACAATAAATGTGCGTGACTGCGAGGTACGCGCCTGCGTCGTCCGTGCACCGGCCGTGGCGCGGAAGGGAGCGACGACGGTGGCATCGAGTTCGCTGTGTTCCTTCGGCTCTTGGGTGGCGGCAGTGTTGCTCCATGTAATGAGCAGCAACCCGGCCCACGCGCAAACCAGCCACGGCGGCCGCCAGCGGCGCAATGTCTTGACCATCGTGCTCTCCCGCGTCTGCTTCGAATGGTATTTAGACAAGGGTTGCCACTTGCTGGTTCCCGCATGCACCAGCAAGTGGCGCGTTTGCACCGTGATTGGCCATGATCTGGCGCAAACCTCGTATCGATAAGGGCGTCTGCCCGTGCGGCAAGCTGGCACGGCGCTTGCTAGACAAGAGATACGGATCAACGGCGATCCCCTGAATAAACGCACAACGGTCCAACGACGGACCACATGGACAACGGCGTCCGCCCAGGCTGATTTTTTTCATCGGCGGGGGCGGGCGCCGTTTTGTTTTATCAACGGGATACTTCGGGAACCTATATGGCCAGCCAAAAAGCAACGCGCATCGCGCTCTTCTCCCTCGCCACGCCGCCCATGCGCGCATTCCATCTGACGTGGATGGCATTTTTCGTGTGTTTCTTCGCCTGGTTCGCCTGCGCTCCCCTGATGCCTGTCATCAAGGGCGAGTTCGGCCTTTCCTTGGCGCAAGTGGCGAACATCAATATCGCGGCCGTCGCCATCACCATCCTCGTGCGCCTGATCGTGGGACCCTTGTGCGACCGCTACGGCCCGCGCAAGACGTACACGGGCTTGCTCTTGCTGGGCGCCATCCCCGTGCTGGGCGTGGCCGCTTCGCAAAGCTATGAAAGCTTTCTGTTCTTCCGCCTGGGCATCGGCGCCGTCGGCGCCAGCTTTGTCATCACGCAATATCACACCTCCGTGATGTTCGCCCCGCGTGTTGTCGGCACGGCCAACGCGGCCGCCGCCGGCTGGGGCAATGCGGGCGGCGGTGCGGCGCAGGCGTTGATGCCGCTGCTGCTGGGTGCCGTGGTGATGCTGGGCGTGTCCGAATCGCTGGGCTGGCGCGTGGCCCTGCTGGTGCCGGGCGTGCTGATGCTGGTGATGGCGGCCCTGTACTGGCGCTATACGCAAGATTGCCCTGAAGGTAATTACTCGGACTTGCGCGCCGCCGGTACGGCCATCGAGGGTGGTAAAAAGGGGGGCTGGGACAGCTTCAAGGCGGCCAGTTCCAACTACCGCGTCTGGCTGCTGTTCGTCACCTACGGCGCCTGCTTCGGCATCGAAATCTTCATCCACAACATCGCCGCCGTGTATTACGTCGACCATTTCGGCCTGTCCTTGAAATCGGCCGGCCTGGCCGCCGGCAGCTTCGGCTTGCTGGCCCTGTTTGCCCGCGCCTTGGGCGGCTGGATGTCGGACAAGCTGGCCCTGCGCGGCAACCTGAACAGCCGCGTCACCCTGCTGTTCATGCTGATGATCGGCGAAGGCGTGGGCCTGCTGTGGTTTGCGAAAGTCGACAGCGTCACCTATGCCGTCATCGCCATGCTGGTCTTCGGCCTGTTCACCCATATGGCGTGCGGCGCGACCTATGCACTGGTGCCCTTCATCGACAGCAAGGCGCTGGGCGGCGTGGCCGGCATCATCGGCGCCGGCGGCAACGTGGGCGCCGTGGCGGCCGGTTTCCTGATGAAGGGCACGGGCGACATCCGCCAGACCCTGATCATCCTCAGCGCGCTGGTGGTGATCTCGGCCCTGTGCGCCATCGCCGTGCGCTTTACCCGCGAAGCGGCCGAGCCGAACATGGCTGCGGCCTGAGGAGATAGCAATGAACCACCCCCTGAACATCGTCGTCCTTGGCCATGGCATGGTCGGACATAAATTTCTCGAACGGCTGGCGCTGGAGAACAACACGCGCCTGTCCGTGACGGTCTTGTGCGAAGAGCCGCGCCCCGCCTACGACAGGGTGCACCTGTCCGAATTTTTCAGCGGCAAATCTGCCGAGGACCTTTCCCTGGTGGCGCCCGGCTTTTTCGACAAGGACAACGTCGTGTTGAAACTCAATGCGCGCGCCGTGTCCATCGACCGCGTGGTGAAAACCGTCACCGTCAGCACGGGCGAAGTCTTGAGCTACGACAAACTGGTGTTCGCCACAGGCTCGACGCCGTTCGTGCCGCCGCTGCCGGGCAAGGAGAGGGATGGCTGCTTCGTCTACCGCACCATCGAAGACCTGGAAGCCATGCTGGCCTGGGGTGGAAAGTCAACAACTGGCGTGGTGATCGGCGGGGGATTGCTGGGCCTTGAATGCGCGAAAGCCTTGCGCGATTTGAAGCTGGACACTCACGTGGTGGAATTCGCGCCGCGCCTGATGGCCGTGCAGGTGGACGAGGGCGGTGCGCGCGTCCTGCGCCGCAAGATCGAGGAACTGGGCGTGACCGTGCACACGCAAAAGAACACCCTGGCCATCGTCGATGGCGAGGCGGCCACGCACCGCATGCAGTTTGCCGATGGCAGCCACCTGGAAGCGGACATGATCGTCTTTTCGGCCGGCATCCGCCCGCGCGACGAACTGGCGCGCGCCTGTGGCCTGGAGGTGGGGCCACGCGGCGGCATCGCCATCGACGACAGCTGCGTCACGTCCGATCCCGATATCTATGCGATCGGCGAATGCGCGCTGTGGGGCGGCCTGGTCTTCGGCCTGGTGGCGCCCGGCTACGAAATGGCCCGCATCGCAGCGCGCCATGTGTTGCAGGAAGAGGGCGAAGCCTCGTTCAAGGGCGCCGACATGAGCACCAAGCTCAAACTGATGGGCGTGGACGTGGCCAGCCTGGGCGACCCGCACGGCAATGCGCCGGGCAGCCGCTCCTACCAGTTCATGGACGAGCGCAAGCAGATCTACAAGAAAATCGTCGTTTCCGATTGCGGCAAATACCTGCTGGGCGGCGTGATGGTGGGCGACGCCAGCGAATACGGCACCTTGCTGCAAATGATGCTCAATAAAATCGAGCTGCCGGAATTCCCCGAGTTCCTGATCCTGCCGCAGGCGGATGGCCAGCAAAAGGTGGGACTGGGCGTGGACGCCTTGCCCGAGTCGGCGCAAATCTGTTCGTGCAACGACGTGTCAAAGGGCGCGCTGTGCGCGGCCGTCGCCGAGGGCGCCACGACCATCGGCTCCCTGAAAAGCTGTACGAAAGCGGGCACCGCGTGCGGCGGCTGCGTGCCGCTGGTGACGCAGATCATGAAGGCGGAAATGCAGAAGCAGGGCCTGGCCGTCAACAACCACGTCTGCGAACACTTTGCGTACTCGCGCCAGGAATTGCACCACCTGGTCCGCGTGGGCAAAATCCGCAGCTTCGGCGAACTCCTGGGCGCGCACGGCCAGGGCCTTGGTTGCGACGTGTGCAAGCCCGTGGCGGCGAATATCCTCGCCTCGTGCTGGAACGATTTCGTGCTGTCGCCCGTACACGCCAGCCTGCAGGACAGTAACGATTACTTCCTCGGCAATATCCAGAAGGATGGCACGTATTCCGTCGTGCCCCGCATGCCGGGCGGCGAAGTGACGGCCGACGGCTTGATCGCCGTGGGCATGGTGGCGAAAAAATACGGTCTGTACACAAAAATCACGGGCGGCCAGCGGGTCGACCTGTTCGGCGCAAGAGTCGACCAGTTGCCGGCCATCTGGGAAGAACTGATCGCGGCCGGTTTCGAGTCGGGCCACGCTTACGGCAAGTCGCTGCGCACGGTGAAATCGTGCGTCGGCTCCACCTGGTGCCGCTATGGCGTGGCCGACAGCGTGGGCTTTGCGATCCAGCTGGAAAACCGCTACAAGGGCTTGCGCACGCCGCACAAGATCAAGTTCGGCGTCTCCGGCTGCACGCGCGAATGCGCCGAGGCGCAGGGCAAGGACGTCGGCCTGATCGCCACGGAAAAGGGCTGGAACTTGTACGTGTGCGGCAATGGCGGCATGAAGCCGCGCCATGCGGAACTGATCGCCTCTGACCTCGATGAAGCCACCCTGGTGCGCTATGTCGACCGCTTCCTGATGTTTTACGTGCGCACGGCCGACCGCCTGCAGCGCACCAGCGTATGGCGTGACAACCTGGAAGGGGGCCTCGATTACCTGAAAGCCGTCGTCGTCGCCGACCGCCTGGGCATCGCCCACGAGCTGGAAGCGGACATGCAGCACGTGGTCGACACCTACGCCTGCGAGTGGAAGGAAGCCGTGTCCAACCCCGCCGTGCGCCAGCGCTTCCGCCATTTCGTCAACAGCGAGAAGAACGATGAAAACGTGGTGTTCGTCGAAGAGCGGGGCCAGATCCGGCCTGCCACCGAGATGGAACGCCGCAGCACCGTGATCCCCATCCATGCCGTGGAGGCTTGAGCCATGAATGCGATGAATGAACTTTCCGGCGCCACCGCCGACAACTGGGTCGCCATCTGCCCCTTGGCCGACATCGTGCCCGACACGGGCGTGTGCGCGCTGCTGAATGGCCGCCACGTGGCCGTCTTCCGCGTCGGCGATGCCGCGCCGCGCGTGTACGCCATCGATAATGTCGACCCGAACGCGGGCGCTTCCGTGCTCTCGCGCGGCCTCGTGGGCAGCATCGGCGAGCGCGTCGTGGTGGCGTCGCCCATCTACAAGCAGCACTTCGACCTGGCCAGCGGCGAGTGCATCGAAGCGCCTGAACACTCGGTTGCCGCCTGGCCCGCGCGCGTGTTTGCCGACATGGTGTGGGTGGCCATATGAACACCGCCGCGCGGCCGTCTTTAGTCGTGGTTGGCAACGGCATGGCCGGCATGCGCACGGTCGAGGAACTGTTGAAACTCGCGCCGGACCTGTACGACATCACCGTATTCGGCGCCGAACCGCACGGCAATTACAACCGCATCCTGCTGTCGCCCGTGCTGGCCGGCGAAAAGTCGGTGGACGACATCATGCTGCACACGCGCGACTGGTATGCGCACAACGGCATCACCCTGCACGCGGGCGACCCCGTGGTGCGCATCGACCGCAAGGCGCGCACCGTGCAAGCGCTGTCCGGCATCACGGTCGCCTATGACCGCCTGCTGCTGGCCACCGGCTCCACGCCCTTCATCGTGCCCGTGCCGGGCCATGCGCTGCCAGGCGTGATCGGTTTTCGCGATATCAGCGACGTCGACACCATGCTGCAGGCGGCGCGCACGCACCGCCACGCGGTGGTCATCGGCGGCGGTTTGCTGGGACTGGAAGCGGCCAACGGCTTGCAGCGCCAGGGCATGGACGTCACCGTCGTACACATGAGCGGCGCCCTGATGAACCAGCAGCTGGACGCACCCGCATCGATGCTGCTGAAATCGGCGCTGGAAGCGCGCGGCCTGCGATTTTTGATGCAGGCGCAAACGGCGGAAATCCTCGGCACCGACCGCGTGCAGGGCGTGCGCTTTGCCGATGGCACGTCGATCCCCGCCGACCTGGTGGTGATGACGGCCGGCGTGCGCCCCAACATCGCCTTGGCGCAAGCGGCCGGCTTGCACTGCGAACGGGCCATCGTCGTCGACGACTGCCTGCAAAGCTATGACCCGCGCGTGTACGCCGTGGGCGAATGCGTGCAGCACCGGCGCGCCACTTTCGGTCTGGTGGCACCCATCTGGGAGCAGGCGCGCGTGTGCGGCGCGCACCTGGCCGGCGCGGGGCACCGCCGCTACGTGCAGCAAGCCAGCGCCACCAAATTGAAAGTGACGGGCATCGACCTGTATTCGGCCGGCGACATCATCGGCGGCGAGGGCAGCGAAGACCTGGTGCTGCGCGATCCGCGCCGCGGCGTCTACAAGCGCCTGGTGGTGCAGGGCAACCGCCTGGCCGGCGCCGTGTTGTATGGCGACGTGCAGGACGGTCCCTGGTATTTCGACCTGATCCAGCAGCGCCGCGACATCAGCAAGCTGCGCGCCCATTTATTGTTTGGCCAGGCGCTGTGCGCCCAGGCCGCCTGACAGCGACCAACAGGATACTTTCATGACTAGCTGCACGCCCGTGAAAACCACTTGCCCGTATTGCGGCGTCGGCTGCGGCGTGGAAGCAATGCGCCTGCCCGACGGCGCCATCCGCATCGCCGGCGACGCCGCGCACCCGGCCAACCAGGGCCGCCTGTGCGTGAAAGGCTCGGCCCTGGGCGACACCCTGGACTTGGACAAGCGCCTGCTGCAGCCGCAGGTGCGCGTCGATGGCGTCCTGCGGCGCGCTTCCTGGGATGTCGCGCTGGACCAGGTGGCCGGCGGCTTGCGCGCCATCATCGCCGAACACGGCCCCGACGCCGTGGCCCTGTATGTCTCGGGCCAGTTGCTGACGGAAGATTATTACGTCGCCAACAAATTCATGAAGGGCTATGTCGGCAGCGCGAATATCGACACCAATTCGCGCCTGTGCATGTCGTCGGCCGTGGCGGGCCACAAGCGCGCGTTCGGCGAGGATATCGTGCCGGGCTGCTATGACGACCTGGAACTGGCGGACATGGTGGTGCTGGTGGGCTCGAACACGGCCTGGTGCCACCCGATCATGTTCCAGCGCATCACGCGTATCAAGGAAAGCCGGCCGCACATGAAACTGGTGGTGATCGACCCGCGCCGCACGGCCACCTGTGAGCTGGCCGACCTGCACCTGCCCGTGAAACCGGGCACCGACGTGTGGCTGTTCAACGGTTTGCTGTGCTATCTGGCGAAGGAGGGCGTGATCGCCGACGATTTCGTCACGCAGCACAGTTCGGGTCTCGACGAGACATTGGCAGCCGCCCACGTGGACTGCGGCGATCCCTTGCAGGTGGCGGCCATCTGCAAGGTCGATCCGCTTGCCTTGCTGGCGTTTTACCAGGCATTTGCTGCCACGCGCAAGGTGGTAACTGCTTTTTCGCAGGGTGTCAACCAGTCGTCCTCCGGCACGGACAAGGTCAACAGCATCATCAACTGCCATCTGGCGACGGGACGCATCGGCCAGCCCGGCATGGGACCGTTTTCCCTCACGGGCCAGCCGAACGCCATGGGCGGGCGTGAAGTGGGCGGCCTGGCCAATATGCTGGCGGCGCACCTCGATCTCGACAAGCCGGCGCATCGCGAGGCCGTGCAAACCTTCTGGGACTCGCCGCGTATCGCCGACAAGCCTGGCCTGAAGGCGGTGGACCTGTTCCAGGCCATCGAGGCGGGTAAAGTCAAGGCCGTGTGGATCATCGCCACCAATCCGCTGGTCAGCATGCCAGACGCCGACCAGGTGCGCCGCGCGCTCGATAAATGCGAGCTGGTGGTGGTGTCGGACATCAGCGCCGGGTCGGACACGAACGCGCATGCCGATGTGCTGCTGCCGGCCCTGGGCTGGGGCGAAAAGGATGGCACGGTGACCAATTCCGAGCGGCGCATCTCGCGCCAGCGGGCGTTTCTGCCGGCGCCCGGCGCAGCGCGCGCCGACTGGGACGTGCTGTGCGATGTGGCGCGGCGCATGGGCTTTGGCGGTTTTGACTTCACGTCGCCGCAGGCCATCTTCGATGAACATGCGCGCCTGTCCGCTTTCCGCAACGAGGCGGAAACGGCGCGCCTGTTCAACCTGGGCCACCTGGCCGGCCTGGATGCGGCGCGCTATGACGCTCTGGCGCCGCAGCAGTGGCCGCAGGGCCAGGCGAGGCTGTTCGGCGACGGCCGTTTCGCGCATGCGGACGGGCGCGCGCGCTTCATTCCCACGGCGCCGCGCGCGCCGCGTAACATGCCCGACGAAGACTATCCACTCATCCTGAATACGGGCCGGGTGCGCGACCAGTGGCATACGATGACGCGCACGGGCAAGGCGGCCAGGCTGTCGGGCCATATCGCCGAAGCCTTCATCGACCTCCACCCGCAGGATGCGCTGCTGTACAGCGTGCGCGAAGGCGAGCTGGCGCGCATTTCCAGCGCCTGGGGCGCGATGGTGGCGCGCGTCGTGCATGGCGGCGGCATCGCGCGCGGCCAGGTCTTCGTGCCGATCCACTGGAGCGACGCGAATGCGTCCGATGCGCGCGTGGGCGCCGTCGTCAACCCGGTCGTCGACCCTGTCTCGGGCGAACCGGAATTCAAGCATACCCCCGTGCGCATCGAGCAGTTCCGCGTGCACTGGCATGCGTTTGTCCTGAGCCGCACGCCCTTGGACCTGGACGGCGTGGCGCACTGGACGCGCATTCAGGGCGAGCAATTCCTGCGCTACGAACTGGCCGGCCGCCAGCGCATCGAAGACCTGGGCGCCTGGGCGCGCGCGCTGCTCGGCGTCACGGACGACAACGCCGACTGGCTCGATTATGCGGACGCCAGCGCCGGCGTGTACCGCGCCGTGCACCTGGACGAGGGGCGCATCGCGCAATGCGTGTATGTTTCGCCCCGTCCCGACCTGCCGTCGCGCAGCTGGCTGGCGGGCCTGTTCGCGCACGAGCAGCTCGATGCTGCCGACCGCGCAGGCGTGCTGCTGGGCCAGCCCATCGGCAAGGGCATGGATGCCGGCCCCACCGTGTGTTCGTGCTTTGGCGTGGGGCGCAACACCATTTGCGCGGCCATCGTGGAACAAAAGCTGACGACGACGGCGCAGGTGACGGCCTGCGTCAAGGCCGGCGGCAATTGCGGCTCCTGCGTGCCCGAGATACGACAATTGCTGCTGGAGGCGCGCAGCGCAGCCTGATAATCTGTCCTTTCCCGCGCGGCTTTGTTATATTGCCAGCTCTACAAGAGAGAGGCAGTGTAATGACAGCAGGACAACACGACACGGTCTGGCTGACGGGCTTGAGCGGCGCCGGCAAGACCAGTATCGCCCTGTCGCTGGCGCAGGCGCTCAAGGCGCAGGGCCGCGCCGTGACGGTGCTCGACGGCGACCAGCTGCGCCATGGCTTGAACCGCGACCTGGGTTTTACGCCCGGAGACCGGCATGAAAATATCCGCCGCACAGCCGAAGTGGCGCGCCTGATGAACGGGGCAGGCCTGACCGTCATCGCCGCCTTCATCTCCCCCTCCCGCGCCGACCGGGCCATGGCCGCCGCCATCATCGGTACGGCGCATTTCATCGAAGTCCACGTCAGCACGCCGCTGGCCGTGTGCGAGGAACGCGATGTCAAGGGCCTGTACGCGAAGGCGCGCGCGGGGCAGATCGCCGAATTCACGGGCGTGTCGGCCCCCTACGAAGCGCCGCTGGCGGCCGCGCTGACCCTGGATACGGGCACCCTGGCGCTGGAAGAGTCGGTCGAGCGTCTGTGCCGCCATTTGCAGCTGCGGCCGTGACGACCTGGCGCAAATGGCTGCGCCGGCACTTGCCCGCCAGTCTGAAGGCGCGCATGAGCGTCGTCGTCTTCCTGCTCGTGCTGGGCGCGGTCGCGTCGCTGGCGCTGGCCACCCTGGCCGTGGCCGAGCGCGGCATGCGCGACGTGACGGGGCGCCAGCAGTACGTCTCGCTGTCCAGCGCCGCCGTCTTCATCGATGAAGAACTTGACGCGAAGCGCAATGTGCTGCGCGCGATGGCAGACAGCCTGGCGGCCGGCGGCGCGCACGACGGCGCCAGCCTGCAGCGTTTCCTGGCCGCGCAAACGGTGCTGGGCAAGGAGTTTTATTCGGCCGGTGTGGTCGGCATCGACGGCGTCGTCCTGGCCAGCGTGAGTCCCTTCAAGCCGCAGGCGGGGCTGAACGTGAAGGGTCGTCCTTACTTTGAACAGACGCTGGCGACGCGGCGCTCGGTGATTTCCGCACCGCTCAACGGCAGCATTTCCGGCATGCCCATCGTCGTGGTGACGCAGCCCGTGTTCGACGCGCAGGGCGGCGTGCGCTATGTGCTGGCGGCCAGCGTGAACCTGCGCCAGCCCGATTTCCTGGGCCGTCTCGGCGCGCTCAAGCCGGGTCCGGGCGGCTATCTGTACATCATGACCAGCACAGGCGTGATCGTCGAGCATCCCGACAAGTCGCGCATCATGCAGCATATCGAAGCACATGGCCCCATCAGCGTACCCACGCGGCGCGCCATGCAGGGCTTCGAGGGCTGGCTGACGGGCACCACCACGCAAGGCGTCGATGCGCTGTTTGCCTACCACCGCATCGCCTCGACGGGCTGGATACTGGCGTCCGTCTATCCCATGAGCGACGCGTTCGCGCCGCTGCATGCCATCCGCAGCAAGATCCTGCTGGCCGCCGTGCTGCTGGCGGCGCTGGCGGGCCTGGCCGGCTGGCGCGTGGTGCTGCGCCTGTTGCAGCCTTTGGCGCGCTTGCGCCACCAGGTGCATGAGATTCGCCGTCATCGCCTGGGTATCGATGTGCTGCAAATCGAGCGGCGCGACGAGATCGGCGACTTGAGCCGCGACTTTTATTCGCTGGTGGCCGAGCGCGAAATCGCCGAGGCGCAGACGCGCGACGGCGAGCGGCGTTTGAAACTGCTGACGGACCATGTGCCCGTGGTGATCGTCTATATCGACCGCGAGCACCGCTACCAGTTCATCAACGCCACGTTCGAGAAATGGTTCGGCCGGTCGCAGCAGGAAAGCCTGATGCAGTCGATCCGCGAGGTGCTGGGCGAGGAAGCGTATCAAATGCGCGAAGCCTACCTGCGGCGCGCCTTTGCGGGCGAGGAGGTCGAATATGAATTCACCCTCGGCGGCGAGGGAGACACTGGCATGCGCGCCTTCCAGACCAGCTACGTGCCCGACGTGGGCGAGAGCGGCGCGGTGGAAGGCGTGTATGGCCTGATCCACGAAATCACCAAGACCAGGGCGGTGCACACGGCGCTGCAGTTTGCCGCCGCCACCGATACCCTGACGGGCATCGCCAACCGGCGCCGCTTCGACGAGC
Source organism: Janthinobacterium sp. GMG1 (assembly GCF_034427795.1). NCBI lineage: Bacteria > Pseudomonadati > Pseudomonadota > Betaproteobacteria > Burkholderiales > Oxalobacteraceae > Janthinobacterium > Janthinobacterium sp. GMG1. Next base: position 21,613 of record NZ_JAXQNT010000005.1, read on the forward strand.
AGCTGGCGCAAAGCATGCAGCGCACGCGGACCGCGCGCGCGCCGATGGCGCTGGCCTATCTCGATATCGACCGTTTCAAGGCCATCAACGACAGCCTGGGACACAAGGCGGGCGACGAGGTGCTGAAGGAATTCGCCGCACGCATGGTGCGCAGCGTGCGCGCCAGCGATCTGGTGGCGCGCCTGGCCGGCGATGAATTCGTGATTATTCTGGAAGGCGTGAACAGCGCGGCCGAAGTGCGCCAGATCGGCGCCAAGATCATCGATGCCATCCGCCAGCCCTTCGACCTGGCCAGCGGCCCGCTGCCGGTGACGACCAGCATCGGCATCGCCATCTTCCGTGAAGGCGCGCTGACGCCGGCGCAGTTGCTGGACCTGGCCGACCAGGCCCTGTATGCCGCCAAGGGGCAGGGCCGCGACGGCGTGGCGCTGCTCGAGGCGGCGCCTTAGCTACGACAGGGTGGTGCTCCAGTGGTCGAGCTGCTGCGTGGTGGCGGTCACGCCGCCGCAGACGATGACGAGCACCTTGCGGTAGGACGCCAGTTCCGGCACCTTGCCGTAGACGGCCGCCAGCGCCGCGCCGCAGGCCGGCTCCACCACCAGGCGCTGGTCGGTGATAAAGCGCTGGCAGGCGACGACGGCGGCCCGGTCCGACACTACCACGCTGTGCAGCAGGCGCGTCTGGCTGATGGCAAACGCCTGCGCGCAGACCTGGCGCGCGGCCAGTGAGGTGGCGATGCTGCTCACGGCTGGCAGGGCCACGTGCTCGCGCGCGGCCACTGCGGCCGCCAGCGAGGCCGCGCCTTGCGTTTCCACGGCCACCAGCGCCACGTCATCCCAGCCATTGCGTTGCAAGCCTTCGGCCACGCCGGCCAGCAGGCCGCCGCCACCCACCGACAGCACCACGGCGTCCGGTTTCAGGCCCGCGCGCGCCACTTCATCGATCATGCCGGCGTGGCCCTGCCACAGCAGCGGGTCGTCGAACGGGTGCAAAAAGGCGTCTTGCGGCGTGAGCATGGACTGCGCCAGCGCGTTCGCTTCCTGCCACGCTGCGCCGTGCACGATGACTTCGGCGCCTTCCTGCGCGATCAGGGCCTTGGCCCGTTCGCTGGTGGTTTCCGGCACGACGACGATGACGGGAATGCCCAGCTGGCGGCCCGCATAGGCGACGGCGATGCCGGCATTGCCGCCGGAAGACGAGATGAAACGGCTGGCGCCGCGCCGCGCGTATTCTTCGCAGGCGAGGCCGATGCCGCGGATCTTGAAGGAGCCGGGCGGCTGCAAGGCTTCGAGCTTGAGCCAGATGGCGCGTTCGCTGTGCAGGCTCAGGGCGCGCGAGTTGAGCAAGGGAGTTTCGATGTGCAGTGCCATGCATGTTCCTGGTAAACAGTCAGGCCAACATCATAGCCGAAGCGCCCGTGGCTAGGCCCCACGCTTGCCGGCGTGGCGCTTAATCGAGGCGGTTGTCGGCTACGCGGTAGTGTGGGTCTTCCCGGTCGTTGACTTCCACCATGGGGCGTGCCTTGCCCAGGATCGCCAGGCAGTCGGGGCTCAGGTGGCGCAGGTGCAGCGTCTTGCCCGCCTGCTGGTAGCGCTGCGCCAGCGCGTCGATCGCCTCGATGGCGGAATGGTCGACCACGCGCGCTCCCGCGAAATCGATCACCACGTGCTGCGGATCTTCTCTTGGCGTGAACAGGGCCGTGAAACTGGCCGTCGAGGCGAAGAACAGCGAGCCTTCCAGCAGATACACCTTCCAGCCACGTTCATCGGTGCCGGTGCGCACGGCGATCTGCCTGGCATGCTGCCACGCGAAGACGAGGGCGGCAAACACCACGCCGGCCAGCACGGCCACCGCCAGGTCCGTCAGCACGGTGATGACGGTCACGCCGACCACGGTGATGGCGTCGGCGCGGGGGATCTTGCGCAGGGTTTGCAGGCTGCCCCAGGCGAAGGTCTTGGCGCAGACGACAAACATCAGGCCCACCAGCGCGGCCAGCGGAATTTTCTCTATCCATGGCGACAGGAACAGGATAAAGCCCAGCAGCAGTACGCCGGCCACGATGCCCGACAGGCGCGAACGGGCGCCGTTGCCGATGTTGATCATGCTCTGGCCTATCATGGCGCAGCCGCCCATCGAGGCGAAGAAGCCGCTGACGATGTTGGCGAGTCCTTGCGCCAGGCTTTCGCGGTTCGGCTTGCCGCGCGTGTCGGTGATGCTGTCGATCAGGTTGAGGGTCAGCAGTGTCTCCAGCAAACCGATGGTGGCGAGGATCAGCGCATACGGGCCGATGATGGTCAGCGTCTCCAGCGTCAGCGGCACTTGTGGGAGGTGAAAGCGCGGCAGGCCGCCCGCGATCGATCCCATGTCGCCCACGGTCTTCGTTTTCAATCCACAGGCCCAGACCAGGCCGGCCACCAGCAGGATGGCTGCCAGCGAGGACGGGATGACGGTGGTCAGGCGCGGCAGCAGATAGATGACCAGCATGGTCACGGCCACCAGGCCCAGCATCAGGTAGAGGGGTGCGCCGCTGAGCCAGCTGAGCGCGCCGCTGGCGTCCAGCGTCTTGAAGTGGCCGAACTGTGCCATGAAGACGACGATGGCCAGGCCGTTGACGAAGCCCAGCATGACGGGGTGGGGCACCATGCGTATCAGCTTGCCAAGGCGGCAGGCCGCAAACAGTATTTGTAGCAGCCCCATCAGCACGACGGTGGCAAAAAGGTATTCGGCGCCATGGCTGACGACGAGACTGACCATCACCACGGCCAGCGCGCCGGTGGCGCCGGAAATCATGCCGGGTCTGCCGCCCAGCGCGGCCGTGATCAGGCACATGAAAAAGGCCGCATACAGGCCGGTGAGGGCACTGACATGGGCCAGCAGGGCGAAAGCGATCGCTTCCGGTACGAGGGCGAGGGCGACAGTGGCGCCGCTCAGGACATTGACCTTGATGTCGGCCGGGCTGAGTGTGGACATGGACTTCCAATGACAAATGCGGCGCAGCGCGTGCGCGCAGGGATACGGGCGCTGGCCGAAGGCGGCGCCGGGAACGGAGTGTGACAGGCTGGACGAGGGAAACTACATCGGTATGGGCTGTGCGAGTGAGCGGCAAGCCCTATTATTGCACAGGCAAGCGGGGCCGGTCACGGGGCCCGGGCTCGCCTGTGGCGCACGGTGGCGCAGTTAATTCAGGGGCGCGCTCTTGAGCTGATGCGTGCGCGCCACTTCCTTCATTGCTTCGAGCAGGTCGTCGCGCAGCTGGCGCGGCAGCTTGCCGAAGAATTCCTCATCGTTCTGGTCTGCCATCCCGGCCAGCACGGGCACCAGCGCTTCGCCTTCCGTGGTCAGCTCGATCGAATGCTGGCGGCGGTCGGCCAGCAGGATCGACTTGCTGACCATGCCCTTGCTTTCCAGGCGGTCGATCAATTTCGAGACGGCGCCCTTGCTCATGCCGGACACTTGCGCCAGCACCGTGGGCGAGGTGCAGCCCAGGCGGAACATTTCGCGCAGCACCACCCATTCGGACACCGTCACGCCATTGGCTTCGGCTTTTTTCTGGAAGCTGTGGGAAACGTGGTTGGAAACGAATCGCAGCCAGTAACCGAGGTGGGCTTCCAGCTCGCTGACGGGGAGGCTGTTGGGGTGGGCGGCTTGCGGCATGGCGGCCGTTTCAAAATTATGGCTCATTTCTTTTCCTTCACTGGGCGGCGTTGCCGGCATGGTTAAGGCCTTCACGCTTGCTGTCGAGTGGTTTGTTTGGGAACAATCATCGTGCTTGAGGTAGTTTTAACACTGTTTTCACAGGAAATCACTTGCCGGCAAAGAGTTTTTCCTTTTTTCTTGCTCTGAATAGATAAAAAGCAATAACAAGCCAATAATCGTATTGCCGGAGAGGAAGATTAAAAAAATAACTCTTGTTGCATCAATGGTAACATCATTTTTGCCGAATTGATAAATATTTCATATCATTTCTGTGTGCTTGCCCACACATGACGTATTGCCCGCGCGACAGTGCGAGGTTTTCTTGCAGAAATGTGGCCCGCTCAGCCCAGCACCACCTTCACGCCCGCTTCGCGCAATACTTCGGCAAAGCGGGGCGGCGGCGGCGCATCCGTAAACAAGATGTCGACTTGCGCCAGGTCGGCCAGCCGCACCAGCGCCTTGCGGCCGAATTTATGCTGGTCGGCCACCAGCCACACTTCGCGCGACTGCTCGATGATGGCTTGCGCCACCTTCACTTCGCGCGCATCGAAGTCGCGCAGGCTGCCGTCTTCGTCGATGCTGGAAATGCCGATGATGCCGATGTCGACCTTGAACTGGCGGATGAAGTCGATGGTGGCTTCGCCGACGATGCCGCGGTCGCGCCCGCGCACCACGCCGCCGGCCACGATGACTTCGCAGGCGGCGTTGTCGGCCAGGATGGCGGCCACGTTCAGGTTGTTCGTCACTACGTGCAAGCCCGTGTGCCGGCCCAGCGCGCGCGCCACTTCCTCGGTCGTCGTGCCGATATTGATCAGCAGTGAACAGCCGTGCGGCACTTGCGCGGCGACGGCGGCGGCGATGCGCCGCTTGGCGTCGCTGTTGAACACTTGCCGCTGGCTGTAATCGATGTTTTCCACGGACGAAGGCAAGCCGACGCCGCCGTGGTAGCGGGCCAGCAGGCGCGCTTCTTCCATCTGCTTGACATCGCGGCGCACGGTTTGCGGCGTCACGTCCAGCTGCTGGGCCAGCTCTTCGACGGACATGGTGACCTTCTGGCGCACCACTTCGAGCAGGCGGCGCTGGCGGGGATTCAAAATCATGGGCTTGTCTCTTTAAAAATCACAAACGAACAAAAACGAACAAATAGTGATAAAAATATGTTGCTATCGATTCGCAATCTGGCGTATCTTATCCATATTGCATTCGAATTACATCTGTATTGATCTTAACGACAGTCGCCGGCGATGCCTAGTCTTTCCTCGCCAGCCTTTCCCCCGACAGACACGGAGTCCCGATGGCCGCAGCACAGCAAGGTGTGGAGACAGCGATGGCATGCGATGTGCTGGTGGTCGGTGGCGGCATCAATGGCGCCGGCATCGCGCGCGACGCGGCGGGCCGGGGCCTGTCCGTGCTGCTGTGCGAAAAGGATGACCTTGCCGCGCATACCTCGTCGGCCTCCACCAAGCTGATACACGGCGGCCTGCGCTACCTCGAATACTATGAATTCGGCCTCGTGCGCAAGGCGCTGATCGAGCGCGAAGTGCTGCTGCGCTCGGCGCCGCACATCATGTGGCCGCTGCGCTTCGTCATGCCGCACGCCAAGGGCCAGCGCCCGGCCTGGCTGATACGCGCCGGCCTGTTTCTCTATGACATGCTGGCGAAGCGGGAAATCCTGCCGGCCTCCAGCGGCATCGACCTGACCCGCCACGCGGCCGGACAACCGTTAAAACCCGAGTTCAAGCGCGGCTTCGTGTATTCCGACGGCTGGGTCGACGATGCGCGCCTGGTGGTGCTCAACGCCATCGACGCGGCGGACAAGGGCGCACACGTGCTGACGCAGACGCGCTGCACGATGCTGGCGCGCGAAGGTGACGCTTGGCTGGCGACCTTGCAGCACGCCAACGGCAGGCAGACGACCGTGCGGGCGCGCAGCGTCGTCAATGCGGCCGGGCCGTGGACGGCCGAGTTTCTGCAGCAGGCGGCGCCCGGTGGACAGGGCCGCCATTTGCGCCTGATCAAGGGCAGCCATATCGTCGTCAAGCGCCTGTTCGCGCATGATCACGCCTACATCTTCCAGCATCCGGACGGGCGCATCGTGTTTGCCATTCCGTATGAGCATGATTTCACCCTGATCGGCACCACCGACCTCGACTACCAAGGCGACCGTGGCAAGGTGGAAATCGACGACGAGGAAATTCGTTACTTGTGCGAGCTTTCCAGTTACTATTTCAGCAAGCCAATCTTGCCGGCCGACGTGGTGTGGACGTATGCGGGCGTGCGTCCGCTGGTGGAAGACGCGGCGGCCGACGCCAAGGCCGTCACGCGCGATTACCGCTTCGAACTGGACCAGGAAGGTGCGCCGCTGCTCAGTGTTTTCGGCGGCAAGATTACCACGTTTCGCAAGCTGGCCGAGGAAGCGATGGACATGCTGGCGCCCTTGCTGGGCAATACGCTGCCGGCCTGGACCGCCAGCGCCTGCCTGCCCGGCGGCGATGTGTACGGCAGCACGCCGCAGAACCGCTCCGTGCGCGAGTTCGGCCAGTTCGTGCAAGGCTTGCAGCGCGAATATGCGTGGCTGCCGGCAGCGCTGGTGGCGCGCTATGCACGCGCCTACGGCACGCGCATCCACGTGCTGCTCGCCGGGCGGACGGAGGTGGCGGCCATGGGCGAGGAAATCGCCGCCGGCCTGTACGCGGCGGAAGTCGATTATGTGCGGCGCCATGAATGGGCCGTCAGCGCGGCCGACATCCTGTGGCGGCGCTCCAAGCTGGGCCTGCACCTGCCGCGCGAGACGGCGGGCACGCTCGACGCCTGGCTGTTGCAGCACCCTTTGCCGTAAGCAGTACCCATTGCTGTAAGCACAAAACGTTGGCGACCGCGCCCCGCAGAGGGTGCGGCGAAGAATAAGAAACCATCACTGGAGGAGAAGCGCGTGCAACTGGTACTGGACAAGATCAGCAGGAAGCAGGGGGCTGACGACTTTTTATATCCGATGTCGCTGGCACTGGTGCCGGGCGCCATCAACGTCTTGCTGGGCACCACGCGTGCCGGCAAGACGACCCTGATGCGCGTGATGGCGGGCCTGGACAAGCCCAGCGGGGGCACGGTGACGGCCGATGGCGTCGATGTGACGGGCGTGCCCGTCAGCAAACGCAACCTGGCCATGGTGTACCAGCAATTCATCAACTATCCGGCCTTCACCGTCTACGACAATATCGCTTCGCCCTTGCGCTTGCGCAAGGAACCCGAGGAACAGATACGCACCAAGGTGCTGGCGCTGGCCGAGCGCCTGCACATCACGCCCTACCTGCAGCGCACTCCCGGAGAATTGTCCGGCGGACAGCAGCAGCGCACGGCGCTGGGGCGCGCGCTGATCAAGGATGCGTCCCTGCTGCTGCTCGACGAACCTTTGGTGAACCTCGACTATAAGCTGCGCGAGGAATTGCGCCGCGAATTGACGGAACTGTTTTCCAGCGGCAGCACGACGGTCGTGTATGCGACCACGGAACCGCTGGAAGCGCTGCAGCTGGGCGGCCACGTGGCCGTGCTGCACGAGGGACGATTGCTGCAGCAGGGGCCGACCCTGGACGTCTTCAACGCCCCCAACTCCATCGACGTGGCGCGCACCTTCAGCGACCCGCCCATCAACCTGATCCCCGCGCGCGTGGATGCGCACGGTGTGGCGCAGGCGGCCGACGGCCTGTCGATACACCTGAGCGGCGCGCAGCGCGCCCGCCTGGGCGACAGCACGGAGGTGATCCTCGGCGTGCGCGCACACAGCCTGCATCTGTCGCCGCAGTCCGATGGCGACGTGCCCATCGCGGCACAGGTGGACCTGGCGGAAATCAGCGGTTCGGAAACCTATGTGCATGCGCGCCGTGGCGACCTGGCGCTGGTGGCGCAGCTCGGTGGCGTGCACAACCTGGAAATCGGCAGCGCCTGCACCGTGTATTGCCAGCCGCACGCCTTGCTGATCTTCGCGCAAGACGGCGGGCTGCTGTTTGCTCCTGCGCAAGGAGGGGTGTGACATGGCGCGCATCGAACTGGTCGACCTGGCCCACGCCTACAAACCGAATCCCACGGCGCCAAGCGACTATGCGCTGCGGCCCATGAGCATGGAGTGGCATGACGGCGGCGCGTATGCCTTGCTGGGGCCGTCCGGCTGCGGCAAGACGACCTTGCTCAACATTATCTCCGGCCTGGTGAAACCGTCGCATGGCAAGGTGCTGTTCGACGGCAAGGATGTGACGCAGCTGCCCACGGAAGCACGCAATATCGCGCAAGTGTTCCAGTTTCCCGTCATTTACGACACCATGACCGTGCATGACAATCTGGCGTTTCCGCTGCGCAATCGCGGCTGGAAAGAGATCGAGGTGAAAAAGCGCGTGCAGCAGGTGGCGCAGATGCTGGAATTGACGGGCGACCTGAAACTGCGCGCCAGCGGTTTGTCCGTGGACGCCAAGCAAAAGATTTCGCTGGGCCGCGGCCTCGTGCGCCCGGACGTGGCGGCCGTGCTGTTCGACGAACCGCTGACGGTGATCGACCCGCATTTGAAATGGTTGCTACGCAGAAAATTGAAGGAAATCCACCACGAACTGAAATTGTCCTTGATCTACGTCACGCACGACCAGGTGGAAGCGCTGACCTTTGCCGACCAGGTGGTCGTCATGACCCAAGGCGAAGTGGTGCAGACGGGTAGTGCGCAAGCGCTGTTCGAGGAACCGGAACACACCTTTGTCGGCTATTTCATCGGCAATCCGGGCATGAACTTGCTCGATTGCACCCTGGACGATGGCGGCGTGCGTCTGGCGGGGCAGCTGCTCGCCGTGTCCGCTGCCGCCCGCGCGGCGCTGTCTGGCGCGCAAGGGAAAATCACGGTGGGCGTGCGGCCGGAATTCGTCGAATGCGTGCGGGCGGGCGAGGGTGGCGACCATGGCGACCATTGCCTGGACGCCACGGTCACGGCCGTGCGCAACATGGGCACGCATTACCTGGCGGAATTCCAGCTGGGTGGCGCGACGGTGGCGGCCAAGCTGCGCGCCGTCGATGCCGTCGCGGGAGATGCCGTGCGGCTGCGCTTTCCGCCGCAACGCACCTTGTTCTATGTCAACGATAAGCGGGTGGCCTGATGATACATAACGGTAAAACCGATAACAACCGCCGCGCCTGGCTATTGATCCTGCCCGTGCTGCTGTGCGTGGCCTTTTCCGCCATCCTGCCCCTGATGACGGTGGTGAACTATTCCGTGCAGGATATTCTGAGCCCCACGCAAAAGGTGTTCGTGGGTACCGAGTGGTTCCGCATGGTCATGCTGGACGGCGACTTGCACAGCGCCTTGCTGCGCCAGTTGCTGTTTTCCGGTTCCGTGCTGGCGATCCAGATTCCGCTGGGCATTTTGATTGCTCTGTGCATGCCGGCCGATGGCTGGAAGGCGTCCCTCGCCTTGGTGCTGATCGCGCTGCCCCTCTTGATTCCCTGGAACGTCGTGGGCACCATCTGGCAAATCTTTGGCCGCGGCGACATCGGCCTGATGGGCTACACCTTGAACCAGCTGGGCTTTGACTACAATTACAACGGCAATTCGCTCGATGCGTGGCTGACGGTGATGGTGATGGATATCTGGCACTGGACGCCCCTGGTTGTGCTGCTGTGCTATGCGGGCTTGCGCGCCATTCCCGACGCGTATTACCAGGCGGCCCGCATCGACGGCGCCTCGCGCCTGGCCGTGTTCCGCTACATCCAGCTGCCAAAACTGCGCAATGTGCTGATGATCGCGGTGTTGCTGCGCTTCATGGACAGTTTCATGATCTACACGGAACCGTTCGTGCTGACGGGCGGCGGGCCGGGCAATGCCACCACGTTCCTGTCGCAATACCTGACGCAAAAGGCCGTGGGCCAGTTCGACCTGGGGCCGGCGTCCGCGTTTTCCCTGATCTATTTCCTCATCATCCTGCTGTTCTGCTTTGTGCTGTACACGTGGATGCAGCGCGTCGGCACGGGAGACCAGAAATGATGCACAAGAAAATGAGCAGCGCCATCCTCGTCGTCTTCCTGCTGGGCTCGCTGTTGCCCATCTACTGGATGCTCAACATGTCGCTCAAGACCAACGAGGAAATCGTGGGCGTGCTGAGCCTGTGGCCCCAGCAATTGACGTTCGCCAACTATCACACGATTTTTACCGACCGGTCCTGGTACAGCGGCTACATCAATTCCATGATTTACGTGGCCTTGAATATGGTCATGTCGGTCACGGTCGCCTTGCCGGCCGCGTATGCTTTCTCGCGGTACAACTTTGTCGGCGATAAACACCTGTTCTTCTGGCTCTTGACCAACCGCATGACGCCGCCCGCCGTCTTCCTCGTGCCGTTCTTCCAGCTGTATTCCACCGTTGGTCTGATGGATACGCACCTGGCCGTGGCGCTGGCGCACATGGTCTTCAACGTGCCGCTGGCCGTGTGGATACTGGAAGGCTTCATGTCCGGCGTGCCGAAGGAAATCGACGAGACGGCGTATATCGACGGCTACAGTTTCCCCCGCTTCTTCATCCGCATTTTCTTGCCGATGATCAAGTCGGGCGTGGGCGTGACGGCGTTTTTCTGCTTCATGTTCAGCTGGGTGGAACTGTTATTGGCGCGCACCTTGACTTCCGTCAATGCCAAGCCGATTGCCGCCACCATGACGCGCACGGTGTCGGCGGCCGGCATGGACTGGGGCGTGCTGGCGGCAGCCGGGGTGCTGACCATTGTGCCCGGTGCGCTGGTGATCTGGTTCGTGCGGCATTACATTGCCAAAGGTTTCGCGATGGGGAGGGTGTGACATGGAAAATACCGATAGCACAGCCAGCCTGTTCGGCTGGATGGCCTGGACGCCGGAAGTGGCCATCTTCTTCATTTGCATCGGCTTGATGCTGGCCGGCATGACGGTGTGGCAAATCCGTTCGCCCAGCATTGAGCGCAAGGGCTTCCTGCCCATGCCGACTACGCGCGGCGACCGCCTGTTCATCGGCTTGCTGACGGCCGCGTATGTGAATCTGGCGTGGGCGGGGTTCACGGAAATGCAGCAGGCGATTGGTGCCGGCATCAGTTTTGTAGTGTTGTTAGTGGTAATGCGTTGGGGATAAGTCGTAGATGAGAACACTGGCCCGCTATCGCAGGCCAGATGACAACTAAAAAGGAGATTCACGATGAAATTGAAGTTCACGGTCTTCGCGGCTGCGGCCATGCTCGTGTCGAATGCGGCCCTGGCCGACGCCAAGCAGGCGCAAACCTGGATCGACAAGGAATTCCAGCCATCCAGCCTGAGCAAGCAGCAACAGCTTGCTGAAATGAAGTGGTTCATCGATGCGGCGGCCAAGCTGAAAGCCAAGGGCATCAAGGAAATTTCCGTGGTCTCGGAAACCATCGACACCCACGTCTACGAATCGAAGACGCTGGCCAAGGCCTTCGAGGAAATCACGGGCATCAAGGTGCGCCACGACATCATCCAGGAAGGCGACGTGGTGGAAAAGCTGCAGACCTCGATGCAGTCCGGCAAGAGCATCTATGACGGCTGGATTTCCGATTCCGATTTGATCGGCACGCATTACCGCTATGGCGCCGTCGAGCCGCTGTCCGACTACATGGCCGCCAAGGGCAAGGAATTCACCAATCCCGGCCTGGACCTGAAGGATTTCATCGGCATCAGCTTTACCACGGCGCCCGATGGCAAGGTGTACCAGCTGCCCGACCAGCAATTCGCCAACCTGTACTGGTTCCGCGCCGACTGGTTCGCGCGCAAGGATTTGCAAGCCAAGTTCAAGGCCAAGTATGGCTACGAGCTGGGCGTGCCGCAGAACTGGTCCGCCTATGAAGACATCGCCGACTTTTTTACCAATGACGTGAAGGAGCTGGACGGCAAGAAAGTCTATGGCCACATGGATTACGGCAAGAAAGATCCATCCTTGGGCTGGCGCTTCACGGATGCGTGGCTGTCGATGGCTGGCGCGGCCGACAAGGGCATTCCAAACGGCATGCCTGTCGACGAATGGGGCATCAAGGTGGCGGCCGACAAGTGCACGCCCGTGGGCGCCTCGATGTCGCGCGGCGGCGCCACCAATTCGCCGGCGGCCGTGTTTGCGCTGACGAAATACATCGACTGGATGAAGAAATACGCGCCGCCGCAGGCGAACGGCATGAATTTCTCGGAATCGGGCCCCGTGCCGGCGCAGGGTGAAATTGCCCAGCAAATCTTCTGGTACACGGCATTTACGGCCGGCATGACGAAACCGGGCTTGCCAGTGGTCAACAAGGACGGCACGCCGAAATGGCGCATGGCGCCGTCGCCGCACGGCCCGTACTGGAAAGAGGGCATGCAGAACGGCTACCAGGACGTCGGTTCCTGGTTCCTGTTCAAGTCCACGCCGGACGACCGCAAGGCCGCCGCCTGGCTGTACGCGCAATTCGTCACGTCGAAAACCGTGTCGCTGAAGAAATCGATCGTGGGCCTGACGTTTATCCGCGATTCGGACATCCGCCATGATTACTTCACGAAACACGCGAACGAATACGGCGGCTTGATCGAGTTCTACCGCAGCCCCGCCCGCGTGGCGTGGACGCCGACCGGCAACAACGTGCCCGACTATCCGAAGCTGGCGCAGCTGTGGTGGAAAAACGTGGCCACGGCGATTACGGCGGAAAAAACGCCGCAGGCCGCCATGGATAACCTGGCCGAGGAAATGGACCAGGTCATGGCGCGCTTGCAGCGGGCCGGCATGAAGGCGTGCGCACCCAAGCTCAATCCCAAGGTTGATCCGAACCAGTATCTGTCGGACCAGCACGCCCCATGGAAAAAGCTGGCGAATGAAAAACCGAAGGGTGAAACGATTGCCTACGATAAATTATTGCAGGCTTGGAAAGAAGGCAAGGTAAGGTAAACTGCCGCCGCTGTCCCGAGGCACGGAGCTTGATGGTTCCGTGCCTGTTTTTACCCGATGCTTGCATTACCAGACCATGACCAAATACATACTTGCTTTAGATCAGGGCACCACCAGTTCGCGCGCCATCCTGTTCGACCATGCGGGGCGGCCGCACGCCAGCGCGCAGCGCGAATTCCGCCAGATTTTCCCCCAGCCGGGCTGGGTCGAGCATGACGCGAACGAAATCTGGGCCTCGCAAGAGGGCGTGCTGCAGCAGGTGCTGCGCGACAGCGGCGTGGCCGCATCCGACGTGGCCGCTATCGGCGTGACCAACCAGCGCGAAACGACGGTCCTGTGGGACCGTGCCACGGGCAAACCCGTCGCTAACGCCATCGTCTGGCAAGACCGCAGAAACGCGGCTTATTGCGAGCAACTGGTCGAGCAGGGCAAGGCGGACTTGATCCAGCAAAAGACGGGCCTCGTGCTGGACGCCTATTTTTCCGCCACCAAATTGAAATGGCTGCTCGACAATGTTCCCGGCGCCCGCGCGCGCGCCGAGCGGAGCGAGCTGGCCTTCGGCACCGTCGACAGCTGGCTGATCTACAAGATGAGCGGCGCCCACTTGACGGACACGAGCAACGCGGCGCGCACCATGCTGTTCAATATCCACACCCTGCAATGGGACACGGATCTGCTGGCGCTGCTGGATATTCCCGCCTCCCTGCTGCCCGACGTCGTGCCATCGAGCGGCGTGGCCACGCACACGCACGCTGACCTGCTGGGCGTCTCCGTGCCGATCGCCGGCATCGCGGGCGACCAGCAGGCGGCCACGTTCGGCCAGGCATGCCTGAAGCCGGGCATGGCCAAGAATACCTACGGCACGGGCTGCTTCATGCTGATGAACGTGGGCAAGCGCCCATTGCCCTCGAAAAACCGGCTGTTGACGACGGTGGGCTGGAGCCTGGGTCCTGATGCAAATCAAACCGACTATTTGCTCGAAGGCAGCGCCTTTATCGCGGGCGCGGCCGTGCAATGGATGCGCGACGGCATCGGCATCATCCGCGACTCGTCCGAAGTGGAAGCGCTGGCCACCAGCGTGCCCGATTCGGGCGGCCTCGTCTTCGTGCCCGCGTTCGCGGGTCTGGGCGCGCCGTACTGGGACCCGTATGCACGGGGCACCCTGATCGGCATCACGCGCGGCACGGGCAAGGCGCATATCGCGCGCGCGGCACTGGAAGGCGTGGCGTATCAGAACGTCGATGTGTTGTCGGCCATGCAGGACGACGCGGGCATCGCGTTATCCGAACTACGCGTCGACGGCGGCGCGGCCCGCAACGACATGCTGATGCAGTTCCAGGCAGACATCTTGAATGTGCCCGTGGTGCGCCCCGTGGTGACGGAAACGACAGCCCTGGGCGCCGCCTACCTGGCGGGTCTGGCCGTGGGATTCTGGAAATCGCAGGAAGAAATCGCCGCCCAATGGCAGGTGGGACGCCGCTTCGAGCCGGCCATGGCGGCCGATGAACGCTTGACGCGGCTGCACAAGTGGCAGCGGGCCGTGGAGCGCTCGCGCGACTGGAGCGAGTGAACTGGTATCAATGGCGTATGAAATACACGGCGTAACCTACCGTTTCGCGCGGTACCGAGTACAGGTCGCGCAGCTCGAAGTAGGGCGCGTGCACCTGGCCGCTGACGGTGATGCCGGCCCGCTCCAAAGCCAGGCGGAAGCGCGGTACATGAAAATATTGCGTGGCGACCATGGCTGTCTTCCAGCCGTGCTGGTGCATGAGAAGTGCCGCGTTGCGGGCCGTGGCGTCCGTGGTCCAGCCTTGATTATCCTCAAGGATGGCGCTGGCGGGCACGCCGCGCGACTGCAGGTAGCGGGCCATGGACGCGGCCTCGTCAAAACCTTCCTTGCCCGTCGCCCCGCTGACGAGGATGCGCGGCGCCCTGCGCTCCTGAAACTGTTTCAGCGCCGCGTCGAGCCGCGCCTGCAGGCGGGGGCTGGGCGTGCCGTCAGGCAGGATCGTATTGCCGGGCACGACGATCACGTCGGCGGGAGCCGGTTTGTCGTTGAGTCCCGCCAGCACCAGGGCGGCGGTGGCCAGCAGGAACACGCCAACAGCGCTTGAACCGACCAGTGTTATTTTTCGCATCGTGCATCATCAAGTTGGGAATGGATGCATGATACCCGTCCATTCCCGCCGGCGTCAGTTCGCCTGCGCCTTGCGCGCGCGCTGGTTCGACAGATAAATATTGTCTATTTCCAGCGGCTTGCCCTCGCGCACGGCATCGAGCCAGTCCTGCGTGCTGGCGACGGCGGCGAAATTCGAATGGAAGACGGCGCTGAACACGCGGTGGATTTCCTCGGCGCTGGCCGTGCCGCCCGCGTTGGCGTAGGGCAGGGTGCCGGTGGCGTCTTGCAGGAACTCGACTTGCAAGCCGTCGTGCGCGGCGTGGTAGATGGTGGCCGCGTCGCAGTTGTGCGTCATGTAGCCGATCACCGTCAGGGTGTCGATGCCGTGGCTATCCAGCCAGGCGCGCAGATCCGTGTCCGCAAAGGCGCTGCCCATGCTCTTGTTGATGCGGTGGTCGGCGGCAAACGCTGCCACTTGCGGATGCAGCTGCCAGCCGTCGCTGCCCTTGGCGAAGATGGGCGAGGCTTCCGGCGCATCGTGCTGGACGACGATCACGGGCACGCCGGCGGCGCGGGCGGCAGCCATGGCGGTGACGATATTCGGCAGCGAGATGTCGACGGACGGATATTCGATGGGCATGTCGCCCGTAAAGTATTCATTTTGTACATCGATGACGAGCAGGGCGCGGCGTGGTGCGGTAGTGTTGGACATGCGTGACTCCTGAATGGTTGAAAGAGGAAGGACTTCCCCGATACAGCCATTGTCAAGCCGCGCGTTGCAAATAAAAAGTGGCCCGAAGGCCTGTATGCGATAAAATCGGGCCATGCCTGCTATTCCTGCCACCACCCTGATAATTGCCGTGATCGCCTTCGACGGCATGACGCCATTTCACTTGTCCGTGCCTTGCCTCGTGTTTGGCGCCCAGACGGACGAGGCCGATCTGCCGCCTTTCCACGTGCGCGTCTGCGCCGCCGACCCCGCGCCCTTGCGCACGGCGGCCGGCTTCGGCATCACGCCCGAGTTCGGCCTGGAAGGATTGGACGGGGCCGATATCGTCATCATGCCGGCCTGGCACGACGATTGTCGCGCTGCGGCGGCTGCCCTGGTCGCTGCGCTGCAGGCGGCCAGCCGGCGCGGGGCGCGCATGGTGGGGCTGTGCCTGGGCGCATTTCCCCTGGCACAGGCGGGCTTGTTGGATGGCAAGAGCGCAGCCACGCACTGGGGCATGGCGGAGAGGCTGGCGGCCCGCTATCCCAAGGTCAGGGTGGACCGCGAAGTGCTGTACGTGGACGATGGCGGAGTACTCACGTCGGCCGGCGTGGCGGCCGGCCTCGATTGCTGCCTGTACCTGCTGCGCCAGCTGGCGGGCGCCGAAGTGGCGAACCGGGTGGCGCGCCGCCTGCTGGTGGCGCCGCACCGCCAGGGCGGGCAGGCGCAATTCA
Source organism: Janthinobacterium sp. GMG1 (assembly GCF_034427795.1). NCBI lineage: Bacteria > Pseudomonadati > Pseudomonadota > Betaproteobacteria > Burkholderiales > Oxalobacteraceae > Janthinobacterium > Janthinobacterium sp. GMG1. Next base: position 37,782 of record NZ_JAXQNT010000005.1, read on the forward strand.
TCGCGCGTCCGTTGCCTGTGTCCGGCAGCGAAGGGCGCTTTGCCGACGTGCTGGCCAGCGTGACAGCCAGCCTGGGCCAGGCGCACAGCATCGACGCGCTGGCCGAACGGGCCGCCATGAGCCGGCGCAATTTTACGCGCCACTTTCGCCAGGCGACGGGTACGTCGTTCAAGCAATGGCTGCTGAACCAGCGCCTTGCGCATGCGCAAGGCATGCTGGAAAAAAGCGCGGCCTCGATCGATGTCGTGGCGCAAGAGGCCGGCTTCGGCACGGCATTGTCGCTGCGTCAGCATTTCCGGGCGAATCTGCAGACGTCGCCCTCGGCGTATCGCAAGCTGTTCCGGCAGCAGCTAGGCCAGGTCGTTGGACCATAGCGTGGCAGGGTCGCGGCTGCCCTGGGGCAGCATTGCGCTGACGGCGATTTGCCGCCCGATGAAAGCAGTGGCATCGAAGCCGTAGCGTTCCTGGAAGGACACGGTTTCTGCGCTCATCAATTCGGCATACGTTTGCATCAGGGTCGAGGCGCCAACATGGTTGTCTTGCGCCAGGTAGGTGGCGATGGCGGCCATTAGCACGGGGTAATCGGCATTGTCCTTGCTGCCGCCAAAGTGGAACGACAATTGCCCGCAGGCGCGCCAGATGGGGTCAATTTCCTCGTCCGGCACCGGCTGCGCGCGCAGCCATTGCAAGGCTTTCAGGGGCGGGCCGCCAAAGGACGGCGGCGAGATGATGGCCTGGATGGCCACCTTGACGGCGGCATCGATTCTTCCCGCGCGCACATACTGGCCATGCAGCAGCACCAGCGCGTCCGTATATTCGGGCACGATGGCCAGCGCCGCTTCCAGCAGGGCGATGGCCGCGTCCGGGTTGCGCTGGGCGATCTGTTCCTTGGCTGCCAGAAACGCGGCGCGCGGCGAGGCGGGGTCGTCGGCCAGCGATGGCGTGCCCACATACTCATCTTCCGCTGCCGCGTAGGCTTGCAGGAACGCCGCCAGGCTGGAAAAGTGCGGCTGGATACGCCACTCGTCGTGCCACGTCTCGACGACGATCGGCTCGGACGCTTCGCGGCCGATGGGCCAGTACAGGCCGAAAGTGTCACCATTACCCAGCGCGCCTTCGGAAAACGGGGTGAAGCCTAGCGGTGGATATGCTGTCGCGTGTTGCCAGTCTTGTTCCGCGGAAATATGGATGAGGTTTGCAGGTCGTTGCATGGAGGTAAGGGAGGATAAAACGCCAGTGTAGGGCAAGCGGGCGGCGCCGCGCGCACGTATCGCGCGGCCTGCAAGCAATGAGCGAACTGATAAAATAGGGGATTCTTCGCCCAGGCGGTCTCGCCATGTCCAGCACACCCCACTCTGCCATCGACCTCAGCTTTCGCAGCTATGCGGAAATCGGTGCGCCGAACCGGCATGATTTCGTGCAACTCGTGCTGCCCGTGCACGGCCAGCTGTTGCTGGAAATCGACGGCAGGGAGGGAAAAGTCGATACGCAGCTGGGCGTGGTGATCCCGGCGCACACTTGGCATGCCCAGCATAGCCGGGTGGCCAACCATTCCATCATCGTCGACGTGGACGCGGCCGCCGTGGCCACGGGCAGCTGGCAGCGCCTGCTGGAGCGTCCCTATACGGTGATCGGGCTGGGCGCCCGCAAGCTGATTGACTACCTGGGCGTCATGGCGCAGCAGCAGGCGCTGACGCCGGCCATCGTCACGGGCTGGACGCCGCTGCTGCTCGATACCTTGCTGCTGGGCGAGCCGCAAGCGCGTTCGCGCCTGGGTGCGTTGATTGCCCGCGTGCAAGCCGAACCGGGATTGCCGTGGTCGACGGCGTCGATGGCGCGCTTTGCCAGCCTCAGCGTCAGCCGCCTGCACGCGCTGTTCCGCGAGGAAATGGATATCAGTCCGCATGCCTGGCTGTTGCAGCAGCGCCTCGGACGCGCCTGCGACTTGCTTGCCGCCAGCGATGCCGGCCTTGCCGAAATCGCGCTGGCGGCCGGCTTTTCCGAGCAGAGCGCATTGACGCGCGCCATGCGCGACAGCATGGATGTCACGCCAGCGGTCTACCGGCGCGCATGTCGCGATAAATGGGAGAAATGGTCAACAAGGCAGTAGCTGGCGCCAAGATCGGACGCGGCAGACTTGCCACAATCTCCTTTTCAGGAGATTGACCATGCATCAAGAGAACAAGAGCTGGCTGGGCATGCTGGCCGGCATAGCCGCAGGCGCACTGTGGGGGCTGGTATTCCTGGCGCCGGCGCTGATCCCCGCCTTCCAGCCACTGGAACTGTCCGTGGGGCGCTACCTGGCGTACGGCCTGATCGCGGCCGTGCTGGTCGCGCCGTCGTGGCGGCGTCTGCTGCGCACCCTGACGTGGCGCGAATGGCGCGGGCTGATCTGGCTCAGCCTGGCAGGCAATATCGTGTATTACGTGCTGCTGGCCAGCGCCGTGCAGACGGGCGGCGTGGCCATGACGTCGATGGTGATCGGCTTGCTGCCGCTGGTCGTCACGCTGGTGGGCAGCCGCGACCGCCATGCCGTGCCCTTGCGCAAACTGATCCCTTCGCTGTTGCTGAGCGCGGGCGGGCTGGCCTGCATCAGCTGGCAGTCGCTGGCGCATCCGGGACACGCTTCCCTGCTGGGGCTGTTGTGCGCGCTGGCGGCGCTGCTGTCGTGGACGGTGTATGCGGTGGGCAACAGCCGCTGGCTGGGGCGGCTGCGCTTGGTCTCGGCGCAGGAGTGGAATTTGCTGACGGGCGTGGTCACGGGCGCTGCTGCGCTGCTGCTGGCCATTCCCGTCGCGCTTGCCGCACCGGCCCAGCATGGCGCCACGGCCTGGCTGCAGTTTGCCGGCGTCGTCACGGGTGTCGCGCTGCTGTGTTCCGTCGTCGGCAATGGCTTGTGGAACCACGCCAGCCGCGTCTTGCCATTGACCCTGATGGGGCAGATGATCGTCTTTGAATTCCTGTTTGCCTTGCTGTACGGCTACTTGTGGGAGCAGCGCTGGCCCACGCTGGCCGAGGCGGCTGCCACCCTGCTGTTGTTGGCAGGCGTGGCGGCATGCGCCGCGGCGCACCGGCCGCAGCGTGCAGCCAATGCGGCGACGGCTTGATCGGCAGGGGCAGGGGTTTTCAGTCGCGTTCCGGCACCGGCACGTTGAAGCCGTTCAAGGTGGTCGAGACCAGCGCGTACAGGCCCACCAGGTAGATCAGCTCGTTGGTGCCGTGCTGGCCAAAGGTGGTCAGCGCCAGCCGGTACAGCGGCTCCGGCAAGGTGCCGCCACCGCTGAGCGCGTAGGCCAGGTCGTAGGCGATGCTTTCGTGTTTGTCCAGGTCGACAGGCTTGACGTCGGCCACCAGCGTGGCCAGGCGCTCGGCCGGCATGCCTTCGCGCTCCGCGACGGCGATGTGGGCGTAGATTTCATAGGCGGCGTTGTAGCGCGCGCCGACCACCAGGATGGCAATCTGGCGCACGTTGTCGGGCAAGGTGGCGTTGGCTGTCATGGCCAGGGTCAGGTCCCAGATGGCCTTGCCGATGGCCGGTTCGTGCAGCCACGGATTCCATGGCCCCATCAGGGCGCCGTCTTCGCGCACGGCGATGAAATCGTTGAAATTGCTGCTGATGCCTTTGCGCATATCGTCATACAGCGGCTTCTGTTCTTGTGTCAGGTCTTGCGGAGCGATCAGGGGCAGGCGCATGCAAACTCCTTGCTGGGTGGCGGGTGGCGGGCGGCGGGACGCCGCAGCCAGCAGCCAGTATAGCCAGCATGGACGCTATTTGCGCGGCTCGTGTATCCGGAATTTCCGCACGATGCCTGCCTGGTCGAACATGACGGCCACCTCGCGCGTGCCTTTTTCTCCCAGCAGGGGGATCAGGCGCGTCATCTTGGGTGCTTGCAGCTGGTTCTTGTAGACCCAGACCTCATAGCCGGGATCGAAGCTGACGACGGTGGCGTTGCCCAGGGCCGCGTCGAGGTCGAGGCGGGTGGTCTTGCCCACCTTGATGTTTTGATAGATGGCGCCATTGTCCGGCGCGCGGTTGACCTTGTATTCACTGGCGGTGCACATGGCCACGGCCAGGCCCGCGAGGCAGGAAGCTGCCAGTTTTATCAATGTGTTCATACGGACTCCCAGTGTGCATCACTGCTTCCAATCTCAGAGGGGACGGGCGTGATGTCAGGACAGGAGTGTGCTTGCGTGGCCCCGAATGTGCTACAAGATTATACAAAGGCGCACAAGACGATGCCTTTGGTGCCGGCAGGCGGTACTTTTATCGGCTCTGCAATACGTCGGTCGACAGCGCCAGGGTTTCCTTGATTTCTTCCATCACCACATAGCTTTTCGATTGCGCGGCGCCGGGCAGCTGCAGCAGCATGTCGCCCAGCAGCTTGCGGTACTCGGCCATCTCATGGATGCGCGCCTTGATCAGGTAATCGAAGTCGCCCGATACCAGGTGGCATTCCTGCACTTCGGGAATTTGCAGCACTTCGCGGCGGAATTGCTCGAAGGCGGACGCGGATTTTTGATTCAGCGTAATCTCCACAAAGACGAGCAGTTTGGCGCCCAGCGCGGCCGGGTTCACCTTGGCGTGGTAGCCCGTGATGACGCCGTCGCGCTCCATGCGCTTGACCCGCTCGATGCAGGGAGTGATGGACAGTCCCACCTGTTCGCCCAGGTCTTTCATCGAGATGCGGCCATCCTGTTGCAGGATGCGCAGGATGTGGCGATCCAGCTTGTCGAGGCCACGTGCCGATTCTTTAAGGATTCTCATGATTTATTGCTGAATATCTCGATTTATACGTGAACAAATACTGGCTCTTTCCCAATATGATAGCGGTTAATCTGGCGTCAGCCTAAAAAAATATAATGAGGAAACTATGCGTATTGTGATTCTGGGTAGCGGCGTCATCGGCGTCACCAGTGCTTACTATCTGGCCAAGGCAGGACATGAGGTGACCGTCATCGACCGCCAGCCGGGCCCGGCACTGGAAACCAGCTTCGCGAATGCGGGGCAAATCTCGCCCGGCTACGCTTCGCCATGGGCTGCGCCCGGCATTCCCCTGAAAGCCGTGAAGTGGATGATGCAGCGCCACGCGCCTCTGGCCATCTCGCTCGACGGCAGCGCCGCCCAGCTCAAATGGATGTGGCAGATGTTGCGTAATTGCACACCGGAAGCGTATGCCGTGAACAAGGAACGCATGGTGCGCCTGGCCGAATACAGCCGCGACTGCTTCAAGGTGCTGCGCGCCGAGGCGGGCATCACGTATGAAGGCCGCCAGCAAGGCACGATGCAATTGTTCCGCACGGAAAAGCAATACAACGATGCCGCCAAGGATATCGAAGTATTGAAAGACGCGGGCGTACCGTATGAAGTGTTGCAGCGCGACGAGCTGTCGCGCGCCGAGCCGGCCCTCGAAGCGGTCAAGGATAAGCTGTTCGGCGGCTTGCGCCTGCCCAACGATGAAACGGGCGATTGCCAGCTGTTTACCACCCGCCTGTCCGAGATGGCCGAGGCGCTGGGCGTGAAGTTCCGCTACGGCGTGTCCATCGATGCCTTGCTGACCCAGGGCGACGAAATTGCCGCCGTGCAATGCGGCGCGGAAATCGTCAAGGCTGATTCCTATGTCGTGGCGCTCGGTTCCTATTCGACGGGCTTCATGAAGCCGCTGCTCGACATTCCAGTGTATCCGCTGAAGGGATACTCGATCACCGTGCCTATCGTCAACGCGGCCAAGGCGCCCGTGTCGACCATCCTCGATGAAACTTATAAAATTGCCGTGACGCGTTTTGACGACCGCATCCGCGTGGGCGGCATGGCGGAAATCGCCGGCTACAACCTGAACCTGAACCCGCGCCGCCGCGAAACCCTGGAAATGGTCGTCAACGACCTGTTCCCCGGCGGCGGCAACACGGCCGAAGCGACTTTCTGGACGGGTTTGCGCCCGATGACGCCGGACGGCACGCCGATCGTCGGCCGTACGCCGCTGCGCAACCTGTTCCTCAACACGGGCCACGGCACCCTGGGCTGGACCATGTCCTGCGGCTCGGCGCAATTGCTGGCCGACCTGATGTCGTCGAAACAGCCGGCGATTCTGGCCGACGACCTGTCCGTCAGCCGCTACAGCGGCGCGCAGGGCCAGGGCAAACTGCAACACGCGGTGGCTTGAGATGGGGGCCAGCATGCCTCCCAAGGAACGTAGCGGCGCCATCCTGACGGTGGACCTGGACGCCGTGCGCGCCAACTACTGCTTGCTGCGTGACAAGGCGCATCCGGCTGCCTGTTCGGCCGTCGTCAAATCCGACGCATATGGCCTGGGCGCCGCGCAAGTGGGCGCTGCCCTGTATGAAGAGGGGTGCCGCCATTTCTTCGTCGCCCACCTGGAAGAGGGCATCAGCCTGCGCCCGCACGTGGCGCCCGACGCGGCCATCTTCGTGCTGCACGGCCCGCCCGTCGGCACGGAAGGCGAGTTCACGGCCCACGACCTGATACCCGTGCTCAACAGCGAGCCGCAGGTGGCGGGCTGGCGCCTGCACGCCAAGGCGCTGGGCACCACCCTGGACGCCATCGTGCAGGTCGACACGGGCATGTCGCGCATGGGCTTGTCGCCGCAGGAAATCGACGCCTGGCTGCTGGACCCGCACTTTCTCGACGGCATCAAGGTGCGCTACCTGATGAGCCACCTGGCCTGCGCCGACGAGCGCAGCAACCCCATGAATGGCGAGCAGCTGGCCCGTTTCATCGCCATCCGCGCCCGCCTGCCGCAATACCGCGCCAGCCTGGCCAATTCCTCGGGCACTTTCCTGTCTCCCGACTACCACTTTGACCTGGTGCGCCCGGGCGCTGCCCTGTACGGCATCGGGCCGCAGGGCGGCGAGCCGAATCCCCTGCGCTCCGTGGTGCGCCTGCAAGGCAAGGTCATGCAGACGCGCACGATTGCTGCCGGTGACCATGTGGGCTACAGCCGCCGCTACACGGCCAGCGAGCCGCGCCAGGTGGCGACGGTGTCCGTCGGCTACGCCGATGGCTGGCTGCGCAGCATGAGCAACCAGGGCCTGGCCATCGTCGACGGCGTGAAAGTGCCGCAGATCGGCGCCATCTCGATGGATTCCATCACCCTCGACGTGAGCGCCATCGCCGGCGACCGCGTCGTGCCAGGCAGTCTGGTCGACCTGATCTGCGCCGACCACCCGGTCGACGCCGTGGCGGCCATGGCCAATACCATCGGCTATGAGGTGCTGACGAACCTGGGCGGACGCTATTACCGCGAGTATCAGGGTCTTGCCCAAGCCGCACGCTAAACAGCGCAAATCCGATGATTGTGTGGCAAGATAGCCCTGGTGTGAGCTTCACTCCAGGGCTTTCTTTTAACCGTTATCGGGGATTTATATGAGCCAATATCAAGTCGCAATCATCGTCGGCAGCCTGCGCAAGGATTCCTTCAACCGCAAGCTGGCCGACGCCATCATCAAGCTGGCGCCGCCCGAGTTTTCCTTCAAGCATATCGAGATTGGCGATTTGCCGCTGTACAACCAGGATGACGATGGCGCGCAGTCCGAGCAGGTGCTGCGTCTCAAATCCGACATTTCTGCATCGCAAGCCTTGCTGTTTCTCACCCCCGAATACAACCGCTCGATTCCCGGCGTGCTGAAAAACGCCCTCGACCACGGCTCGCGCCCGTATGGCCAGAGCGTGTGGGGCGGCAAGCCGGGCGCCGTGCTCGGCGTTTCCGTCGGCGCCACGGGCACGGCCCTGGCGCAGCAGCATTTGCGCAATATCCTGGCTTACCTGGACGTGCCGCTGCTGGGACAGCCTGAAATGTTTATCCAGGCCAAGGAAGGCCTGTTTGACGAGCATGGCGGCATCGGCCCGGCCAGCCTCGGTTTCTTCCAGGGCTGGATGCAGCGTTACACGGACTGGGTCCGCAAGCACGCCATCCACGCTTGAGGCAAATCAAGGCGGCAGCGCTCTGCGTTGCCGCTTGTACACATTCTTTGACCATTGATGCCAAGATTTCAATATTGGCATGGGTGTCTCGGTATAATGCGCTCTTTCTTTAGCGCAATACTTTTTCTTGTCGACCCCATGCGGACTAAACCTGTTCTGCGCATGAATTTGCGCCGCTTGATCGTGCTCGTGGCCTTTGCCAGCGCCCTGGTGTCCCTGGTCAATACGTTTTATGCCAGCTACAGCGTGCAGCGCCAGCTGTTGATCGACACCACGCTGGAAGCGAACCACGCGTATGCCAGCAAGCTGGCCAGCACGGCCGAGGACTTCCTGCAGTCGGCGCGCCAGCAGCTGGCCTACAGCGCCGGCAGCCTGGCCTCGCGCCTGGGCGACGAGCAATGGCTGACGGATGAGGCGCAGCGCCTGCGCCTGCAAACGAACAGCTTCAATTCCGTGCTCATCGTCGATGCCTGGGGCAAGGTGCTGGGCGTGTCGCCGGAAACGCTGGCCCTGAAAAACCGCACGCTCGATTCCGTCGGCGCCATCCAGGCGCTGCGCGAGCGGCGCCCGCTGGTGACGCAGCCGTACGTGTCGTCGGCCGGCAACCTGGTGGTCTTCATTTCGCATCCCATCCTGGGCAAGGATGGCCGCTACCTAGGCTACGTGGGCGGCAGCATTTACCTGAAACAGAAAAACATCCTGTACACCATGCTGGGCCAGCATTACTACCGCGACGGCTCCTACCTGTACGTGGTCGATCAGAACCGGCGCCTGTTGTACCACCCGGACCCCGAGCGCCTGGGCGACGTGGCCGGCAGCAATCACGTCATCGACGCCATCATCGCGCAGCAGGGGGGCGGCAACCGGCGCATGCACAACAGCCTGGGCGTGGACATGCTGGCCGGCTACGCCATCATGCCATCGACGGGCTGGGGCATCGTGGCGCAGCGCCCGACGGCCATGACCCTGGCCCCGCTGAACCAGCTGATGGCCAATACGGTATGGCATTCGCTGCCGATCGCCTTGCTGAGCCTGCCATTCATCTGGTGGCTGGCCAGCCTGATTTCGCGGCCCCTGGTACAACTGGCCGAGGGCGCGCGGCGCATGGATGCGCCAGGCACGGCCGAGCATATCGCCGCCATCCGCTCGTGGTATGTGGAGGCGGCGCAGATCAAGAAAGCCCTGCTGAAGGGCTTGGCATTGTTGCAGAACAAGATCGGCAAGCTGAAGACCGACGTGCAGACGGACCCGCTGACGGGCCTGTCGAACCGGCGCGGCATGGCGGCGGCGCTGGATGCGTGGCAGGCACAGGCGCGGCCGTTTTCCGTCATCGCCATCGACATCGACCATTTCAAGCAAGTCAACGACCGCTGGGGCCATGCCGTGGGCGATGAAGTCATCCTGCGCCTGGCCCAGCTGATGCGCGCCTGTTCGCGCGATGCCGACGTGCTGTGCCGCAATGGCGGCGATGAATTCATCATGCTGCTGCCCGATGCCGACCTGGACGTGGCCATGCAGGTGGCCGAGCGCTTGCGCGCCAAGGTGGCCGCCGCCGTGATTCCCGGTGCGGGCTTTGTCACGGTATCGCTGGGCGTCGTGTCGTCGGAACAGGAAGCGGGCAACACGGACGCCGTGCTGCGCGCCGCCGATGCGGCCCTGTACGTGGCCAAGGAAAACGGACGCAATTGCGTGGGCATCACGGAGCCTGCCTGATAAACTGATCCGTTGTTTTCTGTCGCATCTGAGCCTGTCCGGGGTGCCCGCCAGCGCTTACCATGTGGCACTGAAACGCATAACGAGGATAACAGGCATGGCAGGATTGGATATTGATGACGTTTGAGCAATCACCGGGCATCCGCTGCGAAGTCGATGGACAGCGGCACCCGCTGGCCTATCTGGGCTGCCGCGGACTCAACTATGGCCAGCACAGTGTGCTGCCGCTGCACCCGTTTCGCCTGAGCGTGCCGGAAACGGCGCTGGCGGGCCTGCTCGACGAGCCGTTCAACAGTTTTATCCAGACTTGCCGCGAGGATGACCTGCAGGACGAGGAAAGCGACTTGCCCGAACTGATGCAGGCCGGCTATCCCGACATCACGGCCATGCTGGCGGACCACCGGCCGCTGCTGGCCGACATGCTGTACGACTTCATGATCAGCGATTTGATGGACGCGATCGGGCGAGCCAGCGGCTACCGGAGCCAGGTTCCACGCTACTGGGGCGACGTGGAGGCGGCGGACAACCGCGCGTATTTCATCGTCAATAAAGTGGAGACAGTTTCCTTTGCCGACGGCCAGGTCATATTCGAAGGGCAGGGCTACTACGGCGTCTACGTCATCTGGCTGACGCACGGCTGCCGGCGCAAATAGGGGCTTGACCTTCCTCATGTGGGAAGGTTTATAGTTGTGTCATGAACCGTGCCTTTTCCCGCTTTCTCGCCCGCTCGCTGCTCTGGCTGCTGGCCGTCACGCTGCCCTTGCAGGGCTTTGCGTCGGCCATGCGCAGCTGCTGCGTGGACGAGCTGGCGGTGACGGTCACCGTGGTGGCAGCGCAGGCACCCCAGTGCCACGATATGGGCGACATGGCCGATATGCAGATGGCGGACCAGCCGATGAAAATGGCCATGGACGATGCCGGCGCCACGCATCACGGCCACGATTGCAGCAACCATGGCGCGTGTACCGTGGGCGCCACGGCGCCGCCCGGCATACCCGCCTTGCACGCCTTGACCCTGCGCGCGCCGCCTCCGGCGCTGGCGCCCGATTCCCTGTTCGCCGGGCATATCCCGCCTGGTCCCGAACGTCCCCCAAGAAGCACGCGCTCCGCCTGACCGCCCGTTGAACCTGGCGGTGCCCCCGTCGCACGTCCCCGCACGTTGCCGCGGCCGCGCCAGCGTTCCAGTCGCGCGCCCGCCGCGCCATACCCTGTTATTCAAGGAATACCATGAAATATCTGTTCAGCCTCGCGCTGGCTGTACTGCCGCTGGCCGCCGCAGCGCAGTCCCCGTCCGCCCCGCAAGAGGCGCAAGCATCCGTGCCGGCCACCACTTACCGTTCCGCCTTTGCCGGCTACCGTCCTGCCGCCGAGGAAGATGCCACGCCCGACCAGACCTGGCGCGCCGTCAACGACAAGGTTGGCAAGGCCGGCGGCCACATGGGCATGATGAAGATGGACGGCCACAAGATGCCGATGCAGCATGGCATGCCCAAGCCGGATGCGCAGCCGGCCGCCCAGCCCACCCCGCAACACCAGCAACATCAGCATGAAGGACACTGACATGGCCCGCTTCACAACATCAACTTGCCTGACGCCGCTGGCGCTGGCGGCCGCCTTGCTGCTCAGCGGCTGCGCCAGCTTCAGCCCCGATGGTGGCATGCAGGCGGTGTCCGCGCTGGCCGACGCCCGCACGGGCGCTCCCGCAGCGTTGGCCGACAAGGGCGGCGAGGAAAAACTGGCTGCCTTGCTGGCCCAGCCGCTGGACGCCGACAGCGCCGTGCGCATCGCCCTGATGAACAACCACGGCATGAAGGTGGCGCTGGCCGAACTGGGCGCGTCCGAAGCGGATTTGGTACAGGCGGGGCGCTTGCGCAATCCTGGCCTGTCATTCGGCCGCTCGCATGGCAGCCATGGCAATGAAATCGACCGGGGCGTCAGTTTCGACCTGGCCGGCTTGCTGACCATGCCGATGCGCGTCAATATCGAGCGGGGCCGTTTCGAGCAAGCCAAGCTGCAAGCCGCCAGCAGCGCCGTGCAGCTGGCGTCGGACACGCGCCGCGCCTATTTCAATGCCGTGGCCGCCGTGCAGACGGAAGCTTTCATGCAGCGCGCGCTGCTGTCGGCCGAGGCGGGCGCCGAACTGGCCACGCGCTTGCAACAGGCGGGCAACTGGAGCCGTCTCGACCAGGCGCGCCAGCAAGTGTTTTACGCGGACGCCGTCGGCGACCTGGCCCGTGCGCGCCACCAGGCCACTGCCACGCGCGAGCACCTGACGCGCCTGCTTGGCCTGTGGGGCAAGCAGACCAGCTTTACTTTGCCGTCGAGCTTGCCCGATTTGCCGGCCCAGGCGGCTGAGGCAGGCAATATCGAGGCGCAGGCGATGGAACAGCGGCTCGACGTGCAAAAAGCGAAACTCGACGCGCACGCCACGGCCAGCGCGCTGGGCTTGTCGAAGGTGACGGGTTTCATCAACGTGCTCGACGTGGGCTATAGCAACAAGAGCAGCAGCGAGGCGCCGCGCGAAAATGGCTATGAAGTGTCGCTGGAATTGCCCCTGTTCGACTGGGGTTCGGCGCGCAACGCCAAGGCGCAAGCGATGTACGAGCAGTCGCTGCAGCGCACGGCGGGCACGGCCGTGCGAGCCCGCTCGGAGGTGCGCGAGGCGTATTCGAGCTACCGCACAGCCTACGACCTGGCGCGCCACTACCGCGATGAAGTCGTGCCGCTGCGCAAGATGATCTCGCATGAAGTATTGCTGCGCTACAACGGCATGCTGGCCAGCGTGTTCGAACTGCTGGCCGATGCGCGCGAGCAAGTTGCCAGCGTGAACAGCGCCATCGAGACCCAGCGCGATTTCTGGATCGCCCAAACAACATTGCAGTCGGCCATCAATGGCAGCGGCCCAGCCGAGAAGGAATAATGATGATTACACGTAGAAACTTTTTCATGAATGCGGGCGCTGTGGCCCTGAGTGCGGCAGCCGTGAGTCGCGTGGGGGCGGCCTCGTTGCCGGAAGCCGCCAGCATGGCCGGTGCGGAGACGAAAGCGCCGCCACCGCCGCCGAACGGCCGTCCCTACAACCCCGTCGTCACCCTGAATGGCTGGTCCTTGCCCTGGCGCATGAACAACAACGTCAAGGAATTTCATCTGGTGGCCGAGCCCGTCGTGCGCGAACTGGCACCCGGCATGATGGCCAATCTGTGGGGCTACAACGGCCAGTCTCCGGGCCCGACCATCGAAGTGGTGGAGGGCGACCGCGTGCGCATCTTCGTCACGAACAAATTGCCGGAACACACGAGCGTGCACTGGCATGGCCAGCGCTTGCCCAACGGCATGGATGGCGTCACGGGCCTGACCCAGCCGGGCATTCCTCCCGGCAAGACTTTCGTCTATGAATTCGTCGCCAAGCGGCCCGGCACCTTCATGTATCACCCGCATGCGGATGAAATGACGCAAATGGCCATGGGCATGATGGGTTTCTGGGTGACGCACCCGAAAGACCCGAACTTCATGAAGGTGGACCGCGATTTCGTCTTCTTGCTGAGCAACTATGACATCGATCCCGGCAGCTACACGCCGAAGATCATGACCATGACGGATTTCAATCTGTTCACCTTCAACAGCCGCGTCTTCCCCGGCATCGACCCCATGGTCGTGCGCCAGGGCGACAAGGTGCGCGTGCGCGTGGGCAATCTGACGATGACGAACCACCCGATCCACATGCATGGCCATGAATTCGAGGTGACGGGCACGGATGGCGGCTGGACGCGCCCCGAATCGCGCTGGCCCGAAGTGACGACGGACGTGGCCGTGGGCCAGATGCGCGCCGTGGAATTCACGGCCACGGACCTGGGCGACTGGGCCTTCCACTGCCACAAGTCGCACCATACGATGAATGCCATGGGACATGACGTGCCGACCATGATCGGCGTCGACCACCAGGGCGTGGCGGCGAAGATCAACCAGCTCGTGCCCGGCTATATGGTGATGGGCGAGCGGGGCATGGCCGACATGGGCGACATGCAGATGCCGATTCCCGACAATACCTTGCCGATGATGGCCGGCGACGGCCCCTTCGGCGCCATCGGCATGGGTGGCATGTTTACCACGGTCAAGGTGCGCAAGGAGCAGAAGCCGGGCGACTACCGCGATCCGGGCTGGTACAAGCACCCGGCCGGCAGCGTGGCCTACGAATGGACGGGCGCCTTGCCGGAACCCGTGCGCGGCCAGGGTGCGGGCAAGCAAGTGGTGAAAGGTGGCGTCGAGATGACGGTGCGTAAACCTGGGGCTCACACGGGCCACTAATACACGCTGTCAAGCATGCTCCCGAACGGCTTGCCTAGCATGGCAAGCCGTTTTGCATGTTGCCATAAATCAAGGAATTGTTATTTGGTGACAATCCGAGCATTTTTTTCCGTGATTTTTCTTTATATTCAAGCCAGTACGCTCCAGTTACATCGAGTATCGGCCAGTCTTATGGGAGAAATCATGTTGAACCGGATGAAGGTGGGAACGCGCTTGCTGGCGGCTTTTTTTTGCGTGGCGCTGATGGGGGCCATCGTGGCCGGCATCGGCATCTTCAACATGGGCAAGATCGATACCATGGCGGGGCAGATGTACAACCACGAATTGCTGGGCTTGTCATACATCAAGGAAGCCAATATCGCCCTGATCAAGGTGGGCCGCGCGCGCAGCAATTTCCTGCTGGCCACGACCGCCGAAGAGCGCGCCACGCGCCAGGCCGACATCGCCAAATTCCTCGAGTTGAATAAAAGCTACCTGGCCAAGGCGGAACCGCTGTTCGTCACGTCAGCGGCCAAGGAACTGTTTGCCCGCTTCGCCGCCGTCGAAGCGGAGTACATTGCCACCATGCAGCAGGCGCTGACCCTGGCGGCGGCCGAACCGCTGGCCCAGCGCAGCGCGCAACTGGTCGAATTACTCAACAAGACGCGCCAGCATGCCGACGAACTCGATGGCGTGCTCGACAAATTGTCGCTGCAGAAGGAAGAGCGCGCCAAGGCGGCTTCCGAGCAGGCCTCGGGCGTGTACCAGGCCAGCCGCAGTTTCATGATCGCGCTGGTGCTGGGCAGCATGGCGGCCGGCCTGGCGCTGGGGGCGCTGATCACGCGCGGACTGACGCGCCAGCTCGGTGGCGAACCGTCGTATGCCGTCAGGATCGCCGGCGCCATCGCCGAGGGCGACCTCACCGTCGATATCCGCACGGCCAGCCACGACAGCGCCAGCTTGCTGTTTGCCATGAAAAGCATGCGTGACAAACTGGTGGGCATCGTCAGCCAGGTGCGTTCGGGCACGGACACCATCAACACGGCCTCGGGCGAAATCGCCCAGGGCAACCTCGACTTGTCGTCCCGCACGGAAGAGCAGGCCAGTTCGCTGGAAGAAACGGCGTCGTCGATGGAGCAGCTGACGTCGGCCGTGCGGCAGAATGCAGACAATGCGCGCCAGGCCAATGCGCTGGCCGGCGCCGCGTCCGACGTGGCCGGCAAGGGCGGCGCCGTGGTGGGGCAGGTGGTGCAGACGATGGAATCGATCAATGCCTCGTCGCGCAAGATCGTCGACATCATCAGCGTCATCGACAGCATCGCCTTCCAGACGAATATCCTCGCCTTGAACGCGGCCGTGGAAGCGGCCAGGGCGGGCGAGGAGGGGCGCGGTTTTGCCGTCGTGGCCTCCGAAGTGCGCAACCTGGCGCAACGCTCGGCCAGTGCCGCCAAGGAAATCAAGACCCTGATCGGCGACTCCGTCGAACAGGTGGAAATCGGTTCCAAGCTCGTGCATGACGCGGGCAAGACGATGGATGAAGTGGTCGCCAGCGTGCGCCAGGTGGCCGACATCATGCAGGAAATCACGGCTGCCAGCGCCGAGCAAAGCGCCGGCATCGAGCAAGTTAACCAGGCCGTGCTGCAGATGGACCAGGTGACGCAGCAAAACGCGGCCTTGGTGGAAGAGGCGGCCGCGGCGGCCGAATCGCTGCAGGACCAGGCGCAGACCCTGACGGAACTGGTGGGCGTGTTCCGCCTGCATGCCCAGGCGCAACAGATGGTCGTGCCGGCGTCCAGCAATGTCACGCCGCTGCGCCGGCCGGTGCCGGCCGCCAGACAGGGCGTGCGGCGCCTGGCCTGAAACGGGGCAGGCTCGGGCGCAATCGGCGCGGCGGTGGTAGGCTGTCGCTATTGCGCGTTTGCCACTTCCGGGTCTTTCATGTTATTTCCCCGCTTGCTTTGCTTATCCCTGCTGCTGTCCCTGGCGCCCCTGGCGCAAGCACAGCAGGGCGATCCCGTACTGCCTTACCGTCCTTCCGTGGCAAGCCCGGCCCAGTTGCCCGTGCCGGGCCAGCTGGAATTCGAGGCGGGCGGCCTGCTGTCGAAAACGGATGACACGCGCCGCGCCAGTCTGCCGTACACGTTCAAACTGGCGTTTACGCCCGAATGGGGCGTGTTGCTTGAAGGCGAGGGTTTTGTGCGCGCACGCGACGACACGGGCCGGCGCGACACGGGCGTGGGCGATACGACGGTCGTGCTCAAGCGCGCCTTTTTGCTCGACAGCGCCACCGCGCTGGGACTGGAACTGGGCTGGAAGTTGCCCACGGCCAAGGACAGCATCGGCAGCGGCAAGAGCGACGTGTCGCTGAACGGCATTTTCAGCCGCGACCTGGGCGCCGTGCACATGGACGCCAACCTGAACGCCACGCGCCTGGGGGCATCCGACCCGGTGACGGGCCGGCTGCAAACGGGCTGGGCGACCTCCTTTTCCACGCCCGTCAGCGACCGCTGGGGCGCCACGGCGGAGGTGTCGGGCACGCGCCTGCGCGGCGCGCCGGCCACGGCGCAATTGCTGCTGGCCGCCAGCTACAGCCCCACGCCGCGGCTGACCATCGATATCGGCATGGCGCGCGGCTTGACGGCGGCGTCGCCGGACTGGTCGCTGTTCAGCGGCCTGGTCGTGCCTTTGGGCAAGCTGTGGTGAGATTGCGACGGCCATCCTTATGTGTCCTTGCGAACAAACAGTTGGTTGCACAAGGTCTACAATGACGGCATAACTGATAAAAGGAGTGTCCCCATGAAAACCCTGATTCTTGCCGCCGTCTTGCTGTCGGCCGCTACCGCTGCCGTCGCCCAGGTTGGCGTCTCTGTTACCGTCGGCCAGCCAGGCTTTTACGGACGCATCGACATAGGCGACTATCCCGCGCCGCAATTGATTTATGCCCAGCCTGTCATCGTGCAGCGCCCGCAATATTATTCGGCCCGTCCCATCTATTTGCGCGTGCCGCCCGGCCATGCGAAAAACTGGTCCAAGCACTGCCGCAAGTATAATGCCTGTAACCAAGAGGTATATTTCGTCCAGGATAGTTGGTATAACAACCAATATGTGCCCCGTTACCGCCAGCAGCATGGCGACCATGCCCGTCCCGATTACGGTGACCGCGGCCGTCATGACAACAAGCATGACAAGCACTTTGACAAGCATGATGACAAGCGCGACAAGCATGACAACAAGCCGGGCAAGGGTCATGGCAATGGCCACGGCAACGGCAACGGGCACAGGGACTAAAAATTTAAGCAGGAGGATCTTTGCACAGTAAAATCGTTATCGTAGGGGGAGGAGCAGGCGGCCTGGAGCTGGCTTGCAAACTCAGCCGCAAGCTCGGCGCCGGCCAGGTCACCCTGGTCGACAGTCGCCTGTACCATATCTGGAAGCCGTCGCTGCATGAAGTGGCGGCCGGCACCCTGGATATTCATCAAGAGGGCCTGTCGTACCAGATGCTGGCGCATGACAATGGTTTTACCTATGTCTATGGTCCCCTGATCGCACTCGACGCCGCGTCGAACAGCCTCACCGTGGGCGCCATCGCCACGGACAAGGATGAGCAACTCTTGCCGCAGCGCACCGTCAGCTACGACCAGCTGGTGCTGGCCGTGGGCAGCACCTCGAATTACTTCGGCGTGCCCGGCGCCAAGGAAAACACGATTTCCCTGAATGCCACGGAAGACGCCGAACGTTTCCGTCTGACCTTGCTGAAACTGCTGGCCATGGCCGAGCAGCGCCAGGGCGACGCGGGCCATCCCGGTGTCGACATCGTCATCATCGGCGGCGGCGCCACGGGCGTGGAACTGGCGGCCGAATTGCGCGAAGCGAGCGGCGTGTATGCCGCGTATGGTTTCCAGAATCTCAACGCTATCAAGGATGTGCGCATCACCCTGCTCGAAGGGGCGCCGCGCATCCTGGCGCCGTTGCCCGAGCGCGTGTCGATTGCCGCCTCGAAATTGCTGCACCAGCATGGCATCAGCGTGGTGACCGATACGCGCGTCACCACGATCGAAGCCGACAAGGTGACGGTGGCCAGCGGCACCAGCTATGCGGCCGACATCTGCGTGTGGGCTGCCGGCATCCGCGCGCCGGAATTCCTGGCCACTTTGGGCTTGCCGACCAACCGCGCCGGCCAGCTGGAAGTGACGGGCATGCTCAATGTGCAGGGCCATGCGAATATCTTCGCGCTCGGCGATTGCGCCGCCTGCACGGGTCCCGACGGCAAGCTGGTGCCACCGCGCGCCCAGGCCGCCCACCAGCAAGCCGATTACCTGCTGAAAACATTCCTGCTGCAAGCCAAGGGCAAGCCGCCGCAAACGAAACCGTACGAATACCTGGACTACGGTTCGCTCGTGTCGTTCGGCCGCACCACTTCGGTGGGCACCCTGATGGGGTCGCTGAAGGGCCTGAGCTGGTTCGTCGAAGGCTTTGTCGCGCGCATGATGTATGTCAGCCTGCACCTGATGCACCACAATGCCGTGCTGGGCAGCGTGCGCACGGCTGTCATGGCCATGGGCCGTTTCCTGATCAAGCGCAGCACGCCGCAGGTCAAGCTGCACTAAGCCGTTGCTATTCCATCAAAAAGGGGCCGCGAGGCCCCTTTTCATTTGCTGCGCGTGACGGGTGTCGCTTCGCAGCGGCCCCGCGTCATGGGGAAATCGATGGTGGTGAGCTTGCCCTTCAAGGTGCCCGTAATGCTGGCATGCAAGATGCGCTCGCTGTCGTGGCGGTAAATGATGCGGCTGGGGAAGTCATTGTCCAGGTTGGCGAAGATGAATTCATTCGGCTTGTCCTGGCGCAACAGGTTGAAGATTACGGGCGGCTGGCCCGACGGCTGCACGATGTAGGCCAGCTGGCCCGGCTCGGTGAGGCGGATCTGCACGAATTCAAAGGCTGTCGTCTTGCCGCCCTTGACGGTGCGGCTGGTGCCGAGGAGGGTGCCGCCGGCAGCCGTGCTCCATTGTTCGCCGGAGCCGGGCTCGGCGCCGTCGACGTTCCAGCAGCCGGCCAGCCAGGCCAGCTTGTCCACGGTTTCCGGCGGCGGCACGGTCTTGTCGGCGGCCTGGACGCTGCCCAGGGTCAGCAGTGCAGCCAGCAGGGTGGGGATCAGTCGTTGCATGCGGTCTCCTTTCGTCGAATCGTGCTGCGGTTCGGGGTGCCCCGGCAGTGTTCTGGCCCGATGCAGCCTGGCAAGGACTATTCTTTCGGGCTAATACGCGGCAGGACGACGGTCAGGGCCGTGCCGCCTTGCGGATTGGCCGTCAGGCTCAGGCTGCCGCCCAGGTAGTGCACGCGCTCGCGCACGGAGCGCAGGCCGTGCTTGCTCATCTCGACGGGCTCGTTGGCTGGCAAGCCGCTGCCGTTATCCTTGACCGTCATCATCAGCGCCTCTTCATTGTCGTCGATGATGATGTCCACCTCTGTGGCGTGGGCGTGCGCGGCGATGTTGCCGAGCGCTTCTTCCAGGGTGCGCAGCAGGGCCACGCCCACGTTGCGCGGGCAAATCAGTTCATCTTCGGGCAGGCTGCAGCGCACGGTGATCTTGTGCTGTTCGGCAAATTGCGCGGCCAGCTCGCCCAGCGCCACATTCACGCCGAGAAACTCAAGCTTGTCGTTCCACAGCTTCATCTGCATCTGGCGGTTGGTTTCAATCACATTCAGCAGCAGTTGCTTCATGGTCGCCGCGCGGTCGAGCAGAGCCGCTTCCTGCGGCATCTTTTGCGTCAGCAGCGACAGGTGCATGGTCAGCGCCGTCAGCGAGGAGCCGAGGCTGTCGTGCAGCTGGCGCGACAGGGCGCGCCGTTCATTGTCCCAGCTGGTGTTGACATGGCCGAGCAACTCGCTGAGATCGGCGGCGCGTTCCGCATCGGCCTGGGCCGCTTCCTTGTTCGGATCTGTTTGTGCGGACATAGCGCCCCGTGAATGGTGAAAGGTGAGGACCAAATTCAAGTTGTGGATCATACATGAGGATTTCATCGCGGGGCGCATGGATGGAAAATTTCTGTCTTTTCGGCAATTTTAATCTCCTTCCATCATTTTTATATGATAGACAATATTATCGTTTGCGCCAGCAGGCATCGTTCCTGTCGTTACGTACGGCTGCGCACATACCGGGGCGCCCTACGCTGCCATAGTGGGGCTGTGCCTCCCCCATGCAGCACTGGCCCGCTTACCGAAACGAAAGGACATGCCATGAATATCGATACCATCGTCGACAAGGAATACCTCGACAAAAGCTTCCGCGACATCGTCAATGCGCCCATCAGCGCCCTGCGCGGCGTCAGCGCAAAAGACGCCAAGGCCTTGCAGCAAGCGTTTGGCGTGACCACCGTGCGCGAATTGTCCAACCTCAATTTCGTCAAATGGGCCAGCGCGCTGGCCATCCTGGCTGATGAAGAAGGCATGAGCGGCGAAGAGCGGGCCAAGGAAGAATTGCTCGACGACGCCGTGGAAATGACGTTCCCCGCCAGCGACCCGATCTCCGTCGATGCCGGCATCACGCGCATCGAAGTGCCGCCGGAAACCGTCAATGCGCAAACGGACCACCAGCATGCGGGCCAGCATGAAGTGACGGCTGGCAAGAAATAAAGTGTCTCTGCAATAAAAAAACCGGCTGGCCGCGAGGCTCGCCGGTTTTTTTACGTGCCGCGCGACGTCAACGTCAGGCGATCGACGGAATGCTGCTTTTCTGCATGTTGACCTGCGACGCGATCACTTCATGCGGCGTGCAGCAAAAGCGGTTCTTGCCGGCACGCTTGGCTTCATACAGGGCCGTGTCGGCCGCGCCCAGCAGGGATTCGACGGTGCTGGCGTCGTCCGGGTAGATGGCGATGCCGATGCTGGTCGACAGGCGCAGGGTCAGGTCGTTGATGAAATACGGTTCGGAAATGACTTCAATCAGCTTGGCGGCCGGTTCGCGCGCGTCGCCCTTGCCGGCCAGGTTGCCCAGCACGATGACGAATTCATCGCCGCCGATGCGCGCCACCGTGTCTTCCTTGCGCGAGGCGCCCACCAGGCGGGCCGCCACCATTTTCAGGATCTCATCGCCATAGCCGTGGCCGTAACTGTCGTTGATGGCCTTGAATCCATCCAGGTCGAGATACAGGATGGCCGACTTGCCGCGGCTGCGGGCCGATTGCTGCAGGGTATGCTCGATGCGGTCTTCCAGCAGGCGCCGGTTCGGCAAGCCCGTCAGCGGATCGTGCAGCGCCAGTTCCTGCTGCTGCTTGCTGTATTGCGCCAGTTCCTTGTACAGCAGGCGCACTTCCAGCATGTTGTGGATGCGCTTGTGCACTTCCATCAGGTCGAAGGGCTTGCTGATGAAGTCGCGCGCGCCCGCTTCCAAGGCGGCGATCTTGAAACTCGGTTGCGCCGTCAGGGCCAGCACGGGCAGGTAGCCGCCATGTTCGATTTCTTTCAAGCCTTTCATGACCTGGAAACCATTGAGTTCCGGCATTTGCAGATCCAGCAAGATCAAGTCGTAGCAATGCTCCTGATGCAAGGGGCAGACCTGTGCCGGACGCATGGTGGCCGTGACATTGGTGTAGCCGGCATCGCGCAGGATTTCCAGCATCAGGTCGACATTGTCGGGTGAATCGTCAACGACCAAAATTTTGGCTTTCAAAATCTCATCTTGGCTGGGCATGTAGGGTCTCGGTTATACGGTCTATGCAACACTGGCTTCTACCGCGGCCAAGGGCTGGCAGTGCGGCTGACGGTGGTCGGAATGATAGTAGCGCCTTGCAACAAGATAGGGCGCACAACAGCGCATGAACTCGCTTCTGCCATTCTCTCCGGCCAGGGTCGCCATTTCCAGCCTGCCGTGCAGGTGTGCTTCTGCATTTCAGTGTAGCAAACTTCAGCTTAGTTGCTTGTAGGACAGTGCCGCGTCTGAAAGTAGGAAGGCCAACCCATGGAAATAGACATTTTGTACTGCACTATGTATTTCTTTGCATCATCTTTTTAGGGCAGTGGTTTGCGCTCCGGTCCAGGGCGCGCAGCGGCCAGTTGCGCCACGGCCGCCACCAGTTCGGCCGGGTCGAGCGGCTTCGAGACCCAGGCCTGGAAGCCGCTGTCCAGCGCCCGCTGGCGATCCTGCGGTTGTGCAAACGCCGTCAGCGCCAGCGCGGGCAGGCGGGCCACATCAGGGGCGGCGTGTGCGCGCACCTGCGCCAGCAAGTCGAAGCCGTCGGCATCGGGCATGCCGATGTCGCTGACCAGCACATCCGGCTGCACCTGATCCAGCAGTTGCAGCGCTTGCGCCACGCTGCCGGCGCCGTGCACTTCGGCGTTGTTGTCGCGCAGGATGCGTTCCGTCAGTTCGCGCGCATCGGCTTCGTCATCGACCAGCAGCACCGTGACGCCGCGCAAGTCATGGCTGGCGGACGGGGCGGTGCCTGCCTGGCGCGCGGCGGCCGGCGTCCCCAGGGGCAGGCGCACGGTAAAGCTGGCGCCCTGCATGTCGCCGGCGCTGCTGACCGTGACCGTGCCGCCATGCTGTTCCACCAGGTGCTTGACGATCGCCAGTCCCAGCCCCAGGCCGCCATGCCGGCGCGTGGTGGAGGCGTCGGCCTGGCGGAAGCGGTCGAACACGTGGGGCAGGAAATCCTTCCGGATGCCGACGCCGTTGTCGGCTACCGTGATGGCCAGGCGGGTCGCCTCGCGGCGCACGCCGATATCGACCCGTCCCCCTTGTGGCGTGAACTTCAGGGCATTCGACAGCAGGTTCCAGATCACTTGCTGGATACGGCTGGGGTCGCCCGTGATGCGGCCCGCATCGCTGGCGATGTTGCAGTGGATGGCGATGTGCTTGGCGTCGGCCGCCGGGCGCAGGGTTTCGATGGCCGAGGCGATGACGCTGGCGGGCGCGAGGGTTTGCAGGTCGAGCAGCACCTTGTCGGAGGTGATGCGGCTCATGTCGAGCAAGTCCTCGATCAGCTGCGCCTGCGCGCGCGCATTGCGTTCGATGCTTTGCAGGCCGCGGTGCAGGTCGGCCTGGTCGCGCGTGCCGCGCCGCAGCACCTGCGCCCAGCCGAGGATGGCCGACAGCGGCGTGCGCAGTTCATGCGACAGGGTGGCAAGAAAATCGTCTTTCAGCTGGTTCGTGCGCTCGGCTTCGGCGCGCGCCTCGCGTTCGCTGTCGAGCAGTACCTTGCGCTCTTCGGCGGCGCGCGTGGCGGCCGCGTACAGGCGCGTATTGTCGAGCGCGACGGCGGCCTGGGCCGCGATGGCCGAAACGATGCGCTCGCTGCGCGCGCTGAACATGCCTGCTTGCGGATGGCCGAGCAGCAAGCGCCCCAGCGGCAAGCCGGCGCGCGAATTGACGGGCAGACTCAGGCAGCTGCGCAGCTGCGGCCCGTCGGCACCTCCGTCTGGCGCCGCCAGCAGGTCATTCTGGCGCGTGGCCGGGCCGAGGCGCAGCTCGGCGGCGATGGCGTCGGCTTGTTGCAGACTGATGCCGCTCACGGCGCGCGCCGCCGGCAGCGCGTCCGCATCGGGCACGGCCGCATCGTCATGGTAGAAGAAGGCGCCGAAACGCGCGCCGCTGATGCGCGTGGCCGCATCGACGGTTTCCTGCAGCAGCGCCGGCAAGTCCAGGGTGCCGGCCAGGGCCGCGCCCGTATTGTTGAGCAACTCGAGCACGCGCGTTTCATCACGCAAGGCTTCCTGCGCGCGCTTGACCTGGTCGACGTCGGTGCTCGTGCCAAACCAGCGCAGCAGCTGGCCGCCCCGGTCGCGCACGGGATTGGCGCGCGTCAGGAACCAGCGGTACTGGCCGTCGGCGCCGCGGATGGGGAACTCCATTTCAAAGGGCGTGCCATCACGCAAGGCAGCCTTCCACGCTTGCAGCATGGGTGGCAAATGCTGCGCGTCATAGGCGATGCTCCAGCCATCGCCCGCCATCTGCCCGGCGCTGGTGCCCGTGTAGTCGTGCCAGCGCTGGTTGTACCAGGCGATGGTGCCGTCGAAGCTGGCGATCCAGGCCAGTTGCGGGATGGAGTTGGCCAGCGCGCGCAAGTCTTCCTCGCTGTGGCGCAAGCTTTCCTCGGCCGCCTTGCGCTGGCTGATGTCCTGGATGTACGTGGTCAAGCCGTCGCTGGAAGGGAAAATGCGCACTTCCAGCCAGCGCCCCAGCGGCGGATACAGCAGTTCGAAACTGCAGCTGTGCTGCTGCGCCATGGCGCGCCGGTACTGCGTTTCCAGTTCCGTGCCCTGCAAATCGGGACAGGCTTGCCACAGATTGTTGCCTGCCAGGCTGGCGCCAGGCGGACGCTGCGGTACAAGCATGTCGGCGCCGCGCGTATTGATATAGCGGATGGTCCAGTCGCGGTCGAGCAGGCAGAAACCATCGGTGATGCTTTCCAGTAAGTTGGCCAGGCGCTCGTCGGAGAGGCTCAGCGGCGCTGATGGAGGCAGCAGATCTTGCGTGCGGTCAGGCTTGGCCATCGGAAATCCTGCAACAGTGAGTCTGCCGCACGGACTCTTGCCCCACCGGGCCGCCGCCGCTCAGCTCAGTTAAATGGGTCATGTTGGTCAATGCCCGCCGTGATGAATGAGGGGAGGCACAAGCGCCCCTGTCTGGCTGGTATTGTAGCCCCAAGCGGCGCAGCGCCTCCGCACGCTTGCGCGCCACTTGCAGATAGCACTGGACAGGCTGGAAAGCAGTCCCTATAATCCCGCTTCTTTCGAGACAGCAACTTCTCGATTCGCTGGAGGCTCCTGTGAAAGCAGAAGTGTCCATCGATAAAAAGGCGTGAGCTTTTTAGCAGTGAAAAGGTAGTCGATCATGCGGGGCGGTATTCTGCAAAATCAGCTAAGCGATTGAAAAATCGAACTTTTCAAAGCGAAATGAATACGCTATAATGTTTGCCTGCGCGGCTGTAGCTCAGCTGGATAGAGTACTTGGCTACGAACCAAGGGGTCGTGGGTTCAATTCCTGCCAGCCGCACCAGAATACTGAAAATCAGACTTTGCCTGGTTTTGTCGTACCAAGTTTCACCTCCATGTTGTTGATGGAATGTTGTAGAAGTTTTGCGGCTGTAGCTCAGCTGGATAGAGTACTTGGCTACGAACCAAGGGGTCGTGGGTTCAATTCCTGCCAGCCGCACCAGTATTGCCAAGATGGAGTTCGCTTCGTTTTGATGAAAGTTTCAAGCTTCGCGCCGTCCGGCGAAGTGTGTCAGAGTTTGCGGCTGTAGCTCAGCTGGATAGAGTACTTGGCTACGAACCAAGGGGTCGTGGGTTCAATTCCTGCCAGCCGCACCAGTATCAGCAGTAGTGAAAAAACCCGGAAAGTTCGCTTTCCGGGTTTTTTTTCGTCATCACGGCGGGAAGGCAGGGCCCATGTTGGCAGCCTGGGCAATTGTGAAATATCCGCACGGCGCCCTTTGCCATTCTGCAAAGCCCTGCTATAATCTTGTCTTAGGCGGCTGTAGCTCAGCTGGATAGAGTACTTGGCTACGAACCAAGGGGTCGTGGGTTCAATTCCTGCCAGCCGCACCAGAATATTGGGGGTCAGATTGTAAAATCTGATCCCCTTTTTCGTTTCCGAATGGATTTACGCTGCGCCTGTGGCGCCGCGCCGGTATTGCAGGCGAAACGCGCGCGGCGTGACATGCCTGGCGGCGCGGAACTGGCGGTTGAAATGCGCGAGATTGCGGTAGCCCGCCTCTTGCGCGATGACGGCGATGGCCAGATTGCTCTCGATCAGCTGTTGGCAGGCGCGGCCGATGCGCAGCCGCGCCAGGTACTCGCCCGGCGTGCAATGCGCGTGGCGCTTGAAGCAGCGGTGAAACGCGCCCAGCGACAGCGCCGCCCGCTGCGCCAGGGTTTCCAGTGCGATCTCTTCCCGGAAATGCGCGTGCATGTAGTCAAACACGATAGCCATGCGTTTTTGCTGCCCATCGGCATGCATCGGCGCCTGCGCTTCCGACGCCAGCGGCTGCGCACTGCCATCGCCCGCCAGGTCCAGCAGCACGTCGACCAGCAGCGGCAGGCGCTGCGGCACGGGCAGTTCATTGAGTTGCAGCAACCTGGCCGCGCTGCGCGCGCTCGTTGCCGGCGAAAAATGCAGGGCAGGGCCGGCGCGGCGCGCCAGTTGCCGCACGCTGTGCAATTCCGGAAAACAGGCCGCCAGCTGCTCCACCCATTCCAGCGAAAACCACACGACGACGGCCAGCATGGGCTGCGTGCTGTCGATGCGCTCGCTGGCCGACCACGTGTGCGGCAAATTCGGTCCCAGCAGCACCAGGTCGCCCGGTTCGAAGTCGCCCAGATGGTCGCCGATATAGCGTTGCCCCCGCGCATTGACCGTCAGGGTCAGCTCGAATTGCGGGTGGTAGTGCCAGAGGAAGGGAATCGCATCGAGTTCGCGCCACAACAAGCCCCAGGAGTGGCCCGTCGGAATCGTGACTTGTTCGAATAAAGGCGTCATCGTGACGTTTTGAGGTGGCGGATAGTCAGAATAGTATCAGTTTTGGTTGCTGCGCACGCATTTTACGCGGCACTGCCGAAGCACAATCTGTCTCACACCAACACAGGAGACAGCGATGCAAGAAGACCGATATCAGTACGGCGAAGACCGTCCCGGCAACCCGTCCGTGGCCTACACGGAACAGACCCAGTTGCGCGACATCCAGAAACAGCTGCCCCTGCGCGTGCTGTCCGACAGCGACTTTTTGCACTGGCAAACCTACGGTTACGTCATCGTCAAGGATGCCGTGTCGCCGGAACAGGTGCGCCGCACAACCGATTTCTTGTGGGAATTCCAGGGACTCGACCAGAACGACCCCGCCACCTGGAACCAGGACCAGTTGCGCGACCATGCGATGAAAGAACTCAACGGTTCCGGCATGGTCGAGGCCTATCACAACCAGGCCCTGTGGGATAACCGCCAGACTCAACGCGTGTACGATGCCTTTGTCGACATCTGGGACCGTCAGGATTTGTGGGTGACCATCGACCGGGCCAACCTGAACACGCCGAACAATGGCAAGCGCAAGTTTGGCGGCTTCATCCACTGGGATGCCGACACCACGCTCGACCCGCTGCCCGTCAACGTGCAGGGGGTGCTGGCCCTATCCGACACCTCGCCCGAGAGTGGCGGCTTTCAATGCTATCCGGAATTGTTCAACAACTTGCTGGCGTGGCGCAAGACCGTGCCGCTTGATCGCAACCCGTGGCAGCCGGACCTGGCGACGGTGCCGTACCCGATGGAATTCATCGCCATGAAGAAAGGGGAGTTATTGATCTTCAACAGCCTGCTGGCGCACGGCATCCGTCCGAACACGTCCACCGACCAGGTGCGTTTGGCGCAATACATTTCCTTTACGCCGGCCCAGGAAGACAATCAAACGCTGCGCGACTGGCGCGTGCAAAGCTGGCGCGAGCGCACCGCACCGCAGGGCTATGCGTTTCCCGGCGACCCCGAGGAAAAGGAAAAGCTGCGCTATCCGCAGGCGCAGTTGAGTGAACTGGGCGAGAAGATCCTCGGCGCGCGCAGTTGGTAAGTGTGGCGGCATTGCCTGCCGGATAGACAATTTCCGGTAAATGCACGATCATGGTTCGACTTGCCATCGACCGAGGAAACGCATGAGTATCATCACCTGCATCGAAGACTTGCGCGTGCTGGCCCAGAAACGGGTGCCGCGCATGTTTTACGACTACGCCGATTCCGGCTCCTGGACGGAATCGACATACCGCGCCAACAACAGCGATTTCGCCAGGATCAAATTCCGCCAGCGCGTGGCCGTCAACTTGGAAAACCGCAGCCTGGCGTCGACCATGGTGGGCCAGCACGTGTCGATGCCGGTGGCCCTGTCGCCCACGGGCTTGACGGGCATGCAGCATGCGGATGGCGAAATCCTCGCGGCCCAGGCGGCCGAGCGCTTCGGCGTGCCGTTCACCCTGTCGACCATGAGCATTTGCTCGATCGAGGACGTGGCGGCGAACACGACGAAACCGTTCTGGTTCCAGCTGTATGTGATGAAAGACCGTGAATTCATCAACCGCCTGATCGACCGCGCCAAGGCGGCCAAGTGCGGCGCGCTGGTATTGACGCTCGACTTGCAGGTGCTGGGCCAGCGCCACAAGGACTTGCGTAACGGCCTGTCGGCGCCGCCGAAACTGACGATTCCAAATATCCTCAACATGGCCACCAAGCCGCGCTGGGTGGCGGGCATGCTGGGCACGAAACGGCGCGGTTTCGGCAACATCGTCGGGCACGCCACGTCCGTGTCGGACATGTCGTCGCTGTCGGCCTGGACGCAGCAGCAGTTCGACCTGAGCCTGTCGTGGGCGGACGTGGAATGGATCAAGCAGCGCTGGGGCGGAAAACTCATCATCAAGGGCATCATGGACCCGGAAGACGCGCGCCTGGCCGTGGAAAGCGGCGCCGACGCGCTGATCGTCTCGAACCACGGCGGGCGCCAGCTCGATGGCGCGCAATCGTCGATCGAAGCCTTGCCGGCCATCGTCGACGCTGTCGGCAGCCAGATCGAAGTGCACATGGACGGCGGCATCCGCTCGGGCCAGGACGTGATCAAGGCCGTGGCGCTGGGCGCGAAAGGCGTGTACATCGGCCGCCCGTTTTTATACGGCCTGGGCGCCATGGGCGGGCCGGGCGTGACCAAATGCCTGGATATCATCCGCAACGAGCTGGACCTGACGATGGCCTTTTGCGGCTTGCGCGACTTGCAGCAGGTGGATAAAAAGATCCTGCTGCCGGGCACGTTTTAAGCGGAGGCTGGCGCCAGCTTTTCCCACGGCTCGCGGAATGTGGCCGCATCGAGCGGCCGCGCATGCGGGTCGTCGGGCTGGAACAGGCCGCCGATCAGCATATCCTGGATGGCGCCCGTGAAGCCGCCATACGCGGCGCGGCCCCACTGACGTTGGGTGCGGGCGAAGACGACGGCGTCTTGTTGCACGGCCAGTTGCGCCAGGGATAGGCGCAAGGCGGCGGCCGCATCGGGCCCCATGTCCGTGGCGATCGCGCACACCAGGCGCTGGCTGAATTGCAAGGTTTTGCCCGCCCGTCCCAGCAGCGATTCATTGGCCAGGGCGAGGAACAGATCGGGCGCCTGGTCGTCTTTTTCGCAGGTCGTCCACGATGGCGCCCAGGCTTCCAGGCTCATGAAGCGCGCTTCCGTCGTGGCCGCCGTATGCGTCCACTTGGCGTGCGATTTGCCGTTCCAGCCCAGGCGGCCAAAGGGAACCGGCTTGCCCTTGGGATTGTATTGATGGCTGCGCACGCCGGCCTTGCCCCGCGCGCTGGCTTGCGCCATGAGGCCATCGAGGCTGGCGGCAAACGGCGTCCATTGTTCCGCATCCCAGAGCGGCGCTGCATCGGGCGCGGCCAGCAGCAGGAATACCTCGTAATCACGTGAAAAAAACGCCATGCAGATTCCTTATGGTTGCAACAAGGCCGCCCGCTGGCTGGGGCGCAGCAGGTAGACGCCGTACAGGCACAAGGGCAGCACGGCCAGCAGGGCGATAGTCGGCAGGATCGATGCGCCGTCTTCGGCCGGGTTGGGCAAGGTGGCTGTCACCAGTGCGTAATCCCACAGTCCATGCACGAGCACCATGGGCCAGATGGAGCGGGTGCGCAGGCGGATGGCCGCGTAGCCGACGCCCTGCAGGGTGGCGGCCACGGCTTGCCACAAGGCGCCGCTGACGTCGCCCGTGGCCAGGCCGTTGGCGGTGTGGGCCAGGCCGAACAGCGCCGAGGACATCAGGACGGCTGGCCAGACGGCGTAGCGGTCCAGCATGCCCTGCAGCAAGATAGCGCGGAACATCAGCTCTTCCGAGATGGCCACCAGCGCCGCATTGCCAGCGACGATCAGCAGCACGCGCGGCTGCGGCCAGCCGCCGGCCCAGGCCAGCAGCAGCATCAGCAGCACATACAGCAGGGGCGGCGAGACGAGCCACACTGTTTTCCATGGCTGCGGCGCGCACAGGCCCGCTTCGCGGGGCCGGCTTGACGCCAGCAGCAGCGCCAGCGCGAACAGGGCGGCCAGCGCCCATGACAGGCCGATACGGCCGGTGACGGCTGTGCCTGGTAAGGCGTAGCCGGCGGCTTCCAGCCAGCGGCCGCCCATGCTCAAGCCCAGCCAGACGGCCAGTGCACTGAGGGTGACCGGCAAGGTGAGGGCGATTCTTTTCCTGGACATGGTCGGCCTCATGCTGCTGGCACGCTGCTGCTGACGCGGTTGCGGCCCGTGTTTTTCGACTGGTACAGCAAGGCGTCGGATTCGCGTATCAGCTCGCTGCTCTCCGTGCGCCGCTCCTGGCCCGGCTGCAGCGTGGCCGCGCCGAGGCTGACGGTCACGACGCCATTTGCGCTGGCCGCATGGGGAATCTGCAAGGCTTCCACCGCCGAGCGGATGGCTTCTGCGACTTCCAGCGCGCCTGCGGCATTGGTGCCAGGCATGATCACGGCGAACTCTTCGCCGCCGTAGCGGGCCGCCAGGTCTTCGGCCCGGCCGACGCTGCGCGCCACGGCGCCAGCAACGGCCTGCAGGCATGCGTCGCCCGCCACGTGGCCATACTGGTCGTTGAATTTCTTGAAGAAATCCACGTCGAGCATGATCAGCGATACCGCGTGCCCGCTGCGCTGGGCGCGCTTCAGTTCATGCGCCAGGGTCTCGTCGAAACAGCGGCGGTTGGCCAGTCCCGTCAAGCCGTCTTGCGACGCCCGCGCCGCGAGATCCGCGTTCGCGTGTCGTAGTTCCGTCGTGGCCTGGCGCAGGCTGGCCTCGATACGGTCGCGTACGGCAATCTGCCGCATCAGCCTGCGGAACAGGTAGAGCAGCGCCGCCCCCGCCGCCAGCGACGCCAGCACGATTTGCATGCTCAGCCGTTGCCATTCGGCAAAGATGTCTTGCTTCGACAAGCCTGCCGCCACGATGACGGGAAAGCGTTCCAGGTGGCGATAGCTGTACAGCCGCTCGATTTCGTCCACTTTGGCCGTCATCATGGCCGTGCCGACCGGCCCTTTTTCGCGGTAGGCGCGCAAGAGTGCGCCCGATGAAATATCCATGCCGATGACATCGGGCTGGAACGGCCGCCGGTAGATCAAGGTGCCGTCGTCGAGGGCAAAGAATGCCGTGCCCGTCTTGCCAAGGCTGAGGCTATCGTAGATGCGTTCGAACGAGGCGAGCCCCAGGGTGACCAGCACCACGCCGGCAAAGGAACCGTCCGCCGATTCCACCCGGCGCGACACGGGCAAGACCCATTGCCCCGTCGATTTGCTGCGCACGGGCGCGCTGATGCGGCTGCCCAGCTGCGCATGCGTCTTGTGATAGATAAAGTAGTCGCGCTCCGCGTTGTTGCCGTCCTGCCTGGTGCCGGACGAGGTGGCGAGCCAATCGCCCTCGCTGTCAAAAATGAAGACGCCGGCAATTTCCACGATATTCCTGGACAGTTGCACCAGATGGGATTCCAGCCGCTCGCCGGTCGCGTCATTATTGCCTTCGTTGCGGACGTGTTCGGCAATATCTTCCAGCATCGCATCGGCGATTTCCAGTTCCATGTAGGCTTGCGTCGCCAGGGCGCGCGCCATGTTTTCCGTCGCCGCGCTCGCTTCGCGCAGGCGGACCGCATGCGAAGACCAGACGATCCAGATGGTCATGCCAAGCAGCATGGCGCACATGCAGAAGAAGCCGATGCTGGCCCAGACGATCACTGGCCGCTTGTGCTTGCTCAAGACCTCGGGCTGCGCCGTGGCATCGATAACTGGTGCGTCCTTTACTGCGTGCATAGGCGAATCATGAAGTTGTATCAATGATATGGTGAAAAATATTGCCATAGTACATTAAAAGCAGCGCCACAAAATTGCCACATCGTTATAGTTGCATGGAATAATAAGTATCGTTCTTGAACCATCGATTGGAGTTGCATGGCTTATACCAAAACCATCACCACTGAGCGGCTGATCCTGCGCAAGCCGCAAGCATCGGATGAGGCGGCGCAATTCGCCATGCACTCCGATCCCGAAGTGATGCGCTATTTCAGCGAACCGCCCTGGGAGGATGCCAGCCGCGCCGCGCGCCAGATTGCCGAGGATATCGCCGCTTTCGAGAAAGAGGAATTCTTCCGCTTCGCCGTCGAGCTGAAGGCGACGGGCGAATACCTGGGCAGCTGCAGCCTGTTTTCCGAGCACCGCCAGAACCGCCGGGCCGAGATCGGCTACGCGCTGGGCCGTCCGTACTGGGGCAAGGGCTATATGCACGAAGCGCTGTCGGCACTGCTGGAATACGCGTTCATCGAGCGCGACCTGAACCGCCTGGAAGCCGATATCGACCCGCTCAACGCCGGTTCGGCCAGCGCGCTCGAACGCCAGGGTTTCAACAAGGAAGGTTTTCTGCCAGAGCGCTGGATCGTCGGCGGCCACGTCAGCGACTCGGCCCTGTACGGCTTGCTGCGCCGCGAGTGGGAAGCGCGGCGCAAGGGCGCTGCGTGAGTCAGCAGGAAGTCGAAGCGTTCGAGCGCTGGCTGGGCCACGCCTTGCCGGCGCACTACCTGCGCTTTCTCCAGGACGGGCAAGCAGGCATGCGCGGTGAGCAGGTAGTGCTGTATGGCGTGGAAAGCTTGCGGGAACGCAATGAAACGTATGAGACGCAGCAATTTTGCCCCGGCTACATGACCATTGGCGATGACAGCGGCGGCCGTGCCGTCATGCTGGCGCTCGATGGCGCTGAGCGCGCTGTCTACCTGGTGGGGCATGGCTCGATGCAGCGCGACGATTTCGAGCTGGCCGCCGATGATTTCGCCACCTGGCTGGCCGCCGATTGCCCGCTCGCCTGAGGAAGATGCAAAGCAATGAACGTTGTTGATTTACCCGCTTCTGACCATCCACTGGTGACCTTGCGCCACCTGGAGCGTAGCGACGCGCCCGCCTGGTATGCCTACCTGGCCGACCCTGCTGTCGTGGAACACACGAGCTGGAACTTGCGTTGCGTCGACGACCTGCAGGCCAATTTCGATGACTATGCGTCGTCTCATCCATCGTCGTCCATCCGCCTGGCCGTCGTGCTGCGCGAGGGTGGCCAACTGGTGGGCACGATCGGTTTCAATGCGATTTCCCCGCAGCATCGCACGGCGGAAATCGCCTATGACCTGGCGCCCGCCGTCTGGGGGCAGGGCGTGGCCACGTCCCTCGCCGCGTCGGTCGTGGACTGGGGCTTCCAGCACCTTGGCTTTCTGCGCATTCAGGCGACCGTGCTGGAAAGCAATGAACGTTCGATGCGCGTGCTGGAACGCTGCGCTTTCGAGCGGGAAGGCTATCTGCGCTGCTATCGGCAAATTCGCGGAAAATCCGGCAATTTCTGGCTATACGCACGCATCGCCGGCGTGTCATGAGCAAGCTTGCCTTGAGCATCCTGCTGGTGGAAGACCACCTGGCCATCGCGCGCCAGGTGCTCGACTTCCTCGACGGCCTGGGCTGGCAGACGGACCATGCGGGCACGGGCGCGCTGGCAGTGCAGCTGGCCACGCGCAACAGCTATGACGTGGTGCTGCTGGACCTGAACCTGCCTGACATGGATGGCTTGCAAGTGTGCCGCGCCATCAAGGCGGCTGCGCCCAGCAATGTGCCGATTTTGATGCTGACGGCGCGCGATGCGTATGAAGACAAGGCACGCGGTTTTCGCGACGGCGCCGACGACTATTTGACCAAGCCGTTCGACTTGCGCGAAGTGGCCTTGCGCTGCGAAGCGCTGGCGCGCCGGCAGCAGTTGCACGTGCACCAGGAAATGCGCGTGGGTCCCTTTACCTTGCAGACGCGCGAAGGGCGCGCGCTGGTCGGCGACGTGCCGCTGCAACTGACGCAGACGGGTTTTAAAATCTTGCTGCTGCTGTGCCGCGAGCATCCGCACGCCGTCTCGCGCTCGGCCTTGCTGCAACAGTTATGGGGCAGCCAGCCGCCCGACAGCGACGCCCTGAAATCGCATATCTACACGCTGCGCAAGCAACTGGAGTTGGTTGGCGGGGCTGGCGCGGCGGGTGTGCTGGTGACCATACCGCAGCTGGGCTACCGTCTTGTCTTCGATGCGGCGGCCAGCGATGGTTAAGTCGATCCGGCAGCGTCTGTTCGCCGCCCTGGCCGGCTTCGCTGTATTGCTGTGCCTGTGCTACACGGGCCTGGCGCTGGTGATCGCCTACGTGACGGAAGACATGCTGGTGCAGCGCCTGCTCGAGCGCGAAGCGGCGGCCGTCGGCATGCGCTGGCAGCAGCACGGCAAGCTTACGCCGTCTGGCAGCGACCTCATCACGGTTTATGGCAGCTACCTTGACTTGCCTCAAACGGTGCGAGACCACGTGCCACCGTCGGCCCCGCGCGGCGAAGTGTTTACCACGACGGGCCAGCATTATCATGTGCTGGCGCTCGAAATGGTTGCCGGCGGCAAGCCCCAGCGCAGCTATCTGCTGGCCGACGTGGCGTCCGTGCTGGTCGTCTCGCGCCTGACGCGGGAAGTGGGCAGTGTCGTCGCTGGCGTTGCCTTGGCGCTGATCGCCCTGGCCTTGCTGCTCGCGTACTGGCTGGCACGGCGCCTCGTGCTGCCCTTGCAGCGCCTGGCGCAGGAAGCGCGCCAGCTGGCACCCGGCAGCGCCGTGCATTTCAGCGAGCGCGACCGCCCAGACGAAATCGGTTTCCTGGCGCGCCGCCTGGAGACCACCTTTGCCGAACTGCAGGCGGTGTTGCAGCGCGAACAGGCATTCACCCGCGACGTCAGCCATGAATTGCGCACGCCGCTGACCTTGATGCACAACACCCTGGCACTGGCCCATGCGCAGCCCCTGGGCGGGCGCGAACAGGCCCAGCTGCAGCAATCCACGGACGAAATGCGCGCCACCATCGACGTGCTGTTCGCGTTGGCACGGGCCGAGCAACTGCCCGGCGAAATGGTGGAATTGCGCGGCTGCATCGAGCAATGCCTGTTGCGCCTGCTCGACGACCATCCCTGGGATACCAGCCTGCTGAGCCTGGACTTGCCCGAGCGGCTGGAAGTGGTTGGTAACCCGCAACTGGTCATGTTGCTCATTAATAATTGCCTGGCGAATGTGCTGTTCCATGGCGGCCCCGATTGCCGCATCAGCATTGCGTTTGTGCAAGGTTGCCTGAGCATCGACAATACCGTGCAGCCGGGACAGCCTCGGCGCGTCCACGGCTTCGCGCATGGCCAGAACCTGCTGCTGCGCCTGGCACAAGCGATGCACTGGGACATCGTTTTCCAGTCCGGCGTGACGCGCTACCGTGTCGCCATCGTTCCTGCTCCGGCGCAATAAAGTCAGCGGATTTCACCGCGATTTCACCTGCCCCTGCTTATGCTGGCTGCTCTTTTACTTGAAGGGAAGCCCATGAAAATCGCCATCAGCCTGTTGCTCCTGTCCTGCCTGTCCGCGCCCGTGCTGGCCCAGGTGCAATCGTTGCAGCACAAGGAAGACAAGCGCCGCTACATCGTCTACACGCCGCCGTCTTACCAAAGCCAGCCGCAGCAAGCCTTTCCCGTCGTCTTCAATTTCCATGGCGGCGGCATGAGCATGGCGGAACAAATGCTGTACACGCAGATGAACAGGACGGCCGAGCGGCACCAGTTCATCGTTGTGTATCCGCAAGGCATCAAGCAGGACTGGAACGTGGGCTTCGGCATGGATTACCTGGCGGGCACGGACGACGTCGGTTTTACGCAAGCGATATTGAGTAAACTCAAGCAGGATTACCGCATCGATGACAAGCGCGTGTATGCGACGGGCTTGTCGCGCGGCGGTTTCTTTGCCCTGCGCCTGGCGGCCGAGCTGCCGCAGCAATTCGCCGCCGTCGCCTCGGTGGGCGCGCCCATGCCGGAACCCGTGGTGCAGCATCACCAGAAAACGGACAAGGTCGGCATGCTGTTAATACAGGGCACGGCCGACAAGGTCGTGCTGCATGAAGGCAAGGCCGCCAGCTACCTGTCGGCCCAAGGCACCTTCGATTACTGGCGCAAGCACAACGGCATCGAAGGCGCCACGCCGCAGCCGCGCCTGATGCCTGGTCCTGCTGGCGACACTACGCAAGTGAACTGGCTGGAGCAGGGGAGTGGTGCTGGCAGCGCCAGCGTGGCCTTGATCAGTGTCAAGGACGGCGGCCACACGTGGCCGGGCGCCGATGCCTTCAATATCGGCCTGCCCATCGGCAAGACCACGCGCGCCATCGATGCGAATGAGGTGATGTGGGCGTTTTTCAGCCGCCATCGGCGTTGACGCCATGCTAGGATGGCGGCGCATGGCGTAACCATCAGGCAACAGGAAAGGCAGGCACAGTGGGATTATCAACAGCAGGTATCGCGGCCATGGCCGAGGCAATCTTCGCCAAGCCCGGCGCGGCCGTGGCAGAAGTGTATTCGGAGGCGGAACGGGAAACGCTGCATTTCCACTCGCCTGCCGAGCTGTGCGCGTATGCGGCCAGGCTGGAAGCGGAAGGGGCCAGCGACGTGCTCCTGGCCGTGCATTACCCGGACATGGCCGGGCACTTTGCCCCGCGCCGTATCGCCCTCGACCTGGCCCAGTGCGGTGGCCTCACGTATCGTTACGTCTGCGAAGGCTGGGGCGTCATCCGCGTGTACCTGCGTTTGTCCAGCGGCAAGGGGCTGGACTCGCATGTGAGCGTCAATTCGCAGAAGCGCGCGGAAAAATGGCAGCGCCATTACCCGGAATTCGGCCCGACCGACGCCTGGGATTGGGCCGCCGTGGGCCGCCATGAACGCCGGCTGATCCGTGTGCTGAAGAAGGTTGCCGCACAGGAGGGTTTGTCATGACGGACGCGATGCACATCAACCCCGCCGCCATCTTTTGCCGTTCCCTGGCGCAGCTTTCCGCCATGCTCGACAAGACGGGCACAGCGCCGCAACTGCTGGCGGCGCGTTTGCATCCGGACATGCTGCCATTCGCCCAGCAAGTGCGCGCGGCCGTGAGCTTTTCCCTGCGCGGCTGCTGCCCGCTGGCGGGGCTGGACGTGGCCGATTTCAGCGCTGCCGCCAGCTTGCAGGAGCAGATCGCGCACACCATGCGCTACCTCAAGGACATTCCCGTGGAGCGTTTTGACGGGCCGCCCGGGCGCATCTGCCGCGACCGGGCCGGTTTTGCCGACATTGCGCTGCCGGCCGATGAATACTTGAATTTGTATATTTTGCCGAATTTCTATTTTCACTTCAGCATGGCGTATGCGATTGCCCGCAGCCAGGGAGCCGCCATCGGCAAGGGCGATTTCGACGGCTATCACGCTTATGCGCCGGGATTTAGCTTTGAGCGGTCTGCCGCGCCGTAGTTCCTACAAGCCCGCTTCTTTCCATGAGGACAAACCGAGCCGCTTCAACAGCCGGCCCGACAGCCCGCAGCTCCAGCAGCTGATCTGGATTTGCTGCTGCCGCGCCTGGTCCGCATGCCAGGCTTGCCCGGCATAATCGAGCAGGGCGTCGCTGAGCGGGGAGGCGTCGGCTGTCGCAGGCAAGCGCGACATCAGTTCGAACACGCCGTAGTTGGCCTCCTTGATTTCCAGCAAACCGGCCAGCAGGGCGCGCAGCACGGCGCCGTCGATGGAACTGCACGCTTGTGTGTAGCGCTGCTGCCAGCTCAGGCCGCGCTGCTGCCACAGTTGCAGCAGCGCCGGCACGTCGGCTGTCCGTAGCTGCCCGATCAGCTCGTCCGCCTCGTGAAACAGGTCGAGGCGGTCGTATTCATCGTCGTCGCTGCACAGCAGTTCATCGAGTTCGTGCAATACGCTCATGCCACCACGTTCGTGGGCGCGCCCCGCTCGAATGCTTCCACGTTGCCGATCAGGATGTCCGCCAGTTTTTGCATGGCTTCGCCGCTGGCCCAGGCCGTGTGCGGCGTGAGGATGAAGTTGGGCAGGCGCAAATTCAACAGCGGGTTGTCGGGCAGCGGCGGCTCCTTCGATAGCACGTCGAAACCGGCGCCGGCGATCACGCCACGCGTCAATGCATCGGCCAGCGCCGCTTCATCGACGAGGCCGCCCCGCGCCGTGTTGATCAACAGCGATGTCGGCTGCATGCGCGCCAGTTCCTTTGCTCCGATGATGTTGCGCGTGGTGTCCGTCAAGGGCAGGTGCAGGCTGAGCACGTCGGAAGTGGCCAGCAAGTCCTCGAAGCTCACTTGCGTCACGCCGTCCTCATCGATAGGTGAACGGTTATGGACTTGCACCTGCATGCCGAAGGCGCGCCCCAGCTGGGCCACGGACTTGCCTAGCGCGCCGTAGCCGAGCAGGCCCAAACGGCTGCCGGCCAGGTCACGGATCGGGTGGCCGAACAGGCAGAAGCGTTCCGACGCCTGCCACAGGCCCGCTTCCACGTCTGCGCGGTAAGCCACCAGCTGGCGGCGCAGGGCCAGCATCAGGGCCAGCGTGTGTTCGGGCACGGTGGCGCGCGCATAGTCGCGGATATTCGCCACGACGATGCCCCGTTCGCGGCAGGCGGCCAGGTCGACAATATCCGTGCCGGTGGCGGCCACGGCGATCATTTTCAGGTCCGGCAATTGCGCCAGCTCGGCCGCGCGCAGCGGCACCTTGTTCGTGATGGCGATGCTGGCGCCTTGCAGGCGAGCCACTGTCTGTTCGCTGCCCCTGGTGTGCGCAAACTCTTCCCATCTGTGCTCGAAGGCGGGCGGGCGCACGCTGGCGATCAGGCTGTCGCGGTCGAGAAAGACGATGCGGTGCGGGTGCGGCGATGTGCTTGCTGCTGTCATGGCTGGGCCTCGGTCAGTGTGGCGCGCGCGCTCGCGGGACTGCTCTTGCCCTTGAGCTGCGTGGCCGGGTGGTTGGTAAACATGTCGGCGACCCATTCCACAAACACGCGCACCTTGGCGGACAGATGGCGGTTGGGCGGATAGATCACGTGGATGGGCAGCGGGTCGGATTCCCATTCGCCAAGCAATTCCACCATTTTGCCCTGTTCTATCAGCGGCGCAAGCATGAAATGCGTCATTTGCACGATGCCCAGGCCCGCCAGGCCAGCGGCCGTGTAGGCATTCGAGTCGTTCAGGGCGATATGGCTGGGCATGGCA
This sequence comes from Janthinobacterium sp. GMG1, assembly GCF_034427795.1. Lineage (NCBI taxonomy): Bacteria > Pseudomonadati > Pseudomonadota > Betaproteobacteria > Burkholderiales > Oxalobacteraceae > Janthinobacterium > Janthinobacterium sp. GMG1. The sequence goes on from NZ_JAXQNT010000005.1 coordinate 76,813, forward strand.
ACCTGGATGCGTTCGCCGGCGCGCGTGAAATCCCAGTCAAACGTTTTGCCGGTCTTGGCGGAGAAAAAATTCACGCCGCGGTGGCGCGGCAGGTCGTCCGGGTGCAGCGGCGTGCCGTGGTGCGCCAGGTAGCCGGGCGACGCGCACGTCATGAAGTGCAGCACGCCGACCCGGCGCGCGATCAGGTTCAGGTCGCCCAATTCGCCGCCGCGCACGGCGCAGTCGACGCCTTCCTCGATCAGGTCGACGGGGCGGTCGCTGCAACCGAGTTCCAGCGAGATATCGGGGTAGCGGGTAAAGAAGTCGGGCAGGGCAGGGATGATCAGTTCGCTGGCCAGGGCCGTGGGCGCATCCACGCGCAGGCGTCCGCTGGGGCTCAGGCGCGTGCGCGACAGCGATTCCTCGGCCTCGCGCACGTCAGACAGGATGCGCACGCAGCGTTCGTAATAGGCGGCGCCATCGGACGTGATGCTGACATGGCGCGTGGTGCGATTGAGCAATTTAACCGACAGGCTCGCTTCCAGCGACTGGATCAGGGTCGACACGGTGGCTTTCGGCAGCTGCATGTTTTCCGCCGCGCGCGTAAAGCCGCCCGCATCGACGACTTGGATGAAAACTTCCATGGCTTGCAGCTTGTTCACTTGAATTCCTATCACTTTATTCATGATTATTCAGAATCCTGAACAATCAATTCGTCATTGCACTCTTTATCAGATTGTAGATCAAGTCTATAGTTGTTGTACTGCAGCATAAATGTGATTGCCGCAGGAAGTTCACAGGAGAAATATCATGGGTCATCGGAATGGAAACTTTGCAGTATTCGCCCTCGTGGCGAGTGTACTGGCTTTGGCCGCGATGGTATCGACGGATGCGTATTCACTGGCGGCGCAAAGCGAAGCCAGCGGGTATAGCGCCCTGACCCATGAAGTCGGCGGCGTCGCCTTGTTGTGCCTGAACGACACGGTGCTCGATGTTGCGGTGCAGCCGGTGGTGGCGCAATGAGCTTTGCCGACACCGCGGCCGAGCTGGCTCCTGGCCAGGCGCTGAAGATACGCGACATCGAGGTGCAGGGCGCGCAGGATGCGCTCGCCGCGCGCGTCTACACGGCGGGCGTGCCCGGTGCCAGGCAATCGAGCCTGATCGTCTTCTTCCATGGCGGCGGCTTTGTCGACGGCGACCTGGACGATGCGGACGACTTCCTGCGCTGCCTCGTGCTGAGCAACCCCGACCATGTGGTGCTGGCCGCGAACTACACCTTGGCGAAGGTGCGTCCATTCCCCGCCGCCGTGGAAGACGCGCATGCCGTGCTGTTGTGGGCGAAAAAGAACAAGTCCAAGCTGGGCTGGACGGGCAAGCAGATGGTGGTGTCGGGCATCGAAGCGGGCGCCAACCTGGCCGCCGTGTGCGCCATGATGTCGCGCGACCGGGGCGGACCGCCCCTCGCGGGCCAGGTGCTGATCATGCCCATGCTCGATCCCGGCCTGTCGACCTGCTCGATGCGCCACTTGCCGAGCTGTCCCGACCTGGCGGAAGTGGCGGACCAGTGCGCCGCCGCCTACCGTGGTTACCTGCCGAATGCCGCTGACCGTACCCATCCGTACGCGTCGCCATTGCAGTCGAGCCGCCTGAAGAATCTGCCGCCAGCCTTGATATTGTCCAGCGAAGACGACCCATTGCGCGACGAGGCTGAACAATACGGCAGCAAACTGATCGCCTGCGGCATCAAGACCACTGTGCGGCGCATGGCCGCCGCGCCGCTGCAAGACGCGACCGCCCGTAATGAGTGCGCCTGCAAGGTGCAGGTATTGAGCGAAATCGCCAGCTTTGTCGCTGGACTGGGGCAGGAGCCCGAGTCATAAAGCCGCCGTGCGCGGCGCAGCAAATAAATTACACTAATCAGTTTACTTTTTGAGTTTCGGTTGCTACACTATGCAGTGTAGTTCCCATCTTGCCTGAGTTGTGCGTTCGCACAGCCAGCTTTGTCGTCCCCGTCCGCTTTTAAGCAGCTGGCGGCCTGTTTACCTTTGATCGAGCGCCGTCGGGCGCCATGGCACCACCATTCACTTTTTCAGTTGGGTTGCTTCCTGCCGCCCATACCATTAGAAATTTTCATAAAACAGGGAAATAAAATGAAAAACGTTCAACAATTTTCCACTCTGCTGAAGCCCCTGGCTGCCTCGCTCGCGCTGGCAGGACTGGTGGCCGTGAGCCTGGCCGGCTGCGATTCGGCCAACAGCAAGGTGCCCGACGCGCCAGCAGCCGGCGGCCCGCCCATCTCGGCCGCCGCCGTCATTGAAAAACAGATCACGGAAACGCAGGAATTTTCGGGCCGCCTGGAAGCGATCGAGCGCGTGGAAATCCGCTCGCGTGTGGGTGGCTTCATCACCGCCGTCAACTTCAAGCCGGGCAGCGAAGTGAAGAAGGGCGATGTGCTGTTCGTCATCGATCCGCGCCCATTCCAGGCTGAAGTGTCGCGCGCCGAAGGCACGGCTGCCTCGGCCCGCGCCAAGGCGGAACTGGCCAAGCTGGAACTGTCGCGCGCTGAAAAGCTGCTGGCCGAAAAAGCCATCGCCCAGCGCGAATTCGACGAAAAAGCGTCGGGCTTGAAAGAGCTGGACGCGAATGCACGCTCGGCGCAAGCCGCGTATGAAGCGGCCAAACTGAACCTGTCGTACACGCAGGTGCAGGCGCCGATCAGCGGCCGTGTCAGCAAGGCGGAAATCACCGTCGGCAATCTGATCGACGCTTCCGCCATCCTGACCTCGGTGGTGTCGACGGACCGCATCTACGCCAGCTTCGACGGCGATGAAGATACCTATCTGCGCGTGGCCGGCACGGCGCAAAAGGGCACGCCCGTCACCGTCAAGGTCGGCCTGGCCAACGAAACCGGCTTCCCGCACGAAGGCAAGCTGGAATTCGTCGACAACCAGCTCGATCCGGCCACGGGCAGCGTGCGCATGCGCGCCACCTTCGCCAACGCCGAGCGCCAGCTGGTGCCGGGCCTGTTCGCGCGCATCCAGCTCGACGGCGGCAATGGCCCGCAGGCGCAAAGCACGGCGCTGTTGATCAGCGACCGCGCCGTCGGCACGGATCAGAGCCGCAAATACGTCTACGTGGTGGGCGCTGACAACAAGGCCGAATACCGCGCCGTCAAGCTGGGCCCGACCTCGGACGGCTTGCGCGTGGTGCGCGAAGGCTTGAAGGCGGGCGAGAAGATCGTCGTCAACGGCTTGCAGCGCGTGCGCCCCGGCGCGCCCGTGACGCCGCAGATGGTGGCCATGGATTTCGATCCGACCGCGCCTGTCGCCCCCGCGAAACCTGAAGTAAAAGACGCCAAGATCGCCGCGAAAGCAGCATCGACTTCCAAGGAATAAACATGAACTTTTCCCGCTTTTTCATCGACAAGCCGATTTTCGCGGCGGTGCTGTCGATCGTCATATTCGTGGCCGGGCTGCTGTCGATTTTCGGCCTGCCCATCTCCGAATATCCCGACGTCGTGCCGCCATCCGTGGTGGTGCGCGCGCAGTACCCGGGCGCCAACCCGAAAGTGATCGCCGAAACCGTGGCCGCGCCGCTCGAAGAGCAGATCAACGGCGTCGAGAACATGCTCTACATGTCCTCGCAAAACACGTCCGATGGCGCGATGATGCTGACCGTGACCTTCAAGATCGGCACCAACGTCGAGCAGGCTGAAACGCAGGTGCAGAACCGCGTGCAGCGCGCCTTGCCGCGCCTGCCCGAGGAAGTGCGCCAGATCGGCGTGACGACCGTCAAGTCCTCGCCCAACCTGACCATGGTGGTGCACCTGGTTTCGCCAAACAAGCGCTATGACGATATGTACCTGCGTAACTACGCGGTGCTGAACGTCAAGGATCAACTGGCCCGCTTGCCTGGCATGGGCGACATCCAGATATTCGGCGCCGGCGACTACGCCATGCGCATCTGGCTCGATCCGCAAAAGGTAGCGGCGCGCGGCATGACGGCCAATGATGTCGTCGACGCGATCCGCGAGCAGAACGTGCAGGTGGCCGCCGGCGTGATCGGCGCCTCGCCAGCGAAGAACTCGGACTTCCAGCTGACCGTCAACACCCAGGGTCGTCTGCAGACGCCCGAGGAGTTTGGCGCCATCATCGTGCGCACGAATGCCGACGGCGCCGTGACGCACCTGAAGGACGTGGCGCGCGTGGAAATGGGCGCCAACAGCTACTCGCTGCGTTCGCTGCTGAACAATAATCCTGCCGTCGGCATGGGTATTTTCGAAGCGCCGAATGCCAACGCGCTGCAACTGTCTTCCGACGTGCGCTCCAAGATGGACGAACTGAAAAAAGACTTCCCGCAAGGCGTGGAATACCGCATCGAGTACGACCCCACGCAGTTCGTGCGTTCGTCCATCGAAGCCGTGATCCATACCCTGCTCGAAGCCATCGCCCTGGTGGTGCTGGTGGTGATCATCTTCCTGCAAACCTGGCGCGCCTCGATCATTCCGCTGCTGGCCGTTCCCGTCTCCATCGTCGGCACCTTTGCAGTGATGCTGGGCTTTGGCTTTTCGATCAACACCTTGTCGCTGTTCGGCCTCGTGCTGGCCATCGGTATCGTCGTCGATGACGCCATCGTGGTGGTGGAAAACGTCGAGCGCAATATCGAGGAAGGCTTGTCGCCGCGCGACGCCACCATCCAGGCCATGAAAGAGGTCAGCGGTCCTATCGTCGCCATCGCCCTGGTGCTGTGCGCCGTGTTCGTGCCGATCGCCTTCGTGCCCGGCCTGTCGGGCGAGTTCTATCGCCAGTTCGCACTGACCATCGCCATTTCGACCGTGATCTCCGCTTTCAGCTCGCTGACCCTGGCGCCAGCCCTGTCGGCCGCGCTGTTGAAACCGCACGATGCGCCGAAAGACGCGCTGACGCGCGGCATGGACATGGTCTTCGGCCGCTTCTTCGCCTGGTTCAACCGTTTCTTCGGCCGCGCTTCGCACCGCTATGAAGCTGGCGTAAAAGGCGTGCTGGGCCGCAAGAGCGCCTCGCTGGGCGTGTATGCGCTGCTGGTCGTTGCCGCCATCTTCACCTTCAAGTCCGTGCCGGCCGGTTTCGTGCCAGCGCAGGACAAGCAATACCTGGTGGGCTTTGCGCAATTGCCTGACGCCGCCTCGCTGGACCGCACGGAAGATGTCGTGCGCCGCATGTCCGACGTCATCAAGTCGGTGCCCGGCGTCGAATCGACCATCGCCTTCCCCGGCCTGTCGATCAACGATTTCACCAATGCGCCGAATGCCGGTATCGTGTTCGCCACGCTGAAGCCGTTCGACGAGCGCACCACCAAGGAATTGTCGGGCGGCGCCATCGCGGCCGAGATCAACAAGCGCCTGGGCGGTATCCAGGACGCCTTCATCATGGTCTTCCCGCCACCGCCGGTCAACGGCCTCGGTACCATCGGCGGCTTCAAGATGATGATCGAAGACCGTGGCAACCTCGGTTACGACGCGCTGTACAACGCCACCCAGGCACTGGCCGCGAAAGCGTACCAGACGCCGGAACTGGCAGGCGTGTTCTCGGGCTACCAGATCAACGTGCCGCAGCTCTTCGCCGACGTCGACCGCGTGAAAGCCAAGCAGATGGGCGTGCAGCTGCAAACGATTTACCAGACCTTGCAGATCAACCTCGGTTCGCTGTACGTGAATGACTTCAATCAGTTTGGCCGCACCTACCAGGTGCGCGTGCAAGCCGATGCGGCTTTCCGTTCGCATGCCCAGGATATCGCGCAGCTGAAGGTGCGCAATGACAAGGGCGAGATGATTCCGCTGTCGTCGTTGATGCGCGTCAAGGACAGCTATGGTCCTGACCGCGTGCAGCGCTACAACGCGTATGCCGCAGCCGACTTCAATGGCGGCGCCGCACCTGGCGTCTCGAGCGGCCAGGCGCAAGCCGCGCTGGAACGCATCGCCAAGGAAGTGCTGCCGCAGGGGATTGCGTATGAATGGACGGAGCTGACCTACCAGGACATTTTGTCTGGCAATACGATGATCTATGTCTTCCCGCTGTGCGTGCTGCTGGTATTCCTGGTGCTGGCCGCCCAGTACGAAAGCTGGACCCTGCCGCTGGCGGTGATCCTGATCGTGCCGATGTCGATCCTGTGCGCCTTGTTGGGCGTCAAATTGACCGGTGGCGACAACAACGTGTTTACCCAGATCGCGCTGTTCGTGCTGGTGGGGCTGGCGTCGAAGAATGCGATCCTGATCGTGGAATTTGCCCGTGAACTGGAAGAGCATGGCCGCACCGTCGTGCAAGCGGCGCTGGAAGCGTGCCGTCTGCGTCTGCGTCCGATTCTGATGACGTCGATCGCCTTCATCATGGGCGTGGTGCCCCTCGTGTTCTCGCACGGCGCCGGTTCGGAAATGCGCCATGCGATGGGCGTGGCGGTGTTCGCCGGCATGCTGGGCGTGACCTTCTTCGGCCTGTTCCTGACGCCCGTGTTCTACGTACTGCTGCGCACCCTGGCGCAGCGTTTTGAGAAAAAACCAGCCGCCGCTGCCGCCAAGCCTGTCGCCGCGCCAGCGCTGGACCTGGAAGGAGATATATATTGAAAACCAAGGAAATCATCTGGCGCGTCAAGCCCGTGCTGACCGCCATGGCAGCTGCCGTGCTGTTGGCGGCCTGCGCGGCGCCGGAGTTCAAGCAGCCGCAGATCGAGACGCCTGCCGCGTTCAAGGAAGCGCAAAGCTTGCCCGTCGTGCAGACGGCAGCCGATGGCACGCGCTGGAAACAGGGCGTGCCAGCCGAGCGCCAGGCGCGCGGCGAGTGGTGGCTGGCCTTCAATGATCCGGCCCTCACGAGCCTGATCAACGAAGCCACGCAGGCCAATGCCAACCTGGCCATCGCTGCCGCCCGCGTCAAGCAGGCGAGGGCGATTGCCGGCATCGCCGAAGCGGACCGCATTCCGCAGGTGGGCGTGAACGTGGGCGGCCAGCGCAACCGCGCTTCTGCCGTCTCGCTCGGCTTGCCGAATGGCGCGCCGGTGGCGGCCACCAACGTCTACCAGGCCAACCTGACGGCCAGCTATGAAGTCGATCTGTTCGGCAGAGTGGCAGCTAACGTCAGCGCCTCGCGCAGCGATGCGCTGGCCGTGGAAGCGACTTACCGCTCGGTGCTGCTGTCCTTGCAGGCGGACGTGGCGCAGACCTACTTCCAGCTGCGCGCCACGGATGCCGAACTGGCGACCCTGGAACAGACGGTGCGCCTGCGCGAGGAAAGCGTGCATGTGAACCAGCGCCGCTATGACCTGGGCGACATCGGCGAATTCGATCTGTCGCGTGCCCGCACGGAGCTGTCGACCACGCGCGCCGAAGCCATCGGCCTGCAGCGCCAGCGCGCCACCAGCGAGCATGCGCTGGCTGTCTTGCTGGGTAAACCTGCCGCCAGCTTCACGGCGACCGTCAACCCGCTGCAGGATAGCGGTTTCCTGCCTGTGATCCCGGCAGGCATGCCGTCGTCCTTGCTGGAACGCCGTCCCGACATCGCGTCGGCGCAGCGCACCATGGAAGCGTCGAATGCTCGCATCGGCGTGGCGAAGTCGGCCATGTTCCCGGCCTTGAGCCTGAACGCTTCCGGTGGCGGCGCGTCCGATACCTTCTCGGATATTTTCAAGTGGAGCAGCCGCTCCTGGCTGCTGGGCGCCCTGATGTCGATGCCGATCATCGACGGTGGCCGCAACAAGGCAGCCGTGAGCCGCAGCGAAGCGCAGCTGGAAGAGTCGGTGGCGACGTATCGCCAGAGCGTGCTGGTGGCCTTCGCCGAGGTGGAAGACAACCTGGCCGGCCTGCGCATCCTGTCGGGCCAGACGCAGCAGATCGACGAAGCCGTCGTCTCGGCGCGCCGCTCGGCCGACCTGGCGCAAAAGCTGTACGACGCGGGCCGTTCCAGCTATCTCGATCTGCTGGACGCCCAGCGCAACCTGGCGGCCATCGAGCGCAACGCCGTGCAATTGCGCGGCAACCGCGCCGTCACCACGGTGGCGCTGATCCGCGCCCTGGGCGGCGGCTGGGGCGAGACGGAGCCGCAGGTCGCGGCCAACTAGTTTCCGGCACCGCGGGCTGGCATTCCCGGCCCGCGGCGAGGAAAACATCGCGAAACGGCGTCGTGCGCTTGCACGGCGCCTTTTTTTTGTTTTCAGCCAGTTGAATCCGTTTGCGGCCAGGCCGCGTAAGTACTCCTGCAATCATGCAAACGCAGTCATCCAGGAGATATCATCATGCGCACCTTCGTTCCCGCAGCACTGTTCATTACGTCCATGCTGGCCGCCAGCGCCCCGTTTGCCGCCGACATGACGACCATGGTGGGTGGCCAGAGCATGTATCCGTCCAAGGATATCGTCGACAACGCCGTCAATTCGGCCGACCACACGACCCTGGTCGCTGCCGTCAAGGCGGCCGGCCTGGTCGATACGCTGAAAGGCAAGGGTCCGTTTACCGTGTTCGCGCCAACGAATGCGGCGTTTGGCAAGCTGCCGGCCGGCACCGTCGAGACCTTGGTGAAGCCGGAAACCAAGGCGACCCTGACGAAAATCCTCACCTACCACGTGCTGCCCGGCAAATACGACTTCAAGGCACTGGCCAAGGAAATCAAGATGCATGACGGCAAAGCCACCCTGCCCACGGCCAGCGGAGGCAAGCTGATGTTCGCCATGAACGGCATGCACAACATCGTGGTGATGGACGAGGGCGGCAATAGCGCCAACATCAGCACCTATGATGTGTATCAATCGAATGGCGTGATCAATGTCATCGACACGGTGCTGATGCCGAAATAAATACACGAAAAAGCGGACGAAAAAAAGACAGGGAAACCCTGTCTTTTTGTTTGGCGTCGCCTCGATTACTTGGCTGGCGCTGCTGCCGGTGCGGAAGCTGCTGGTGCGGCCGGAGTTGCTGGCGTTGCCGGTGCGGCTTTCTTTGCCTTGTGATGCTTGGCTTTCTTGTGCGTCGCTGGCTTGACGGCTGCTGCCGGCGCTTCGGCCTTGGCGACAGGGGCGACGACAGGAACCGGTGCCACTGGAGCGACTGGCGCGACGGCTGGCGTCTGGGCGAAAGCGGCGGTGGCGAACAGGCTGGCGATCAGGGTGGCGATAACTTTTTTCATTTTAGTATCCTTGGTATGGTGTGGTCAGTCAGGTGTGTCTGAATTACTTGGCAGGAGCTGGTGCTGGTGCAGCGGCGGTGGCCGATGCCAGCTTTTCGTCAGCCTTGGCCTTGGTTTTCTTGGCCTTGTGGTGTGCCTTGGCTTTCGTGGTGGCCGCTTCCGCCTTGGCGCTGGCGACGTCCGTTTTGGCGGCGACGACTGCTTTCGCTTCTTTGGCATCCGCTTTGACGACGGCTTGCGCTTCCTTGGCGTCCGCTTTCACGACGGCCTTGGTGTGGGCCGCTTCCACTTTGGCGGGTACCGACGCTGCCGCAGGTGCTGCCGGGGTTTGGGCGAAGGCTGCAGTTGCGAACAGGCCGGCGATCAGGGTAGCAATTACTTTTTTCATGGTGCAGTCCTCAGTGGTGGTTTGTCTGGTATGTCTGTTGGTGCCGGGATGATTCCCGTGTCACTGAGCATAAAACGCGCCCCCGGACGCATGCGTTGACGGTCATTACAAACGCTTACATCTGCGTTGCATCCGCCTTCAGGATGGCCTTCAGGATGTCTTCCGAACGGCGCTGTCCATAAGCCTTGCCGTACGCGCCAGATGCGATGCTGACCACCATGCGGCGCGCGGGTATCACATAGATCTTGTTGCCGCCATTGCCCGAAGCGAAATGCACGGTGATCTTTTGTCCTGCGATGTCCTGCGTCTTCGCATACCAGAAATAGCCGTAGCTGTCGGCATAGCGGTCCACGGCGCCGATGGCCACGCGCGGCGCCAGCGCGGCCTTGATCCAGGCGGCGTCGATCACCGTCTTGCCGTCAACTGCGCCGTCGTCGAGCACCAGCTGGCCAATTTTTGCCGTGTCGCGCGCGCGCAGCGACAGATTGCCCTGGCCTTTCGGGTGGTGTGCCACGTCGCGGCCCCAGCTCCAGCGCGTGATGCCCAGTGGCGCAAACAGCGCCTTGGCTGCGACATCTTCCAGGTCGGCGCCGCTGGCGTTTTCCACCACGCGCCCCGCGATGTACGAACCCAGCGAGTTGTACCGGTAGATGCTGCCCGGCGCCGCAGCGGCAGGCACGCCGCGCACGAAGGCGGCGGGGTCGGACGCTTCATCGAGCTTGTCTTCATTGCCTGGCGACTGTTCGTCTTCATCGAAGGCGGCCAGGCCCGAACGCATGGTCAGCAAGTCGTCGAGGACGACCTTGCCCGCCGGGCTGCCAGCGACTTCGGGCCAGTAGTCGCCCACTGTTTTTGTTGTCGCCAGCTGGCCGCGCGCCACGGCTGCGCCCACCAGCAGCGCGGTGATGCTCTTGCCGGCCGAGCGGATGTCGTGCAGGGTGTCGGCCGTCTCGCCGTTGTAATAGCGCTCGGCCACGACGGCCCCATCGCGCAGCACGACGACGGCGCGCAAGTCGCCATGGCTGTCGCCGTCCTGGGCTTGCAGGACTTGCGCGATGGTGGCGGGGGTGTCTTGGGTGCTGGCGGCGCAAGGCAGGCACAGGGCCGTAATCAGGAACAAGGGCAGGTGGCGCATGGGATAGGCTTCGCGGCGATGGTCGGAGTGCCAGTGTCCCTCATGTGCGTCGTTTTGTCGCGTGCAAGCTGGCCTGTTCGATGAAGTTTGCATGAAGGCGCGCAGGAAGCCATGTCATTTGTCGCCGCGCCATGCAAAAAGGACAGCCGAAGCTGTCCCTGGTAATCGGCGTAGCCACGCAAGCGCAGACCCGGCGGACGCGCTCCCGTGACGTCGTTCGCGCTTACTTCGCTGGCGCTGCCGGCACTGCGGGAACGGCTTCCGCCGCTTTGGCCGCATCCGCTTTCACTTTGGCTTTGCTGGCCTTGTGATGGGCCTTGGCCTTGGTGGCTTTGGCGTCGGCCTTGGCGCTGGCCACATCGGCTTTCGCATCGGCGGCGACGACCGCTTCCTTGGCATCGGCTTTCACGACGGCCTTGGTTTCCTTGGCTTCAGCCTTGGCCACGGCTTTCGTGTGGGCCGCCTCCGCCTTGGCGGGAACCGATGCTGCTGGAGCGGCAGGGGTTTGGGCGAAGGCTGCGGTAGCGAACAGGCCGGCGATCAGGGTAACAATTGCTTTTTTCATGGTGCAGTCCTCGGTGGTGGTTTGTCTGGTATGTCTGTTGGTGCAGGGATGATTCCCGTGTCACTGAGCATAAAACGCGCCCCGCAAGGTTACCGTTGACCTTGTTTACACTTTCTTACAATCGGGTGTTTTAAAGGACGTTGCTGCATGATGTGGTGGTGAAAATGAAAAAAGACAGCCGAAGCTGTCTTTTTGTCTGGCGCGGAAAACGCGCGGAACTGATTATTTGGCTGCTGCTGCGGTCGCTTCAGTTTTGGCTTCGTCAGCCTTGGCCTTGGCTTTGCTGGCTTTGTGATGGGCTTTGGCCTTGGTTGCTTTGGCGTCGGCCTTGGCGCTGGCGACATCGGCTTTGGCATCGGCGGCGACGGCGGCTTCTTTCGCATCGGCTTTCACGACGGCCTTGGTTTCCTTGGCTTCTGCTTTTGCCACTTCCTTGGTGTGCTTGGCTTCGGCCTTGGCAGGCACGGCTGGCGTTTGAGCAAAGGCTGCGGTAGCGAACAAGCCGGCGATCAGAGTAGCGATTACTTTTTTCATGGTGCAGTTCCTCTAGAAGTGGGGTTGTAGTTCAGGAGATGCATTTCCCCTGTCACTGAGCCAAAAACGCGCCGTACGGCAATAGCGTTGACAGCGATTCGATCTAATTACAAACACTTACATTTGCCGGGGCAGGCACTCTGTTAGCTGGCGTACCGCGCCAGGGACCGCAGCGGCCTAGACTCAAGGCCATCGTTACTGCATGGGTCCGCCATGAAAGCCGCCTTGAAAACCTATCAAGCCAAGCGCAATTTCGCCGTCACGCCCGAGCCTGCGGGGGGCGACGAGGAAGCGGGCGAGGCGCTCACCTTCGTCATCCAGAAGCACTGGGCCAGCCGCTTGCACTATGATTTTCGCCTGGAGCTGGACGGCACGATGAAAAGCTGGGCCGTGCCGAAAGGGCCCAGCTATGATCCGCGCGACAAGCGCATGGCGGTGCAGGTGGAAGACCATCCTGTCTCGTATGCCAGTTTTGAAGGCACGATTCCCGAAAAACAGTATGGCGCGGGCAAGGTCATCATCTGGGATAAAGGAATGTGGCAGCCCCAGCCGGCCACGCCCGATGCGCGCAAGGCGCTGGCGGCCGGCGAACTGAAATTTACCCTGTACGGCCACAAGATGCAGGGCAACTGGGTGCTGGTGCGCATGAAAGGCAAGGGAGACAAACGCAGCGAAAAGCAGCCCGCCTGGCTGCTGATCAAGGAAAAAGACGCCTATGCCCGGCCGGCACTGGAATTTTCTGTCGTGGACGAATTGCCCGACAGCGTCAAGCACAAGGCCATGCCCAAGCGCAAGAAGCGTGCGGCCCAGGCCGCTGCGCCAGCCGCCAGGCTGCCCGCCACCCTGTCGCCCCAGCTGGCCACCCTGGCCGATGCGCCGCCGCCAGATGCGCAAGACTGGCTGTTCGAAGTGAAATTTGACGGTTACCGCCTGCTTGCCCGTTGCGATGGCAAACAGGTCAGCTTGATGACGCGCAATGGCAATGACTGGACGGCGAAACTGCCGAAGTTGCGGCAGGCACTGGAGCAGCAGGGCTTGCCGCCAGGCTGGTATGACGGTGAAATCGTCGTCAACGACGCCAGCGGCCACCCGGATTTCGGCGCCTTGCAGCGCGCGTTTGATGCGGAAACGACCAGCGCCATCGTGTATTACCTGTTCGATGTGCCGTATTTCGATGGCCACGATCTGCGGGGCCAGCCCGTGGAAGCGCGCAGGGCGTTGCTGGAACAGCTGCTGCAGCGCTTGCCCGCGTCGCCCCTGGTGCGTTTCAGCGCCACGCTCGATGCTGCGCCGCAGCAGATCCTGGATCACGCCTGTCGCCTGGGGCTGGAAGGGGTGATCGGCAAGCGGCGCGGTTCGTCCTACGTCATGCGCCGCTCCGGCGACTGGATCAAGCTCAAATGCGGGCTGCGCCAGGAATTCGTCATCGGCGGCTATACGGCGCCGCAGGGCGCGCGCGAAGGGCTCGGGTCGCTGTTGCTGGGCGTGCATGATGCGCAGGGCAAGCTGCGCTATGCGGGCAATGTGGGCAGCGGCTTTGACGATGCCGCCTTGCGCGACTTGCGGCGGCGGCTCGATGCGCTGGCCATCGAAACGAGTCCGTTCGTCGGCAAGGCGGGCGGCGTGCGCCAGCCCATCTGGGTCAAGCCGCAACTGGTGGCCGAAGTCAGTTTTGCGCAATGGACCAGTGGCGGCGCCGTGCGCCATGCCGTGTTCCACGGCTTGCGCGAGGACAAACAACCGGCTGCCATCGTGCGCGAGCGGGCGCAGCACATCGACAGGGAGAAGACCATGCACAGCAAATCCATGCCGGACGGCGTCTTGCCGGCCAGTTTCAAGGTCAGCCATGCGGACAGGGTGATCGACAGGGACAGTGGCGCGACGAAGATCGACCTGGTGCGCTATTACGCGCTGGTGGGCAAGCTGATGCTGGTGCATTTGAAGGGGCGGCCCGTTTCTCTGGTGCGCGCGCCGGCGGGCGTGGGCGGCGAGCTGTTCTTCCAGAAGCATGCGGAGACATCGGCCATGCCCGGCGTCAAGCAGCTCGATGCGCGGCTCGATCCCGAGCATGCGCCCATGCTGGAAGTGGCCAGCCTGCAAGGTTTGTTATCGGCGGCGCAGTGGAATGTGGTGGAGTTTCACACGCAAAACGCGCTGGCCAGCGCCTACGACACGCCGAACCGGCTGGTGTTCGACCTGGACCCGGGCAAGGGCGTGGCCTGGCCCGCCATCTGCGAAGCGGCCGTGCTGCTGCGCGCCTTCCTGACGGAGCTGGGTTTGCCCGCCTGGCTGAAAACCAGCGGCGGCAAGGGCTTGCACGTGGTCGTGCCGATCCGCCCGAAACACGACTGGGATACGGTCAAGGCGTTTTCGCAAGCGATCGTGGCGCACATGGCGCAGCTTATTCCGCAGCGCTTTGTCTTGAAAAGCGGACCGGCTAACCGCGTCGGCAAGATATTCATCGATTATTTGCGCAATGGCAAGGGCGCCACCACCGTGTGTGCGTGGTCGGCCCGCACGCGGTCGGGGTTGGGCATTTCCGTGCCGCTGGCCTGGGAAGAGCTCGACAAGCTGAAGGCGGGCGATCAATGGAACGTAGGCAATGTCCACAGCCGCCTCGACGTGGGCAACGCGCCGTGGGATGGCTATGCGCGCAGCGCGAAAGGACTCGATGCGGCGATGAAAAAGCTGGCCTTTAGTCCTCCGGCTTGAACGGCAGGACGGCGCGCGCCAGCTGCAGCGCTTCCTCGATGGCAGTGTTGAGCTGGGGAATCTCGACGGGTTTGGTCAGGTAGCGGAAAAAGCCCGCAGCCAGGCCGTGCCGGATGTCGCCCTTCATGGCATTGGCCGTCAGGGCGATGACGGGGATGTGCGCCGTGCGCGTATCGTTGCGCAGGATGCGCTGCGCCTGGTTGCCATTCATGCCGGGCAGGTTGATATCCATCAGGATGACATCGGGGCGGCGTTCCAGCGCCAGCGCGATACCCTGGCGGGCGTCGGTGGCCGAGATCATGCGCAGGTGGGGCAGGAAACTGACGATGTCTTCCACCAGGCGCAGGCTGGCCGGATTGTCTTCCACGTACAGCAGCAGCGCCTGGCCACCTGCATCGTCCCCGGCGTCGCCGGCGGGCTCGGGCAGGTATTCCGTTTCCGCCTGCGCGGCGGGTGGCGCAGCCATCGTATCGAGTTCGATCCAGAACACGCTGCCCACGCCGATGCAGCTGTGTACACCCATGCTGCCGCCCATCAACTCGACCAGGCGCTTGGTGACGACCAGGCCGATGCCCGTGCCTTCCTCGCTGCCCGCCTCCTGTCCCAGGCGGTTAAACGGCTGGAACAGTTCCGCCAGCTGCGCCTCATCCAGGCCCTTGCCCGTGTCGCGGATGGCGATGCGCACGCGCTGCGCCCCGGGCTGCGAGATTTCCAGTTCCACCTTGCCGGCCGGGCGGTTGTACTTGATGGCGTTTGACAGCAGGTTCAGCAGCACTTGCTTGAGGCGCGTATGGTCGGCCCTCAGCGTCAGCGCCTCGCAGGCCGGGAAGACCAGGTGGATCTGGCGCTGCTGCGCCTGTTCCTCCACCATCACGCGGACTTCCTCGATCAGCGCGGGCAGCGTCACCGCCTCCATCGACAGGCTCAGGCTGCCTGATTCGATCTTCGCCAGGTCGAGGATTTCATTGATCAGGGTGAGCAGGTGGCGGCCCGAAGTGACGATGTTGTGCACGAAGGTGCGCTTTTGCAGCGCGGTCGCGGGCAAGGCTTCGTTGGCCAGCAGCTGGGCAAAGCCGAGGATGGCGTTCAGCGGCGTGCGCAATTCATGCGACATGCTGGTAAGAAAGCGGTCTTTCGCCTGACTGGCCCGTTCGAGTTCGATTTTCTGTTCGTTGAGCGTGCGCTCGATGCGCTTGCGCTCCGTGATGTCGCGGATGGCCGACGAGACCAGCACGCCTTCATCCGTTTCCAGCGGCGACAGGCTGATTTCGACGGGAAACTCGGTGCCATCGCGGCGCAAGCCGTACAGTTCCAGGCCCGCGCCCATGGAGCGGGCACGCGGCGCCGTGGAAAAGGACTGGCGGTGGTGCGGATGGTCAATCGCATAGCGGGCCGGGATCAGCACTTCCACATTGCGCCCAAGCAACTCCGCGCGCGAGTAGCCGAACAGGCGTTCCGCCTGCGAGTTGACGAGCACGATCTCGCCATCGCCGTTGACGATGACGATGGCGTCCGGCGCCGATTCGAGCAGGCCGCGGAACTTCTGCTCGGCCCGCCGGCGGTCGCTGACGTCGCGGATGGCGCTGATGACGAAGGTGCCGATCTCCGTCTGGATCGGCGACAGGCTGATTTCGACGGGGAATTCGACGTTGTCCTTGCGCAAGCCCAGCAATTCCAGGTCGGCGCCCATGGTGCGCGTGCGAGGCTGGTCGAAATAGCGCGCGCGGTGCCCCACGTGGGCATGGCGCAGGCGTTGCGGCAGCAGGCTATCGATTTGCCTGCCGCTCAATTCGCCTTCCGCATAGCCGAACAGGCGCTGCGCCTGCTGGTTGGCCAGCACGATGGCGCCCGTGGCATTGACCATGATGACGCTGTCCGGCGTCGATTCGAACAGCACGCGGTAGCGCACGTTGACGAACTGGGCGTCGCGCGCCGCCTTCAGCAAGGTCGTGTCCTTCATGGTGGAAATCAGGTAGCGGGGGCCGTCTGCCCCCGCCTGCGCGGCCTGGCATGCCACGTCGACGTAGATGAGTTCACCATCCTTGCGCCGCCGCAGCGATTCGCGGTCGTAGCTGCCGTGCAGGATCAGCTGCTCGTTGATCAGCGGATCCGCCTCGGCCTGTCCGGGCAGCGAGATCAGTTCCCACAGCGTGTGGCCCAGGGCTTCGTCGCTGGCATAGCCGAAAATGCGCTGCGCCCCGGCCGTCCAGCGCACGACGGCATGCTCTTCGTTCGTGATGACAACGCCGCCTGGGGCGCCACTGAGGATAAGCTGATCTAACTCGGCATCCATTTTTTCCGCACGCATGACAGGGCTTGCCGGGTGGCAGGCTGTGTGCATAACGTAGCGAGAAGCCTGGTCAAAGTCAATGCATTTATCTGATGACGGAGGCTGCCGGAGCGGGTGGGTGGTTCAGGACGCCTTACGCCTGGAAGGCGCCGGTTTGCCGGCTGTGGAAGAGGCCGCGCCCTTGCGGGCCGGCGTGGTGGGCGCTTTCTTGCCCAGGCTTTGCTGCAGCAGGGCGACCAGGTCGATGACGTTGCTGCCGTGCTCTTCTGCTGTATCGGGCGCGGGCGGCGTGATGGTCTTGGTCTGTTTCGCCTTGATTTTTTTCTTGACCAGCGCCAGCACGTCTTCGCGGTAGCTGTCGTGGTATTGCCCGGGTTCCCATGCTTCGCTCATGCCTTCCACCAGCGACAGGGCCATCTTGAGTTCCTTGTCGGAAATGCCCGCCGCCTTCAGGCCGCTGCCGGGCAAATCGAGGTCGTCCGTGGGACGGAGCTCGTCGGCGTAGCGCAGGGTGTTGAGCACGATGGCGTCGCCCACGCACACAAGCGCGCACAAATGCTGCTTGGTGCGCATGACCACGCTGGCGATGCCCACTTTATTGGCCTTGCGCAAGGTCTCGCGCAGCAGCGCATAGACTTTCTCGCCACCCTTGGCGGGCAGCAAGTAATACGGGTGCTCGTAAAAGGTCAGCGGCACCTCGACCGCATCGACAAAGGTCAAGATGTCGACGGTTTGCGTAGCCTTCACATTGGCTTGCCTCAAATCTTCCTCGGACAGCACCACGTACTCGTCCGTCTTGTATTCATAGCCCTTGATGATGTCGTCCCACTCGACTTCCTTGCCCGTCTTCTTGTTGTAGCGCTTGTAGCCGATGGGCGCAAAGTCGCGCCGGTCCAGCATGGACAAATCCAGTTCATGGTCGAGACTGGCAGAAATCAGTTCGACAGGGATATGTACGAGGCCGAAGCTGATGGCGCCTTTCCACAGTGCGCGCGCCATCGCCTAGCCCCCCACCGTGCCGGTGACGGGCAGGACGATGCCGCTGATATAGCTGGAACAGACGGGCGAAGCCAGGAAGACGTAGGCGGGCGATAGTTCTTCCGGCTGGGCCGGGCGGCGCATGTCCGTGTCCGCGCCGAATGTCTGGATATCCTCGGGCGACTTGTCAGCCGGGTTGAGCGGTGTCCACACGGGGCCGGGCGCGATGGCGTTGACGCGGATACCCTTGTCCAGCAAGTTGCCAGCCAGCGCCATGGTAAACGCATGGATGGCACCCTTGGTGGTGGAATAGTCGAGCAAGTGCTTCGAACCTTGCAAACCCGTCACGGAGCCCGTGTTGATGATGGACGCACCGCGCTGCAAGTGGGGCAGCACGGCCTTGGCCATATGAAAGTAGCCGTAGACATTGGTTTTCATGGTGAGGTCGAAGCGTTCCTCGCTTAGGTCGAGCAGCGATTCCGCGTGTTCCTGGAAGGCGGCGTTATTCACCAGCACGTCGATGTGCGTGAACTTGTCCAGCACCTGGCTGACGGCTTGCTGGCAAAAGCCCTGGTCGCGCACGTCGCCTGCAATCAACAGGCAGCTCTGGCCTTCCGCTTCCACGTAGCGCCTGGTTTCGTGGGCGTCCGCGTGTTCGTTCAGGTAAATGATGGCGATATCGGCCCCTTCGCGCGCGTACAGCACGGCCACGGCGCGGCCGATGCCCGAATCGCCGCCCGTGATGATGGCCACCATGCCGGCCAGCTTGCCGCTGCCGCAATAGTCGGGCGCCAGGAAGCGGGGTTGCAATTCCATTTGCGCTTCGATGCCGGGCTTGGCCAGGTGCTGGGCGGGCAGGGGAGGAGCTGGCTGGCTGCGGCTGCCCGTCTGCACGGGGGGCTTGCTGGCCCGTTTGTCTGGCTTGGCGGCATCACGGCCATCTTGCTCCTGCTGGATGGCGCGTTGCAAGTTGCCTGCGGACTGATCCTTGTTTTCGTTCATGCTGGCCTCCCTGAAAACGAAGATCCAGTATCGGCGCGGCGCCGGCATCAAACGGTGCGCTTGCTAACAGAGTGGCGCAAACAGGCGTAAAGTTATATGATGGTTGACATAAATGTGGGAGGCAGCATGAAAGTGAGCAGGGAGCAGGCGGCGCTGAACCGCGAGCGCATCGTGGAGGTGGCGGCCAAGTTGTTCCGTGAAAAGGGCTACGACGGCATCGGCGTGGCCGACCTGATGAAGAACGCGGGCCTTACGCATGGCGGCTTCTATGGGCATTTCGCGTCCAAGGAAGACTTGATGATCGAGGCATGCCAGCATGCGCTGGAGAAATCGCTGGAAGGCTGGCGGGCGAAGGTCGCCAGCGATCCGCAGCGGGCGCTGCCGGTGATCATCGACAACTATCTGACTACCCGGCACCGCGACCAGCCCGGCGACGGCTGCCCGGCGGCGGCCATGGGCGTCGATGCGGCGCGCATGTCGCCCGGTGCGCGTCCCGCGTTTACGAAAGCGACGCAGCAGCAGTTCTCGCTGCTGGAAGGCTTGCTGCCCGACGGTGCGCCGGAAGAACGGCGCCAGCAGGCCATTTCGACGTTTGCCGCCATGGTGGGCGCCATGGTGCTGGCCCGTTCCGTCGATGACGAAGCCTTGTCCGAGGAAATCCTCGATGCCGTGAAGGCGCAATTGTTGCAAGAGTGAGCATATCCCCCCTGTCAGCCGGTCGCGTCGCATGATAGGCTTCGGTTTTCAGATTTCGGGATCATCCATGCTGCTCTGGCTCAGGCAATACCGGCGTCCCCTGTTGGCCGGAGACATTACTGCCGGTATCGTTGTCGCCATGATGATGGTGCCGCAAGGCATGGCTTACGCGCTGGTGGCCGGCTTGCCGCCCGTGGTGGGCATCTACGCCAGCATCTTGCCGCCCGTGCTGTACGCCTTGTTCGGCAGCAGCATGACGCAATCGGTGGGCCCCATGGCCATCGTTTCCCTGATGACGGCGGCCGCCCTGGCGCCGCTGGCCGACCCCGGTTCCTCCCTGTATATCGTCCTGGCCGCCCAGCTGGCCTTCATCAGCGGCCTCGTCCTGCTGCTGTGCGGCGTGCTGCGCCTGGGTTTCATGGCCAGTTTCCTGTCGCGCCCCGTGATCAGCGGTTTCAGCAATGGCGCCGCGATCCTGATCATCTGGGGCCAGATCACGCCCTTGCTGGGCGCGACGCTTCCCCACTGGCACACGCCCAGCCTCGTACTCGGATTGTCCGGCCTGCTGTTTCTGTGGCTTGCCAAGCGCTATCTGTCGCGCCTGCTGCAGCGCTGTGGCTTGAACAAGGTGGCGGCCGACGTGGGCGCGCGCCTGGCGCCGATGGCGCTGGTGCTGGCCGGCATCGCGCTCGTCGCGTATGGCGGCCTGGACGCGATGGGCGTGCAGACGACGGGCCACGTGCCCAGCGGCTTGCCGGGCCTGAACCTGGCCACGTCCGGCGCCCATTGGCGCACTTTGTTGTCGCCGGCGCTGCTGATCGCCTTCATCATCTTCCTGATGAGCATGTCCGCCGCCCAGACCCTGGCGCAAAAACGCGGCGAAAAGCTGCATACCAACCGTGAACTGCTGGGCCTGGGCGCGGCCAACGTGGCCAGCGCGCTGTCGGGCGGCTTCCCCGTCACGGGCTCGATTTCGCGCTCGGCCGTCAATTTCCAGGCGGGCGCGAATACGCCGCTGGCCAGCATCATCACGGCGGGCCTGCTGGCGCTGGCGCTGGTGGCGCCCACGGGCTGGCTGGCCCTGCTCCCGCTGCCGGTCCTGGCGGCCACCATCATCTTTGCCGTCAGCAGCCTGCTGGACTGGGATACCTTGAAACTGTCGTGGCGCTACGACCGCAGCGATGCGCTGGCCCTGCTGGCGACCACGGCCGGCGTGCTGGTGCTGGGCGTGGAAGCGGGCGTGGTGATCGGCGTGCTGCTGTCGATGGGCACCCTGATCTGGCGCGCCAGCCGCCCGCACATCGCCGTGCTGGGGCGTATCCCGAATAGCGAGCACTTCCGCAACGTGGAGCGCTACGAGGCGCAAACCTTGCCGGACGTCTTGCTGCTGCGCATCGATGCGGGCCTGTTCTTCGGCAACGTCGAAGCCGTCACGGAGAGGGTGGAAGACGAGTTGCGCGGCCACCCGACGGCGCGCCACCTGGTGCTGGTGTTGTCGGCCGTCAACCAGATCGACATTACGGCCCTGCTGGGCTTGATCGAACTCAACAGCGCGCTGAGCAAGCGCGGTATCAGCCTGAACCTGGCCGAAGTGAAAGGGCCCGTAATGGACCGTTTGCGCCAGAGCAGCCTGCTGCAGGACCTGAGCGGCAAGCTGTACCTGAGCACGGCGCTGGCGACGGCCGATTTAAGTGGAGAAAACGCGTGAACATGGAACTGAATCTGCACGGCGAGCCGCGCGTGATTGATAGCATCAGCGTGCTGGAACAGGCGCTGCTCGAAGCGCGCGCCCTGGCGCAGTGCGAGCTGTGGCTGACCCAGGCAACCGAGGCGGAGCAGGGCCCGGCCCTGTGCATGCTGCGCAATGGCGGCAATGCCTGGCTGATGTATCTGTCGGGACAGGACGACCTGAGTTTTCACTCGCTGGGCGACGAGGAAGCGGACGGCGTCTGCAGCTATTTGCTGTCGAATGGCCAGGTGGACGAGTATCCGGAAGCATGGTGCGTGGACGTGGAACAATGTCAGCGCGCCTTCGTCGCGTTCTTCAAGACAGGCGGCGCGCGGCCGGCCGCCATCGCGTGGGAAGCGGATTGAGATGCTGCAAACCACGCAAACCATCACATGGCGACGGGCTGGTGCGGGCCGGAGTTACGGGTCTGGGACGGAGTAGGGGGAAACCGTGCATCCTGAAAAAATCAAACAGGTCATCCAGTTGCCGGCGCAGCAGCGCTACGACTATTGCGTGCGCAAGGTAGCCGATACGCAAGAAGTGTGGGGCTTGTACCATGATGGCTGGGCCACGGCGCAAGTCGGTGGCAAGGTCGCCATCCCGTTCTGGCCGGAAGCGGCATTCGCGCAGGCGTGCGCCAGCGGCGACTGGGAACATTTCCAGCCACGCGCCATCGCGCTTGGTGATTTCCTGAACAAGTGGCTGCCTGGCATGGCGAACAATGGCCAGTTGGCTTCCGTGTTTCCCGTGCCGCAAGGCAGCGCCAGCATCGCGGCGCCAGATGATTTACTGAGGGATTTGCAACATGAGTCAGAGCAATATGAATGAGGGCAAGGAACGCCTGGACGCCTGGTACGACGGCTCGGCCATCTGCCTGATCGCCGTCGGCGCGCAGGGCGACCCGCTGGACCTGGGCGGCGACGAAGTGCGCGCCCTGATCGCGAAACTGCAGCAATGCCTGGCCGAGTCCGAAGCGGCTGGGATGGACGACTGAAGGCTCAGGCGGCCGCCAGCGCCTTTTCCATGGCCACGCTGGCCAGGCTGATGCCGCTGGGGTGCGCATACGCTTCCTCGCGCAAGGCCGTAAAACCTGCGGCCCGGTAAAACGCCACGGCATTGAGCGACGCAGACAGGTGCAGCCGCGCAATGCTGCGCTCGCGCGCCAATTGCTCCAGCGCCGCCAGCAGGCGCTTGCCGATGCCGAGACCCGCGTGCGCGGGATCGACAAACACGGCATCGACTTCGTGTTTAACGACGTCCAGCATGGCGTAGCCGGCAATGGCCTCGTCCTGCATCGCCACGATGCCGCCACCCGCAGCCAGCATGGCGGCATACGCGGGCGGCACAGGCGAAGCCGTCCAGACAGTAATTTGCTCCGGCGCATAATGCGTGGCGCAACTGACGCGCACGGCCACCGTGCGCAGGGCCCACAGGGCGTCGATATCAAGGGGCAGGGCGGGGCGCAGGATGATGGCCATGGAAGCTTTCCGGGTAAAACGCCATGCTAGCGCAATGGCTGGCATGGCGCCAGCATGAGCTTATTCAGCTGTCACTGCGCTGGCTTGTCCGGATCGATGTAGTACGAACCCGGCGGCGCGCCCGGCACTTTCACCCGGAACTTCAGACCGGACAGGAGCTTGTCCCACAATGCGATCGCCTCCTCGTCGGTCAGAGACGATGCTTCGGCGGCGCCGACCATGTTGTGGGCGACTTTGGTGTACATCTTGACTTCCAGCACGGACGGATTCGCGACGTCTTTCGGTTTGCCTACCAATGCCCATTCAAAATCATGGACGCCATCGGTGCGTCGTATCAGCGACTCTTCGCCTTTCCAGTGCTGGACGGTGCGCTTGCCTTCGCGCAGCAAGGTGCGCTTGGGGTAGTCGCTACCCTGTATATCTTTTGCACTTTGTATACGGTTAAGCAAAGACAATTCTTCCCGTTCCTCTTTCTCAAACTGTTCGGGTGGGTAATCACCATATGCATCTTTGTTTGAACTGATGGAAAAACGTACATCAGGAAGGCCTGGAATATAAATACCTGCACTATCGATTTCTTGCGTCTTATACAACTGTTCCGCCAAAAAACCATGTTCGAGGCAAAGCCCGGGATACTCAGGAGTGTCATCTTCATCACGCAGTCGAATATTTTTGGCGAGAACATGCTGTCGCTTAGCCACATCCTCCTCTCTTTGCTTATTTGTCATCGCATCTCTTGCGATGAATGTGATATTTCCTTTAGTTATATATGTTTTAAAATAGAGAAGATTTAACTCCTTGGCTACGTCACTTTCATAATAGCGTAATTGCCAGCTATTTTCTATAGGTCCTTCTTTGTTGTACATGATGTTTGCGGTTTCACTTTTGAAATATATTTGTTCTATGTCTTCATTTATTCTGGCTGAAACTCTTTCTGGTGGGGTTTTAAATGTGTCAACACTCTGGCTCCCTATTATTAATTTTGTGTCGATGGGGACTGTCAATGCGTAGCGACCAAAACATAATATTTTTGTTTTTGAAAAAATGCCGCTCAGGCGATTATTTAATCTTATTGTTCCAGACACGACTTCCTCCTTGTTTGTGTAGCCTCGCGTGCAACTCATCATTGACGAAAAAATTATTGCCAATATGAGAATTTTTCCAAAAATAATTTTCATTCTTAGGTCCAATCTGCTTTTTTTGCGATCTGAACTATGGAGTAGAGCATTGATGCGAGAACTTTTTTGTCTGCGTAGCTATCCTGATGTTTATACCCTGTTCCTTCTTTCTCTCCGTGCTGAAAAAGGTTACCTTTAATATGGCGCGCAGAATGGGTTGCTGGAACAGTATCGTCTCCGGGAGCTGCCGCTTCTTGTAATTTTAACTTTAATATGCGCGATCCAGCTTGAACTGTTAATGTGCCTTTAGCATCGTCACTAACTAATTTCCATTGTTCTGAAGGTGGAATTTTATCTTTTTTTGAAAAATCAAATAATCCTCCATTCATTCCGTCAACAATTTTAAAAATTATTTCACCATAACTAAGATATTCTTTTGATTTGCAATAACTGGCATAGGTTATGTTGTGAAAAGAATTTTCTATTGATTTTAAAAAAACGGAAGCCTCTATTAATCTTTTTTTTACATTTTCCAATCCGCCGCCTCGGCCGTCAGCAATATTGGCGGGATTAATCCATAGTGGATTGATTAGTCGCCACCAATTATTTGCTGGCTGCAGATAAATGCTATTCAATGCGGTTTGTTTTTCAGAAGGCCAACTCCATAGCACTTGATCTTTTGAATCGACTACTTTGAGCCAGTTCGAACCATAGGCTGCGCCGGGCATCATTTCTAATGGAGCGGGTGCGTTCGCCAAAACGGCCGTGGCATGCCTGCCGTCAATGCCAAGAATTTTAGCTTCGATATCACTCTTAATGCCAAATTTTTCCTTGAATCCGAACCGCATGCGTTTATACGCGCCTGCTGCACCTGTCGATGGCATGACATTATGATAAATACCCAATATATTTACCTTTTTATCATTAATCATGTTCCCGTACTTTGGATGTATCAAGGCACGCGCTAATAACCCGCCCATACTATGCGTGACAATGATTACTTCTTTGCATTTAAATCCACATTTCTCATAACCTGCGACAAGACCACGTATTCGGTCAGCAATTACTTTTGCGGAGTCTGCGTTGCTCTTCAGGAAATTGTAACCCATAGCATGAACCGGGTACCAGCATGGAGCTACTATTTTAAGATCGACCTCGGTAATGGCCGTGCCAGAGGATGCCCCAAATTCCTGAGGATTTTTCATCAACAGCGTGCTAATTTCAGGATGTGAACTTCTTTCAACTTTTGATGATTTCTGTCGCCAGCTAGGTAATACTTCCCCTTTTTTTATTATGTTGTTCATGAAAAATTCTGTAGTTTTTAGCATCTCTCCATAGGCACCTGTAAAAAGTATTTCGCTCCAACCTCGCCATCTGGCAATTTGTGCAGGGGTTTCACGCACATCTGGAGGAAGGTAGGTGTCCAGTACGCCTGGTGACTTGTAGGATGCATTTTCGGCTCGTTTTTTCTTGCTGATTGTAATTAATGGAGGAACTTCAGGAAGATCATGCGGAATATTTTTATGCCGTGTATCAGAAGTAACGGTAATGCTTCCACTAGGCTCAAATCTCCCTTTGTTTTCGGTGTATATATAATATTCAACCTCGGTTTCATTTGGGTCAAGAGCCATTTGGCGCTGCGCCGGTGATGCGGTTTTAAACCACCCACCAATTCCATTGCCTTCGAATGCATTCATTTTTCCGGCGGCGTCCAACATGTCGTCTGGCCTCCAGGCGATATTGTCGGATTTATCCAGTTCTTTTTGGCGTACCTTACTCATGCGTAAATTACTACCCATAACCCCGGGTAAAAATATGATAGGAATTATTTTCTTAGGAGGAACAGTAACGTCATGACGGATCGTGTCGTTTATTTCTGTCATATTGACGGTGTATTCAGCCCATCCGCCAACACTCTGCCGAAACTCACCTTGGTGATTGCCGTGTTCATTCAAGTCGTTATCATCACTCATGGCAATTCTCCCTTATAACGTATCGTATAGCTGTCCATGCCATCTCCTTTTTGTAGTGGCGTTAGCCCGTCAACGCCGCTTTTTTCGCTAATAATATTGCCGTCGTCACGTATGAGTTCAAAGGCGATATCGGGTGCAGGTTTTCCGTCCACTTCCAGCAAGCGAACGGCCTGATCAAAACGGGTTACTGGCCTCTCATTGAATTCCTGCGACACGCTCTTCGGCGCCAAGGTTTCCAGGTTGCCGTTGAAGAGCACGGGGGAAGAGGTGAAGAACTGCACCTTGTCGCTGATTTCCAGCATGTGGTTGGCGCCGTGCAGGCGTACGCCTTTTTTGCCCTTGATGTTGACCCAGTCCGCTTCGCTGATCAGCGACAAGACTTTCTGGGCGAGGATTTCCACCTCGTCGCTGTGGGCCTGGATGGCCACCTTGCCGCTGGCGGCGATCAGTTTCATGCCGGCCTTGTGCACGAACAAGCTGAAGGTCTTGGCGATACTGGCAAACATGCTGTCGCCGCTGGCGAGTGAAATATGCTTGCTGCTGGTGAGCGCCACATGCTCGCCGGCGGCCAGGTGGATGGACTGGGCCGTGCTCAGCTCGATGCCGGCCGGACTGGCCAGCAGCAAATGCGCTTCGGACAGCTCCGGGAAATCGCCGCCGGCGCCCTTGATGGCGGCGTTTTGCCGCTGGATGGAGTCGGCGACGGCGCCCTGTTGTGTTGCACTGTCTTGCGCACCGGCATTAACGGCCATCACGGCCAGGCCTTGCTGCAGCTGGCGTGCTTGCGCCAGGCGGGCCTGTGTTTCGTCGAGTTGCTTGACGGAGCCGCCGCCTGTCGGCGTTTCCGTGGTGATCAGCATGCCTTTGGCTGCGCGCAAGGCGCCCCAGGCGTTGCTGGCCAATTCAAAACCGACGCCGCGCGCTTCCTTGCGACCGGCGTTGTCGTCGATGCGGGTGATGTTGCCCAATGACAGCCGGCTATCCTGGTGCTCGCTGCGCAGCTGTGCCTGGATCGCGCCCTTGGTATCGTCGAGCACCAGGTGGTTGGCGCTGCGGGCGCCCAGTTCGCGGCTGCGCAAGCCGGACAGGGCGCGCTGCTGTGGCAGCTGCCACGGCGGCGGATTGGCGCTGTTGTAGACCACGCCGATGACGATGGGATGGTCGATATTGCCGTCCTGGAATTGCACGACGACTTCCTGGCCCACGCGCGGCAAGGTGATCTGTCCCATTTGCGGCCCCGCCATCGGCATCATGACTCGTATCCATGGCGAGCTGCGCTCATCGAATTCACCCAGGCGGTCCCAGTGAAATTGCAGGCGGATGCGTCCCAGGGCATCGGTATGGATTTCCTCTCCGGCCGGTCCGACGACGAGTGCCGTCTGTACGCCGGCAACGATGCATGGCGTGCTGTTGTAGCCACGGCCCGGCCGCCAGCGGATGTCCCGGCGCAGGCACACCAGTTTATTCGCATAATGCGAGGGTGCGCTGGGGCCGGCCTGATAATTATTGCTGGCACTATGCTCGACTGACAGGATCAGGTATTCGCGTTCGGCGATGCTGTCAGGGCGCTCCTGGCCGGGCTGGTAGCGTTTTTCCTCGGCGCTGAAATGTCCATCAAGCCGGAAGCAATGGCCGGGCTGAGCACTGCGGTGATTGCCTGCCGCCTCGAAGTACTGGCGCAAATGGTCGCTTTCTTCCATGCGGCGCTGTGCCAGAGACTCCCCATCATCGACATTTTTATAACCGTAGGCGCCCGTGTTTTCATACAGTTCGTGGGCAAATACATCACCCTGGCGATTCAGGGAGTAGCCGCTGGCAAGGCGTGGCTGTGGATTCTTATAGTCGAAACTGGCCAGTGTCAGCTGCCCGGAGCCGATCCGGCGCACGGCTTGCCACTGTTGCAGGCCATCGTCTTCCATGGAGCCCGATTCGGAGTGAAAACGCATGGCGCCGTCACCCGACACCGTGGCGATCATGTCAGCCAGGGTGCTGTTGTCTGCGAGCCACAAGGTATGGCCATCGGCGCGGTGTTCGTACCAGTAATGCCAGCCCAGCGCCTCCCAGCGCCGGTGCAGGTGGTTGTAGTCGGTTTCATTGTGCTGGTTGGCGCAGGTGATCTGTGGGTCGTCGCCATGGATGCTGGTTTTCCAGTCGCGCTGTTCGTAGTGGGCAAAGGTTGCCTCGGTCAACTGCATCACGCTTTGACCATGGAATGAAACACTGTCCTGGCGCAGCCGGGCGAAGGCCAGCCATGGTTGCAGCACCATGCGGTACCACGCAAAGCCGCCATCGGCGCGCAGCAGGCAAAACTCGCCCACATAGCCATTGAAGTGGCGCAGCGTGCCATCGTCGCGCACCATGGAAATGGTCACCATGCGGCCCATCATGGCCTTGAGCGCAATATGCGCGTCATCGGACAGCAGTTCGACCTCGAAACGGAAGTCGCGCGACACCTCTTCCGTGCCGCTCAGCGAATTGACCAGCAGGATGGCGCCACCTGGTCCATCTGCATGTGGGAAATCGATTTTCAGCAGGCGCCGTTCTTGCGCGGCGAGGTCGAAGGCCGAAAGTTCCGCCTGGATGCTTGCATGCATGACCTGCCTCCGTTAAAGCGATGTGATCAGGTGGGCGCCACAGGCGGTGGCATCGCCGTCATAGGCGTACGGCTTGCCCATGTGTTTTGCGCCAGCGCCGTCCGGCGTGATGGCAAAGCTGCCCTTGCACTTGGGGCAGAAAGTGGTGTCATCGGCCAGCGCCGCCGTCTTCCCCATCACGGTGCTGCCGGATGATGCGCTGGTGACCTTGCCACCGTGATCGGTTGCGTCTCCAAGCCGGATGACGCCGCGTCCTGCATGTTTCATGCTTGCCTCGCTTTCCAGGGATGAACTGCTCAAGCCAGCTGCAGCAGATAACGCACTTCGGTGCCGCGCACCTTGCCTTGTGCTGTCTGCAAGAACGTCGTCCAGCCCAGGCGCCGTCTTTCTGACGGGTTGGCGCTCAGGAGCAGGGGGGTAATGCATGGCGGACTTAATATCAGCCGTACTTCATATTGCAAGTCCGGTACGCCAAACAGCGCCAGCATCTTTGCCAGTACCGCCGCGCCTGTGCTGCGCGGCAGGAAACGTTGCAGGCCAGCGGGATCGAGCGGACCGATATGCAGGCAGACGCGCATGTCCTGGCGCCACAGCCGCAGGCCAAGCGTTGCGCCGCGCGCCAGGCTAAAGTTGACACTGCCGAGCAGGCTGCGGCGGTTTCTTTCCAGATAGTCCCAGCCACCGACAAATTGCTGCACGGTGACGGGGACGCCGCAGTACTCGGCCAGCACGGGGCCAATCGCTTGCGCGGAGACGGGGCGGCAGCGCAGCAGACCAGCGTACCAGGCTGCGACGTCCTGCGTCACGGCATCAGGTTCGCCGTTCGACGGCAGCGCCGCGCGCCGCACGCCAGCCAGTGCCATCAGCAAAGGCAGTTGCACATCCGTGGCCTGGGTCTGCAGCGTGGATTCCAGTCGATACTTTTCCCACGCCTGGTAATACAGCGCGACCATGCGGTGCGAAAAGATATCGAGGAAGGCCGAGACGCCAGCGTCTTTGCTCGACAAGCGGTAGGCGGCGATGCGGTCCGAGTGGTGCAAGGGCAAGGTGCCGCCGACGCCCAGAAAACGCATGAACGTCGGTATCAAGGTCAGCTGTTCATTCTCGTCGAGCGAGAGCTGTTCGATTTCACTGGCGGGAAAACTCAAGGACACGCTGTTCTTGAAGCGCAACACCTGGCCGAAGGCTTGCGCATGGGATACGTTCTGCCGATGTAGCCAGCACAGCAGAATACGCACCGCCTGCACGAACTGGTAGCGGTAGGGCTCGGTCAGCAAGTGGTGTATTACACCAGATTCTGCAGGCCGCTTCTTGGTTTGCATCGGATCAGCTCCTCTCCGCTTTGCCCTGACAGCACCACCAGTTCGATGAAACTGTTGATTTGCACATACAGCCCAAGGAAGTGATCGATCACCTGCACAAACAGGTGCATGCTGGTGCCGACGAACGCTTCCTCGTCAAGCGTGATGCGCACCTCCACGCCATGCGCCAGCGAGGTGCCGCGCTTGTGCCGCAGCCATGTCGTGGTCGGCGAATGCGTCAGCGCGACGACGCCGCCGATCTGGCGTTGCGAGCTTGCTGATTGGGACAGGTCATACAGCGTCAGCATTTCGCGCAGCGCCGGCAGACCATCCTGGACCAGCGCGTGATGATTCAGCGCCAGGTGCGAAATCAGGCGCCAGTGCAGGCCCGCGCCCGGTGAAAAGCGCCGCGGTTGGCTGGGGCGCCGCAGCATGTGCAGTGCAGGTCCGCCGCCGTACGGTTGCAAGTCTCCTTGCGGCTGGCCGTACTTGAGCGACAGCGGAAGATCGCGGTTGCTGCATGTCAGCGACAGCGACAGGCTGGCCTTTTCATGGATTAAGGGATTGAAGTCGCTGTCGACCAGCGTGATTTTCTTTTCATGGCCAGGACTGTTGATGGCCAAAGCCATGTCGTGGCGTATGACCCAGTAGTGTCCTTGTTGCGCCGCACCCTCGCCATGGCGCAGGCTGTACAGCGGGCGAAATTCGGTTAGCGTGCTTTCGCCTCCGCGTTGGCGCAGCAAACGCACCGCATCGACAGTGACGACTTCGTAGCCATGGGCATGGGTCGCATGGGCCAGCACGGAGTAGTCCGTTTTCTGCCGGGTGACGGCAATCGGCACGCCTTCCTGGCGGAAGAGATTGACCGCAGGACTGCAGCCTAGCCTCAAGTTGTCGCTGGAAATGCTGGACAGCATGCGCGCCGCAGAGGAATCGGGCCGCAAACCGGCCATGCACAGATGCAGGGTAAAGCACTGGCATCCAGGCGGCAGAGCAGAACTCAGCGCCGCGATATCGATGTCGAAGAAATTGAATTTTTCAGGATATGCAAAATACTCGCTCAGGATGCGGTAGGCCGGCTGCGAACGGGCACCGAAAGGTATCACGCCCTCCGTGTCGCCGAAGCCGACGGGCGTCAATGGCAATGCGGGCAAGGTCATCCATTGCACCGCATCGATGGACACAAAAGCGCAGACTGTCTGCAGGAACAAGGCATCGCGCAATGCGGCGGAAAAAGAAGCTTCGCCATCGATGAACACGCGCAGTGATGCGGGTGCCGCGTCGAGATGCCGGATGCGGATGTTCAATGAGGAACTGGCTGATGCGGGCAGGCGCACGCCTGGCGGCGGCTTGATCATCGCATCGAAAACCGCGCTTTCCAGTACCGATGTACCTGTCGTCATGTCGTAGACCGTCTTGAAGCGGCAGCGCACGCCGCACACAGGCGTTGCGTCCATTTCACTGCCGGCCGGCAGGTGCACTACGCCCGCTCCAGCCGCTGGGGCGGACTGGTGAACGATGGTGCACGATGGAAAGGGACGCAGATAATGTGGGAACAGGGCTTCGAACAGGGCTTCGGTAAATTGCGGATAGTCGTCATCGAGCCGTTTCGAGATGCGCGCCGCCAGCATGGCCACCGATTCGATCAAGTGTTCGACGTGCGGATCTTCGCAAGACTCGCCGGACATGTGCAATTTGCCGGCGATTCTCGGATAGCGTTCGGAGAATTCACGGCAATGTCTCCGTAGCAGCACCAGCTCGCGTTCGAAATACGGCAGCAAGTCCTCCATCTCTCTTTTCCTGTGTTTGCGACGGAATGGCCAGTATCCGAGCGTTTGCTCCAAGGTAAATTGCGTTTGCGCAAATAATTGAACAGGGTTGCTGCGCAACATCAAGGACTACCAGGCTGGCGACATCAGACTGGCAAGGCAGCATGATTCCAACGGTCAACATGGAGAACGCCATGACATTGCCATCCAAATTACTGTGGTCCGAGGGCCTGGCCATCGGTCCCCAGCAATTCCAGCAGCTGGACCGCTACCATGAAGCGCGCCTGCAACGTCTGGCCTCATTAATCAATCCACATTTATGGGGCGTGCATGGCGTCAGCTGGAATGCGGATGCTCTGGCCAACAATAGCCTGCGGGCGGACGCCATGTCGCTCGTCTTCCAGGATGGGGAACTTTTTGAGGCGCCGCTTGGCGATGTATTACCCGGCGCCGTTGATCTGTCCAAGCTGCCTTCCAGCGAATATAGTTTTACTTTTTATGCCGCGTTGCCCGCGTTGCAGGCACACGGCGGCAATGTGAGTTCCGCAGGCGCGCGCTATGTCCAGGCGGATATCGAAACTCCGGATCTGTACAGCGAGGCAGTCAGCATAGACGTGGCTTACCTGAAGAAACGCGTGTACCTGCTGTCGCAACTGGATCCCCTGCATGATTATCTTGCCATCCCGGTGATCCGCTTATACCGCGCCGGCAACGGCGGCTTTGAAGTCGATACTTCCTTCATCCCGCCTGGCCTGACCGTCAGCGCCGAGCCTTCGCTGCAGAAAATGCTCGAGTCGCTGATTGACCGCATGGGGGCGAAAATTGAGGCACTGTACAGCCGCCACCGTCAGCCCGGTAAAAATACCGTTGAATTTCATGGCGGGGATGTTTCCTCGTTCTGGATGCTCAATACCTTGAGCACGGCCAGCGCCACGCTCAGTCATTGCGCCAGTTACCGGCGCCACCATCCCGTGTACTTATTTGAAAAAATGATGGCATTGGCCGGTGGCTTGATGACGTTTTCGAAAAAATACACATTAAGCGACTTGCCGGCGTATTGTCACGATGACGCGGCACCCGGTTTCGGCAAGCTCGACGGCATCATTCGCGACCTGATCGATACGGTGCTGCTGTCGCGTTACTTCCCGATTGCATTGTCCAACGACACGCAACAGAATACCCACTATCACGGTTTGCTCGATGCCAAGCGGATTGACCGTCAGACCGAACTCTGTCTTGCGGTAAACGCCGATATGCCGGCGCTGGAACTGGTTGCCACGGTGCCGTTGCAGTTCAAAATATCCTCTCCGGACAATATCGAACTATTACTGGGCCGGGCACTTCCAGGTGCCGAGTTGCGCCATATGGCCCAGGTTCCTGCAGAGGTGCCGGTGCGGCCCAATACGTATTACTTTTCGATCGACAACAAAGGCAGTATTTATGACAGCATGATCAAGGCCCAGGCGATTGCGATTTATGTGCCGTCTGGCATAAAAGGGTTGAAGCTGGAATTGTTCGGTATCAGCGGCACCGCCGCGTAACGATGCTTGGCGTGACGAGCGGGCGTCTTGTCAAAAGATTGCCCTAAGGAATAGACTTGCCCCTCCAGTTGACGTTATCATGTTTTTGTAAGTGTCGGTGGCTGAGCAGTCGGCGCATAGTTGAAACATGGTGACAGGCGGGGGCGAGCATGGGCATGGCGAATGATGCGTGAGGTGCCGGGCGGCTTGCGGCCTGGCGGCGGGATGGGCAGGGCAGCGGTGCGCCGCTGTGGCCGCGCATTGCTGCTGGCGTTCTGTGTTGCCGCAGCCCCTGCCGCCATGCCGGCTGCGACGCCGGCCGCTGCGGCGCTGCATCAGGGGCAGCGCGTGCTGTTCCTCAATGCTTACGATTACGGCCGCGCCGGCGTGGAATCGTACACGCGCACCTATGTGGCCGCCATGGCCGCCGCGGGCCTGGCCAGCGAAGACATCATGGTCGAGCACCTGAACCTGAATACCCAGGGCGACCCGGCGCTGCGCAACGAGATGCGTGATTTGTTGCTTTTAAGATACACACAGATGATGGGGCGCAAGGCCGACCTGATCATCGCCATGCAGCAACCGGCGCTCGATTTTCTGCTGTCCGACCTGGCGCCGCTGGCGCGCGGCGTGCCCGTGCTGGCGATTAATACCTCGGGCAAGGCCTTGCCGGCCGGCAGCCCGCTGGCCATCTGGCAGCAAAAGGCGAATGTCGATTTTCCCGGCACCCTGACGCAAGCCATGGCGCTGTTTCCGGAAACGAAAACCATCGTCATGGCCGTCGGCGCCAGCGAGGCCGACCAGGCCTTGAAGCGCAGCATGCAGCAGGCGGCGCAGGCGTGGCAGGGCAAGGTGGCCATGCGCTATCTCGATGACCTGACCCTGGAACAGATGCGCGTGGCCGTGGCGCACCTGCCCGCCGCTACGCTGCTGGTGGCGGGCAATGTCAACCGCGACGTGGACGGCGCCATCGCCACGCCGGTGCAGTTTGCCGGGGAACTGGCGCGGCTGGCAAATGTGCCCGCTTTCGGCATGTACAACACGAGCGTGGGCAAGGGTATTCTGGGCGGCTCCATCCTGCACATCGAAGGGGCCGCGCAGCAGGTGGCGCAGATGTCGCTGGCCGTGTTGGCCGGCAAGGCACCTGCCGCGCCGGGCGCCTTGCTGCCGCCGGTCCGCCCGGTGCCCATGTATGACTGGGAACAGCTGCAGCGCTGGGATGCGGACTTCAGCCGGCTGCCGCCGCACACCTTGTTCTTCAACCGCCCGCCGCAGCTGTGGCACGAACACCGCGTCGCCGTGCTGTCGACTGGCGCCGTGTTTCTCGCCATGGCGTGCATGCTGAGCGCCCTGCTGCTGCAGCGCCGCCGCCTGCGCCGCGCCGAGAGCGACGCGCGCGAAAGCGAGCAGCGCTTCCGCATCCTCGTCGAGCATGCGCCCGAAGCCATCGTCGTGTATGACCTGGACCTGGACCGTTTCATCGATGCCAACAGCAGCGCGCAGCGCATGCTGGGGATGTCGCGCGAAGCTCTGCTGGCACGTGGGCCGTTCGACCTGTACACCGGCGAGCAACCCGATGGCCTGCCGTTGGGACTGATGATGGAAGAGCATCTGCGCCGCGCCATGCTGGGTGAACCCATCCTGGTTGAACGCAATGTGCGGCGCGCCGACGGCAGCATCTTTCCGTGTGAAGTGCGGCTGGTGCGCTTGCCGATGGAAGGGCGGCGCCTGGTGCGCAGCGGCATCGTCGACATTTCCGAGCGCAAGCACAGCGAGCAGGAGCTGCTCGGTTACCGCGACCACCTGGAAGAACTGGTGCAGCAGCGCACGGCGGCCCTGTCGGTGGCCGTCACCGAGGCCGAATCGGCGAACCGCGCGAAAAGCGTCTTCCTGGCCAACATGAGCCACGAATTGCGCACGCCCTTGAATTCCGTGATCGGCTTTTCGCAGATGATGGCCGATTCGAGCAGCATGTTCGAGGAAGAAAAGCATAACCTGGCCATCATCAACCGCGCCGGCCATCATTTGCTGACCTTGATCAACGATATCCTTGAATTGTCGAAAATCGAGGCGGGCCGCATGCAGCTGCAAGCGGGTCCCGTGGACTTGAACGGCTTGCTCGACGAGGTGCTCGAAATGGTGCGCATGCGCTCCGGCGACCAGGGCATCGCGCTGCGGCTCGAGCGCTCCGGCGTGCCGCCGCTGGTGCGTCTCGATGGCGCCAAGCTGCGCCAGGTGCTGCTCAATTTGCTGTCAAACGCGCTCAAGTTCATCGAGCAGGGCAGCGTGACCCTGTCGCTGGCCTGCCAGGCTGGCGGCGATGGGCAAGTGGCGCTGGCGTTTGCCGTGCGCGATACGGGCAGCGGTATCGCGCAAGAGGACCTGGAACGCATCTTTGAGCCGTTCGTGCAGGCCGACAGCGCCGTGGCGCAGGCCGGCACGGGACTGGGGCTGACCATTTCGCGCGAATTCGTGCGCCTGATGGGCGGCGAGCTGCGCGTCGAATCGACTCTGGGCGCCGGCTCCGTGTTCCACTTCGACTTGCGCGCGCCGGTGCTGCAGCAACCGGCCATCGCGTCGCTGGCGCCGGGCCGCGTGGCGCGCCTGCCGGCGGGCCAGCGCGGGCGCACGGTGCTGCTGGTCGACGATGATGACAACTGCCGCAAGCTGCTGGCCGGCTTGCTGGCGCCGCTGGGCTTCCAGCTGCAGGAGGCGGCGGGCGGCGTGCAGGCGCAAGCCATGCTGGCGGCGCAGCGCTACGACATGGTGCTCAGCGACTGGCGCATGCCGGACATGGACGGCCTGGCGCTGACGCGCTGGCTGCGTGCGCAGCCGGCGCTGGTGCAGCCGCGCCTGGTGATCATGACCGCCTCCGCCTTCGAGGAAGAAAAGCAGGAGGCGCTGGCGGCCGGCGCCGACGGCTTCCTGCGCAAGCCGATCGAGCAGGAACACCTGTTCGCCATGCTGGAGCAGCAACTGGGTGTGCGCTTCCAGCGCACCGCCGCCGCGCCGCCGCGCGTGCCTGCGGCTCCCTTTGACTTGCAGCAGTCGCTGGGCCAGCTGGGCGCGGCCGAGCGGCAGGCGCTGCTAGAATCCGTGCAAGCCCTCGATTTGCGGCGCAGCGCCATCGTGCTGGCCGGCGTGGCGACCAGCCTGCCGCAGCTGGCCGCGCATGTCGGCGCCATGCTGGAACAGCATCAGTACCAACCGCTGTGCGCCTTGCTGGCGCAGCTGGCCAGCGAGCCGCAGGGCGAAGACGCATGACCAGGCACGCACCCAAAGATGCGCGCCTGGGCGGCGTGTCCATCGTGCTGGCCGTCAGCGTGACGCTGACTTTTGTCGTCACCGCGCTGCTGCTGGTGTTTGCCGTGCTGTTTTACCAGTCCGAACGCGAGCAGCGCTGGCAGCAGCTGCATCGCAGCCTGGCCGTAAGCGCCGACCAGCTGGCCGTGGCCATCGAGCTGCCCTTGTGGAATCTCGATGAAAAGCAGATGCAGGCTATCATGCGCAGCACCTTGGGCAAACGCGACCTGGTGGCCAGCGCCCTGACGCCGGGCATCGGCAAGGAAGCGCTGGTTCTGCGCCGCACGGCGGCCAACACCATCGACAGTTTCCCCTCGCTGTCCGCCGAACCCGGCTGGCTGGTGCAGCGGCGCCCCGTGACGATGGGCGGGCAAGTCATCGGCAACGTGGCCGTGTATGCGACGCCGGCCCTGCTGCACGCGCAGCTGCGGCAGCGCGCGCTGGGCATCGGTGCCATGATCGTGGCGCTCGACGTGATTCTGGTGGCCAGCATCTGGCTGCTCATGTGGTGTCTGATGCTCAAGCCCCTGAAGGCGATCGGCCAGTATGCGGCCGGCATCCAGGCGGGGCAGGGCGAAGCGTTTGGCACGCCGCCGAAAGCGTGGTTCCTGGGCGAGCTGCGCACGCTGTACCGTTCCATCCGCGACATGGTGGCGCTGCTCGACAGCCGCTATCGCGCCTTGCAGCGCAGCGAGGAACGCGTGCAGATGGCCACCGGCGCGGCCAGCATCGGCATCTGGGACTGGAATGTCAGCAGCGATGCCTTGCAGTGGGATGAACAGATGTATGCGCAGTTCAAGGCCGACGCGGACAGCACCATGGCGCCGGCGGCGATCTGGCGCGCGGCGCTGGTGCCGGACGACGTGCCGGCCGCCAAGGAGGCCTTGCGCGCCGCACTGGGCGCCGGCCAGGCCTTCACGCACGAGTACCGCATCCTGTGGCCCGATGGCGCCATCCGCTACATCAAGGCCGACGCCGTGATCTTCCGCGACGGGCAGGGCCGGCCCATGCGCCTGGTGGGCTCGAACTACGACATCACGGCGCACCGCGAGGCGGAACTGGAACTGCTGCGCCACCGCCATCACCTGGAAGAACTGGTGGCCGAGCGCACGAGCGCCCTGTCGGTCGCCGTCAGCCAGGCGCAGGCGGCGAACCGCGCCAAGAGCACCTTCCTGGCGAACATGAGCCATGAACTGCGCACGCCCCTCAATTCCGTGATCGGCTTTTCGCGCCTGATGGCCGCCTCGCCGAACATGCAGGACGATGAAAAGCGCAACCTGGCGATCATCCACCGCTCCGGCAATCATTTATTGACGTTGATCAATGAAATCCTCGAACTGTCGAAGGGCGAGGCGGGGCGCCTGCACGCGCAGGCGGCCGTGGTGGCGCTGGCGCCCCTGCTGCAGGAAGTGATGGACATGCTGGGCATGCGCGCCGAGCAGCAGGGGCTGGCCCTGCGCCTCGATTGCGCTGACGTGCCGGCGGCCGTGCTGCTCGATGCGACGCGCCTGCGCCAGGTGCTGCTGAACCTGATGTCGAACGCCGTCAAGTTTGCCGGCGGCGGCGAAGTCACCTTGCGCGTGCGCGGCGAATGGCGCGATGGCGGGCAATGGATGCTGTCGTTCGCCGTCAGCGACACGGGCATGGGCATCGCCCCGGAGGACCAGCAGCGCATTTTCGAACCCTTCGTGCAGGCCGACAGCGCGGGACCGAAGGATGGCACGGGCCTGGGCCTGGCCATCTCGCGCGAATTCGTGCAATTGATGAAAGGCGAACTGACGGTCGAATCGATGCCGGGGCAGGGCGCCACCTTCCGCTTCAGCATTCCCGCGCAGGCGGCCGAGGCGCCCGTGCAGGTGCCCGTGCCGCAGCCCGTGGCGCCGGCGCCCGAGGCGCCACCGGCACTGCGGGCGCAAGACTTGCTGCTGCTGGCCGGGGACGAGCGCGCGGCCTTGCTGGTGGCGCTGCGCGAATTGAACCTGGCCAGGGTAGCACTGCTGCTGGGCGCCTTGCCGGCGGCCGCCGCGCCCGTGCTGGCGCCGCTGCAGGCGATGCTTGACCAGCATCAATACCGCCAGCTGTGCGACTTGCTGGAGAATGAGGGCGCGCTGGCGCCCGCTTGAAAAGTGTGGGCTGACAACATCGGTTTCGCTGAAAAGACGGACTAAGTGGCGCCGATGGATGGTGCTAAATTGCAATAAAGATTATGATGATAGTACGTAGTTCATCGCAAAGAAATGTCTTGTCCAGCGCGGCAACTGATCGCCGCGCCTCATCCAAAGCTGAGAGAACTGCTACATGCACCGCGATTTTTCGGAAGTGAATTCGAAGGGCGAAGTACTGATCGTTGAAGATACGCCGGCTTCGCTGAAGCTGTTGAGCGATTTGCTGGGCGGCGCCGGCTATGCGGTGCGCCAGGCGCCGAACGGCGAACTGGCCCTGTGGACGGCCCAGGCGCGCCCGCCGGAGCTGATCCTGCTCGACGTGCGCATGCCGGGCCTCGACGGCTTTGAAGTGTGCCGGCGCCTGAAGGAGATACCGTCCCTGCGCCAGGTGCCGGTGATCTTCCTGTCGGCGCAGTACGATACGGACGACAAGGTGCGCGGCTTCGCGCTGGGCGCCGTCGATTTCATCGCCAAGCCCTTCCAGGCCGAGGAAATCCTGGCCCGCACGGACGCCCACGTGCGCCTGGCGCGGGCGCAGCTGCAACTGGCGCAGGAGCGCGCCAACCTTGAGCGGAGGGTGGCCGAACGCACGGCCGAACTGGAACAGGTGGCCAGCACCCTGGCGCGCGAAGTGCAGATCCGCCGCGCCAATGAAGAATTGCTGCGCCTGTCGGGCCAAGTCTTCGAAGCGACCCAGGACGCCATCCTGATCACGAATCCGGCCGGCGTCATCGTCACGGCCAATCCCGCCTTTACCCGCATCACCGGCTACGCGGCGCAGGAAGTGGTGGGCACGGACATCATGCGCCTGCATGCCGAACACACGGGCGAAGCGGTGCTGCTGGCCTTGCGCCAGGGCCTGCGCAGCAGCGGTTGCTGGTCGGGCGAGGTGCAGACGCGGCGCAAGAGCGGCGACACCTATCCCTGCCTGCTCAGCGCCTCCACCGTGCACGGGCCTGATGGCGCCGTCGTCAATTACATCGGCGTCTTCCTCGACATCAGCGAGCGCAAGGCCGAGCAGCATCTGATCGATTTCCTCTCCTACCACGACGCGCTGACGGGCTTGCCGAACCGCGTGCTGCTGCGCGAGCGCTTCGAGCAGGCGCGCGCGAACGCCCAGCGCGACAGCCAGCAAGTGGTGTTGATGTGCCTGGACCTGGACCGCTTCAAGAACATCAACGATTCGCACGGCCAGGCCGTGGGCGACAAGGCGCTGCAAGTGGTGGCGCGTTTCCTGTCCGGCTGCGTGCGCGAAGGCGACACGGTGGTGCGCCAGGGCGGTGACGAATTCCAGATACTGCTGCAGGACGATGCCCTGCTGGGGCGCACGCTTGCGCTGGCGCAAACCATCCTGGCCGGCTTGCGCGAAGAACTCAGCGTCGATGGCGAGCGCCTGGCGCTGACGACCAGTATCGGCATCGCCATGTGCCCGGCCGACGGCGACAGCCTCGACGACGTGCTGCGCCACGCCGACACGGCCCTGGTGCGCGCCAAGGAAATGGGGCGCGACCATTACGCCTTCTTCACGGAGCGCATGGGCAGCGATATCCGCGCCCGCCTTGCGATGCAGCAGCAGCTGCGCGGCGCCATCGGCCGCGATGAATTCGAAGTGCACTACCAGCCGCAGATGTGCTTGCGCACGGGCGCCTTGCTGGGCGCGGAAGCCTTGCTGCGCTGGGATAATCCGGTGCTGGGCAAGGTGCCGCCCGGCCTGTTCATCGCGCTGGCCGAGGAATACGGCTTGATCACGGCCATCGGCGAATGGGTGCTGGAAAGCGTGTGCGCGCAAATCCGCGCCTGGCACGATGCGGGCCTGGGCAGCGTCAAGGTGGCCGTCAACCTGTCCGGCAAACAGTTCGCGCAAGACCGCACGGTGCCGTTCGTCGAGGCGGTCTTGCGCAAGTACGGCATCGCACCCGCCTGCCTGGGCATTGAAATCACGGAAAGCACGGTGATGGGCGACCCGGACAAGGCCGTGGCGGCCCTCACGCGCCTGAAGGATATCGGCGTGGGCATTTCGCTCGACGATTTCGGCACCGGCTATTCCAGCCTGGGCTACCTGAAACGCTTTCCCATCGACGTGCTGAAAATCGACAAATCCTTCGTCGACGACGTCACCACCAGCAGCAGCGACGCGGCCATCGCCCGCTCCGTCATCTCGCTGGCGCACAACCTGGACATGCGCGTCATCGCCGAAGGCGTGGAAACGCGCGCACAGGTCGACTTCCTGACGGAACACGGCTGCGATGAAATGCAGGGCTATTACTTCAGCCGTCCCCTGGCTGCCGAAGCGTTCACGGCCTTGCTGCGCGAACGGCGCACCCTGGGCGTGGCGTAGGAGGCAAGCACTGCGGTGCGGCCAATGCACCATGCCGGTGCATCCGCTGCAGCGCGGTGCACGATTCTCACTTTTCCTTTCCCTGATGCTGGCACATATCCTGCTTAGGTAATCGCTTATTTACGCGATTGCTCCGCATGCCAGACAGTACCCGTCCAGTCACGCCGAATGAAGCCAGTGCGCACAGCGCCTGGCAGGCGCATTTGCGCCTGGGCTTTGCGCTGCACGATGGCGTCAGCCGCCTCGTCGAGCGCACGCACAGTGGCCCCCTGCGCGTGCAAAAGCCCCTGTATCCGGAAGGCGACGCCGTCTGCCACGCCATCATCATCCATCCACCGGGCGGCGTCGTGGGCGGCGACCAGCTGGCCGTCGACGCCACGGTGGGCGAGGGCGCGCGCGCCTTGCTCACGTCGCCGGGCGCCGCCAAGTGGTACCGCGCCAACGACCATGTCTCGGGCCAGCGCATCGTGCTGCGCGCCGGCAGCGGCGCGGCCATCGAGTGGCTGCCGCAGGAGAGCATCTTCTTCGACCAGGCCTGCGTGCGCCTGCGCCACGAGGTGGAGCTGGCGCCGGACGCCAGCTACATCGGCTGCGACATCGTCTGCCTGGGACGCAGCGCCTCGGGCGAAATTTTCAACACGGGCAGCATCGATCAGCAGGTGCAGATCCGCCGCGGCGGCAAGCTGCTGTGGTGGGAGCAGGGCGTGCTGGCCGCGGGCGGCGCACTGATGGCCAGCCCCCTGGGCCTGGGAGGACACACGGTGTGCGCCACCCTGATCGCCGTCGGCGTGCCTGTTTCTCCCGCCGTGCTGGCGGCCGTGCGCGAGATCGCCGTGCCGGCCGGCGCCGTGTTTGGCGCCACGCACATGAAATCGCTGGTGGCGGTGCGCCTGCTGTGCGGCGACAGCGAAGCGGCGCGCCGCGTCATGCTGGCCGCATGGCAGCTGCTGCGCCCCGCCATGCTGGGACGCGATGCCGTCGTGCCCCGCATCTGGAACACTTAATCAGGAAAGAAGCGCAAGGAAAAACATGGACCTGACTCCCCGAGAAAAAGACAAGCTGCTCATTTTTACGGCCGCGCTGCTGGCCGAACGGCGCCTGGCGCGCGGCTTGAAATTGAATTATCCGGAAGCGGTGGCCCTGATCAGCGCCGCCATCATGGAAGGCGCGCGCGATGGCAAGTCGGTGGCGCAGCTGATGTCGGACGGGACAAAAATTCTGTCGCGCGCCGACGTCATGGATGGCATCGCCGAGATGATCCCCGATATCCAGGTGGAAGCGACCTTCCCCGATGGCAGCAAGCTGGTGACCGTGCACCACCCGATACCGTAGTCTTTTGAGAAGGAGCTCCTCATGACCCCAGGCGAATACCAATTGGAAGAAGGCGAAATCAGCTTGAATGCCGGGCGCGCCACGGCCACCGTGGTGGTGGCCAACCGGGGCGATCGGCCGATCCAGGTAGGCTCGCACTTCCACTTTTTTGAAGTCAACCCGGCGCTGGCCTTCGAGCGCTGGCGCGCCTACGGCATGCGCCTGAACATCACGGCCGGCACGGCCGTGCGCTTCGAGCCGGGCCAGCAGCGCACGGTGGAACTGGTGGCGCTGGCGGGCGAGCGCAAGGTCTACGGCTTCAATGGCGCAGTGATGGGCGAACTGCAAGACACACCACCGGGAAAGGATTGAGATGGCCAGCATTCCCCGCAGCGCGTATGCCGAGATGTTCGGCCCCACCAGGGGCGACCGCATCCGCCTGGCCGACACGGAACTGTTCATCGAGATCGAGCATGACTACGCGATCTATGGCGAAGAAGTGAAATTCGGCGGCGGCAAGGTGATCCGCGACGGCATGGGCCAGTCGCAGCGTTGCGCGGCCGAGGTGATGGACACCGTCATCACGAATGCCGTCATCCTCGACCACTGGGGCATCGTCAAAGCCGACATCGGCTTGAAAAATGGGTTGATTTTCGGCATTGGCAAGGCGGGCAATCCGGATATCCAGCCCGGCGTGACCCTGGCCATCGGCGGCGCCACGGAGATCATCGCCGGCGAAGGCCTGATCGTCACGGCCGGCGGCGTCGACACCCACATTCACTTCATCTGCCCGCAGCAGATCGAGGAAGCCCTGATGAGCGGCGTGACCACCATGCTGGGCGGCGGCACGGGGCCGGCTGTGGGCACGGCCGCCACCACCTGCACGCCGGGGCCGTGGCACTTGCACGCCATGCTGGCGGCGGCCGACGCCTTCCCAATGAACCTGGGCTTCATGGGCAAGGGCAACGTCAGCCTGCCGCTGCCGCTGGAAGAGCAGGTGCGCGCGGGCGCCATCGGCCTGAAACTGCACGAAGACTGGGGCAGCACGCCAGCCGCCATCGACAATTGCCTGTCGGTGGCCGACCGCATGGATATCCAGGTGGCGCTGCACAGCGATACCCTCAACGAGGGCGGCTTCCTTGAGCACACCCTGGCCGCGTTCAAGGACCGCACCATCCACACGTTTCACACGGAAGGGGCGGGCGGCGGCCATGCGCCCGACATCATCGCCGCCGTGGGCCAGGCCAACGTGCTGCCCTCGTCGACGAATCCCACACGGCCCTTCACCGTCAACACGCTCGACGAACACCTGGACATGCTGATGGTGTGCCACCACCTGGACCCGGCGATTGCCGAAGACGTGGCCTTTGCCGAGTCGCGCATCCGCCGCGAAACCATCGCCGCGGAAGATATCCTGCACGACATCGGCGCCATCTCGATGATGTCGTCCGACTCGCAGGCGATGGGCAGAGTCGGCGAAGTGATCATGCGCACCTGGCAGACGGCGCACAAGATGAAGGTGCAGCGGGGACCGCTGGCGCCCGACACGGCGCGCAGCGACAACTTCCGCGCCAAGCGCTACATCGCCAAGTACACGATCAACCCGGCCATCACGCATGGCATTTCGCACGTGGTGGGCTCCATCGAGGCGGGCAAGATCGCCGACCTTGTGCTGTGGAAGCCGGCCTTCTTCGGCGTCAAGCCATCGATGATTCTGAAAGGCGGCATGATCGCCGCCGCGCAGATGGGCGACCCGAACGCCTCGATTCCCACGCCGCAGCCCGTGCACTACCGCATGATGTTCGGCGCCTTCGGCGGCGGCCTGAAAAAGTCGTTCACATTTGTGTCGCAGGCGGCTTACGACCTCGATATCGGCCACCAGTTGAAACTGAATAAATCCGTCATCGCCGTGAAGAACATGCGCGGCTTGCGCAAGCACGACATGATCCACAACAGCGCCACGCCGCACATGGAAGTGGACCCGGAAACCTACGCCGTGCGCGCCGACGGCCAGCTGCTCGTGTGCGAGGCGGCCGCCGTGCTGCCGATGGCGCAGCGCTATTTTCTATTTTAGGCAGGAGACATCATGCTCACATTGCATACCAAACTGGGAGCGGACGATGACCGCATCCCGTTCGCCCAACTCGTGCTGCCCTACGACCAGCGCGAAAAGTGCCGGCTGCGCGCCGTGCT
This sequence comes from Janthinobacterium sp. GMG1, assembly GCF_034427795.1. NCBI lineage: Bacteria > Pseudomonadati > Pseudomonadota > Betaproteobacteria > Burkholderiales > Oxalobacteraceae > Janthinobacterium > Janthinobacterium sp. GMG1. The sequence goes on from NZ_JAXQNT010000005.1 coordinate 121,033, forward strand.
GTCGAATGGCGACGACGTGGCCGTGTTCACCGTGCGCGGCACGGTGCTGCGCGATGGCGAGCGCATGACGGGGCCGGAAGGACAGGTGGTGCAGATCGTCGCCGCGCGCGAACCGACCTACCTGGTGCGCTGCCTTGATGCGCATACCCTGCTGCGCTGCGCTTTCCATCTGGGGAACCGCCACACGCAGGCGCAGGTGGGCGACGGCTTTTTGCGCATCCGCAAGGACGTGGTATTGAAGGAGATGCTGGAAGGTTTGCAGGCGAGCGTGACGGAAGAAAGCGCGCCGTTCGAGCCGGAGGCGGGCGCGTATGGCGGCGGCCATGGCCACCACGATGGCCACGGCCAGCACTTGCTGGCGCCCGTGCCGCTGCGGCAGAAAATCCACCGTCCCGGCGATGTGCCAGGCGCTGCATGATGCAGGCGTCGGCCCTGCTGCATTTGCTGCAGTTCGCCAGCCCGGCACTGCCCATCGGCGCCTACAGTTATTCGCAGGGGCTGGAAGCGGCGCTCGAATCCGGCCTGGTGCACGACGCGGCCACGGCGCGCGCGTGGATCGCCCAGCATCTGGCCCAGGTGGTGGCGCGCTGGGAAGCGCCCTTGTGCTGGCGCTTGATGCAGGCCTTTGAAGAACAGGATTTGTGCGCCGTGCAGCGCTGGAGCGAGCGCTTCATCGCTTCGCGCGACACGGCGGAGTTTCGCGCCGAAACCATCCAGATGGGCTATTCGCTGACCAAATTGCTGGCCGAGCTGGGCGTGGCCGACGGCGTCCTGATCGACATGCTGCAGAGCCAGCCGGAAGTGGCCTTGCCCACGGCCTATGCCTGCGCCGTGGCGGCGCTGGCCATTCCGCGTGAAGAGGCGCTGCTGGCCATGCTGTTTGCCTGGGCGGAAAACCAGGTGCTCGTCTGCGTGAAATCCGTGCCGCTGGGGCAGGTGGCGGGGCAGCGTTTGCTGCTGTCGCTGCGGCCGGAGCTGGAAGCGGCGGCCCTGACGGCGCAAACCTTACTAGATGACGAGATGGGCAACTGGGCGCCCGGCCTGTCGCTGCTGTCGATGCGGCACGAAGTGCAGTACAGCCGCCTGTACCGCTCCTGAACACTACCACGAGAGACTACAACATGACATCGATTACCTCAAACCCCCTGCGCGTAGGCATCGGCGGCCCCGTCGGCTCGGGCAAGACGGCCCTGTGCGAAATGCTGTGCAAGGGCATGCGCGAACGCTACGACATGGCCGTCATCACGAATGACATCTACACCAAGGAAGACATGGAAATCCTGCTGCGCGCGGATGCCTTGCCGGCCGAGCGCCTGATGGGCGTGGAAACGGGCGGCTGTCCGCACACGGCGATCCGCGAAGACGCGTCGATCAACCTGGAAGCCATCGCGCGCATGCAGGCAGATTTTCCCAACCTTGATTTGATCCTCGTCGAATCGGGCGGAGATAATTTGGCCGCCACCTTCAGTCCGGAATTGTCGGATCTGACGATTTACGTGATCGACGTGGCCGGTGGCGAAAAAATTCCGCGCAAGGGCGGGCCCGGCATCACGCGCTCCGACTTGTTGATCATTAACAAGACGGACCTGGCGCCGTATGTGGGCGCCAACCTGGACATCATGGCGCAGGACGCCAAGCGCATGCGCGGCGAGCGCCCGTTCGTATTTACGAACCTGCGCAGCGGCGACGGCGTGCAGATCGTCATCGATTTTATCCGCGAGCAAGGTTTGCTCGATCAACCAGGCAAGGAGCTGCAATGAGCGCAAGACTGATGAAGAAAACAGCCGCCGTGGCGGTGCTGTGCCTGCTGGCTTTACCGGCCATGGCCCACCCCGGCCATGGCGAGAGCGCCGGCTTCCTGGCCGGTTTCGCCCATCCGTTCACGGGTATCGACCATTTGCTGGCCATGCTGGGCGTGGGCATCTGGGGCGGCCAGCAGCGCCACAGTCTGGCTCAGCCCGCCACGTTTCTCGGCATGATGCTGCTTGGCGCGCTGGCCGGCATGGTCGGATTGACGCTGCCCGGGCTGGAAACGGGCATCGCCGCCACGGTGGCGCTGGTGGGACTGGCCATCGCGCTGGCGCTGGCCTTGCCGAACTGGCTGGGCATGGGACTGGTGGGCGTGTTCGCCTTGGCGCATGGCAATGCGCATGGCCAGGAATTGCCGGCCGCCTCGGCCGCCTGCGGCTTCATGCTGGCCTCGGCTGTTCTGCTGGGTGCGGGACGTTTCACGGGCCAGGTGCTGGCCGAGCGCATGTTGCGCGTGGCCGGCGTGGCCTTGACGGCCGCCGGCGTGGTGTTGATGGGACTTGCTTAATCGTTTAAGCGCCGGGGCGCTTGTCGGACAGCACGATGGGCGCCGCCTTTTCCGGGTGCAAGCCCTGGTGGCCCGCATACACGGCGGCAATGGCGGCCATGTCGGCGTCCTTGTCGCCCGTCAAGTACAAATGGTCGACGACGCCCAGTACCTTGTTCGGGTAGTCGATGTAGACCAGCAGCAAGGGCACCTTGGCAGCCACGGCCAGGTGATAAAAGCCGCTTTTCCAGTTCGGACGGTAGCTGCGCGTCGCTTCCGGCGTGATGGCCAGCCAGTACCAGTCGGCGGCCAGCATGCGTTCGGCCTGGCGCTGGATCGTGCCGCTGGTGGTGGTGCGGTCGACGGGCTCGCCACCGAGGTAGCGCAGCACCTTGCCCATCGGGCCGCGGAACAGGGAATCCTTGGCCAGCCAGCGGAACGGCAGCGACAGCGCCCATTTGCCGAACAGGCCCACCATGAAATCCCAGTTGGACGTGTGCGGGTAGACGACGGCGATGCCGCGCGGCCCTGGCAGGGGACGGAAGCGCATGCGCCAGCCAAACAGGTGCAGCACACGCAGCGCGCTACGCTGGTGCCAGGTCGGCAAGTCGCCCGCTTGTACAAATAAATCGTCCATTGATACCCTTCAGTGACACTGTTCTTAATGGGATGGCGCTGGTGGCCATTTTCCTTGAAGCAAAATTCTGCGCAGGCATTCTATACGGGGCTGGCGATGGCGACAAGCAGCCGAGGCCGCTATTCATGCGGTGTCGGGGCGGTTGCTACCGCTATTTTAACGATGCTTGACCTCTGTGTCGGGCACTAAATGCGCACAATGTGGTCAAAACTTGATGCAGTCTTGATCCACCCGACAGGGAGCCATGGCATGAAAAACAGTATCGACGAGGTCAATGGGGAGAAGGTGCGAACGGACAAAGTGATGGCCGAGCTCGTCGAGCGGGGCGTTGCTTTCCATCACGCCCTGGGACGGACGGTGGCGACAGCCTATTTGCGCGAGCATGCGGTACCGGTCGAGGTGATACGCCGTGTCTTCAGCAGCGTGCAGGCGCGTCGTCCGGCCCGGCCGGCACGGCGCCGATGGCGCTGACGGTGGGGAACGGCGGCGTATATAAGGCCAGATAAAGTAAGGCGGCGGTCGCTGTGATCGTCACGCAGTCAGTGCGTTGGTATCGTTGCGTCCGCCGCAAGGGGATGAGCAGTGCGGTGCCGCTCAGGAGGCTTTCAGCTTGCCGTTCAGGCTGCTGTTAAGCCCGTGCCGCCAGTGCGGGGTAGTCCGTGTAGCCGGTAGCGTCCGGTGCGTACAGCGTCTCCGGATTCAGCGGATTCAAGGGCGCGTCGCTGTGCAGGCGGGTGGGCAGGTCGGGATTGGCGATGAACCACAGGCCAAAGGCCACGGCGTCGGCTTCCCCCTTGGCTAGCAGGGTTGCGGCCGCTGCCTTGTCCATTTTCTCGTTGGCAATGTAGACGCCGCCAAATTCCTGCTTCAGGTACGGGCCCAGACGGTCTTCGCCCAGCGCTTCGCGTGCGCAGATGAAAGCGATGCCGCGCTTGCCCAGCTCGCGGGCCACATAGCCGAAGGTGGCGCGCGGGTCGGAGTCGCCCATGTCGTGCGCATCGCGGCGCGGCGCCAGGTGCATGCCGACCTTGTCCGCGCCCCACACGGCGATGCACGCGTCCGTCACTTCCAGCATCAAACGGGCGCGGTTTTCAATCGAGCCGCCGTAGTTGTCGGTGCGCAAGTTGGTGCTGTCTTGCAGGAACTGGTCGAGCAAATAGCCATTCGCGCCATGGATTTCCACGCCGTCGAAGCCCGCTTTTTTCGCATTTTCGGCGCCCAGGCGGTAGGCTGCCACGATGCCGGGAATTTCTTCCGTGTCCAGCGCGCGCGGCGTGACGAATTCCTGTTTCGGGCGCAGCAGGCTCACGTGGCCGGCCGGCTTGACGGCGCTGGGCGCCACGGGCAAGTCGCCATCGAGGAAGACGGGGGCGGAAATGCGGCCCACGTGCCACAGCTGCAGCACGATCAGGCCGCCCGCGTCATGCACGGCCTCGGTGATGTGTTTCCAGCCTTCCACCTGTTCCTCGGACCAGATGCCCGGCGTGTCGGCGTAGCCCACGCCCTGTGGCGTGACGGCCGTCGCTTCGGAGATGATCATGCCGGCCGAAGCGCGCTGCGTGTAGTACTCGGCCATCAGGGCGTTGGGTACGCGGCCCGGATTGCCGGCGCGCGAACGCGTCAGCGGCGCCATGATGATGCGGTTTTTCAGTTGCAGACTGCCAATGGTGATGGGGGCGAATAAAGTTGCCATGATTGTTGTCTTTCCTGTCGAGAGTGCCGCGCGCGGCGATGTGGATGCGGTTACAAACCTTGCTGCATGTGGTCGAGAAAGGCCTGAATGGTGGCTTCATTGCGGCTGAAGAAACTCCATTGGCCCACCTTGGTCGCGGAAATCAGGCCCGCCTTCTGCAGGCTGGCCAGGTGCGCCGACACCGTTGATTGCGACAGGTTCAGGCGGCGGTCGATCAAGCCGGCGCACACGCCCAGGTGCAGCGGGTGGTCCTGTTCCTGGAAATACTGTTCCGGCTCCTTCAGCCATTGCAAAATCTGCCGGCGCACCGGATTGGCCAGCGCCTTGTGGATGGCGTCGATATCCATGTTGTTTCTCCTCAATACACAATTCGCTTTTCAGCGATGTATATATCGTGTTTTCCAAATTCTTATATCGTCATATTACGATATAAATGAAAAGCGTGCTGGCGGAGCGCGTTTTTGGAGAGATTCAGGCGGGAAGGGGGTTGCGCTGTAGTACGGCCGGGCCTGTCAACACGATGCGCACCAGGTCCACCTGGCGCTGTGCGCCGGCCTTGGCGGTGGCGCTCTTGATCTGCGTGCGTGCCGTGTGGATGGAAATGCGCTGGCGTTCGGCATATTCCTGCAGGGAGTAGCCGTTGACGAGCGCTTCCGTCAGGCGCGCCTCGGCCACCGTCATGCCATAGAAATTACGCAGGGTGGCGGCCAGGGAGGTGATCAGGTCGCTGCTGTCGCTGAGGAAGACGGCGATGGCGCTGGCCGAACCGAACGGGCTGTGCCAGGAGGGCAGGGGCGTGACGCGCAGGCGCAGCTGTTCGCCCGTCAAGCCGTTCAGGTTGAGCACGCCGCCGGGGCCGCCTGCCGCCGTCGTACCCGTTTGGGCCGCCTCGTGCAGCATGCGCCGCAGCGCGCCGTTGTCCGCTTCGCGCGGGCAATACAGGGGTGCGCCTTCGCGCAGTTGCAGCAACCGCGTCGAAGCCGTCATGGCCAGCGCCCGCTCGTTGGCGTACAGCAATTGCGACGTGGCGTCGAGCAACAGCACGCCAAACGGCAGCAATTCCAGCACCTGGGTGGAACTCCGGGACAGCACTTCCAGCCGGCGCAGCTTGCGCTGCAGGGCAAAGGCTGTTTGCAAATGCGGCATCAGGCTGCGGATCAGCGCCAGCTCGCCCGCCTCGTAGGCGCCCGCCTGCTCGCGGCGCACCACGGTGACATTGGTGGAGCGCTCGGCGCGCAATTCGACGATGGCTGCCGCCGTATAAAAGATGTCTTGCGGGCGCAGCCAGTCCGCCCAGTACTCGGTTTTCTTCAGGCAATGGTCGGGAAACAGCATGGAACCGGTGACGACGGCGCCTTCGCGGTGCAGGGTGGCGTCTTCCAGCCACACATTGCGCGCGCCGTAATAGCTGGCAAAGCTGGCCATGGCGTCCGATTCGAAGCCATACGTGGCGGACAGGCCGCTGCCCGGCAGCTGGACGTCGACCGAGCGGTTGCTGAAATCATTGGCCCAGATCAAACCCGCGTGCGATTTCAGTTGTTGCGCGAAGGCGGCGAGGAATTGCGACCAGGCGCCATGCCGTGTGGCAGCTTCATAGATCAGGGTAATCAGTGCCTGGCTGGCGACGGCGAGCGATGGCGTCATGGGCGATCCTCATGCGGCAAGCGGTGGACAAGATCGCGGGCGGCGTTTGCTGCGGCCGCCCGGCTTCCTTAACGCGATTCCAGCCAGCTTTTGCCACCGGAGGTGCACGTGCTGAGGCTGGCATACTGGCTGATATAGTTATAACCGCTGCCGCAGCCGCCTTCGCCGGATTTGACGGGGCCGTAGCAAGCACCTTCATAGCTGAGCTTACCACTGACAGTGGTGCTTTTGACACAGAAATTGTAATTGCTGGCCGTGGTGTTGTTGGGCAAGGTGGGGCCATTGTTTTGCCCGCAACCGAGTTCCTTGCTCACGCTGCGCGCGTAGTCGACCATTTTCTGGTAAGTGCCGCTGTAGTAGGCATCGGCCTTGGCTTTTTCTCCCTGCTTGCAGGCGGCGACCACGCTGTCGTAGCCGGAATCGGCCTGGGCGTAGTTGCCCGAGACCTGGATGCCGCAGGCGCTGGCCTGTTTGCGTTCCGTATCGCTGATCAGATTGCTGTACTGGCAAGTGGACGAAGTGCCGCCGCTGGCACTGGTGGAGCCGCTGCCCGAGCCACTGTCGTCGCTGCCGCCCCCACCGCAGGCGGACAGCATGAGGCAGCCGAGCAAAGTGACGGCAAAGGTGGTTGGATGTGCTTGCATGATTTCCCCTGTGGACTGTGACTTGCCACCATGTGTCTGGTGGTATCTTTTTTATTGCTACAAGGAATTGTATCGGGCATGTTTTTTGGAAACATCACCCATTTGGGGTATGCGCAGGCAGCACGGAGTGGGGTAGGGCGGCCGGCTGGCCGCCCTGGCAGGGATCAGGCGAAGTGGAACAGCAGCAAGGCGATGACGGCAGGGAGGGTTTGCAGGTAGAGGATGCGCGTCATGACGGTGGCAGCGCCCCACACGCCGGCCACGGCGATGCACGCCAGGCCGAACACGGTAAATGCATGGGCGATGGCCGCGTCCGGATGGAAAAAGCCCAGCGCCAGCGCGGCGACGAGAAAGCCGTTGTAGCAACCCTGGTTCGACATGGCGGGACGCACGATCTCCGCCTTTTCCTTGGACAGGCCAAACACCTTGCGTCCGCGCACATCGAACAGCACGGTTTCCAGCAACACGATGTAGACGTGCAGCAGCAGGATGAGGGCGGTAAGAATCTGGGCCAGAAGTAGCATCATTATTCCCGAGAGTGAATGGATGCAGCAATTATGCTGCCATCAGCATGTTTTTTGGCAACTTTCGATTGGAGCGGCCCCGCTGGTAAAATGTGCTGACGGCAAGAGTTTTCACCCAATGGTATACTTTTCCCTTTGCTCCTGTGGGGACGACCCCGCTCGATGTGGGGGCTGCATGGCGGGGACGACCCTGCCGCCTCGGGAGAAAAGTATGGCGTGGATCATTCTGGTATTGGCGGGCTTGCTGGAAATCGGCTGGGCCATCGGCCTTAAATACAGTGCCGGTTTTACGCGTCTCGTGCCATCCGTACTGACCGCCATTTCCATGCTGGGCAGCGTGTTGATGCTGGGCCTGGCCTTGCGCACTTTGCCTCTGGGCACGGCCTACGCCATCTGGACGGGCATCGGTACCGTCGGCACGGCCATCTTCGGCATCATGGTGCTGGGTGAACCGGCCAGCGCCGCGCGCATCGCCTGCATCGCGCTGATCGTGTCGGGCATCCTGGGCTTGAAACTGCTCAGCCCACAATAAAGGATGCCAGCATGAGTCTCGCCATGACGTATTTTTACCTGGCCATCGCCATCATCGCCGAAGTGATCGCCACCAGCGCCTTGAAGGCGTCCGAGGGCTTCAGCCGCTTGTGGCCCAGTGTCATCACCGTGATTGGCTACAGCATCGCTTTCTGGTGCTTGTCGCTGACCTTGAAGGTCATTCCTACCGGCATCGTCTACGCCATCTGGTCGGGCGTGGGCATCGTGCTCATTTCCGCCGTCGGCTGGTTCTGGTTCAAGCAAAGCCTCGACACGCCGGCCCTGATCGGCCTGGGGCTGATCATTGCCGGCGTGCTCGTCATCAACCTGTTTTCCAAGTCGGTCGGTCACTGATCAAAAGCTGGCGGCGACCCTTGCCAGGTAATACCACTCGGCATTCGGCGCCGCATTCACGTCCGGGAACAGGATGTAGGCGTCGAATTCGGCCGTCACGGGCGTGCCGTCCGCGCGCACGCCGATCTGGTCGCCCTGTTGCACCTTGTCAAAGCTGGACCAGGTCTTGATGAAGCGGTCGCCCGCATCGAGCTTGTCATGCACGACAACCATGTTCAGCGCTTCCATGTCGGCGTCGGCGATCGGATTCGGTTGCGGCGCGTCAATGAAACCCAGGAAAGCCAGGGTGTTCATGATGGCGCGGTAGGCCACATCTGGCGCGGCCGGGTCCGCGTGCTGGCCGCATTCCAGGGTCAGTGCATAGCCGCCCGTCGAGCGCATGTATTCCGTCGTGCCCACGCCATAGCGCAACACCATGCCTACCTGGTCACTGCTGCCCAGGCGGCGCTGCACGCCGGCGCCATACGTTTGCAGCCAGCCATCGACGAAGCGGCGCACGCCCAGGCGGCGCGCCAGCGCGCGTTCCTTGTCTTCGTGCTTGAACGGTTGTAGCGGGCCATCGTTGTTACGTGGCCCCACCATGACGAAAGGCTGACTGTCCGCATTGAACGAGTGCAAGTCCAGCAGCACGTCATGCTGTCCCAGCAGGGGGCACAGCCAGTTGGCGATGCGATCTTCGAAATCCTGCGGATTGTCGTTTGGGAACAGGTTGCGGTTCAGGTTGCGGTCGCCGCTGCGCACGCCCTTGGCGTAAGCGAGCGGGTTGGTGATGGGTACGAACGTGACGCTGCCGGCCACGATGGAGAGGGCGCCGCTGTCGAGTTCAGCCATCACGCGTTGAATACCCTTGGTGCCGCAGGTTTCATTGCCGTGCACGGCGCCGGTGACGATCAGGCGCGGGCCGCTGCCCTGGCCCGTGTAGTTGATGGACTTGAAGTGGAGTGCGCTGCTCATGCTGGACATATCCTATGCTGTTGCGGGAAGGGAAAGCGGGGTCGGCATATTTTAGCGGGATTCGCCGCGGACGCCTGTAAAAATGTGGCCATGGCAGCGTGTGGCATGGCATGATCGGCGCCACCGTTGTTTTCCCTTGCGATTCCATGCCGTCTTCTTCATCTTCTTCCCGCCTGTATGGCCTCGACACCTTGCGCGCGCTGGCCATCGTGCTCGTCTTCATGAATCATTATTTGCTGTTCGTCAGCGACGGCGGGGCGTTTGGTTTCTGGGGCGAAATCGGCTGGGTGGGCGTGGACCTGTTCTTTGCCCTCAGCGGCTATCTGATCGGCAACCAGATATTCGCGGCCTTGCGCAGCGAGCATGGCTTTTCCTTGCCACGTTTCTATGCGCGGCGCTTCCTGCGCACCTTGCCCAGTTTTTATGCCGTGCTGGCCCTGTACTACCTGTGGCCCGCATTTCGCGGCGATAGCGCGCTGCTTCCCCTGTGGAAATTCCTGACCTTTACGCAAAACATCAACCTGACGCCGGGTACGGCGTTTTCCCATGCGTGGTCGCTGTGCGTGGAAGAGCAGTTCTACGTGCTGCTGCCGGCTGTGGCGCTGGTCATTGCCGCTTGCCGCAAGTCGCTGCTGTGGGCGTGGCTGGCCGTGGCCGCCAGCTTTATCGTCGGCATGCTGGTGCGCGCGTATCTGTGGGAGGAATATGTGCAAGTGCCGCGCGGCGGCCTCGGTTATTACAAGTATATTTATTACGCGTCGTGGTGCCGCTTCGACGAGCTGGTGGCGGGCGTGGCGCTGGCGCTGCTGAAAAACCACCATCCGGCAGCCTGGTCGCGCCTGACCTCCTACGGCAACCGCAGCTTGCTGGTGGGAATCGTTGCTACGGCGCTGATGTTTTATGTGTTTCTCACCGATCACTATGGCTATTGGGTGACGGTGTTCGGCTATCCGGCCCTGGCGGCCAGTTTTACCTTGTTGCTGATCGCGGCGCTCAGTCCCGCCAGTGTCTTATATCAACTGCGCGTGCCGGGCGCGGCCAGCCTGGCCCTGTGGTCGTATGCAATTTATTTGCTGCACAAGCAGCTGTGCATCCTGCTGCGTCCGATCTTGCTGGATATCGGTTACGGACCGGACAGCCTGAGTGCCATGCTGGTGATGATTATGTTGAGCATCGCCACGGGCTGGCTCCTATATAGATTGGTGGAAACGCCATTCATGCGCCTGCGGGCACGCTACGTTCCCGCCAATCACGTTTGATCTACATATCGATGACGTCGAGTCCACGCGGCGTGCCGACCAGTAACTCCAGGATGGCATGCACGCGCAGATTCGTCTCTTCATGTTCCGTGTTGTAGATCAGGGTGCGCAGGCCGGGCACGACTTCCGTGATGTGGTCGCTGGCGTAGGCATTGATCAATAACAAGACCAGATCCGTGGCGCCCGCGCCGGGCTGGCGCCGCAGACGGTCATGGATCACGTTCAGCAGTGCGCGCTGCATGCGCGGCGTGGGATTGGTGATGTAGGCGAAGACGCTTGGCGTGTTGGCGATGGCCGCGCAGATGCGCCGTTCGATCTCGTCGGGCTTCACGTCGGAGGCGATATCGAAATATGCGGCTTCCCAGCGCGTGCGCGCGTGCGGGTGGCCGGGCGGGAAGGAGTCGGCCGTTTCAAAACCGCAGATGCGGCTCAGGGTTTTCAGCCAGGCTAATAGGGTGGAGTTCATGCCGCGATTCTAGCGGCATTCCGCGTGCACCGGGCCGTGTCTATATAAAGGGTGCTGACGCCCGGAGAAATGATTAAAGTTTCCTGTAAAACAGCCCTTGTCATTCTGGGAAAGCCTCTCTATAATGCTGGTCTTCGGGGCGGTTAGTTCAGCTGGTTAGAATACTTGGTCGACATCCAAGGGGTCGGGGATTCGAATTCCTCACCGCCCACCAGAATTTAGCAGTAGATGGTTTTCAAGACGATTGCTGATGCAGTAATCGATAAAAAGTTTTACGGGCGGTTAGTTCAGCTGGTTAGAATACTTGGTCGACATCCAAGGGGTCGGGGATTCGAATTCCTCACCGCCCACCAGAATGCAGTTAGAGAGAAAGGGTAAACCGGTTATGACACCGCGAACTACTACCAAGCTTTGGGAGTGACGCTAGTCGAACGGGTTTCCTTTGTCTCAAGAAAGTGAAAAACGCGGCTAGTCCGCGTTTTTTTGCGTCTGCGTTTTCCTTTCAGTTATTTTACCCATCACATCGCAGTTTTACCTGGCGCCAGCGCCGATATGGAGATCAATATGCTTACAATCCGACTTCCCGATGGTTCCGCCCGTCAATTTGACGGCCCGGTCACCGTGGCCCAGGTTGCGGCCAATATTGGTGCCGGCCTGGCCAAGGCTGCCCTGGCCGGCAAGGTCGACGGTAAACTGGTCGACACCTCCTATCTGATCGAGCAAGACGCGGAACTGGCGATTGTGACGGACAAGGACGCCGATGGCCTGGAAGTGATCCGCCACTCGACGGCCCACTTGCTGGCGTATGCCGTCAAGGAATTATTCCCTGACGCGCAAGTGACCATCGGTCCCGTGATCGATAACGGCTTTTACTATGATTTCGCCTACAAGCGTCCGTTCACGCCCGAAGATTTGACGGCGATCGAAAAGAAAATGGCGGAACTGGCCAAGAAAGATGAGCAAGTCACGCGCAAGGTGGTCGCGCGCGACGAAGCCATCGAATACTTCAAGGGCATTGGCGAGGCGTACAAGGCGGAGCTGATCGGCTCGATCCCGGCCGACCAGGAAGTGTCGCTGTATTCCGAAGGCAAGTTCACGGACTTGTGCCGCGGCCCCCACGTGCCATCGACGGGCAAACTGAAAGTGTTCAAGCTGATGAAGCTGGCTGGCGCCTACTGGCGCGGCGACTCGAAAAACGAGATGTTGCAGCGCATCTATGGCACGGCCTGGGCCAAGAAGGAAGACCAGGAGCTGTACTTGCACAATCTGGAAGAGGCGGAAAAGCGCGATCACCGCAAATTGGGCAAGCAGCTCGATTTCTTCCATTTCCAGGAAGAAGCGCCAGGCCTGATCTTCTGGCATCCGAAAGGCTGGTCGATCTGGCAGCAAGTCGAGCAATACATGCGTAATGTGTACCAGGTCAACGGCTACCAGGAAGTCAAGGCGCCGCAAATTCTCGATCGTGGCCTGTGGGAAAAAACCGGTCACTGGGACAATTACCGTGAAAACATGTTCATCACGGAATCGGAAAACCGCGCCTATGCGCTGAAACCGATGAATTGCCCTGGCCATATCCAGATTTTCAACAATGGCATGCGCAGCTACCGTGACTTGCCACTGCGCTACGGCGAATTCGGCCAGTGCCACCGCAATGAGCCGTCGGGCGCCTTGCACGGCATGATGCGCGTGCGCGGCTTTACACAGGATGATGGCCACATTTTCTGCCTGGAAGAGCAGATTGCCGGCGAAGTGACGGCCTTCCACCAGCAGGCGATGGATGTGTACACGGCTTTCGGCTTCACGAATATCGATGTGAAACTGGCCTTGCGTCCGGATAACCGCATCGGCACGGAAGAGTCGTGGGATTTCGCCGAGGAATCCCTGCGTTCGGCCTTGCGCGCTTGTGGCGTGGAATGGACGGAATTGCCGGGCGAGGGTGCGTTCTACGGTCCGAAGATCGAGTATCACCTGAAGGACAGCCTGGGCCGCGCATGGCAAGTGGGTACCGTGCAGATCGACCCGTCGATGCCGGGCCGCCTGGGTGCCGAATACGTAGCCGTGGACAACACGCGCCAGGTGCCGATCATGCTGCACCGCGCGATCGTCGGTTCGCTGGAACGTTTCATTGGCATCCTGATCGAACACTATGCGGGTGCCATGCCCTTGTGGTTGTCGCCGGTGCAAGTGTCGGTGTTGAATATTTCCGACGCTCAAGCCGACTATGTACAGGAAGTTACAACAAAACTGCGCAAAGCGGGGCTGCGCGTACAGGCTGATTTGCGTAACGAGAAGATTACCTATAAAATACGTGAACATTCCGTACAAAAATTGCCTTACATCTTAGTAATTGGCGACAAAGAGCGGGATGCGAATACAGTGGCCGTGCGGGCGCGGGGCAATATCGATCTGGGCGTCATGTCCGTCGATGCCCTGATTGAGCGACTCAAACATGAAGTCGACACCAAGGCCTGACGAGGAAACTCGCTGCACGACCGTCTTACAAGATTTTTAAAGGAAATTACAATAGCTACTGACAAGTCACATCGCATCAATGGCGAAATCACTGCCCCTGAAATGCGTTTAAGCGGGGTCGATAACGAGCCACTCGGTATCGTAAGTTTGGCTGAAGCCTTCCGCCTGGCGGAAGAGGCAAACGTCGACCTGGTGGAAATTGCGCCTACCGCGCAGCCACCGGTGTGCCGTTTGATGGACTACGGCAAATTTAAGTATTCGGAGCAAAAGAAAGCTCACGAAGCCAAATTGAAGCAAAAGATCATCCTCGTGAAGGAAGTCAAATTCCGTCCGGGGACTGATGATGGTGACTACAATATCAAGTTGCGTAATCTCATCAAGTTCCTCGAAGATGGCGATAAAACCAAGATCACCTTGCGTTTCCGCGGTCGTGAGATGGCGCATCAGGATATTGGCTTCCGCATGCTGGAACGTCTGAAAGCCGATCTGGAGCCGTATGGCCAGGTCGAGCAGTTCCCGAAGATGGAAGGCCGCCAAATGATCATGGTTCTTTCGCCTAAGAAGAAGAAGTAAGCTACAATAGCGTTTTACTGTGGATCGACGTGGTTTGTGCCAGCATTGGTACGACACCAGATTCCAGGCAGAATTTTGCGCGGCCCGGTCAGTAATGCCCGGGCCGCGTGAACTGTAGTGGACTCGCATCCGCTGCACAACATGTGAAAGCAGGCATCTAAGCGCAGCGTCGTGTTGCCACCTGCAATCCTGTTATAAATGGAGCTGTCCGTAAGAGGACAGATTGCTATGCCTAAAATGAAGACCAAAAGCTCTGCGAAAAAACGTTTTCGCGTGCGTCCGGGTGGTACTGTTAAATGTGGTCATGCGTTCAAACGCCACATCTTGACCAAGAAAACCACCAAGCTGAAACGCGCTCTGCGCGGTACCACCAATGTCGCTGCGTCTGACGTGAAATCCGTCTACCGCATGATGCCGACTGCTTAATCTCACACTCAATATAAGGAGTTACTATGCCTAGAGTAAAACGTGGGGTTACAGCTCGTGCCCGTCATAAAAAGATTCTTGTTCAAGCTAAAGGCTACCGTGGTCGCCGCAGCCGTGTATACCGTGTTGCCAAGCAAGCAGTTATGCGCGCTGGCCAATACGCTTACCGCGATCGCCGCAACAAGAAGCGCGTTTTCCGCCGCCTGTGGATCGCCCGTATCAACGCCGCTTCCCGTGAGCATGGCGTAACGTACAGCGTATTCATGAACGGCTTGAAAAAAGCAAATATCGAACTGGACCGTAAAGTCCTGGCCGATATGGCTGTGATGGACAAGCCAGCATTCGCTGCGATTGTCAACGCAGTTAAAGCAAAAATCGCTGCGTAAGCATCGGTGATTGCACAACGTCATCCGTAGGGTGACGTTATAAAGAGCGGGGCAGGGGTGTGAACCTTATGCCCCGTTTCCGTTTTTGATTGTTGGGTTCTAGATTACTAAATCCAGGATTGATTTCCAAAACAGGAAAAGCCGCATGAACTCCCTAGAAGAACTCGTCGTCTCGGCCCAGGCTGACTTTATCGCCGCCGCAGACGCTGCCGCACTTGAAAACGCCAAAGCCCGCTACCTGGGCAAGACTGGCCAGATTACTGAAATGATGAAGGGCCTGGGCAAACTGGATCCGGACGCGCGCAAGGCGCAAGGCGCCCTGATCAACGCCGTCAAAGTGCAGATCGAAGACGCGCTGACGGCGCGCCGTGATGCATTGGCCGATGCCCAGATGCAAGGTCGTCTGAACGCCGAAGCGATCGACGTGACCCTGCCAGGCCGTGGCCGCATGCCCGGCGGCATCCATCCCGTGATGCGCACGTGGGAACGTGTCGAGGAAATCTTCCGTTCCATCGGTTTCGACGTGGCCGACGGCCCCGAAATCGAAAACGACTGGACCAACTTCACGGCGCTCAACAGCCCGGAAAACCACCCAGCCCGTTCCATGCAAGACACCTTCTACATCGATGGCAATGACACCGATGGCAAGCCCTTGCTGCTGCGTACGCACACGAGCCCGATGCAGGTGCGCTATGCACGCACGCACACGCCGCCGATCAAGGTCATCGCACCGGGCCGCACCTACCGCGTCGACAGCGACGCCACCCATTCGCCGATGTTCCACCAGGTCGAAGGCCTGTGGATCGCCGAAGACATCAGCTTTGCCGACCTGAAGGGCGTGTACCTGAATTTCGTCAAGGCCTTCTTTGAAACGGACGACCTGCAGGTGCGCTTCCGCCCGTCTTACTTCCCGTTCACGGAACCGTCGGCCGAGATCGACATCGCCTTTGGCTCCGGCCCCTTGAAAGGCCGTTGGCTGGAAGTGTCGGGCGCCGGCCAGGTGCATCCGACCGTGGTGAAAAACTTCGGCCTCGATCCCGAGAAATTCATCGGTTTTGCTTTCGGCTCCGGCCTGGAACGCTTGACGATGCTGCGCTACGGCATCAACGACCTGCGCCTGTTTTATGAAGGCGACTTGCGTTTCCTGAAGCAGTTCAACTAAGCATTGTTCCGTTTGATTCATGGCGCTTGAGCGCCTGTGCGCTCGCGCTGTGAGCTTTGACCCTTTGAAGGCTTGATTATGCAATTTTCCGAAAACTGGCTCCGTACCATGGTCGATCCGAAGATGACTTCGGACGAACTGGCCCATCTGCTGACCATGTCCGGTCTCGAAGTCGAGGACGTCGATCCTGTCGCCCCGCCGTTCTCGAACGTGGTGGTGGGCCTGGTCCTGGAGATGGAAAAACATCCGAATGCGGACCGCCTGAATGTGTGCCAGGTCGATGTCGGCACGGGCACCATGCTTAACATCGTTTGCGGCGCACCGAACGTGCGCCCGGGCTTGAAAGTCGTCTGCGCGATGGCGGGCGCCGTGCTGCCGCCTGGCGCCGATGGCAAGCCGTTTGAAATCAAGGTGGGCCAGCTGCGCGGCGTCGAGTCGCAAGGCATGCTGTGCTCCGCGCGCGAATTGAAATTGTCGGAAGAAAACGCCGGCCTGATGGAATTGCCGGACGACGCGCCGATCGGCCAGAATTTCCGCGATTACTTTGCGCTCAACGACTTGAAATTCACCATCAAGTTGACGCCGAACAAGGCGGACTGCCTGTCCGTGCTGGGTGTCGCGCGCGAAGTGTCGGCCTTGACGGGCGTGCCCCTGAATGTGCCGCAATTCCGTACCGTGCCGGTTTCCAGCGATGAAATCCTGCCCGTGAAAGTCAGCGCGCCGGACCTGTGCGGCCGTTTCACGGGCCGTGTCATCCGCGGCTTGAACGCCAAGGCAGCCACGCCGGACTGGATGAAGCAGCGCCTCGAGCGCAGCGGCCAGCGTCCGCTGTCGGCCCTGGTCGATATTTCCAACTATGTCATGCTGGAACTGGGCCGTCCTAGCCACGTGTTTGACCTGGCCAAGATTCACGGCAGCCTCGACGTGCGTTGGGGCAAGGCTGGCGAATCCGTCAAGCTGTTGAATGGCAACACCATCGCCGTCGACGAGTGGATCGGCGTCATTGCCGACGAGCAGGAAATCGAATCGCTGGCCGGTATCATGGGCGGCGACGCCAGCTCGGTGTCGGACGATACGGACAGCATCTACCTGGAAGCGGCCTTCTGGTGGCCGAACGCGATTCAAGGCCGCGCGCGCCGCTTGAATTTCTCGACCGATGCGGCGCACCGCTTCGAGCGCGGCGTCGATTTCGCCACCAACGTCGAGCACATCGAGCGCATCACGGCCCTGATCGTGGAAATCTGCGGCACGCCAGCGACCACCGTCGGCCCCGTCGACGACCACGTGGTGAACCTGCCGCAACGCCAGCCCGTGTCGATGCGCACGGCGCGCGCGCAGAAAGTCATCGGCGTGCCGCTCAATGATGAGCTGATCGCCGATATCTTCACGCGCCTGGCCCTGCCATTCACTTTGCTTGATGGCGTGTTTTCCGTGACGTCGCCCAGCTACCGTTTCGACATCGAGATCGAGGAAGACTTGATCGAGGAAGTGGCGCGCGTGTACGGTTTTGAAAACATCCCGACCTTGCCGCCCGTGGCAGCGAACGTGATGCAGATTGCACCAGAAAATACCCGCTCCTTGTTTGCGGTACGTCATGAGCTGGCCGACCTGGGCTTCCAGGAAGTGGTTAACATGAGCTTTGTCGATACGGCATGGGAGCGCGATTTCTCGGGCAACGCGAATCCGATCAAATTGCAGAACCCGATCGCCAGCCAGATGAGCGTGATGCGTTCCTCGCTGATCGGCAGCCTGATCGCCAATGTGCGCTATAACCTGAACCGCAAGACGAACCGCGTGCGTATCTTCGAAGTGGGCGCCATCTACCAGCGCGACGACAGCGTGGAAAACGGTCCCCTGTCGGTGGCTGGCTACGCCCAGCCGAAGCGCGTGGCCGCGATGGCCTACGGCGCGGTGGCCGACGAGCAGTGGGGCCAGGCTGCACGCACGGTCGACTTCTTCGACGTGAAGGCGGACCTGGAAGCGCTGTTCGCGCCGCTGGTCTTGCGTTTCACCAAGGCGGAACATCCGGCCCTGCATCCGGGCCGTTCGGCCAACGTGGAGCTTGATGGCAAGGTCATCGGTTTCATCGGCGAATTGCACCCGCGCTGGATGCAAAAGTACGACTTGCCGCTGGCGCCCGTGCTGTTCGAAGTCGACGCCGCTGCCCTGACGCAACGAGGCGTGCCGGTGTACCAGGAAATCTCGAAATTCCCTGGCGCCAGCCGCGATCTGGCCGTCGTCGTCAAGCAATCGGTAGCCGTGCAGGATCTGCTCGACAGCTTCCACGCCGCGGCCAAGTCGAGCCCGGCAGCGCGTATCGTGCAAGCCATTGTTTTATTTGATGAATATCGTGGAAAAGGGCTGGAAGCGGATGAAAAAAGCCTTGCTTTCCGGATTAGCTTGCAAGATACTCAAAACACCCT
Source organism: Janthinobacterium sp. GMG1 (assembly GCF_034427795.1). Lineage (NCBI taxonomy): Bacteria > Pseudomonadati > Pseudomonadota > Betaproteobacteria > Burkholderiales > Oxalobacteraceae > Janthinobacterium > Janthinobacterium sp. GMG1. The sequence goes on from NZ_JAXQNT010000005.1 coordinate 139,477, forward strand.
GCAAGACGATGTCGTCGATGGCCTGATGGCTGTCCTGATCGATGCCGCCAAGCAGGGCCACGACGCGAAACTGCGTTCGTAATTACCGGACTGGCCGTCGCCTAGCGTGACGGCCTTTCCGTCGTCAACCGTAGACGAGCCTGCCATGTGGCGGGTTCGGGCGCACAGAAAAGGCAGGGCAGGAAAATTAATAACAGCGACGTTGATTCCGCCGTACTGCAATCCGCACTGGCTGCCGATCTGCATCGGGCCATGCTGGTTGCCAAGGTGCGCCAGGAAGCGGAAAAAGATTTACCCACCTTGACCAAGGCAGAGCTGGCCGAACTGTTGTTCGAGCAAGTGGGCCTGAACAAGCGCGAAGCGAAGGATATGGTCGAGACCTTTTTCGACGAGATCCGCAACGCGCTCGAACGGGGCGAGGCCGTCAAGCTGTCCGGTTTCGGCAACTTCCAGTTGCGCGACAAGCCGCAACGGCCGGGCCGCAATCCGAAGACGGGCGAAGAGATTCCCATCACGGCACGCCGTGTCGTGACCTTTCATGCGAGCCAGAAGCTGAAAAGCATGGTCGAAGAGACCAGTCCGCTGGCACGTGCTGCCTGAGTGAGTGGCGATGAACGAGCGCATCAGTAAAACCGAGTTGATCGCCTTGCCGCCCATTCCGGCGAAACGCTATTTCACGATCGGCGAGGTGAGCGAGTTGTGCGGCGTCAAACCGCATGTATTGCGCTACTGGGAGCAGGAGTTTTCCCAGCTCAAGCCGGTCAAACGACGTGGTAACCGCCGCTATTATCAGCACCACGAGGTGCTGCTGATACGCCGCATCCGCGAATTGCTGTACGAGCAGGGCTTTACCATCAGCGGCGCGCGCAACAAGCTCGACAGCCGTGGCGCCTCGCATGCCATCGTTGACGAGCTGCCTGTGCTGCCGGCCATGCCTGTCGTGCCGCAGGAAGCGCCGCTGGACCGCGCGTGGATACGCAATGAATTAATTGCGATTTTAAACTTGCTAAAATAAGATTTGTACCAATATAGGTGGGGTTGTCCGGTACCGGTGACTATACTGCATGGGCTTGCTGCCTTGACGCAGCCGGTAACGTACGGCGCGCCATATTTTGAATATAATGTTAATGTTGCGTTTTTGTTAGTGACGCTGAACCGGAGCAGCGTTCAGGTTCCGGTAGTCTTTCCCAGGCCAGGAAAATTTAAGGGGAAACAATGATACGCGTTGCCATTTGTGATGATCACCAAATAGTAAGAGCTGGATTCAAACAGATTTTTTCGTCGTCAAGCGACTTCAGTGTGGTGGCGGAAGCCGGTACCGGGCGCGAAGCGCTCGATATCGCCCGCCGCGAAATATGTGACGTGTTGCTGCTCGATATCGCCATGCCCGATCAGAGCGGCATCGATACCTTGCGCACGATCCGCCAGGGCCAGCCGGAATTGCCCGTGCTGATCCTCAGCGGCTATCCTGCGCAGCAATACGCGCTGAACCTGTTCAAGATGGGCGCGAATGGCTATCTGAACAAGGAATGCGAAGCCGATGAGCTGATGACGGCCGTGCGCACCGTATTCCAGGGACGCCGCTATGTCAGTTCCACCGTCGGTGAATTGCTGGCGCAATCGTTCGACCGCGATACGAATGCCGCCCTGCATACGGAATTATCGGACCGCGAGTTCCAGGTCTTCCTGCGCCTGGCGCGCGGCGCCACCGTGTCCGATATCGGTGTCGCCTTGTCGCTGAGCATCAAGACGGTGAGTACTTACCGTACGCGCATCATGGAAAAAATGGGCTTGCAATCCAACAGCGACTTGACCTATTACGCAATGAAAAACAATTTGCTTGACTAGCGCTGCGGTGCGATCATGGAAACATGATCGCTCAGCCAGCCAGCCAGCACGACTTGTGCAGTGCAGCAGTTTGTGGCGAGGACTATAATTGGCCGGCGCCGGCGTTTTCTCCCGCGCCGAACCTTGCTAAGGATGCACATCAGGATGTATTTCACCGCTGAACCGGCCCCGAATCACCGCCTGCCCCTCTACAAGACGATCCTGTGCGTGACTTGCGCCTTGCTGCTTGTACTCAATGGTTTCAGTCTCTATCACAACCTGCAGTCGCTGAAGGGCACGAACGCCTTGCTCAGCCAGAGCGCCCGCGTGGCGGACCGCCTGCAGTATTTGAACGTGCTCGTGCTCGATGCGGAAAGCAGCTTGCGCGGCTATTTCATTTCCGGCTCCGAAACCTATCTGGGGCCGTCGAAGACGGCCACCACCGAAATTGAAAACGAATTCAACGAGCTGCAAACCTTGCTCGCGGGCAGTCCCACCCAGCTGAAAAACCTGGGCCAGCTGAAAAGCTTGATCCGCCGCAAGATGTCGATGTTGCAACAGTCGATCGACGTCTACAAGCAGGGCGGATTGGCCGAGATCGTCAATATTTCCCGCGTGACCGATGACCGCGCCACCATGGACGAGATCCGCCTGCAGGTGGTGATCATGACGCGCGAGCAGAATGAAGCGCTGTCGTCCGGCAGCGCCGCCTTTTATCATGAATACCAGAAAGCCGTGCTGCTCGGCATCGGCATCAATGCCCTGGCCATCCTCGTGCTGATCATGTTTTACCAGCTGGTGCGGCGCAGCTTCCAGAACCGCGCGGCCGTCGAGTATGCATTGCAAAATGCCAATGACAACCTGGAATCGACGGTCAGCAAGCGCACGGAGCAGTTATCCGTGCTGTCGCGCCATTTGATCAGCGTCAATGAAGTGGAAAAGGCGCGCCTGGCGCGCGAACTGCACGATGAGCTGGGCGCCAACCTGACTTCGATCAGCATGGATCTGGGCGCCGTCACCCAGCAACTGGCGCACACGCAGCCGGAACTGGCTGCGCAATTGCGCCGCGCCAAGGCGACCTTGCTGGAAACGGTGGAACTGAAGCGCCGCATCGTCGAAGACCTGCGCCCGAGCCTGCTGGACAATCTGGGCCTGTGTGCCGCCATCGAAAGCTATTGCGAGGATTTTGCGCGCATGAGTTCCGTGCGCTGCGAAACGGACGTGGCCATCAATATCGACAACCGCGAAGCCACCCTGACGATAGCCCTGTTCCGCATCGTGCAGGAATCGCTGACGAACATCCTGAAATATGCACGCGCCGGCATGGTCAGCGTGACCTTGAAACGCAACGAGCACGGCTTGGTGCTGCGCGTCATCGACGACGGCATCGGCATCACGGAAGATGCGCTGCAGAAACCCATGTCGCACGGTTTGCTGGGCATGCGCGAGCGGGCCTTGCTGCTGGGCGGCACCCTCACCGTGCGCCAGGGTCCGGAAGGCAAGGGGACGTGCGTGGAAGCCGTGATTCCGCTGCCGCTGACGCCGGAACCGGAAGACATCGATGCGGATGCCGAAGCGTAATTGTCGTTAAAGCAAAAAAAATGGCCGGGCATGCAGCCCGGCCATTTTTATTTGTCTTGCCTGATCAGCAGCGCGATACGTCGCGCAGCAAGCGGTCGTATTCCGTCTTGGCCACTTTGTAGCACTCGCCCGCATAGCATTCCAGGCCGGCGCGGTCCAGCACTGTGATATTGCCGCGGCGATAGTGGATCAAGCCTTCTTCCTGCAGCTTGCCGGCGGCGGCCGTGATGCTTTCGCGGCGCACGCCCAGCATGATGGAGATCAGCTCTTGCGTGACTTTCAATTCGTTCGATGGCGAACGGTCCAGGCGGTCCAGCAGCCAGCGGCACAGCTTTTGCTCGATCGAGCTGTGGCGGCCACCGACGGCGTTCTGCGCCATTTGCGCAAACAGGGCGTTGGTGTAGCGCATCAGCAGCTGGGGCAGGGCGCCGCCTTGATTGAAGGCATCGCGCAAGCTTTGCGTTTTCAGGCGGTAGCCATAGCCGGCGCTTTGCACGACAGCCGTGCACATGGCGCGTTCGCCTGCCAGCAGCGAGGCACCGGCCACGCCTTCATGGCCGACGACGGCGATTTCCGTCGTGGCGCCGTCTTCCATTACATACAGCAAGGAAATGATGGCGGTGGTGGGGAAATAGCTGTATTCCAGGTTGTTACCGTAGGCATACAATTCCTTGCCGAAAGGCAGTTCCACCAGTTCCAGGTCTTCGAACAGCGATTCGAGCGCGGCGCGCGGCAGGGCGGCCAGCAATTCATTCTGTTGGGCACTGCTGAGACTAACCCGCGACGCAAGCTTGATTTCCCGTCCGGCTGCCGGCATGGCGCGCGGCAGCAACTGGTTCTTCTGGACCGGGGCGATAAGTTGAGTATGGCTCATAGTATTCCTCACAGGCTTTTTACATCGGAGTGCGACTGCCGCGTTGCTGGTCAAAAAAAGTTGCCGCATCCATCTTGGAACAGCGTTTTTTTTCGACCGCGCGGTGCAGATCGCGATGTAGCTACTTTAAAAGCTTATGTAAGTGGCGAACATAAGATTAGCAGTCGCCACTTTGTAGTCTCTTTTGAGGCGAAATTGTAGTCCTTGTCCTACGTGCACACTTTTGACTAGCTAGCCTTGCGCCGTTCTGCGCGATTTTGTGATATGACGCGCGGCTTGTTGGCGCTCCACAGGCCGGCCGGACGCACGCTGGGCAAGCCGTCGCGCGTGGTCGCGGCCGCTGCCTGGCGCGGGTTTGGCGCCTCGTGTTCCCCCAGGCGGAAGCGGCTGACGGCTTGTGTCAGCGCCTCGCCTTCCTGGTGCAGGCGCTGCGAACCGGCGCGCGCTTCGTCGACCAGGCCCGCGTTCTGGCGCGTCATGTCGTCGATTTGCGCCAGTGCCTGGTTGATGCGGGCGATCTCGCCATTCTGCTCGGCGCCGGCGCTGCTGATGCGCCCGATGACGACGGACACCTGCTGCACCGCGTCGACGACTTGCCGCATGGTGCTGCCGGCTGCGTTGACCAGGTCGCCGCCTGCATCCACGGTGGCCACGGAATCGCCGATCAGGCGCTTGATTTGCTGCGCCGCCTCGCTGGAGCGCTGCGCCAGGCTGCGCACCTCGGATGCCACGACGGCAAAGCCGCGCCCCTGCTCGCCGGCTCTGGCCGCCTCGACGGCCGCGTTCAGGGCCAGGATATTCGTCTGGAAGGCGATGCCGTTGATGACGCCGATGATGTCGACGATCTTGTGCGAGCTGGCCTTGATCGAGGCCATGGTCTCGACCACGGCGCTGACGGTCTCGCCGCCGCGCAGGGCCACCTCGGCGGCCGATGCCACCAGGGTGCGCCCCTGTCCTACGTGGGCTTCGTTGCGGCCCACGGTGGCCGTCAGCTCGCGCATCGAATCGACGGTGGCGCCCAGCGCGTCCGCTTGCGTGGCCGTATGGCCGGACAGGGCGGCGTTGCCCTGCGCGATATCGGCGCCGGCGGCGGCAATGACGGCCGCGCCGCCGCGGATTTCCTGCACCAGGGTGGCCAGGCCATGCGTCATGGCGCCGAAGTCGCGCACCAGGTCGCCGATTTCATCGTGCGCCTGCGAGGTGATGCGCTGCGACAGGTCGCCCGCCGCCGCCGCGCCGACGGCCACGCGCAATTGCTTCACGTCGCGCGCGAACGCGGCATAAAAGCCTGCGCACAGGTAGGCGGCGGCCAGCAGCACCAGCAGCATGGCCGCCAGGATCAGGGCGCGGCGCGCCTCGTCGCGCGCGATGCGCTGCGCCAGCAAGCCGTCCAGGGCGGTGGCGGAGGCGCCCGAGAGCGCGTGCAGGGCATCGATGGCTTGCATGCCGGCCGCGTGGAATTGCGCGCCCGAGGTCTGGTCGTAGGAATTCGTCACTTCGTTTTTCGTGCGTTCGAGGAAGGCCAGCGCGGCCGGCACGGCTTTCAGGGCCGGCTGCAGGCTGGCGCGCAATGCCGGCTTGGCGGCGATGATTTCGTCGAAGCGGGCTGGCAGGCGTTCCAGTTCGTGGCGGGCGATCAGGGCGTTGGCGTTGACGAGTTGATCTTCATTCGCCTCGAACAGGCCCGTGTCGATGTAGGCGGCGCCGCGCCCGCCGATGTCGGACAGGCTCTCGGCCAGGTCGGGCAGGGTGGCGGTAAACACGGCGCTCAGGTGGTTGGCGCCCGCGTCCGGGTCCAGGCTCAGGTGTGAGCGGTCGGCCACCAGCTGGACCAGTTTGGCCGCCTGGCGCAGCAGCGCCGTGTGTGCCGCGTAGCTGTCGCGCGCCGCGAGGCCCGTCTGGCGGCCCAGCAGGGCTTGCCACTGCTTCGTCAGCTCGGCCGCCTGGGGCAGGCCGGCGCCCGCTGGCAAGCGCGCCAGGGCGGCCAGTGTGGCCGTGATGCGTGCATTCAGGGCCGTGTTGTCCATGCCCGCCTTGCCGCTCAGGCGCAAATGTTCCAGGCCGCGCCGCTGCTGCAGCAGGCGCGTGCCTTCCTGCAACTGGCGCACATAGGCGACGCCCCGCTGCGCATCCTGCGCCTGGGCCAGCGATTTGCCCAGCTCCGAGATCAGCAGGGTGGTCGCCAGCACCAGAGGCAGCAAAAAGACCAGGCAGACAAGCATGAATTTGGGCAGCAGGCGCAAGCGCTGCATGAGTCGGATGGCGGGGGTGAGGAGCATTTTCATCGGGTTTCCAGGGAAGAGTGGCAACATTTCTGCAGTGCAATGTTGCCTGCCGATTGTGACCCCTTGATGAAGTGGGCGATTTCGCTTGCCGCCAGAGTGAAGCAGTTCACACGGAAGGCCGATCCTTCTGTAAAATCGAGGGTTTTTTGCGAGGGCCATATTATGGTCACCAATATGGCCAACGAGAACGACATCAACACCCCCGATTCCAGCGACAATGCGGACATCGCCGCAGCGTCCGTCAGCAGCAAGGCGCCGGCCGTGATCGCGCGCGAAGTGCAGCGCCGCCGCACCTTCGGCATCATTTCCCACCCGGATGCCGGTAAGACCACCTTGACGGAAAAACTGCTGCTTTTCTCGGGCGCGATCCAGATGGCCGGTACCGTCAAGGCCCGCAAATCGGGCCGCCACGCGACGTCGGACTGGATGGAGATCGAGAAGCAGCGCGGCATTTCCGTCGCTTCCTCGGTGATGCAGTTCGAATTCCGCGACCACGTCGTCAACCTGCTCGACACCCCGGGCCACCAGGACTTCTCGGAAGATACCTACCGCGTGCTGACGGCGGTCGACTCGGCGCTGATGGTGATCGATGCGGCCAAGGGCGTGGAAGCGCAGACGATCAAGCTGCTGGCCGTGTGCCGCATGCGCAATACGCCCATCGTCACTTTCATGAACAAGATGGACCGCGAAACGCGCGATCCGCTGGATCTGCTCGACGAACTCGAATCGGTGCTGAAGATCCAGTGCGCGCCTGTCACCTGGCCTATCGGCATGGGCAAGAACTTCCGCGGCGTGTACCACCTGCTGAACGACGAGATCATGCTGTTCAAGGCCGGTGAAGAGAAGGCCGATGGCGCATTCGAAATCATCAAGGGCATCGACAACCCGCGCCTGCAGGAGATGTTCCCGCTGGAGATGGACCAGCTGCGCATGGAAGTGGAACTGGTGCACGGCGCGTCGAATCCGTTCAACCTGGAGGAATTCCTCTCCGGCGTACAGACGCCCGTGTTCTTCGGTTCGGCCATCAACAACTTCGGCGTGCGCGAGATTCTCTCCGCGCTGGTCGACTGGGCGCCGGCGCCGCGCGAGCGCGACGCCACCGTGCGTTCGGTGGCCCCGTCCGAGCAGCCATTTACCGGTTTCGTCTTCAAGATCCAGGCGAACATGGACCCGGCCCACCGCGACCGCATCGCCTTTTTGCGCGTGTGCTCGGGACGTTTCGAGCGCGGCATGAAGGTCAAGCACTTGCGCCTGGGGCGCGAGATCAAGGTGTCGAACGTGGTGACCTTCATGGCATCGTCGCGCGAACAGGTGGAAGAAGCATACGCTGGCGACATCATCGGCTTGCCGAACCACGGCAACATGCAGATCGGCGACAGTTTTTCCGAAGGCGAGATGCTGACGTTTACGGGCATCCCGTACTTCGCACCAGACTTCTTCCGCTCCGTGCGCATCCGTAATCCCTTGAAAATCAAGCAGCTGCACAAGGGTTTGCAGCAGCTGGGCGAAGAGGGCGCGGTGCAGGTCTTCAAGCCGGTGCAGGGCGGCGAACTGGTACTGGGCGCCGTCGGCGTGCTGCAGTTCGAGGTGGTGGCCAGCCGTTTGCTCAACGAATATGGCGTCGACGCCGTGTTCGAAGGCACCAGCATCAGCAGCGCCCGCTGGGTCAGCTGCGACGACAAGCGCATCCTGCAGGATTTCGAGAACGCGCTGGGCCACAACGTGGCCTACGATGCGGCCGGCAACATGGCTTACCTGGCCACGTCGGGCGTGAACCTGCGCCTGACGGAAGAGCGCTGGCCGAAGCTGACTTTCCACGCGACGCGCGAGCATTCGGCCAAGCTGGCCTGATGCATCCGGAGTAAGTAGCAGGGGCAGAACAGGCAGTTCTGCCCTTTTTTTATGCCGGCAGAATCGTGCGCGTGCTCCAGTCGCGCCGTTCCAGCAGCAATGCCGTCAACTGCGCTGCCGTCATCGGGCGCGCGAAGAAGAAGCCCTGGGCATTGTCGCAGCCGGCTTTTCTCAAAAACTCCACCTGCCGCAAGGTCTCCACCCCTTCGGCCACCACTTTCAGGTGCAGGCTGTGCGCCATGGCGATGATGGCCGTGACGATGGCTTCGCCCTCGCCGGGCAGGTCGTGCACGAAGCTGCGGTCGATTTTCAACTGGTCGATGGGCAGGCGCTTCAGGTACGACATCGATGAATAGCCGGTGCCGAAATCGTCGATCGACAGGTGGATGCCCGTTTCCTGCAGGCGCCGCATCAGTTCCACGTTGGCGTGGACATTGTCCATCAGGACGCCTTCCGTGATTTCCAGCTCCAGCAAGCCATGCGGCAGCTGCGTTTCATCCAGGATGGCGCGGATATCGTCCATCAGTCCCGCATCGCGCGCCTGGCAGGCCGACAGGTTGACGGCCACGTGTTCGAGCGAATCGAGCAGGCCCGCCTTGCACCACAGGGCGGCCTGGCGGCAGGCGCTTTGCAGCACCCAGCGTCCCAGGTCGACGATGATGCCGCTTTCCTCGGCCACGGGGATGAATTCGGCGGGGCTCAACTGGCCCATGTCGCGGCAATTCCAGCGTATCAGCGCTTCCACACCGACGATGCGCCCGCTGCGCAAGTCGATCTGCGGCTGGTAGTGCAAATACAGTTCCTCGTTCTGCAGTGCGCGGCGCAGGTTCGCTTCCATGCGCAGGCGGCGCTGCGCGCGCAATTCCATTTCCGCCTTGAAGACGGCGTAGCGGTTCTTGCCCTGGTGCTTGGCGTGGTACATGGCCGTATCGGCATTGCGCGTCAGGGTGGCCACATCCTGCGCGTCGAACGGATACAGGCTCACGCCGATGCTGGCGCTGACATACAGCTGGTGGCCTTCGAGATCGAATGGCGCGGCCAGCACGGCGAGGATCTTGCGCGCCACGCTGGCCATTTCCGAGGCGTCGTCGGCCGGTTCGACGATGACGACGAATTCGTCGCCGCCGATGCGGCAGATGATGTCGGTGCCGCGCAGGATGGCCACCAGGCGTTCGGACACGAGCTTGAGCAGCTGGTCGCCGCAGTGGTGGCCCAGCGTATCGTTGACGATCTTGAAGTTGTCCAGGTCCAGCAGCAGCAGGCCCACGCTGCTGTCCTGGCGGTCGGCGCGCGCCAGCGCGTAGGCCAGGGCATCGTTGAATTCATGGCGGTTCGGCAGTTGCGTGACCGGGTCGACATGGGCCAGGTAGTGCAAATGGCTTTCCGCATGCTGGGCGGCCGTGCGCGTGCGGCGCACCATCAGGTACGTCAGGCCGAACGCGCACAGGCAGACGAGCAGGGTAAAGGCGGCAAATTGCGCCAGGCTGGCGTACAGCGGCGCCAGGCTGGCGCGCAGGTACAGCGCGCCGCCGCCGGGCAAGGCCGTCAGGATGGCCGCGCTGCCGTCCAGGTAATCGAGGTGCAGGCCGTTGCGCGGCGCCATGGGCGCGGCATCGCTGCTGCTGCGCGTGTAGCGGGCAAACGGCGTGCCATAGGGACTGTAAAGTAGTGCTTGCCGGACATGCGGGGCGGCGGCGAGGGAAGCGAGGAGTTGTTGTGCCGCAAGACGATTGTCCTGGCGCATGGCCTGGGTGGCGGCGGGCGCCAGCATGTCGGCCTGGATGCGCAGGTTGCGCTGGAGGGATGCCTGGAGGGAAAACAACTGGAAGAGGACCAGCAGCAGGCTGGCCATGGCCAGCATGGCCGCCGCGGCCAGCAAGTTCAGCCTGGCAATCCGGTCGCCGCGCAATTGCGCCGACGGCAGCATCAATGGCGTCATCATGACGCTTTCTCCTGCCGGCCCCGCTTGCCGCCGCCCCGTGTCATCCCGCCTCGCCCTGCCATACTTTACGTTCCAGTCTGATGAAAACCGAAGTGAGCCGGAACTCTCAACGTGTTGCTAAGGCCGACATATTGTCATTTTGCAGCGTGAAAGTACAGGGCGCGCGGCAATTTTGTCTGCATGCCACAGGCCGGTGGCAGCAGGCAGGGCGACAAATCAGGCGGAAAAGGCAGGACGTGTTTTTCTAATAATAATCCACACTGAATTTTAATCCTTTTTTTGCCCGCCGGTTTTTTTCGCTAAAAACATGCTGACGGTAAACAAAATAGCATCAAGAATAACTTCAATGCCTGCAGTCATCCTGGTACGGATTAACTTTTGCTCCGTATCGTCCATTGCAAGTCATTGATTTTAATAAATTTTAATGAAGAATGCGAGAACGCTATGGCCTTGCTCCACGAGTTCGTCCATAATCCTCAGATGATGGACGTTCTGATGCTGTTTATTTTGTCTGCCGCGGCCAAGCAAGCTGCCGCCAGCAAAACCGGACGTCGCCCTAATGATCAATAGTGAGGATATCTTGGAAAAAAAACCAAAAATTATTTTGTCATCACAAGACCTGGAACGACTGGAAGCGTTGTTGTATGCCTTGGGTAATAATCTGTCGCCGGACAAGGCCGCCTTGCTCGACGAGCTGGGCCGCGCCGAGGTGCTCGAGCCGCAAGAGATTCCCCCGACCGTCGTGACGATGAATTCCACCGTGCGCTTCACGGTGGAAAACAAGGAAGAATTCTGCCTGACGCTCGTGTATCCGAAGGATGTGGAAGGCCAGGCCGACCGCATTTCCGTGCTGGCGCCCGTCGGCAGCGCGCTGCTGGGCTTGTCCGTCGGCGACAGCATCGCCTGGCCCATGCCGGGCGGCGTGGTGAAGGTGAAAATCGAGGAAATCGTTTACCAGCCTGAACGGGCCGGCGAATACCACCGCTAAGCGCGGCAAGCAGTGATGGCGGACGGCGCCTGCCGTTCGCCTGCCAGGCCGTGTTCCCAATAGTCAACTATTGCGTTGCACGCGCACCACCAGCCATCCCGCCACCACCGTGAACGTGACGATGATGGCGACGATGATCCAGAAGCCCTGCGGATGCTGGGCCAGCGGAATTCCCCCCACGTTCATGCCCAGCATGCCGGCGATGATATTGATCGGCAAGGCCAGCACGGTGACGATGGTCAGCACGAACAGGCTGCGGCTGTTTTCCTCGTTGACGCTGGCGGCAATCTCTTCCTGCAGTAATTTGATACGTTCCTGCAAGGACGACATATCGCTGAGCACCACCGAAAACTCCTCCGTCGACTGGCGCAATTCCAGACTGTCGAGCTCCGATACCCACGATGGCGGCCGTTGCAGAAGGCGGAACAGGGCGGCCGGTTCCGGCGCCAGCAGGCGCTGCAGCCGCACCAGCACGCGCCGCATGGCGCCCAGGTCTTCGCGTTTCGGCACCAGGCGCCCGGCCAGCAAGTGGTCCTCGATATCGTCGACCCGCGCCACTGCGTCGCGCACGATGTTGACCAGCACGTCGGCCTGGTCGCGCAGCAGATGAATCAGCAATTCCACCGACGAGCGGATCGGCTCGTGGTTCTTGATGACGGCCTGGCGCAGGCGCTCGATCGACTGCAGCGGCGCGCGGCGCGCCGTGATGACGAGGTTTTGCGCCACGCTGGCCCACATGGTGGAAATGTCGGACGCTTCGAACGAGAAATTGTGCACCACATCGTTGACCACCGCGATCAGGGTGTTTTCCGCCTGTTCGATGCGCGTCGAGCGGGAACCCTGGTGCAGGGTTTCATAGAATTCGTCGGCCAGTTGCGTGTGCGTCATCAGCCATTTTTCGCTGGCCGCATGCGACAAATTGAAATGCAGCCAGACGAATTCCTGCGCCGGCCTGGCCGCGCCATCGGCCAGCCAGGCCAGTGCGGCCGTCGAGTCGAGCGCCAGCGGCTGCGCCTCGCGGCCAAACAGGAAGCCCCAGACCAGGCCCGAGGTGTCCGAGCCGTAGGTAAAACCGGCAGTTTCCATCGCCATCGTGAATCTTTCTCGCGCAGTGTGATTGATCGTCGCGCGATTTTAATACACGGATGTGTCGGGAAAATGACAAGGCCACCGCGAACGGTGGCCTTGGTGGGTAACGCTTGCAGTAACGCTTGATAGAACCGCCGCGCAGCAGGTTTGGTCAGGTGTTACTAGTCGCGGCGCGGATTGTCGGGCCTGCGGTCGTCGCGGTTCGGAATCCCGTCGCCGTCGCGGTCGTGGCGGTTGCCATTGTCGCGGTCATAGCGGTTGGGGATGCCGTCGCGGTCGCGGTCACCGTTCGGCCCGCGTGGCGACCAGCGGCCTTGCTCCATCTGCCAGCGGCCATCGCGCTGGTTCCAGGCGGGCGGCGCATACACGTAACCGGGGCGTTCGGCGATCCATATGCCTGGCGTCCAGGCGTAGCGCTGGCCGCGCCATTCCCAGTGGCCGGGCGCCCAGACGTAGCCGTGGCGGGCGCGCGGGATGGCTTCGCGGCGCGGCGGTGGCGGGGCGATGCGGATCTCGTCATAGCGCACGGGCTGCACTTGCGCGGCGACCCAGCCGCCACGGTCCAGGCGCCAGCGGTTGTTTTCTTGTATCCAGGCGGCGCGGCGGTACTGGTTGCCACCCCGTTCGCGCAGCCATTCGCCGTTGTTCCAGACATGGCGCTGGCCATCCCAGTTCCAGTAGCCGGGCGCCCAGACATAGCCGGCGCGTGGCGCTGGCACGCTTTCAAACCGTGGCGGAGGCGGGGCGTTGCCGATGACAATGCTGACGCCGAGCTGATTCTGTGCCATGGCCTGCACGGGCAGGAAGGCCGCGGTGCTGATGGCAAGCATGGCTGCTGCGTAGAGTGTGATGGGTTTCATGGTGTGCTCCATTTCGGTGATTGCGTGAAATGGACTATAGGCGCTTGCCGGCGAGCGGATCGCTTTTGATTCAACTTATTACAATTGACACAATGCTGTGTGTCCGTGTATCCGTGGCGGATACAAATGGCGGCCTGGCGCGGAGGTATTCAAATTGGCGCCAGGCGGCGTGGTGTCAGCATCGGTGGCTCACAGGGTGCTGGCGGTGGCGTTGCCCAGCAAGGCTTGCCGTTCCTCGATCAGCGAGATTTTCTTTTCCTGTTCCGTCATGCGCTTGGCGCTGACGACGACGACGGGGATGGCACTCGCTTGTGCCACATCAGCCGCTTTGGCGGCCGATGGCTGCATGAAGCTGACGTAGCTGGCGCCGCAGGCGATGGCAACGGCGACGGTAAAGATGGCTTCCATGTTTTTTAACGTTTTCATGATGTTTCCTTTCGGGTGGCGGGTGGGTATGCATGCACTGTAGCCAGGCGCGGGCCGGCGCGCCATGCAGATGCGACCAGCCGTGGTTTTGGCGGGATGGCCTGCAAAAAAACGGCGCTGAAATGCCTGCGCGCGGCGCTGGCGGGCGACCGCATGAATTGAGGCCTAATTCGCCCTGTATCCGTGCATATGAATGCAATTGCCCTATGGCATTATCTGATGCTGCGCACTGCCGTGCCCATGCCGTGCGCGGCAAGTGAAGCCCGGCTATCCTGCTAGAATCGGCATGGCAGCCGTGTTGCGCGCACAATCATTCTCATCAGGAGTCACACATGTTCCAATTGTTTGGTTTTGGCGGCGCCCGCTGCCCGCGCTGCGAGCACAAGAACGGCGCTGCCGCCGGCTATTGCGCGCAATGCGGCTTGTCGCTGGGGGCACCCGACAGCGACGCGGTGCTGCATGCCAACCAATGGCATCTTGCTGAAGGGCAACTAGCCCTGTTCTTCGGCGTGCGTGAACTGTCCTCGTTGTTCGGCAGCGCCGCGCGCCGCCTGCAGGTGCCGGCCGAGTCGCGCGCCTGGATCGTGCAATCGGACGCTTTCACCTTGATACCGGCCGGCGACTACGACAGCGCCGCCTTCTTTGCGCGCCTGCCCGCGCTGCTGCCGGCGCGTCCGGCCGAAGTGCTGATCGCGCGCGCCGACGCCGTCAGCCTGGACTTCGACTTGCCTGGCCTGGCCAGCTCGGAACTGCTGAACGTTGCCGCGTCCCTGCGTGTCGATATCGGGCTGGGCCAGCCCGATGCGTTCGCGCGCCAGTTCATGCGCGCGCCGGGCGCCGTCACGCGGGCCCACCTGCACGCCTTGCTGCTGCCGTCCGTGCGCCAGATTGCGCTGGAATTCATCGGCAGCCGCGCGTTGGTCGAGATGGACGCGAATGCCGACCTGCGGCCCGAATTGAACGAACGCCTGCAATCGGCGCTGACGCAGCGACTGGCGCCCAGCGGCCTGGCCGTGGCGCGCGTGGAAACGCTGAGTTTGCGCCACGACAAACGCGAGGGCAATGGCGATGCCTCCATCGGTACCCTGTGGCTGGGCGGCTTGCCGGCGCAGGAACTCGAGCAACACAGTCTGGAACGCATGAAGCAGCTCGACCAGCTGTATGACGAGGAAGAGTGGCAGCGCATCCGCCGCGAGGAACTGGCAGCGCGCCACGCACACCGCCGCGCGGAATTGCAGCAGGATGCGACGCTGGAAAAGGCGGAACTGAACCACCAGGAAGCGGAGCGCCTGCAAGCGCTGCGCGGGCGCCAGATCGACCTGTATGGCCGCATCCTGGAAGCGAAATCGCGGCGCCAGGCGCTCGACCATGGCGCCGCGCTGGCGCTGGGCGAGCTGGAACAGGAACTGGCGCAGAAGGGCGCGCAGCACGCCGACGAAGCGGCCAACTGGGAACACGTGCGCGCGCTGGCCGCCATCAAGATGCGCAGCGAGCTGGAACTGTCGCAGCTGCATGGGCGCGAACAGATCCAGCTGGCGCAGCAGCGCTTTACGCATCAGGTGCACCTGCAGTCGATCGCGCAGCAAGTGGAAAGCGCGCTGCTGATCGACGACGAGACGGGTCGCCGCACCCAGCTGGCGCGCCTGCGTCAGGCGGAGGCGGATGCGGCCCAACGCGAGGCGCAGCTGGAGGCGGAGCAGCACCAGGCCGCCTGGCAGGGCCTGATGCTGGCCAACGCGGCGCGCAAGCGCGAGGCCGAGCGGGTACAGGAGTGGGAAGAGCAGATGCAGCTGGCGCGCCAGCGCGAACTGCTGCGCGCCGAGGCGCACAAGGATGAAGCGGCCCAGGTGCAGGCGACGGAAATCGCGGAAAAAGTCGCGGCGCTGCGGCGTGGCGGCGTGCGCGAAGACGCCATCGCGCAGCAGGAAAAGCTGCTGCGCACCATTGAGGCCGATGGCGTGCACGCGCGCCAGCTGCAGCAGCAAACGCAGCTGGCGCAGCTCGACGCGCTGGCCATCGAGGAGCAGCGCCAGCAGCTGCGCCAGCTGGAGCAGGAAGCGCAATGGCAGCGCGACTTGCTGGCCATGGCCCAGCAGCGCGAAAGCGATTATGCGCGCTGGAAGGGCGAATACGAAGCCCTGCTGGCGCAGCAGGCGCATGCGGCCGAACTGGCGCGCATCGACATCGACCGCATCGAGAAAATCGGCTCGCTGAGCGACACGGGCAAGGTGGCCATGGCCGCCGGGCAGAATGCGGTCGCGCTGGCGCAAGTGCTGAAAGTGCAGCTGCAGGCGGGCATGAGCGCCGAGCAGATTCACGCGCTGGCGGCGCTGGCAGCGGCCGAGAGCAGCGTCGCCCCGCTGGACGCCATGCGCATGGCGCAGGACAGCGTGGCGCAGGAGCGCAGCTACCTGGAAGGCCAGGCGGAACGCGAGCGGCGCCAGCAGCTCGATCTGATCAACCTGCAGAACGCGGCGCACGCGCATGGCTTGTCGGCGCAGGCGCAGCTGGGCGTGGCCGTGGCGCAGGCGCTGCAGCCTGGCGCCGCCTCTGCAGCGCCGGCCCGCTGCAAGAACGGCCACGCGCAGCGCGCGGGCCATCCGGAAGATAAATTCTGCGCCGCCTGCGGCGCCGCCCTGCAGCCTTGACGGAAGCGTTTCACTCCAGATGATGCAAAAAGCACGAGACAAGCTGCGGGAACTGCGCGCCCTCCACGACGACGGGCTGCTCAGCGAGCAGGAATTCGAACGCCGCAAGAACGCCATCCTCGACGCCGAGTACGCGCCGCCAGGCGCCGCACCTGTGGCCGCGCCGCTGCCCGTGCGCCAGGGCACGGAGCTGGGCTTCATGACGGGCCAGGAAATCGGTCCGCAAAACCGCCGCTACCGGCTCGAACGGCTGATCGGCACGGGCGGCATGGGGCAGGTGTGGCAAGCCACCGACCTGGCCACGCACGCGGAACTGGGCAGCAGCGAAATGGTGGCGCTGAAGATATTGCCGCCGCAGCTGACGCAAAGCGCCACGCACGCCAAGCTGCTGATCGAGGAAGCGACCCAGGCGAGAAAACTCGCGCATGAAAACATCGTGCGCGTCTACGAATGGGCGCAGGACCCGGCCACGGCCAGCTATTTCATCATCATGGAATGCCTCGATGGCGAAGACCTGGAACACTATCTGGGCCGCCAGGGTGCGCTGCCGCTGTCCACGGTGCAGGAACTGTTGCAGCCGGTGGCCGAAGCGCTGTCGTATGCCTGGGAAAAGCACAAGCTGGTGCACCGCGACATCAAGCCAGGCAATGTCTTCCTGACGGCGAAGGGCGACGTCAAGCTGCTCGACTACGGCATCGCCACGCGGGTGCGCAATGCGGACAGCAGCCTGGCGCTGGAGATGCCGAACGCGGGCACGCACGGCTACCGGGCGCCCGAAGCCGGCGCCAACCAGCGCCAGCCCAGCCCGCGCCTGGACGTGTATGCGGTGGCCGTGATGATCTACCAGATGCTGGAAGGGCGCATGCCGTTCGACGACATGCGCAGCGCCAGCCATTTGCCTTCGAAGCCGCAAGCGCTCAACGCGCAACAGTGGCAAGTGCTGCAGAACGGTTTTTCGCTGACGGCGGAATTGCGGCCGCAATCCGTGCAAGCCTTGCTGGAAGGGCTGGAACGCGCGGCCGGGCCATCGCCCGAAGAACTGGCGGAACAGGCGCGCCAGCAGCAGGCGCGCGCGGCGCAGCAGGCGCAGCAACAGCGGGAGGCGGCGCTGGCCGCCGAGCAGGCGCGCGAGGAAGAGATCAAGCGAGCCCGCATACGCCAGGAAGAACTGGATCAGCGCCGCAAGGCGGAAATCCAGGCCGCCGCGCTGGAAAAGCAGCGGCAGGACAAACTGCGCCGCGAACAGGAAGCGCAGCGCCATTTCGAGGCGGAAGAGGCGCGCAAGTTGCGCAAGGAAGCGCTGCGCGGCCAGCTGCGCGCGCGCCGCGAAGCCGATGCCGCCACGGCCTTGCAGGAACACCAGGAATTGCAGCGCAAGGCCATCGTCGCCAAGGCCGAGGCGGCATATCGGGCCGAGCAGGAGCGCGCGCGCAAGGAAGAGGCCAGCCGCGCCGCGACCGCATCTGTCCCTGTGCAGGCATCCGCGCCGGTGCCGGAAACGGAACACGCGGAACCGGTGGCCAATGCCGAAGGCATCTTGCGCGACGATTTTCTCGATGGCGCGGGACAGGGGCCGGAACTGGTGCTCATTCCCAGCGGCCGCTTCCAGATGGGCGCGCACGAGACGGAACACAAGGCGGCCATGCAGGCCGGCTCGCAAAAGACGTGGCTCGAACGCGAAATGCCGCAGCACTGGGTCGGCATCGAGCGCCCGTTCGCGCTGGCTCGCCACCCCGTCAGCGTGGGCGAATGGCGCGCCTTCGTCAAGGCGACCGGCTGGGCGGGCGGGTCGGAAACGGACTGGGATAATCCCGGCTTCGTGCAGAACGAGCAGCACCCGGTGGTGGGCGTGAGCTGGAATGACGCGCAGCTGTTCCTGGCGTGGATGAGCGAATGCACGGGCCGCCAGTACCGCTTGCCCAGCGAAGCGGAATGGGAATACGCGTGCCGTGCCGGCTCGCGCACGGCCTTCAACGTGGGCGACACCATCAGCACGGAGCAAGCCAATTACGACGGCCTGTATGTGTACAACGGCGGCCCGCGCGGCGTGTATCGGGGCGGCACCACGCCGCTGGGCACATTCGCGCCGAATTCCTGGGGCCTGTTCGACATGCATGGCAATGTGTGGGAATGGGTGCAGGATGTGGTGCACGACAATTACGAAGGCGCGCCCGTCGACGGCAGCGCATGGGAAGAGGGCAGCGACAGTAGCCGGCGCATCCTGCGCGGCGGCTCCTGGCTGTACCACCCGCGCTATTTGCGCTCGGCCCTGCGCAACGGCTTTTCCACCGTGCTGTCGAACGACATCGTGGGCTTCAGGGTGGCGCGCACGCTCGACTGACTCATTATCATATCGGTCATCTTGAGGGATACGGCATGCACCTTAACCGTGCTGGAGTGTCCATCGTCTTCGCCTGCCCACCGACCCCCTGTTCCGTATCAAATGACCAGGTAGCTGGGGAGCCGGCTGCGCAAAGCGGGCAAACGGTGTAAATTGTGGCTTTCCAAACGCACCAAGGAACGCCATGACCATCAAAGCCATCCGCGACCAGTCGCAAGCCATGCGCCACATCGTGCACGTGCGCGATCACATCATTTCCGCCGACGCCTCGGTGGCCGAAGGGGGCGGCGATGCCGGCCCGTCGCCGCACGACCTGTATGACGCGGCCCTGTCGGCCTGCAAGGCGCTCACCGTCGTCTGGTATGCCAAACACAAGGGCATCCCCCTGGAGCACGTGGAAGTGTCGACCGAACGCGATGCCAGCGAAGAGCGCAAGGGTGTGTACCGCCTGGCCGCCACCCTGCACCTGACGGGCGAGCTGACGGATGCGCAGCGCGAGGAATTGCTGGCCGCGGCCGGCAAATGCCCGCTGCATAAATTGATGACGGCCGTGACCACCGAAGTGACGACGGTGCTGGCATGAGCGCGGCCATCCTGAAAAGCCACGAAAAGGACCTGGGCGGCGGCTTCGTCGTGCGGCGCCTGTTGCCTTCCGCCGTCAAACAGGCCGTCGGCCCCTTCATTTTCTTTGACCATTTCGGCCCCATCGACGTGGCGCCCGACGCCAACCACGACGTGCGCCCCCATCCGCACATCGGCCTGGCTACCGTCACCTATCTGTTCGAGGGTGCGATCGACCACCGCGACAGCATCGGCTCGTACCAGCGCATCGAACCGGGCGCCATCAACTGGATGACGGCCGGGCGCGGCATCGTGCATTCGGAACGCACGCCGCAGGACCTGGCGGGCCAGCCGCACCGCACGCACGGCTTGCAGCTGTGGGCCGCGCTGCCCAAGGCGCACGAAGAAGATGAACCGAGTTTCACGCACACGCCGCAGGCCGACATTCCCGTCGTGGCGCTCGATGGCGCCGTCGTCAAGGTGTTGATCGGCACGGCGTTTGGCCAGACCTCGCCCGTGCGCACCTACATGCAGACGCTGTACCTGGACGTGGCGCTGCAGGCGGGGCGCGAGCTGCGCCTGGAAGGCTTGCCGGCGGAAGCGGCGGTGTATCCGATCAGCGGGGAGGTGCTGATCGATGGCGTGGCGCTGGTACCGCACACCATGGCCTTGCTGGAAGCTGGTGCCGCGCCCGTGGTGACGGCAGGCGGCGGCCCGGTGCAGTTCGTCGTGATCGGCGGCGAGCCGCTGGACGGCCACCGCTTCCTGTTCTGGAATTTCGTCTCGTCGAGCAAGGAGCGATTGTCGCAGGCGGCCGACGACTGGACCGCCCAGCGCATGGGCAGTGTGCCGGGCGAGACGGAATTCATCCCGCTGCCGAAGGCGCCATTGCGTCCTCCGGCATAAGCTGGATTAGAACCGCGCGCGCAAGGTCAGTTGCGCCTTGCGCGGCTCGCCATAGAAATTGCCCCACGCCGGCGCGCTCACCGTCTGGTAGTAGCGCTTGTCGAGCAAGTTCGTCACGGACAGCGACGCCGTCCAGTTGCGGTCGATCTGCCAGGCGGCGCGCGCGCTCCACAAGGCATACGCGCCTTGCGCCACCTTCACGTCGCGCGTCGTGCGCGAGCTCTCCGTCTGGAAGTTCACGCCGCCGCCCACGCTCCACTTCTGCAAGGCACCGGGCAGGCGGTAGTCGCTCCACGCGCGCAGCATGTGGCGCGGCGAGTAGGTACTGGCGAACATCACGCCTGCGTCCGACGTCTGCTCCAGGTATTTGAAGTTGTTCAGGGTGTAGCCGGCGAACAGCTGCCAGCCCGGCGTCACTTCGCCGCTGATTTCCGCATCGACGCCTTCGCTGCGCACCTTGCCGGTCGAGAAATAGCACTCCGTGCCGCTGGTGCAGATATTGACCAGATCTGCCTCGGCGCGGTTGCGCTGCTCGATGCGGAACAGCGCCAGCGAGGTATTGACCTTGCCATCGAACAGTTCACCTTTCACGCCCACTTCCAGGTTGCGCCCTTTCAGCGGCTCAAGCAGGGCGCCTTCGGCCGTGCGCTGGTTTTGCGGCTGGAAGATGTCGGACACGCTGGCGTAGCCGGACCAGCGCTTGTCGAATGCGTAAATGACGCCGCCATACGGCGTGACGACGCCGTTTTCGCGGTACGGGTCGATGTACACCTCGCCCGTGTCGCGGTACACGCTGCTCGATTTGTAGTTCGACACGCGCGCGCCCGCCACCACGGTGAGCGGGGCGCTGACGCTGAAGCGGGCCACGCCGTAGGCACCCGTCTGCGTCATGCTCGTCAGACTG
The DNA here is from genome assembly GCF_034427795.1 of Janthinobacterium sp. GMG1. Classification (NCBI taxonomy): domain Bacteria; kingdom Pseudomonadati; phylum Pseudomonadota; class Betaproteobacteria; order Burkholderiales; family Oxalobacteraceae; genus Janthinobacterium; species Janthinobacterium sp. GMG1. The sequence continues at coordinate 160,560 of NZ_JAXQNT010000005.1, forward strand.
TGGCCGCCGCCATACTGTTCCTTGCGTATCCAGGCATCGCTCGGTTCCGCCACGCCGTGATTGGGTTGCAGCGCGCTATTGGGCAGCTTCATCATGGCCAGGCTGTAATCGCTGTCGCTTTCCAGCCGGTTCGTGCTGACGCCGGCGCTGAAGCCGTGGCGTCGGCCGAAGGCGTTGAATTTGCCATCGAGCGAGAGGTCGAGTCCCTTGTTCGTGGTGCCGTAGTCGAACACGCCAGCGTACATCATCATGCCGGCCATGGTGGCGGGATTGAGCGCGCCCAGGTTGAACATGTATTTCACGTCATGCTGTTCGCGCGTGTAGTTGGCGCTGGCCTTGAGCGACCAGTCGGCATCGAAGCGGTGTTCGAATTCGGCGAAGGCGGCCGTCTGGCGGCTGTCCCAGCGATTCCAGTCCGCGCCCAGGTAGGTCGAGCGGGGCAGTTTCGGGTCGCTGCCATCGAGGTAGCGGGGCATGCCCGAGAAAAACGGCGTTGACTTCAGTTTTTCGTAGCTGGCGCCCGTCGTCAGCTTGCTGCCCGGCGCCAGGTCGAATTCCAGCACGCCGTACAGCACGTCCGTGCGGCTGTCGGCCACGTCATAAAAATAATCGCGCTGGTCGTGCGCGGCCACGACGCGGCCGCGGATGCTGCCCGCCTCGTTCAGGGGACCGGTGACGTCGACCTCGCCGCGCACGTCGTTCCAGCGGCCGGCGCTGAGCGCCAGCTGCACCTGTTTTTCCGCCAGCGGGCGCTTGCGCACCATGTTGATGGCGGCGCCCGGCGAACCGGTGCCCTGCAACAGGCCCGTGGCGCCGCGCACGATTTCGACGCGATCGAGCATGGCCGTGTTGCTGGTAAAACTGTTCGCCTGCGGGTAGAACATGGCGCGGTTGACGCCATCGAACTGGTAAGTGTCGACCATGAAGCCGCGCGAATACACATAACGCCCGCCCATGGGGCTGTCGTACATGGTGATGCCGGTGGTGTTGGCCAGCACGGCGTCGATGGTATTGAGGTTCTGGTCGTCCATCTTCTGGCGCGTGACGACGCTGACGGATAGCGGAATTTCGCGCAGGGTTTGCACGCCCTTGCCGACGGTGACGGCGCGCGCCGCATACGAGTTGCTGTGCTCACTGACGGGGTCGCGCTCCATGCTGGCGCTGACAGTCACGGGCGCCATGGTCTTTTCCACGCCGGCCGCCGCTGCGGACGCTGGCGCTGCCTGGCGCAGCACATAGGCGCCGTTCGGCAGCTGCACGGCTTCCAGGCCGCTGCCGGCCAGCACCTGGGCAAAACCCTGGCCGACATTGAAGCTGCCGCGCACGCCGGGCGAGCGCAGGCCCCGCGTCTGCGCGGGATCGGTCGACAGGCTGACGCCGGCGGCGACGGCAAAGTCGTTCAGGGCCGTGGCCAGCGGGCCGGCTGGCACGGCGTAGGCTTGCGGTGCTGCAGCGGTAGCCTGGCCTTGCGCCAGGACGGGTGCTGCGACAAAGGCGGCGGGGGCGGCGCAAGCCATGGCGATGACGGCCAGGCGGATGGCGCGCGCGGCGGGATGGAGGACGGGGGTGGTCAGCTGCATGCTCGGTCTTTCTGCTCTAAAGGGATAAGAATTGGCGTGTGAATCGGCTACGTGAATTGGCTACTTAACTAGGAAGCCGAAGCAGCGCAGCGAAACACCAACCCCTGGCGCAAAAAAACTGAAAATAATTACGTGGAGCGGGCCGCCACCGTGGCCCAGTAGCGCGTGAAGTACGTCACTTGCAGCCCGTGCGAGGCGCACAGGCTTTCCAGCACGGCGTCGATATCGTCGAGGCGGTAGGTGCCCGTGACGGGGCGGCGCGCCACTTTGGTGTCGCAGACGAGACGCCCGCGCCGGTAGCGCGCCAGTTCCGCAACCAGTTGTTGCAGCGGCCAGTCGGCCGCCACCAGCATGCCGCGCAGCCAGCTGTCCTGGTGCGCAGGCATGGTCTGCACGTCATCCGCGCCAGTTGCGCTGAAGCGTAGCTGCTGTCCAGCTTCCAGGCGCCGCACGGCATCCGGGCGCGCAGCGCAGCGCACTTCCACGGCATGTTCGTAGACGCTGACGGTGCTGCCATCGCCATCGCAGCGCACGCCGAAGCGCGTGCCCAGCGCGCGGATCACGCCGTGCGGCGTGTCGACGAGGAAGGGGCGCGGGTCGGGCGCCGTCGTGATCATGATTTCGCCATGATGCAGGCGGATGCGGCGGTGCGTGGCGCTGTAAGCGACATCCAGGGCGCTATCCGTATTCACTTCCAGGCGCCCGCCATCGGCCAGGGTGACGTGGCGGCGCTGGCCCGGCGCCGTGCGCAAGGACGCCGTCAGGGCTTGCCATGGGTCCGATTGCAGGCCCACCTGGCCCAGCGCGATGCCGCCGCCGGTTGCCACCAGCAGCGCGAGTATCTTGGCGGCCGCGCGCCGGCGCTGCTGCGCCGCCTGCAGGGCGGGAATCGCCAGTGCTGCCGGTATCGCGCCCAACTGGCCGTCCATACGCTGCAGCAGCTCCCAGGCCCGTTCATGTTCTGCGCTGGCGTCGCGCCATGCCTGCAGCGCTGCCGGGTCGGCGCCGCCGCACTGGAGCTCCACATGCCAGTGGGCGGCGGCGGCCAGCACCTTGCGGGGGATAGGCGACGAAGGGGAGGCGGATGCGGCGAACATCAGGCGGCCGCCAGCATCAGGCATTCCGTATAGGCGCGCACCAGGTGCTTTTTTACGGTGGGCAGGGAGACGCCGAGGCGCCGGCTGATGTCCACGTAGCTCAGTTCTTCGATCTGCGCCAGCAGGAAGATGGCCCGCGTGCGGGCACCCAGGCCGTCGAGCAGGCGGTCGATGGCGAGCAGGGTTTCGATAATGATGGCATGCGTTTCGGCGCACATCGATACAGGCTCGGCTTGCTGCGCCAGCGCTTCCAGGTAAGCTTGCTCCAGCGCCTGGCGCCGGTAGCGGTCGATCAGCAAGCCGCGCGCAATGGTCGCCAGGTAGCCGCGCGGCTCGCGCAGGGGCGCCAGCGGTGTCACCTCGCGCTTGCCCATCAGGCGCAAGAACGTATCCTGCGCCAGGTCGGCCGCCTCGGCGCGGTTGCCCAGCTTGCCGCGCAGCCAGCCATACAGCCAGCCGTGGTGCTCGCTGTACAGGGTTTTCAGGTGGACGGCATGGACGGCATGGACGGGACTGACGGTACTCACTGCGTTCTCCAGGCAAGGAAAGGGCTGGGCTGACGGAACGCGGGGTGCCGGCTGGCTGGGCTGTTTGAGAATGATACTCATTATCACATTGCCACGCTGCCGGCGTCAATTGGCGTCGCCGCCCAGGCGCCAGCGCAGCTGCCATTGTTGCAGATTTGCCCAAGCCGTCTGGAGTGCGCCAGCGGACCAGTGCAGCAGGCTATCGAACGCCAGGACGGTGCGCTGCCAGTGGATACCGTCGAAAAACACGTGGTCGGCCACGATGGTGGCGGCCAGCCAGGCGGCGATGATGACGATGATGTCGTGGCGGCCGCTTTTCCACCAGCGCAGCGAGTGGCGGCGGAAAATCCATGGCACACCCAGCGGATTGGGCCAGTCGGCCAGCAAATGCATGATGCCGCCGGCGGCAAAGCCGAACAGGGGCGGCGCCCACAGGTGGTGCGGCAATTGCAGGTAGGTGTAGACGAGCAGGGCGATCCACGCCAGGCCCCAGTGCGTCCATGTGCGGTGCGTGATCCATAGCCGGTGCGTGCGCGCCCACCAAGCCACTTCCAGCCAGTCCGGCGCCGTGCCGCCCAGCGCGCCCATGACAAAGGCGAGCATGCTCAGCACTTGATAGGGACCACCGGCGCCAGCGTGCGCGACCAGGGCCGCGGCGATCACGCCGGCAGCCCAACCGGTCGCATGATGCGCTTTGTTGGAAGCCATAGAAAATGTAAAACGCCATGCGTGGCGTTGTGTGAAATGCAGGGGATATTAACTGGATGAATATACAGTATGCAAGGGCTTGGAGGGGTGCTATTTGCAGAATATCGGCCGATAATTTGTTAAATTGTGTGTCGGGAGAGCTTGGCCAGCGGACTCGGCAAGTCATGCCGGGCGGTCAAGTGTGTTGTGCGGCTGATAATGCAATCGGCGCAGGGCGCGCTATGCTGAAAGCAGTCCTGTGTTTTGAAGAGGTGTCGCCATGAAAATCCCGCGCGAATTACAGATTCCCGCCATCGTATTTACGCTGGAAGCGGTGTTTATTTTTGGGCTGTCGATGATTTTCCTGGTACTGGTACCGCGCTAGCTAGTGTTTGAGAGCCGTTGTATCAGGCGGTTAGCACGCTGTCGCACAGCGCCGCGCCTTCGGTGCGGATGATCCAGCATTCGGGATACGGTTCGCTGGCGAAGCGGTTATGGCGCGCAAAGCCGCTGAGCTTGTCGAGCGCGGTGGCAGGGGCCAGCGCGGTTTCCTTGCCGCTGGCCGTGTCCAGGTGCCAGAAACCACCGTTGCGGTGGAAGAGCACGGGCAGGCAGCTGGCCTGCGGCGTGGCAAGGTGGTTTGCCGGCGTGGGCTGGGCTTCTGGCAGCAACAGGTAAAAACACTCGGCGCGGGCGCCGTGGTCGATGCGGTGCAAGATCACGCCGTGCGCGAGCAGGGCCGTGACGCTGAGCACGACGATGCCCTTGATGCTGGCAGATAATTCGATGCGCATGCCCAGGCGCAGGGCGACGGGCTTGTGCTTGCCGGGCCACACGCCGTCGAGCAGCACGCCATAGCGCGATACATCCTCGATTTCAAAGCCTTGCTGGCCGCGCCGGATGATGGCGTGGCGGCCCGACAGGCGGCGCGTCAAGCCATTGTTGTCCTGGCCGTCGGGACTGAAATGGCTGAGCAGCACATCGGCTTCCGGGTCGACCAGCTCAAAACGCCCCAGCATGCATTCTTCCAGCGCGAACAGGCGGATCTGGCGCTGCTCTCCCGCTTCCGGCGCCGCATTGACGAGGCAGGCGGCCTGGCTCGGGTGCGGATGGCAGTGGCTGGCGGCGGGCAGGTCGACCTCGATCAACTCTTCGTCCCAGGCGATGGTGGTAAAGCCCATGTCGATCTTGCCTTGTGGCGCAGACAGGTCCACGTGGGCAATGCCGGCATTGCGTGCCGTCACGTCAAGGTTGCAGCCGTCGCCGCCCGTGACGCGGGCAATCGACGCGTCGTCGGCCATCACGCGCACGTTCTTGTGGGTGCTGAGGAAGATCTGGTGGATCTCCGTCAGGGTGGCGTCGCGGCGTGGCACGAGGATGACAAACGTGCATACCCATTTCTGCGCCACGGCGCCATCGACGTGGCTGTGTACTTCGACTTCGATCTGGTATTGCCCGTGTTCCTTGTTGCGCGAGGAAAACTCGACAAATACGGGACGCCAGTCGCCGCGCGTGGTGCGCACGAAATCATGCTGCACGTGGCCGCGCGGGATCAGGTCCGAGCGCAGGCGCAAGGTCAGTTGCGGCGCGCAGGCGGCGCTCATGCCGCGCAATTCCATTTTTAAGGTTTGCCGTCCGCCTGCCGCGCGCGGATCGAAGCCGCTGATGTGCAGGTGGGCTTGCACGGGCTGGTAAGCAGGATGGGCGGCTGTGGCAACCGTGGCGACGGCGGCAGGCGAAGCCGCTGGCGTGGACGCCGGCATCGCCGTGGGAATGCGGCTGGGCAGCGCTGGCGCGACTATGCCCATCAGCGGTGCGGTAACGGCGTCAGCAGCAGGGGCGTGCGCATTCTCCGTTGCCGATGGCTCGGAACGGGCGCTGCGCAGTGCGGTCAACAGGTCGTAGCTGCTGGGGGCAGTCGTTGCTTGCGGGTGGTTGCCCGCGCAGACTGTTTCCCCAGGCAAGACCCAGAACGTACAGTGCGGGTGCTCCGGGTTGCTGCATTTTTTCATGACTTTCTGACTCGAATCGAGCGGGGACATTTTGCCCTCTGTTATACATGAGAGCTTACGCGCTTTTGCGCTTGCTTGGCAACTTTCACGACACCGGAATGCGCTCTTTTTACCCAAATTCATGCGCCTGATCACAGCTTGTCATGCCTGCCATGGAAACTATTGCTCAAAAACACATTTTATATCTTTCTAGATATGTAATTTGATATCGCATGGAATTTCTTTCCCACCGATGCGCGTGCGTGCCGGCTGGGCATTTTAGGCGCGCGATGCGAGCCTCGCGGCATTTTTGCATTATGCTGGTGCAACCGTTACCCCACACGCCGCCTGACGCCGAAAGACGACCATGCCTGTCCAACGTCCGTTCCAGCTTGCCATAGCCTATGGCGCCACCTTGTGCGTATTCCTGGCCATCGATGCCCTGTGGCTGGCGGTGCTGATGAAACCCGTGTACGCCGCGGCGCTGGGGCCGTTACTGGCGGAGTCTCCCCGCTGGGCGCCGGCCGTGCTGTTTTATTTGCTGTACGTGGCGGGATTGCTGGTCTTCGCCATCTTGCCCGGCCTGCGCGCGCGCCGCGGGCGCACGGCGGCAGCGCTGGGGGCGCTGCTCGGCCTGCTTGCCTACGGCACCTATGATTTGAGCAACTATGCGACCTTGCGCGACTGGCCGCTGGCCTTGACGGTGATCGACATGGCCTGGGGCGCCGTGCTGTCCTCCGTGTCGGCGTCGGCCGGTTATCTGGCTGCTAGCCGCCTGGGGCGGTGAATTCCGCATCGAAGCGCAGCGCCACCACGGTAATGTTGTCGCTATGCAAGCCTTTTGGCGGATGCGAGAGGAAATCGTCGAACAGGGCGCTGACGGCCTGTGCCGCAGTCTTGCCGGCACACAGGGCGGGCCAGCGGGCCGTGAGAGCTAGCGGATCCTCGCAAGCCCAGAAACCATCGCTGGCCAGCAGATAGTGGGCGCCGGGCCGCACGCGCAGCACGCGGCGGTCGCCCAGGTGCGCGAGGAAGGTTGGCAAGGTGGCTGCATCGAGGCTGCGCAGGGGCTTGTCGAGCTGCAAGCTGTCGCTGATGGCGTTACCTAAAATGAATGCCTGCGAGATTTGCGGATGGTGCTCGCCATGCACGGCGGCACGCCAGCGCGTCTCGTCGAGCGCGCCGCGCATGGCGTACACGGTGGCCGGCACGTGGTCCACGGTGAGGATGCTGGCCGTGCCGTCGGCGATTTCATACAGGCGCGAATCGCCCACGTGATACAGCAGCGGCGCTTCGCCGGGCGGCACTTCCAGCAAGGTCAGGGTGGTGCCGGGCGGTCGCGCCTGGGCTGGCGCGGCACTGGCGAAACTGTCCTGCAGCCGTGTGTGCAACTCGTCGAGCCTGGTCGCCAGGCTGACCGTGTCGAGGCAGGCGGGCATGGCCAGCAAGCCTTGCACGGCCGCTTCCGCCGCTTCGCGCCCGTGGCCGTGGCCGCCCATGCCGTCGAGCACGGCGGCGCGCACGTGGCCGCGCGGCCAGCCCGGCACCTGGCAGTGGAACGGCGCCTGCCGCGACAGGCAGACGGCGTGGCCGCTGGCGTCGATCAGCAGGAAGTTGTCCTGGTTTTCGCGGCGCGGCAGGGGGCCGGCACCTACGCTGGTGCCAGCGGCGGCATCGAGCCAGGCGCCGAAGTCGAGCTCGTCTTTGATTAAATGCATCGGTTGGTGCGGTCCAGGCGGCCAGCAATGTTGATCATAGGACACAGCTTAGCCGATATTGTGTGGGCGCGATACCTTGCTCATTTCGCAAAAAAACCTGCGGCAGCAGGCTGGCGCAGGTTTTTCATGGTGCAAGTGCAGGGCGGTGCTTAACGGCGATGGCCCCAGCCGTGACCACGGCCATGGTCGTGGTCATAATAGTCGCGGCGGCCATGGTCGCGGTAGTAGCCGCGGCCCGGTTGCACGTAGACGACAGCCGGCGGGCCGTAATAGCGTGGCGGCGGCGCGTAATACACTGGCTGCGGGGCAGGGGCGTAGTACACGGGCTGCGGCGCAGGCGCATAATAGGTTTCGCGGTAACCGCCGCGATAACCGCCACGGTCGTAATAACGGTCATTCGTGCTGATGCTGTTGCCGACGGCGGCGCCAAGCACGCCACCGACGATCGCGCCATTGCGGCCGCCGGTGCTGTTGCCAATGGCCGCTCCGACAACGGCGCCTGCAACGGTATTGAAGTCGCGGTCACCGGCGACTGCGGCCGAAGACACAGCCACTGCCGCTACCATTACCGCACCCAGGAGTTTCTTGTTCAACATGGCATTTCCTTCCATTCCGGCGAGATCACAATGATCTGCATGGAGTGGACTATATCTGCTGTCGCCAGCATGTTCCACGTCTAATACAACTTATTACAATCCTGCCCCGGCGGTAACAAGTCAGCGCAGGCGTGCCTGCCATTCGGGACGCAGCAGGCTGTACATTTTGACATCGCGCATCACGCCGTTGATGAAAAACGCCTGGCGCAGCAAGCCTTCCTGGGTAAAGCCGTTCTTTTGCGCGATGCGCTCGGAACCGATGTTCAGCGGGTCCATCAGCAGTTCCAGCCGGTGATACGGATAGGCGTTGAACAGGTAGTCGACCAACAGGCGCGTCGCTTCGCTGATGTAGCCGCGTCCGTCCCGCTGCCGGTCGAACAGGCGGTAGCCGATCTCGCGCGAGGCTGGCGTGCGGCTCTTGAAGTGCGTGATCGTGCCGATGATGTGCTGTGATTGGTCTTCGATGAGGAACAGTTCGCTGTCCTCTGTCACAAATCCCGTTTGCAGGAAGTCGCGCCGCATGGCCTCGGGCGACTTGAACTGCATCGAGAAAAACTCGCCGCGCGAAGGCAGGTCGTTGACGAGGGAAATATAGGTATTCAGGTCGGCGGCCTGCAAATGCCGGACGGTACAGAGTGTTCCCTTGAGCATGGCGGTTTCCGGTAGCGATCACGATCCTGATGGTAATCGACTCTTGGGGAAACAGGCAATCGATGCCGTAAAAGTTGCTGCAATGACAGAATAAATACGCTATCGTAGAAAAAGTCGCGCCTTGCCCATGGCCACGGCGTACCCGCTCCGACCTCGTAGACTGGATTTGAACACATGCATAGCATCCTGACTGGCGCGCCACTGCGCCGTTCCGCAGTATCCCTTGCCCTTGGCTGCATCGTCAGCGCCGGCGCCTTTGCCGCCGCGCCAGGCAATACGCCGCAAGCGCTGGCACAGGTGCGCGACACCGCGCTGCAAAGCGACTGGGCATATGCCCGCCTGGCCGACATGACGGATCTGATCGGCCCGCGCCTGTCCGGCTCCGCCGGCGCCGCCGCCGCCGTGCAGCAAGTGGCCGACACCATGCGCCAGCTGGGCGCCAAAGTCACCCTGCAGCCCGTGAAAGTGCCGCACTGGGTGCGCGGCGTGGAAACGGCGGAAATCGTCGACTACGCCGGCCGTCCGCAGGGCGTCAGCCAGCGCGTGGTGCTCACCGCTCTGGGCGGCTCCGGCGCCACGCCGGCCGCCGGCCTGACGGCGCCCGTGATCATCGTCAAAAGCCTGGAAGAACTCAAGGCCCGCGCGGCGGAAGTGAAGGGCGCTATCGTGCTGATCGACACGCCGTTCGACCAGGAGATGGCCGAACGGGGCCTGGCCGGCGTCACCTACGGCCAGGGTTCGCGCTCGCGCTTCCTCGGACCGAAGGCGGCGGCCGACCTGGGCGCGGCCGCCGCGCTGGTGCGCTCGGTCGGCGGCGCCGATTTCCGCATCCCGCACGCGGGCGCCACGGGTCTCGACGACAATAAACGCATTCCCGCCGCCGCCGTCACTGTGGAAGACGCCTTGCTGATGGGCCGCCTGGCCGCACGCGGCCCTCTGAAAATGCACCTGACCCTGACGCCGCAAAACCTGCCGGAAGCGGACAGCTACAACGTCATCGCCGACTGGCCGGGCACGGACAAGGCCGACGAAGTGGTGGTGGTTTCGGGCCACCTCGACTCCTGGGACCTGGCGACCGGTGCGCACGACGACGGCGCCGGCGTGGTGGCGGCCATGGGCGTGGTGGAGACCCTGAAAAAGCTCGACTACCGCCCGCGCCGCACCATCCGCGTGATCGCCTGGATGAACGAGGAAAATGGCGGCCGTGGCGGCCAGGCCTATTTCGAGGCCCACAAGCAGGCGCTCGGCAAGCAATATGCGGCCATCGAGATGGACAGCGGCGCCGGCCGCCCGTTCGGCATCCTCGCCAGCGTGGGGCCGAAGTCGGAAAAACTGTTCGCGCCCCTGCGCGCGGCGCTGCTGCCGATGGGCGCGCACGCGTTCACGCGCCGCGACGCGCTGGGCACGGGCGACTTGCACCGCCTGGAAACGGGCGGCGTGCCCAGCTTCGAGCCGCTGGTCGATAGCCACAGTTACTTCCACTACCACCACACGGCGGCCGACACCTTGGACAAGGTCGACCCGGATAACCTGAAGCGCAACGTGGCGCTGATGTCGTCGCTGGCCTGGTTCCTGGCCAATATCGACGGCGAGATTGGCCGCGCGCCGGAGCAGGGCGAGTAAGCGCCAGCAACGCGTGCTCAGGTAAAATCCATGTCGCTACCCGACCTGAACCTGTTGATCACCCTCGATGCGCTGCTGGCCGAAGGCAGCGTCACGCGCGCCGCGCGGCGCTTGCGTTTGAGTCCATCGGCCATGAGCCGCGCCCTGGCGCGCCTGCGCGAGACGACCGGCGATCCGCTGCTGGTGCGCGCCGGCCGTGAACTGGTGCCCACGCCGCGCGCGCTGGAGCTGCGCGCAAGAGTTGGCCCCCTGTTGAACGAGGTGCTGGGCGTGCTGGGGCCGGCGCAGCAGCTCGATCCGCGCCAGCTGGAGCAGACTTTCACGCTGCGTGCGAGCGACGGTTTCGTGGAAAATTTCGGTCCGGCGCTGCTCGCGCATATCGGCGCGCAAGCGCCGGGCGTGCGTTTGCGCTTCGTGCAAAAGCTAGACCGCGAAAGCGTGCAGCTGCGCGAGGGCAGCATCGACCTGGAAACGGGCGTGATCGGCAGTCTTACCAGCCCGGAAGTGCGCACGCGCAGGCTGTTCGGCGACCGTTTCGTGGGCGTGGTGCGCAGCGGCCATGCGCTGGCGCAAAGCGAGATCAGCGCCGAGCGCTATGCGGCCGGCCAGCATGTGCTGGTGGCGCGGCGCGACCAGGATACGGGGCCGATGGACGATGCGCTGGCCGCGCTGGGATTGCAGCGCACGATCGCCAGCATCGTCGGCGGCTTCACGGCGGCGCTGGCGCTGGCCGCCGGCTCGGACCTGATCGCCACCGTGCCGGAACGGCATACGGGCAATCTGCGCGCCGGCATGTTCAGCTTTGCGCTGCCGCTGCGCATACCGGAGCTGACCGTGTCGCTGATGTGGCATCCGCGCATGGATGCCGACCCGGCCCACCGCTGGCTGCGCGGCTGCGTGGTCGACGCCTGCGCCGGCCAGATCGGCGCCGTTTGACGCCGCCGGCGCCTGTCTTCTAGCGCTGCACCGGTCCGTCGAAGCCGCCCGCCATGGCCGTGTAGCCATGGGCCGTGGCGATGGCCACGTCGCGGTGGGCCGTCACCAGCTGCTCCTGCGTGGCCAGCGCGATGCGCTCTGCTTCGAGCACGCCGAGCAGGCTTTCCGCGCCTTCCTGGTAGCGCACCCTGGCCAGGCGCGCGCTGTCCTGCGCCAGCTGGTGCGCCTCGCGCAGTGCCGCATGGCGGCTGCGCAGCTGCACCCATTGCGCGATGGCGCTGTCGGTTTCTTCCAGCGCCAGCGCCAGTGCCTTGTCGAAGCTGGCCTGCGCGGCCAGCACGTCGGCGCCGGCCGCGCGGGCGCGGGCGCGGCGCGTGCCGCCATCGAACAGCGGCAGGGTAAAGGCGGCGCCCGCATGCCAGCGCGCCGCGTCGCCGCCATGCCAGTCGCCGGCCACTCCGGAGGCGCCGAACAGCGCGCCCAGGCTGATGCGCGGGAAGCGCTCGGCGATGGCGGCGCCTTCGCGCGCGCTGGCCGACGCCAGCGCGCGTTCGGCCGCGCGCACGTCGGGCCGGCGCAGCAGCAGGTGGGCCGGTTCATCCGTCAGCAGGGTCTGCGGCAGCGCCAGCGGCATCGGCTGGTCGAGCGCCGCCAGTTCCGGCGCATCGAGCCGCTGCCCCGTGAGGGTCGCCAGGCGGTTGCGCGCCGCGCGCTCATCAAAGTTCAGACTGGGAAGGCGGGCGCTGGCCAGGCGCATCTGCGCCTCGGCGCGCATGCGTTCGGCCGGCGCGGCCCGGCCCGCGCTTTCGCGCTCGCGCACCAGCCGCAAGGTGCCGGACTGGTTGGCTAATTGTTCTTCCAGGCTGGCGCGCATCTGCTGCGCGCCGCGCAGCGTCAGGTAGGCGTCCACCACCTGCGCCAGGATCAGGCGCCGCACGTCGTCGCGCACGGCAGCGCGTTCGTCCGCCGTGGCCTCGGCCGCGGCGATGCTGTGGCGCACGCGGCCGAACAGGTCGAGTTCCCAGCTGAAGACGGCGTTCCACTGTACCGGCGAAGCGATGTGCGGCTGGCCGTCGCGGCTCCCGATCGCCGCCAGACGCGCGCGCCCGGCCTGGACATCGAGGTCCGCCGCCGGCAGGCGGGCGCCGCGCGCCGCTTGCGCAAATTCGCTGGCGCTGGCCAGGCGCGCGGCGGCGATGCGCACGTCGTCATTGTCGTGCCAGGCGCGTTGCACTAATTGCTCCAGCCTGGCGTCGCCCAGTGCTTGCCACCACAGCGCTGGCGGTGCGCCGGCCTGCAGCTCCGGTGCGCCGGCTGCCGAGGGCAGGACCGGCAGCTGCGCAATATCGAGCGCCCGCGTCGCCGTGGGCGTGCCGACGCTGCAGCCGGCCAAGGCCAGCAGCGTGGCCGCCAGCAAAGGCGCCGCGCGGCGCCGGCTCAGCAAGGTGAAAAACAACGGTGTAAACAACAGGCCGGACACGGTCACGCCCAGCATGCCGGCAAAGACGGCCGTGCCCATCGACTGGCGCATTTCCGCGCCCGCGCCGGAAGACAGCATCAGCGGTATCGCGCCCAGCAAAAAGGCCAGCGACGTCATGAGGATGGGCCGCAGGCGCGTGCTGGCGGCGGCGATGGCCGCCTCGCGCGCATCGGCGCCGGCCGCCATCGCCTGGCGCGCGAATTCGACGATCAGGATGGCATTCTTGGCCGCCAGGCCGATCAGCACCACGATGCTGATCTGCGTCAGCACGTTGTTGTCCAGGCCGCGCCACGACACGCCGACCAGCGTGGCCAGCACGCAGCTGGGCACGATCAGCACGACGGACAGGGGCAGCAGCCAGCTTTCAAACAGGGCCGCCAGCAGCAAATATACGAGCAGCACGGCCAGGCCCAGCACCATGCCGGTGCTGCCGCTCGCGTGTTTTTCCTGCAGCGCCAGTTCCGTCCACTCGTAGTCGAAGCCGTCCGGCAGGCGCGCCTTGAGCAGTTCTTCCATCGCGGCGATGGTTTGCCCCGTCGAGTAGCCAGGCCTGGTGCTGCCCTGGATTTCGGCCGCGGGATACAGGTTGTAGCGCGGCACGCGGAATGGCGCCGTGCCTTCGCTGAAGGCGGCTACGCTGCCCAGCGGGACCATGTCGCCGTTGGCGGTGCGCGTCTTCAGGGCTGCCAGGTCGGCCACGCTGCGCCGGTAGGGCGCGTCCGCCTGGGCGGTGACGCGCCACACCCGGCCCATCAGGTTCATGTCGTTGACGAACACGGGCGCCATGTAGCTTTGCAGGGTTTCGTTGAGGCGCAGCAACGGCACGCCCAGGTATTCGGCCTTGGTGTGGTCCAGCTCGACCTTGATCTGCGGGCTCATGGCGTTGAACGGCGTGAAGGCGCCCGTTACCGAGGGCAGCTTGCCCGCTTCCTCGACGATGGCGCGCGCGGCCGTCTGCAAGGCTTGCGGTCCCTGGCCGCCCGTGTCGCGCAGCATCAGCTTGAAGCCGCCACCCGTGCCGATGCCGCGCACGGACGGCGGCGGTATCACCATCACGCGCGCCGTGCTGATGGGCGCCAGCCTGGCGCGCATGGCGGCCAGCATGGCCGGGCCGTCCAGGCCATCGCTGGCGCGCGCGCCGAAGTCCTTGAACATGGTGAAGATGACGGCCGTGTTGGGCGCGGACGTAAACGTGGCGCCATCGGTGCCGACGAAGGCGGCCGTGTGGGCCACGCCGGGGTGGCTCAACAGGCGGGCCGTGGCATCCTGCACCACTTCGCTGGTGCGCGCCAGGGTCGAACCGGCCGGCAGCTGGATCGAGACGATGGCGTAGCCGCGGTCCAGCTGCGGCACGAAACCATGCGGCGTCACGTCCAGGCGCCACAGGGTCAAGCCCGCCAGCAGCAGGTACACGGGCAGCATCAGCCAGCGCCGCGAGAGGATGCGCCCCGTCAGCCGCACGTAGCCGCCCGTCAGGCGGGAAAAGCCGCGGTTGAAAATGCGCATCCAGCGCGCGCCCAGGCTGTTGGCATCGTGCCGCGGCTTGAGCAGCAGCGCGGCCAGGGCCGGCGACAGCGTCAGCGACACCAGCGCCGAGATCACGGTGGAGGCGGCGATGGTGACGGCGAACTGGCGGTAGAACATGCCGGAGATGCCGTCGATGAAGGCCGTCGGCACGAAGACCGCCACCAGCACCAGCGCGATGGCGACCAGGGCAAAGCCCACTTCGTCCATGCTGCGCTGCGCCGCGGCGACGGGGCTCATGCCGTCCTCCATGTGCCGCTCGACGTTTTCCACCACCACGATGGCGTCATCGACGACGATGCCGATGGCCAGCACCAGGCCGAACAATGACAGGGTATTGAGGCTATAGCCCATCGCCGCCAGCACGCTGAAGGTGCCGACGAGGGACACGGGAATGGCCAGGATGGGAATGATGGCGGCGCGCCACGAGCCGAGGAACAGCAGCATGGCCAGGCACACCAGCAGGGCCGCCTCGAAGATGGTGTCGCGCACCTTGTCGATCGAGGAGCGGATGAATTCAGTCGGATTGTAATAGCTGTGGTAGGCGACGTCCTGCGGGAAATCGGCTTCCATCCTGGCCAGCAGGTCCAGCACGCGGTCGCCCGTGGCCAGCGCGTTCGAGCCGGGCAGCAGGCTGATGCTCAGCGCGATGGCCGTGCGGTTGTCGACGAAGCCGCTTTCCGTGTAATCCTGCGCGCCCATCTCGACGCGCGCCACGTCGCGCAGGCGCACCACGCCGCCGCCGGCATGGGCGGCCACGACGATGGCTTCGAATTCGGCCACGTCGCGCAGGCGGCTTTGCGCCTGCACCTGTACCTGGAAGGCGCCGTCGCTGCCGCCGGGCGGCTGGTTCAATACGCCGCCGGCGACCTGGGAATTAGCTTGCCGCACCGCCGCGATCACTTCCGGCGCCGTCAATCCCAGCGAGGCCACGCGCGCCGGGTCGAGCCAGATGCGCATCGAGAAGTCGCGCGCACCGCGCGTGTAGATGTCGCCCACGCCTTCGACGCGGGCCAGCTTGTCCTTGATGGCCGTGCCGATGAAGTTGGAAATGTATTGCTGGTCGCGCGTGCCTTTGGGCGAATCGAACAGCACCACCATCAGCTGGTCGGGCGATGCCTTCTTGACGGCCAGCCCCAGGCGCCGCACGGCATCGGGCAGGCGCGCCTCGGCCACCGCCACGCGGTTCTGCACCAGCGACTGGGCCTGTTCGACGTTGGTGCCCGCCTTGAACACCACGCTGATGGTCAGCTTGCCGTCGCCCACCGATTGCGAGGACAGGTAGAGCATGCCGTCGACGCCGTTGATTTCCTGTTCGATCGGCGCGGCGACGGTATCGGCGATTTCCTGCGCCGAGGCGCCAGGATAGTTGGCCTTCACGGTCACCGTGGGCGGCACGATCTCGGGAAACTCCGAGATCGGCAGGCGCATGGCCGATACTGCACCCACCAGGGTGATGAGGATGGACAGCACGATGGCAAACACGGGGCGGCGGATGAAAAATCGGGAAAAACGCATGCTCTCTCCTTATGCGCCGCTGGCGCGCGCAGCGGCCACCAGCACTTGGTCGCCCGGGCGCACCTTGGCCGCGCCGGAGACGATGACTTTATCGTGCGGTCCGAGGCCGGACAGCACGATCTGCTTGTCGCCCCGCAGGCCGCCCAGTGCCAGTTTGCGCGGCGCCACCTTGCCCGCCGCGTCCACGACGAACACCATCTTTTTGTTCTGGTCGCTGAGTATGGCGGCGTCGGGCACCAGCAGGCGCTCCTGCGCCGCGCCGACGGGGATGCGCACGCGCGCAAAGCTGCCCGGCATGATGGCGCGGTCGGCGTTGGCCAGGCTGGCGCGCAGGCGCACGGTGCCCGAGCGGGCGCTGATTTCGTTGTCGACAAAGTCCACGCTGGCATCCTGCGCGGGGCCGCCGCCGTCGAATGCCAGTTGCACCTTCGATGGCAGTTTGCTTTGCTGGCGCAGGCGCTGGAAATCCGCTTCCGACAGGTCGACCATGGCGCGCACGGGGCTGTGCGCGACGATGGTGGTCAGTATGCCGCTTTGCGCCGCGCCGCCGGCCACGTAGTTGCCGACATCGACGCGGCGGTCCGACACGGTGCCGGCGATGGGCGCGCGCATGGTGGTAAAAGACAGTTCCAGTTCGGCGCTGCGTAATTCCGCCTGGCTCAGCATGACGGCCGCCTGCGCGCCTTCCAGTTCGCCGCGCGCCCGTTCCAGCTCCTCGGTGCTGGCTGCGCCCGTTTGCTGCAGCCGGCTGCTGCGCTCGAACTGGGCCGTGGCCAGCTTGCTGCGTGCATTGGCCTGGGCCAGGCCGGCCCGGGCACGGTCGCGCGCCGCCGCGAAGGGGCGCGGGTCGATGACGAACAGCGCATCGCCGGCCTTGACCTGCTGGCCATCGCGAAAGGTGATCTGCTGCAAATAGCCCGACACGCGCGAGCGCACTTCCACGCGCTGCGACGGTTCGATGCGGCCCGTGTAGTCGAGGGTCGCCTGCACCATCGACGATTCGGGCAGCGCCACGGACACGGTGGGCTTGGGCGGCGGGCCGCCAGGCGCGGCCTGGGAACGGCCGCAGCCGGATAACGTGGCGTTGCAGGCCAGGGCCAGCAGCAGTAACAGCGGGACGGGCAGGGACGGGATCGGACGGTGGCGCATCATGCGGGGTCTCCAGAAGGCGTGGGTGGCTTGGCCAGGGCGCGGCCGAGCGCGAAAATGGCCAGCGCGGCGAGCACCAGCGCGCTGGCCACGCCAAAGGTGGCGTGCATGCCGCCGATCATGGCGGCTGGCGGAGCACTGGCGATATCGCTGATGCCGGCAGCGAAGACGGCGCCCATCACGGAGGCGCCCGTGACGAGGCCCAGATTGCGCGACAGATTGAGCATGCCGGAGATGACGCCGCGCAGCTCGGGAACGATATCGCCCATCACGGCCGTATTGTTGGCTGCCTGGAACAGTGCATAGCTGGCTGTGAGCAGCATGATCGGGACGACATAGCCGGCAATGCCCAGGCTGGCGGGCAGCAGGGCCAGTGCCAGGCAGGCGAAGGCCGCGCCGCACAGTCCCGCGCCGCCCATGCGCTGCGCGCCGTAGCGGTCCACCAGCCAGCCGGACGGCACGCCGCAGAACGCCGCCACCAGCGGTCCGGCTGCCAGTACCATGCCGGTGGCGGCCGTGCCCAGGTCCAGGCCGCGCGCCAGGTAGAAGGGGCCGACCACCAGGGTGGACATCATCACCGTCGAGACCAGCATGCTGGTCGCCAGGCCGGCGCTGAGCACGGGCGCGCGCAGCATGGCCAGGCGTATCAGCGGCGCCGGCGCCTTCAGTTCGACCCGGACAAACAGGATGGCGCCAACGCAGGCGGCCAGCAGCAGCGCCACGTTGCGCGCGCCGAAATGGCCGCGGCCCAGGGTCATGGCCAGCGCATAGGCGCCCAGGGTCAGCGCCAGCAGCACCGTGCCGCGGTGGTCGAAGACGGGCCGTTGGGCGTGCGCGCCGCGCTGGTCCGCCGGCAGGTAGCGCCAGGCCAGCAGCAGCGCCACGCCGGCCAGCGGCACGTTGACGAGGAAAATGGCTGGCCAGCCGAAGCGCGCGATCAGCAGGCCGCCCAGCGCGGGGCCAAGCGTGGTGCCGACGGCGGACATGGTGCCGAGCAGGCCCATGGCGCTGCCCGTCCTGGCCTTGGGCACGGTACTGCCGACGAAGGCCATGGTCAGCGCCATCATGACGGAGGCGCCCAGTCCCTGCAGGGCGCGCGCGGCAACCAGCAGCCACAAGGTGGGCGCCAGGGCACACAGGATGGAAGCAAGGGCAAACAGCGCGATGCCGGCCAGCAGCAGGCGGCGCCGGCCGACCATGTCGCCAAGGCGGCCCACGCTGACGATCAGGGCGGTGATGGCCAGCAGATACGCGAGCACAATCCATTGCACATCCTGGAACGGCGCCTGCAGTGCTCTCGCCATGTCGGGCAAGCCCACGTTGGCGATACTGGTGCCCAGCGCGGGCAACAGCATCGCCAGCGACAGGCAGGCAAGCGCGCCGCGCACGGGGCGCGTGGCGCTACCGGCTTCGGTGGCTTGCTGGTCGGGTAGCGCGGGTTTTGAAGGTGGTTGCATGGCGTGGCGGATCCTCGAATAGGGTCACCACATGGTACTGAGGGATCTGGCATGGCGGAAGACGCATCATTTGCATTGTGTTATTGCGTTTGACGCCATGTGAGGAGCATTGCCTTCGGACTTCAATCTGAGTAACCCTGCATATCGTCCGCCGTATCGTGACGGATGCCCCACCACGGCAAATACGCATGGTTTTCGCCGCGCGCGCGGAACCAAGGCTTGTCGTGATTGATGGGCCGTACCTTGTCCGGCGGCGACACCAGCACGCCCGTGACGCTGGCAGGATCGCTGGTGCCGGCCACCAGCACGGGTTTGCCGACGTGGTTCGCATGGGCGATGCCCAAGGCCACGTTGGTCAGCGCCGTGCCGGCGCCCATTTCACCCAGCAAGGCCGGCGTATTGAAAGTCTGCGGCAGGAAGTCGAAGTTGGGTATTTCCAGCGTCAGCGCCTGCGCCAGCTGGCCCAGGCGATCGGAGGAGGTGAGCAAGGTCTGGTTGGCGTCGTGGATGACGTAGCCAATATCGGTCTCCGTCTTGCCGCCCTGGCGCGCCGCTTCGGCAAATAGCGCCTGCCAGGCCTGCCAGGCCTGCACGGCGCGCGGCGGCTGGTCCTTGCTCAGTTCAAAATCGGCCACATTTTTCGTGGCCGGATAGCCTATCCACGCCAGCGCCGCCCGCTCCGTTTTGTAATCAGGGCCGGCCAGCACCAGCAGCGCCAGGTTTTCATTGATCTGCATGGTTTTCGGCCGGCTCGGCGCATCCCAGTTCATGACCCATACGGTTTGCTGCGGATGCGCTTCCAGGTAGGCCAGCGCGGCTTGCAGCGAGATGAAGCCTGCATTGTTGCCGCCCAGGGTGATGCGCACATCGGGTGGGGTGGCGCGGGTCCAGAGCGTGGGGAAGTGGGTGTTGCCGATGTCGAAGTTGCTGATAATTTCATCTTTTATTGTCTGATGAACTTCTGGCGGATCGAATTTCCCTTCAGGCAGGGCATACTCCACGCGGATGCCGGCCAGTTCGCGCCAGTTCTGTTTTTGATCCTTGGGGTAGACGTGGTAGAAGTAGGTGGGGCTGGAAAAATAGATATCGTGGAAATTGCTCATCAGTTCTTGTAAATACTTATGGTGGTAACCCTTGAACGTTTCCCTGCCATTGATATCGTGAGCAATGGGGGCGACGGCCTGCAAGGTGCTGAAGCCCCTGGGATCCGTCCTGACCATATCGTCATTTTCGTTGGGCTTGGCCAATCCCAACGTCCATAGCAGCTGCCACTCGGTCGGATAGTCGAGCCGCTGCAGCGGATTGAGCCACTGCAGGCCCACCACTTGCGCTCGGAAGGGAACGTGGGCCGTGCTTGCTGGGAGAGCGTCTTCTTTCTGCGCAGGCTGCACGGCGCAGGCCGTCAATAGCGTAAATAGGGAGAAAGCGGCGAGCACGGGTAGCGCAAGGAACTGTTTCATGAGTTCTCCAGGTGAATGGATAGTCTGGTGACCTGCATAGCTTGACCAGTTGAGCCAGAGCGCAAGGCAAATGACAATGAGAGATGCGGCGAGCGCCCAAGCCAGTCGCTGGCGCGGCGTGGCAATGAACTTACGCACCGTCGGTCCTCAGCGCAAAGTTGGTGGAAATGTCGGCAGGCCTGGCATTCTGGCGCTCGTCAACGATGCTTTCTGGTTTTTTGGCGGGGCTATCTTTATCATTTGCCCATTCAAATAGAGGTACTCCTTTAAATTTCCCCTTGTTGTAGTACTCGAAAAATTCTTTGTTTTTGTCGGTATTCTCCAGTCCTCTTAGTATTTGCCAATCCGCCGCGACCCTTAATTCGCGCAACGCCTCCTGCCTGATCGTGCACACCCCCACCGCCACGTCATACGCCAGTGCCTTTTGCGCATGCTCGGGATTGGTCATGATGGTCGAGTGATCGGTGGCGTGGGTGTCGATGTTGGCAGCCAGGTAGTTCTGAATTTCCTGCTTGCGCCAGGCATTGAATTCCTTGCTAGCCTCCTCCGGCTTGTCCACCGCCGTCACAGGCTTGCCTTTTTCGACCCAGCCGTCGCGCCTGGCCTGCATGCGCAGCATGGCGTTCTGTTCATAGCGCAGCGCCGCCTCGGTTTGCGCATCGCCCTTGCCCTGGGAACGGTAGGGCGCATACGCGCCATCGGCTTCGGCGGCGCGGTCTTTGTGCAGGGAGTCGGCCGGGGCATCGCAGCCTTCGTCAAACTGGTCGCTGATGTCGGCAAAGCGCTTCGAGTGCGGCAGGAATGCCTCGGGCAGCTTGGGCGCCTTCATCGGCAGCCGCCAGGACTTGGGCGGCAGGGCGTTGATGCGCGTGCCGGCTGCTTTGGGAAGCACGATGGCGATGGGCGCGAACAAAAAGGTCAGTATCTTGCGTCCGATGCCTTTGCCGGCCCGCATGCCCTTTTTGATCGAGTACTCGGCGACAAGTGAACGCGGGTGCCAGAAATCGAGGCTGTCCGGCGTCAATGGCTGGCCATTGCGCTGCCAGATATCGTAGTCCTTTTCATTTTCCTGGCCGACAAGGTGGTTTTGCGCAAACACGCGCTGGGTGAAGACGCCGTCGCCGCCCGTATTGGCAATTTCCTGTGCCGACAAGCCGCGCCAGCCTATGCCTTGCACGGGCGTGGCGGAAATCACCTGGTCGTGCGGATTGAAATACAGGGTGACCCTGCCATAGGTAGAGTCCTGCAAGCCATAGTCTGCGCGGTCGAACGCGGCCGTATAGCTATCCTTGCGTTCAGGCTTGCGATTGGCACTGCACTCGTCGACAAAGGCGGCATCCTGCTGCATTGCCGAGCGGGTGCGCAGGATGTTGAAAAACGTTTTCAAGGTTTGCGTGCGCGCCGCATACTTTTGCCGGCCCGTGTTGCCGTGCTCATCCGTCAAATGGCCGCTGACCCAGTTTTCCGTGAAATTGCTGTCGAGCAGGCTGTAGGGCGGGTTGCACAGTACGTAACAGTCGGCCACGGCGGAAGCGCCCAGCGTCTCGCCGAGAAAGGCGGCCGCCATAGCCACCATATTGCCCTGGCTATGACAGACGATGGTGACGGGCGCGTCGTGCTGGCACGTCCTGATCGATTGCACGAGCCGCGCCAGGCGCCAGGCGGCGAACACAAAATACGGGCGTGGCGGACAGGCATACACTTGCCGGTCATTCGTCGGGTTCATGTGCTGGATATGCATCCACAGGAACAGTTCTTCCGACAAACCTTTGCCCCACAGATCAGGCAGGGCGCTGCAGCCGTTGGCGAACGGTCCGCCGCCCCAGTAATTCTTTTCGTTGAGATAGATGCCGTCGCCAAACGCCTGTAATTCCTCACCGTTGGCCTTGTAGCCCCAGCGAAAGCGGATCACAGGCGAATTGGCGTCGTCCGCTTGCAGGAAGGTGGTGGCATTGCGCTTGGGATTGAGGAAGCCGTCATCCGTTAATTCGGGTGCGTAAGTGGCGGCCAGCATCTGCCCGGCGGCCGGGCCGGGGATTGCCAGGTCCTCATCGCGGCGTTTCAGGCGGGCATTCAGGCCTTCGCACAGGCCTTGTTCCGCCTGCTCATACCATTCACCGTTGGAATTGACGCCGTGCACGAAGATGATGATGCCGGGACGCGGCAAGCGCGTGACGGCCTTGAGCAGCGCATGGCTGAACAAGGTCGTGCCTTCGGCTTCGGCGAGCAGGATGCAATTGGTATCGAGCGTAGGGTCGGGCGACATGCGGGCGCTCCGTCAGCGTTAAGCAGGAAAAGGCGGCGCCCAAGCGAACTCAGGCAATCTGCACTATATGCGGATTGCCTGAGGTGGGACTTGCGTGGTATCAAGAAAGGAGGCGCGGCGGGCGGGGAATGCCGGGGAAATCAGATCGCGTTCAGCGGTATTTTGAGGTAGCGCACGCCGTTGTCTTCCGGCTCGGGCAGCTTGCCCGCATTGATGTTGACCTGGATGGCGGGCAGGATCAAGGTCGGCATGTCGAGGGTGGCATCGCGGCTGGTGCGCATGGCCACGAATTGGTCTTCCGTGATGCCGTCGCGCAAGTGGATGTTGCCTGCGCGCTGTTCCGCCACCGTCACTTCCCAGCGCGCCTCGCGGCCATTGGGCGGGTAGTCGTGGCACATGAACAGCCGCGTTTGCGGCGGCAGCGACAGCAAGCGCTGCGCGGAGCGGTACAGCAGGGCAGCGGAACCGCCGGGAAAATCGCAGCGGGCCGAGCCCACGTCCGGCATGAACAGGGTGTCGCCGACAAAGACGGCGTCGCCGATCTGGTACGCCAGGTCGGCCGGCGTGTGGCCGGGCACGTGCAGCGCGCGCACTTCCAGCTTGCCGATATGAAACACCTGGTCGGGCGCGAACAGCTGGTCGAATTGCGAGCCGTCGGCCCTGGCGTCATCCTGGTGGTAGACGGCCGCGAACGCCTGCTGCACCGTCTGGATGGCGGCGCCGATGGCCACGTCGCCGCCCAGCTGCTGCTGCAGGTAGGGCGCGGCGGAAAGGTGGTCGGCATGCGCATGGGTTTCCAGCAGCCAGCGGCACTGCAAGCCGTGTTCGCACACGAAGGCGATCACCTTGTCGGCCGAAGCGGTGGACGTGCGGCCCGCCTTGGGATCGTAGTCGAGCACGGAATCGATGATGGCGCAGTCGCGGCCATCGGCCTCATACACAACGTAGGTGACGGTGGCGGTGGCGGGGTCGAAGAAAGCTTGGATTTGTGGAGTCATCACGGCGGCAAGGGACGGGCAAGGGAAGGGCATTATATCGCCAGAGTTCGCTAAAAAAATGCTGAAAATGGACATTTAACATGCGAAAAACAGATAAGCGCCCGTCACAGTCGTGCGCACCCTGACGCTTGCTGCATGGTAACCTCATTCTTCCAAGGAGGAATTCATGAACGATATCACTGCACGCAGCGAACAGTACCGCGGTTTTACGATTTCCGTGACCCCGCAAAAGGATAACGACGATTTATGGGATTTTACCTACCGCCTGCAGCGTGAGGGCGAGCCGCAGGCGCAGGCGATCACGCGCAGCCGCACCCTGGGCGGTTACGCGGCCCCCGAGACGGCTTGCACGGCTGGCCTGGAAGTAGCGAAGACGGAAGTGGATAATCTGCTGCGCCCTTGAGCCAGCGTAAATCGTTTAGCCCGAAAGTGAGCGGACTACGGCTGGCGCGTGAAACACGTCGCTGCCAGCCGCGCTTCATGCTACGATTTCCACTATTGAGTCAGTCACGAAGGAGGCACCCCATGGATAGCAGTTCTAAAATTCACTATAAAGGCTGGGAAATCGTTCCCCTGGCCGTGCCCACCACCGATGGCAAATGGTCGGCCAGTTGCGATATCGAACGCGCCACCGCGGAAGGCCTGGAAGTATTCGAAGGCTCGACCATGCAATTCGTGCGCGACGACGAGGACGGCGCGATTGCCGCCGCCTGCGAAGAAGCCGTGCGCCAGATCGACAATATCATCGCCAATCCGCTGGTTAGGCTGGCCTAGTTTTACTTCGAAATATCACTCTCAGCCGGCGCTCGCCGGCTGTTTTTTTTATTCCCGCTCTTTTTCTGCCTGTTGCATGTTTCATTCAATGTTTCAAAATGAATTTCTTGAAACAATTATGAAACATTGTTGACGCCAAACGTGACATCGCTGTTCCCTCGCGTGACAGCCACGCTGCGTGGCCGCTACAGCCGTTTGCTCGCCTTTTCGCTCTGCAACAACGGGTTTTTCCTCTGGTCGAAGGGTCCTGGCACGGCATTTGCAATACCCATGCTCATAGCCACTCCGTGAAACATTCGGGACCATCCGAAACCCATAAGGTGAACACATGACTCAATACTCAGCAGGTGCCGCATTCCGCAAGGCCGTCCAGGAAGAATCCCCGTTGCAAGTCGTCGGCGCCATCAACGCCAACCACGCCTTGCTGGCCAAGCGTGCCGGCTACAAGGCTATCTACCTGTCCGGCGGCGGCGTCGCGGCCGGCTCGCTGGGTTTGCCCGACCTGGGCATTTCCAGCCTGGACGACGTGCTGACCGATATCCGCCGCATCACTGACGTGTGCGACCTGCCGCTGCTGGTCGACGCCGACACGGGCTTCGGTTCGTCCGCCTTCAACGTGGCGCGCACGGTGAAATCGATGATCAAGTTCGGCGCGGCCGGCCTGCATATTGAAGACCAGGTGGGCGCCAAGCGCTGCGGTCACCGTCCTGGCAAGGAAATCGTGAGCAAGGAAGAAATGGTCGACCGCATCAAGGCCGCCGTCGATGCGCGCACGGACCCGAATTTCGTCATCATGGCGCGCACCGATGCGCTGGCCGTCGATGGCCTGGAAGCGGCGTTGGAACGCGCCGTCGCCTGCGTCGAAGCGGGCGCCGACATGATCTTCCCGGAAGCCATCACGGATCTGGACATGTACGCCACCTTCGCCAAGGCCGTCAACGTGCCGATTTTGGCCAACATCACGGAATTCGGTTCCACGCCGCTGTTCACGCTGGACGAATTGCGCAGCGCGCACGTGGGCCTGGCCTTGTATCCGCTGTCCGCCTTCCGCGCCATGAACAAGGCGGCGGAAAACGTGTACCAGGCGCTGCGCCGCGACGGCACGCAAAAGAATGTCGTCGACACCATGCAGACGCGCATGGAGCTGTATGAATCGATCAATTACCACGACTTCGAGCAAAAGCTCGATGCGCTGTTCGCCGCGCAAAAGAAATAAGCAGAAATAAGCAAGAAGCAGGGGCCGCATGCCGGCCCCGCAGTGACGCAACCGAGACTAGTCAATTTTTGGAGAAATCAATGAACGCACCGCAAGCCGCCACTTTCAAGCCTAAAAAATCCGTCGCCCTGTCCGGCGTCACCGCCGGCAACACGGCGCTGTGCTCGGTCGGCAAGACCGGCAACGATTTGCATTACCGCGGCTATGACATCCTGGACGTGGCCGACAGCTGCGAGTTCGAGGAAATCGCCTATCTGCTGGTGCACGGCAAGCTGCCGACGTCCGCCGAACTGAAAGGCTACAAGGCCAAATTGAAATCGCTGCGCGGCTTGCCGTCGGCCGTGAAGCTGGCGCTGGAAGCGCTGCCGGCCGCCGCCCACCCGATGGACGTGATGCGCACGGGCGTGTCCGTGCTGGGCTGCACCCTGCCGGAAAAAGACGACCATAACGCGCCGGGCGCGCGCGACATCGCCGACCGCCTGATGGCGTCGTTCGGCTCCATGCTGCTGTACTGGTACCACTACAGCCATAACGGCAAGCGCATCGAAGTGGAAACGGACGACGACTCGATCGGCGGCCACTTCCTGCACCTGCTGCATGGCGAAAAACCGTCGGCGTCGTGGGAAAAGGCCATGCACACATCGCTGATCCTGTACGCGGAACACGAATTCAACGCCTCGACCTTCACCAGCCGCGTCATCGCCGGCACGGGTTCGGACATCCACTCGGCCATCACGGGCGCCATCGGCGCGCTGCGCGGCCCGAAACACGGCGGCGCAAACGAAGTGGCGCTGGATATCCAGAAACGCTATGACAACCCCGATGAAGCGGAAGCGGATATCCGCGAGCGCGTGGCCAACAAGGAAGTGGTGATCGGTTTCGGCCACCCCGTCTACACGATCTCCGACCCGCGCAACGTCGTCATCAAGGAAGTGGCGCGTTCGCTGTCGCAGGAAGCCGGCTCCACGAAAATGTTCGACATCGCCGAGCGCCTGGAATCGGTCATGTGGGAAATCAAGAACATGTTCCCGAACCTGGACTGGTTCTCGGCCGTGTCGTACCACATGATGGGCGTGCCGACGGCGATGTTCACGCCGCTGTTCGTCATTTCGCGCACTTCGGGCTGGGCTGCCCACATCATCGAGCAGCGCATCGACAACAAGATCATCCGCCCGAGCGCCAACTACGTGGGCCCGGAAGATCTGGAATTCGTGCCGATCAAGGACCGCAAATAATGAGTACTGCATTGACTACCCCGATGAATACCCTGCACCGCAAATCCTTGCCGGGCACCCAGCTAGACTACTTCGACACGCGCGCCGCCGTCGATGCGATCCAGCCAGGCGCCTACGCCACCTTGCCCTACACCTCGCGCGTGCTGGCCGAAAACCTCGTGCGCCGCTGTGACCCGGCGACATTGAATGCTTCGCTGAGCCAGTTCATCGAACGCCGGCGCGACCTCGATTTCCCATGGTTCCCCGCGCGCGTCGTCTGCCATGACATCCTGGGACAGACGGCCCTGGTCGACCTGGCCGGCTTGCGCGACGCCATCGCGGCCCAGGGCGGCGACCCGGCCCTGGTCAACCCGGTCGTGCCGACGCAACTGGTGGTCGACCACTCGCTGGCCGTCGAATGCGGCGGTTTCGACCCCGACGCCTTCGCCAAGAACCGCACCATCGAAGACCGCCGCAACGAAGACCGTTTCGACTTCATCGACTGGACCAAGAAAGCCTTTAAAAACGTTGACGTGATCCCGCCCGGCAACGGCATCCTGCACCAGATCAATCTTGAGCGCATGTCGCCCGTGATCCAGGTGCAGGATGGCGTGGCCTATCCCGACACCCTGGTGGGCACGGATTCGCATACGCCGATGGTCGACGCGCTGGGTGTGATCGCCATCGGCGTGGGCGGCCTGGAAGCGGAAAGCGTGATGCTGGGCCGCGCCTCGTGGATGCGCTTGCCCGACATCATCGGCGTCAAGCTGACGGGCAAGCCGCAGCCTGGCATCACGGCCACGGACACGGTGCTGGCGCTGACGGAATTCCTGCGCAAGCAGAAGGTCGTCTCGTCCTACCTGGAATTCTTTGGCGAAGGCGCGTCGCACCTGACCCTGGGCGACCGCGCCACGATTTCCAACATGGCGCCGGAATTTGGTGCCACGGCCGCCATGTTCTACATCGACGCGCAAACCATCAAATATCTGAAACTGACGGGCCGCGACGACGAACTGGTGAAACTGGTGGAGCTGTATGCCAAAGAAACGGGCCTGTGGGCCGACAGCCTGGTCGACGCGCAGTATGAGCGCGTATTGAGCTTTGACCTGTCGTCCGTCGTGCGCAATATCGCCGGTCCGTCGAATCCGCACAACCGCGTGCCGACGTCTGAACTGGCCGCGCGCGGCATTTCCGGCGTGGTGGAAAACGAGCCGGGCAAGATGCCGGACGGCGCCGTCATCATCGCGGCCATCACCAGCTGCACCAATACGAACAACCCGCGCAACATGATCGCCGCCGGTTTGATCGCGCGCAATGCGAACCGCCTTGGTTTGACCCGCAAGCCGTGGGTGAAATCCTCGCTGGCGCCCGGCTCGAAAACCGTGGAACTGTATCTGCAGGAAGCGGGCCTGATGCCGGAGCTCGAAACATTGGGCTTTGGCGTCGTGGCTTTCGCCTGCACCTCGTGCAACGGCATGTCGGGCGCGCTTGACCCCGTCATCCAGGAAGAAGTGGTGTCGCGCGACCTGTACGCCACGGCTGTCCTGTCGGGCAACCGCAACTTCGACGGCCGCATCCACCCGTACGCGAAGCAGGCTTTCCTTGCCTCGCCGCCGCTGGTGGTGGCCTACGCGATCGCCGGCACCATCCGTTTCGATATCGAGAAGGATGTGCTGGGCCATGACGCGGACGGCAAGCCGATTTTGCTGAAAGATATCTGGCCGTCGGACGAGGAAATCGACGCCATCGTCGCTTCCAGCGTCAAGCCGGAGCAGTTCCGCAAGGTGTACATTCCGATGTTCGCCGCGCAGGCGGACGACGGCGTCAAGGTCAGCCCCCTGTACGACTGGCGTCCGCAGACGACGTATATCCGCCGTCCGCCGTACTGGGAAGGCGCGCTGGCTGGCGCACGCCCCTTGAAAGGCATGCGTCCGCTGGCCGTCCTGGGCGACAACATCACGACCGACCACTTGTCGCCATCGAACGCCATCATGCTCGATAGCGCGGCCGGCGAATACCTGGCGAAAATGGGCTTACCGGAAGAAGATTTCAATTCCTACGCCACGCACCGGGGCGACCATTTGACGGCGCAGCGCGCCACGTTTGCCAATCCGACCCTGAAAAACGAGATGGTCATCGAGGATGGCAAGGTGAAGGCCGGTTCGCTCACGCGCATCGAGCCGGAAGGCACAATCTCGCGCATGTGGGAAGCCATCGAGGTGTACATGGAGCGCAAGCAGCCATTGATCATCATCGCCGGCGCCGACTACGGCCAGGGCTCCTCGCGCGACTGGGCCGCCAAGGGCGTGCGCCTGGCCGGCGTGGAAGCCATCGTGGCCGAAGGGTTCGAGCGCATCCACCGTACCAACCTGGTGGGCATGGGCGTCTTGCCGCTGGAATTCCTGCCTGGCGTGAACCGCAAGACGTTGGGCCTCGATGGCAGCGAAACCTATGATGTCGTAGGCGAGCGCACGCCGCGCTCCACCTTGACCCTCGTCATTCATCGCAAGGACGGCGAAACGCTCGAAGTGCCCGTTACCTGCCGCCTCGATACGGCGGAAGAGGTGTCGATTTACGAGGCCGGCGGCGTGCTGCAAAGGTTTGCCCAGGATTTCCTCGAGTCGTCCAAGGCCGCGTAAGCAGTTCGTCATTCACCGGGTGGCGTGCAGGCGCGCGCTGCCCGGCTTTTCAGGAAACTCCATGACCCAGACCCCTCAAATTAAAATTTCCGCCACCTACATGCGCGGCGGCACCAGCAAGGGCGTGTTCTTCCGCCTGCAGGATTTGCCCGCCAGCGCGCAAGTGCCGGGTGCGGCGCGCGATGCGCTCCTGCTGCGCGTGATCGGCAGCCCCGACCCGTACGGCAAGCAGATCGACGGCATGGGCGGCGCCACGTCGAGCACCAGCAAGACGGTGATCCTGGCGAAAAGCAGCAAGCCGGAACACGACGTCGACTACCTGTTCGGCCAGGTCTCCATCGACAAGCCGTTTGTCGACTGGAGCGGCAACTGCGGCAACCTGTCGGCCGCCGTCGGTTCGTTCGCCATTGCCAGCGGCCTGATTGACGTAGCTCGCGTGCCTGCAAACGGCATCGCCACGGTGCGCATCTGGCAAGCCAATATCGGCAAGACCATCATCGCCCATGTGCCCATGACGAATGGCGAAGTACAGGAAACCGGCGATTTCGAACTCGATGGCGTGACTTTCCCGGCCGCCGAAGTAAAACTGGAATTCCTCGATCCGGCCGCGGAGGAAGAGGGCGGCGGCGGTGCCATGTTCCCTACCGGTAACCTGGTTGATGACCTCGACGTGCCCGGCATCGGCGTGTTGAAAGTCACGATGATCAACGCCGGCATCCCGACGATTTTTGTCGACGCGGACGCCATCGGCTACACGGGCACGGAACTGCAGGACGCCATCAATGGCGATCCGGCCGCGCTGGCCCGTTTCGAGACCATCCGCGCGCATGGCGCGCTACGCATGGGCCTCATCGCACATCTTGACGAGGCGGCGAAGCGCCAGCACACGCCGAAAGTGGCGTTTGTCGCCAAGCCGGCCGGCTATGTCTCATCCAGCGGCAAGCAGGTGGCAGCGGGCGAGATCGACCTGCTGGTGCGCGCCCTGTCCATGGGCAAACTGCATCACGCCATGATGGGCACGGCCGCTGTCGCCATCGGCACGGCGGCGGCCATCCCCGGCACCCTGGTCAACCTGGCGGCCGGCGGCGGCCCCCGCAATTCGGTGCGCTTCGGCCACCCGTCCGGCACCCTGATGGTGGGCGCGGAAGCGGCGCTGGCCGATGGCGTGTGGAGCGTCACCAAGGCCATCATGAGCCGCAGCGCACGCGTGCTGATGGAAGGGACTGTGCGCGTTCCCGGCGACGCGTTTTAGGAAAAATACGCAGGCGGATGGCACGCAGGCGATGCACACAAGCGGTGGCCAGGCCAGTTCGGCCAGGCCCCGATACAAGAATGCACGCATACCGGAGGAGACATGGATTTCGCAGCATTTTATCAACGCTCGATCGACACGCCTGATGCTTTTTGGCGCGAGGAAGCGGACAAGATCGACTGGCATACCCCGTTTTCGCAAGTGCTCGATTATTCCCGCCCGCCGTTCGCCAAGTGGTTTGTCGGCGGCACCACCAATTTGTGCCACAACGCCGTGGACCGCTGGGTGGATAGCCAGGGCGATGCCGCCGCGCTGATCGCCATTTCCACCGAGACGAACACGGAGCGCAGCTACAGTTTTCGCGAACTGCAGCGCGAAGTGGAGCGCTGCGCCGCCATGTTGCTGTCGCTGGGCGTCGTCAAGGGCGACCGCGTACTGATCTACATGCCGATGATCGCCGAGGCGGCGTTCGCCATGCTCGCTTGCGCGCGCATCGGCGCCGTGCATTCCGTGGTGTTCGGCGGCTTTGCCGCCAACAGCCTGGCCAGCCGCATCGACGATGCGCAGCCCAAGCTGGTGTTTTCCGCCGATGCGGGTTCGCGCAATGGCAAGGCGATTGCCTACAAGCCGCTGCTCGACGAAGCCATCCGCATCGCCGCGCACAAGCCGCAGCAGGTACTGCTGGTCGACCGCCACCTGGTGCCGATGGAACTGACGCCGGGCCGCGACGTCGATTACGCGACACTGCGCGAGCAGCACCTGGACGCGCAGGTGCCCGTCACCTGGCTCGAAGCGAACGAGCCGTCGTATGTGCTGTACACCTCGGGCACGACGGGTAAACCAAAGGGCGTGCAGCGCGACGTGGGCGGCTACGCGGTGGCGCTGGCGTCGTCGATGCAATACACGTTTTGCGGCAAGCCCGGCGAAACCTTCTTTGCCACCTCGGATATCGGCTGGGTGGTGGGCCATTCCTACATCGTGTACGGCCCGCTGATCGCCGGCATGGCCACCATCCTGTACGAGGGCTTGCCCATCTGTCCCGATGCGGGCATCTGGTGGAGCATCGTCGAGAAATACAAGGTCACGCGCATGTTCTCGGCGCCGACGGCCATCCGCGTGCTGCGCAAGCATCCGGTGGAACTGATGCGCAAATACGACCTGTCGTCATTGAAGGCGCTGTACCTGGCGGGCGAACCGCTCGATGAAACCACGTCGCAATGGATCGCCGATGAGCTGAAAGTGGACATCATCGACAACTACTGGCAGACGGAGACGGGCTGGCCGATCCTCTCGGTGGCAAAAGGCGTGGCGGACACGCCGACGCGCCTGGGTAGTCCCGGCCTGGCCATGTACGGCTACCAGGTCAAGCTGCTCAACGAAGCGACGGGCGAGGAGTGCGGCACCAACGAGAAGGGCGTGCTGGTGCTGGAAGGCCCGCTGCCGCCGGGCTGCATGCAGACGGTCTACGGCGACGATGCGCGTTTCGTCGACACCTACTGGTCCACTTTCAGCGGCCGGCAAGTGTATTCCACGTTTGACTGGGGCCTGCGCGATGCGGATGGCTATTACTTTATTTTGGGCCGCACCGATGACGTGATCAACGTGGCCGGCCACCGCCTGGGCACGCGCGAAATCGAGGAAAGCATCACCAGCCATCCGAACGTGTCGGAAGTGGCCGTCGTGGGCGTGGAGGACAAGCTCAAAGGCCAGGTGGCGATGGCCTTCGTGATCCTGAAGGACCCGCAGGGCTTCGACAGCGTTGAAGCGAAAGCCATGCTGGAGCGCGAAGTGATGGCCGTCGTCGACCGCCAGCTGGGCGCCGTGGCGCGGCCCGCGCGCGTGCTGTTCGTGCCGCAGCTGCCGAAGACGCGTTCGGGCAAGCTGCTGCGCCGTTCGATCCAGGCTATCTGCGAAGGGCGCAGCCCGGGCGACCTGACGTCGATGGACGACCCGGCCGCGCTGCAGCAAATCCAGGCAGCGCTGGCGTAAACGTCCAATTGAAAGTGAAGTTTATCAATCGATAAATTTCGCTTTCAAATGCGGTCGCTTTCCTTGCGCACGACCCTGCCCACGATCAGGCATTCATTGCCGCGGCACAGCTTGCGGTGGTATTTGCGCTGGTCGGGGTTGTCCGACGTCAGCCACCATTCGCCGATATCGCGCGCCATGCGCTTGACCACCGGCTCGCCTTCGTAATTGATGGCAAACACAATGCCATCGGCCGGCCGGTTGTCGGCCGTATTGATGATCACCACGTCGTCCTCGTACAGGGCCGGCTCCATGCTCTCGCCCTTGACCTTGATCGCCACCAGTTTTTCTGGGTGGTAGCCATTGCGTTCGACCCAGCTGCGCGGCACGCTGATGGTGCTGCCGTCGTGCGTTTCCGGTTCGATGGCAAAGCCCGTGATGCCTGCCGACAGGCGCAGTTTCACCTTGCGGATCGGGTAGAAGCGTTCATCCTCGCCATCTTCTACCACCACGGCCTGCACGCCGGCCAGCGCGCGTGCCGCCAGCGCCGCCTGGTCGGGCGCCGCGCCCTGGTCGAAATACATGCTGCCCAGCTGCAAGTCCGCTTCCAGCTTGCGCGCGATCTTTTCGCTGAAGGCGCGTCCCTCGCGGTAGGTGGGCGAGAGGATTTGCGAGATGCGCGCCTCGCTCCAGCCACTGACGTCGGAAATTTTTTTGCGCGTGTTGTCGTAGTGTTCGCGGATCAGGGCCAGCAGGCGGTCGCGTCTGTATTGATACATATTCATCTCCACATTAAACCTGAAATTTACCGTTTGATAAATTACCAAATGCTTGACTTTAACATTAGCGATTGATAAAGTCCACTCGTTGCCTGTCGCAAACGCACTACAGCGTCTGCCGGTTGGCGACACCACGGGAGGTCAGGCAGATGTTGAACAGCAGTCAATTGGTGGAAAGCAGGACGGCGCCACGTCAGGGGCGCCAGTTACAGGGACGCAGCAAGAAGTCGCAGCTGCATATCGCCCGCATCGCGCAATACATCCGCGAGCAGGGCCAGGCCAGCGCGGCGCAGTTGTCCGCTTTGCTGGGACTCGATGCGGGCACCATGAGCCGCTATTTGCGCCACATGTGTGGGATGGGACAGATCCACCTGGCGCAGCGCCACTGCACGGAACCGGGGCGCCAGCGGCCCGCCCTGTACGCCTTGGGCGAGCAGGATGACGAGGTCGATGGCTGGGCCGAACTGCCGCCGCAAGTGCGCCGCACGGCCAGCTGGACACGCGGCACGGCGCGCCGCGATCCGCTGGTGGCGGCGCTGTTTGGCCCGGCACAGAACAACGATTAGTATCAACGAGGAGAAATCATGGGGTTTGCAGAAAAATTCATCGCATCGCTGTCGTCGCAGAACTTGCGCGACGATGCCGTCCACCACGACCTGGACGTGATCGCGGCCGCCGCACTGGTCGGCGACATGGGCGCCTTGCTGTGCCGCGTCAAATATGCGGACGGCACCGTCAGCCGCCTGTTTGAAGGCAATGCGGGCAACCTGGCGCAGTTGCTGCGCGCCTGGACGGCGGCCGTGACGCAGAAGGGCCGCGCGCGGCGCTGGGTCAAGGCGCACACTGCCTGGGATGCGCAGGCAGCCAATACCTTGTACCGCCGCGTGGCCGAAGCGTCGCTCGCGCATTGGCTCGACAGCAAATGCAAGGTTTGCCATGGTACGGGCGTCGTCGCTGCCATGCAGGCCGGCGCACCTGTCGTCTGCCAGGCTTGCCACGGCGGCGGCGAAGCGGCCATCAGCTGCTCCGGCGGCTTCGAACTCGAACGCATCAAGGACATGGTCAGCGAACTGGAAGGCATCTTCCAGTCGCACGGCGCCCGCGCCATGCGCCGCCTCGGTCACTAAAAAGTTTTTGCAATATGCCCGGCGATGAAAAAAAGCCCCCTAGAATAGAGTCTCGATCACGCAGCAACTGCAACACAGCGAATACCGCAGTACACCACATGCTTCTCCACTCGTAATAGACGCGCTTCCAGCGCGACACCGATAGGGGAACTCAGCGCAGCGAACGGCCTTCATGGTCCCTTCGCCCACCTTCCATCCGGCATGGCCCCACGCCATCCGGACGCCAGCCCGCCGCCTCACCGCGTGCGGGTTTTTCATATGTCTTCCCGATTATTCGCAGTTCCTTCACCAAGACCGCCGCTGGCGGTCTTTTTTTATCCCACGAAAGGTTTTACAACTATGGCATCGACAGCAAACGGCATCGACAGCTTGATCGTTATCAGCAAACAAAGCGCCGAAGGCAGCAAGGCCGCCGCCGGCGGCGGCCAGATTTATCCCCGCGTCACGGCCACCTTCGACACGGAAGCGGACAAATACGCGAGCGCCGAAATCGACGCCAGCCAGCAGCAGGGCGATACCCGCCTGGGCAACTTCCGCACCACGGGCGCCATCAAGGCCGAAGCAGCGTGCGGCACGTATGCGCCGCTGATGGCGGCGCTGCTGCGCCGCGACTTCACGGCGGGCGGCGTCGCTGCCGCGCAAACCACCATCGCGGCCGCTGCCTCCGGCCTGACCCGCAGCGCCGGCTCCTGGCTGGCGGAAGGTTTCCGCGCCGGCAGCGTTGTGCGCATCACCGGCATGACGGCGCCGGCAGCCGCCAACAACGCGAAGAACTTCTTCGTCACGTCGGTCACGGCCACCAACCTGAATGGCCAGTTCATGGACGGTACCGCCATGATCGTCAAGGCGGCCGGCGATTCGGTCGGCGTGGCGGCGGTCGGCAAACGCAGTTTTACCCCGTTGACCGGTCATACCACCGACTGGTTCACGGCCGAAGTGCAGGATCCGAAGATCGGCGTGCACCGCAGCTTCGTCGATCAATTGGTCAGCAAGATGGATATCGCCGTGCAGCCGAACGGCATCACCAGCCTGGACTTCACCCTGATGGGCAAGGCGGAAGGTCCGACCACGGCCGCGCCTTATTTCCCCACGCCGCTGGCCGCGCCGGGCACCGGCAAATTCTCGGGCGCCACGGCCATGCTGTCGGTGAACGGCATCCCGTCGCAGATCTGCACCGGCATGTCCGTCTCACTGGACGGCCAGGTCAAGGTCGATCCGGTGATCGGCTCGAAGTACGCCACGGCCGCATCGCGCGGCAAGGTGATGGGTTCGGGCCAGTTCACGGTGCTGCTGCAGGACGCTACCTATCTCGACTACTTCAAGTCCGAGACGGAAATCCCGCTGGCCTACGCCATGGCGTCGGGCACGGCGCCGACCGCTGACGTGCTGGCGCTGGCCATGGGCCGCATCAAGATCACCTCGGCCAAGATCGACGACGGCGAGAAAAACAAGATCGTCACCTGCGCCTTCGACGTCCTGCGCTACAAGGGCACGGACGCGCAGCATGAAGCGACCACCTTGACCATCCAGGACAGCGCGCTGTAAGCGGCTAGCGCCTGCACCGGGGCCGCCTTCGTGGCGGCCTTTTTTACCTTTAATTCATCCAGAAAGCAGCACATATGAACAACGCACAAAAAATCCAGGCAGGTTTCGACATCGGCAACATCCACGCGGCGGCTACTCCCGTCACCTTCGACGTGCCCGTCATTTTCGACGCGGATGGCGAAGCGGTGGCCGGCCTGACCATCGTCGGCAAGAACAGTGAGCAATATCGCGTCGCCAACAACGCCGTGCGCGCCGAAGGCTACAAGAAGTCGGCACGTCGCAAGACGGCCATCGACGCCTCCACCGACGAAGGCGCGGAACTGCTGGTGCAAGCCATTGACGGCAACCAGAAACGCCTGGCACTGGCCGTGGTCACGGGCTGGTATGGCTTCACGAGCAACGGCGCACCCGTGCCGCTCGATCCGGCGCTGCTGGAAGCGGCCTTTGAAAAATACCCGACCTGGCAGGAAAAAGTGACCACCGCGCTGGAAAACGAGTCGAATTTTTTGAAACTCTGACGGCCAGCCTGCTGCGCTACGCCGGGCACCAGTTCGAGCGCGGCGCGCGGGCGGCCGATGGCCATGCCAAGGGCGAGCATATCGACGCCGCCCGGCGCCATCCGCTGTACCGCGCACCGCCCGAGGAGGCGATGCCGCCGATGCCGTTCGAGCTGGCCCACGTGTGGGAATGGTTCGCGCAATTGAACCGCAAGCGGCAGAACGGCATGGCCGTCAACCCCATCGCCAGCACGGAAATCCTCGCCTGGCAGGCGCGCCACGCCATCGCCATCGAGCCGTTCGAGCACCAGTTGCTGGACCAGCTCGACGCGCTGTTTTTGTCGCACCAGCATGCGGCGGGCTGACCCGCATTTTCCAACCCGGCCGCCATGCGCGGCCTTTTTTATGGGCCAAACATGCCAGAGATAACAGAATTAAAACTTGTCATCGATTTGACGAAGGCAACGGATACGGTGCAAGTGCTGAAAGCAATCAGCGAGGCCAGCCTGGCTGCGGCCGAGAGCCTGAAGGTAGCCAATACTGAGACGGAATCGTCGGCGCTATTGTTGCGCGCTCAGGCGGAGCAGGCGCGTGAGGCCACCGCCGCGTCGAAGGCCCTCGGTGCATGGAATGCCGGCGAGGCGAAGTCGCTGGCCGATGTATTCAAGGTGGTCAACGGTCTGGGCAATGCCTATACGCGGCTGGCGGCTTTCCGCGCCGCAGGTAGCGCTGCCACAGCCGGCGCAGGCGCCAAATATGGCGCGTTTGCGTTTGAAGAGCAGCGCCAGGACAAGCTGGACACTGCGGGTAAAGAGGCTGCCGATGTCAAGGCAAAGGCGGTACCGGCGGCGCCCACGCGCAAATATAGCGAGGCGGAGTGGAAGGAGGCCGGTGAATTTGCCAAGACGTTCGCTGAAAAACTTGAGACGGCTTTTGGCAAGGTCGGCGACACCATCGGCAAAATGACCACTGCCTTGCTGGGATTCACGAAGGCGCAGGATGATATCGATTTTACTTTTTCCAAGGAGATGGGCGAGGCAAAGACCGACAAAGACAAGGACAAGGCACAAGACAAAAAACACATGTCGACGGTCAGGCAATACCGCGAAATGGCCACGGCGGCGAAAGGCTACTTCAAGGAGCACTCGGCTGGCTATGAAGTTATGGAAAAGGTGGAAAAGGGTTTTCGCGCCTATGAATTCGCCATGAATGCCAAGTCGCTGTTTGAAAAGCTGACGAATATCACCCTGATGACAACGGCGAAAACAGCAGCGACGACTGCGGAAGTTACCAGTACTGCTGCATCTGTCGCTCCGGTGGCTGCTGCGGAAGCGGCCAAGTCCAGCGCCTACGGAACGTCGGCCCTTGCCGCTTCGCTGGCTGCGCCATTTCCAGCCAATATCGGCGCATTCGCCATGGTGGCCGGCATGCTGATGGCCATCGGCGTCGCCGTTTCCGGCGGTGGTGGTGCCGATACTTCGGCCAAGGACCGGCAGGCGGCAACTGGCACGGGCACGGTATTGGGCGACAGCAGCGCAAAGAGTAATTCGATTGCGAATTCGCTGGAAATCATGGAGAAAAACTCCGGACTCGGGCTTGCGTACTCCGCCTCGATGGCTTACTCGCTGCGCCAGGTGGCAGCGGGCATTGGTGGCTTGGGCGGACTGTTGGTGCGCAATTCCGGCGTGACGGGCGCCATGGCGCCGGATAGCAAGGGCAGCGCGGCGACGTTTGGCTCTTCCGCACTTGGCGTTGCCATCACGGGCGGCGTCATTGGCTTGACACTCGATAAGCTGACGGGGGGCCTGGTAGGAAAAATCACGGGCGGAATCCTTGGCTCTATCTTCGGCGGTAAAACGACGACGATCGACACGGGCCTGATGTTGAACAAGGCTACGCTGGACAGCATTCAGGCGGGAGGCGTATCGGCCAGTCAGTACACGGATACCAAGACGTCGGGTGGCTGGTTTTCCAGTGATAAGAAACGTACGGCCTTGAGTAGCCTTGACCGCGAAGCAAACGATCAGTTCAGCAAAGTCATCCTCGGTCTGTCCGACACCGTCAAGGCGGCAGCCGGCATGCTGGGAATGGGCGGTGATGCATTCAACGCGCGGTTGAGGTCCTTCGTGGTCGATCTGGGAAAGATCTCGCTGAAGGACCTGAAGGGCGACGAGATTCAGAAAGCGCTGGAAGCCGCATTCTCCAAGCTGGGCGACGATATGGCCAAGTTTGGTATGGGCGGCCTGGAACAGTACCAGAAGGTCGGCGAGGGTTATCTGGAAACCTTGGCGCGCGTTGCGAATGACTACATGCAAGTGACGGATGTGCTGGCCGTACTGGGCAGATCGTTCAATACGACAGGCCTGGGCGCTGTGAAGTTGAGCGAACATCTGATCGACGCGGCTGGTGGCATCGACAAACTCACAAGTGGTACGGGGTTTTTCGTGGAAAACTTCCTGACCGAAGCGGAACGTCTGGCGCCGATTACCAAGTCGGTCAATGAGACCATGGGCAAACTGGGTCTGGCTGGAGTGACGACGATGGATGGCTTCAAGGCTGCAGTACTGTCGGCTGCCGATGGCGTGGCAACGGGCCGGAATGGGGCTGCAGAGCTGTACGCATCCTTGTTGGCCCTTGCTGAGCCGTTCAAGACCGCTGCCGATTATGCGGCCGACCTAGCCGCCGTTACCGGCGAGCTGGCCGAAGTGAGCAAGTCGGCCAGCGACATCGCCAGCGAACGCAAGGATATGCAGCAGCAGTTGAACGAACTGACGAAAACTGAAGCGCAGCTGCTGGCTGCTCAGCGCGCCAGCATCGCCGATAGTAATCGCGGATTGTTCGACCAGATCCAGGCTGTCAAGGCGGTGACCAGTGCAAAGGATGCGCTGGCCAAGGCTTATGAAACGGAATCTGCGGCGGCCAAGTCGGCGCTGGAGAAATCGAAATCGTGGGTGACGACCTTGAACGGGCTCAATGCCAGCATGGCGCTGGGCGCACAGTCGACGCTCACGCCGGAGCAAAAGTACGCCGAGGCGCGGGCGCAGTTCGAGAAGACCCTGGCTGCCGCGAATGCGGGCGATACCACGGCGCAATCGGGGCTGTCCGCCGCCGAGCAGGCATTTTTGACGGCGTCGCAAGTGGTCAACGCTTCCGACGCCCGCTATGCGGCCGATTATGCCCGCGTGGTGGAAGCGAACAAGGAAGCGTTGAAGTGGGCTGCCGCGCAGGTCGACGTGCAGCAGGCCAGCCTGGATGCGCTCAATGCCCAGGTATCGGGCTTGATCACCATCAACGACAGCGTGCTGACGGTGGCACAGGCCATTGCCGGCCTGCGGGCGGCGATGGGCGGTGCGGCGGACCTGGGCGTGAAACTGAATAATCCTCCCGTGGTGGTCGCGCTTGCCGCGATGACTTCTCCCGTGACAGCGGCGGTCTTCGACCCCGTGCGCTACTCGTCGGCGGCGAACGTCGGCTCCGACGTACTGATGGCCGAAATCCGTGGCCTGCGCGAAGACAACCAGGCCATGCGCGTGGAGCTGGAAGGCTTGCGCGCCGACCAGCGGGCGCAAACGGGCGCCACCATCCAGGCCACCTTTGAATCGAACGCCAATGCCGCCAGGACGGTGGTCGATGGCGTGGACAAATCGTCCCGGGCATCCGCCTGGGCCAATGCAGTGAAAGGAGAATACGCATGACCGATGCGCAATTTCAGGAATGGCTGCAAAGCCCGTCGGCCATCCGCATGGTGCTGATCGAGGCGCAGGTGAATGTGGCCGGCAGCGAGGTGACGCGGTATATCGCTTCGCGGCCCTACGTGACCGGGCCGCTTGAGGTGCCGGCGAATACCGCGTACCAGCCGCTGGCCAAGGGCGGCCTGGCCTTCACGGAACAGGTCAGCCTGTCCGGCGAGGCGGGGTTGTCGGGCGGCGATATCGAACTTGATAACGCCGACGGCGCGCTCGATGGCTGGCTGGACGACGTTTGGATGAACCGGCCGCTCAAGGCCTGGGCCGGCGATGCATCGTGGCCACGCGCCGACTTCCGGCTGGTCTTCGACGGCATCATCGCCGACGTGGCCAGTGCGGGGCGCGAGTCGGTCAACCTGGTACTGCGCGACAAGCTGCAGCGCCTGAATACGCCGATTTCCGAGGCGAAGCTGGGTGGCACGACGCCGAACAAGGACGCCATCCTGCCGATACCCTTCGGCGAGTGCCACAACGTGACGCCCTTGCTGACCAATCCCGCCACTTTGGAGTACGGTTTTCTTGGCGCGGTCGAATCGACGTTTGAAGTGCGCACCAACGGCAAGCCGATTGCTGTGGCCTTGAATAACCAGGCGGGTCGCTTCAACCTGACTACCGATCCGTTTTCCACCACGATCACGGCCAGCGTGCAGGGTGACAAGGGCGGCGGCTATGCGCCGCGCATCGCGCCGCTGGTGCAGCGCATCGCCACGGCCTATGGCAAGGCAGCCGACCGTTTTACCCTGGCTGACCTGGACTTGGACAACCTGACCGCTTTCGATGCGTCCCACCCGCAACCGGTGGGGTTGTATGTAGCGGATCGCACGAACCAGGCGCAGGCGATTCAGCAACTGGCGGCCAGCGTGGGCGCCCAGGCGATCATGTCGCGCACCGGCCAGTTGCGCCTGGTGCAGATCGCGTTGCCGGCCGCCGGCGTGCCTGTGGCGATCGGTCCGGAGCAGATGCGCGAACGCTCGCTGCGTCCCGCGCAGCGTCTTCCGGTGAC
Source organism: Janthinobacterium sp. GMG1 (assembly GCF_034427795.1). NCBI lineage: Bacteria > Pseudomonadati > Pseudomonadota > Betaproteobacteria > Burkholderiales > Oxalobacteraceae > Janthinobacterium > Janthinobacterium sp. GMG1. Next base: position 201,578 of record NZ_JAXQNT010000005.1, read on the forward strand.
GGCCGCCGTGAAGATCGGCTTCGACCGGAACTGGACGCTGCAAGCCGCCCTGACGACCAGCATTCCGCCCGCGCATGCGGATTTGTATGCCACGGAATGGCTGACGGAGACGGTGGTCGACGCGGCGGTGCGCACGCGTTACCGCCTCTCCGACGACCCGGTGCAGATCGATACGTGCCTGAAGACGCGGGCCGATGCCCGCGCGGAAGCGCAGCGGCGCCTGGCCTTGAGCAAGGTACCGCGCACCATTTACGAATTTGATGGAGAACCCGAGATGATGATGCTGGAACTGGGGCAGCCCGTGCAATTGCGCGCTGAACGCTTTGGCTTGCAGGACGGCGTGCCGGGCGTGGTGGTGATGCTGTCGCGTTTCTGGCTGACGGGCCGAGTGACGGTGGGGGTGCTGGCATGAGCGCGATAGTGGGGGAACGCGACAGGCTGATCATGAATACCGTGCCGCGCTTCGCACCGGCCAACGACCGCGTGCTGCTGCTGGCCGCCACAGCGCAGGCGTTCAAGGTGGCCGCCACGACAATTGCCGCTCCTGCCAGCATCGATTTCACGGCAGGCCTGGTGAATATGCAGGGCCAGGTGACATTCACCGCCAGCAACGCCAGCGTGCTGACGCGCGTCGGCAACGTGGCCACGCTGACATATGCCGGCATGGTGGGCGACAGCGTGACGGTCACGGCCAGCATCGTGGCCGACGGCCTGACTTACACGGCTAGCCAGACGGTCAGCAAGATTTTCGACGGCGTGACGGGAAACTCGGCACGGATCTGCTACAGCAAGACCAGTTTGCTGTCACTGGCCAGCGCGCCAGCGACGCTCAGCACGCAGGGCGCAACATCCTATCCGCCGATTGATACCTGGGGCGCCGGCACGGTGTGGGAAGGTTCGCCGCCGCTGTTTGGCGCCGGCGAATCGCTGTACCGTTCGGACGGAATTTTCAATCCGGCCAGCGGCACCACCAAGTGGTCGGCGCCGTATTTGAATGCGCTCAAGGTGGGGCAGTTGAGCGCGATCAGTGCTGATCTTGGCAAGGTGACGGCAGGCGATATCTACAGCGCGACGCTGCATGGCGGTAGTGGTTATCCCAATAATGCCTATGCATGGCCAAGCAATGGCGGTAGCGGCTTCCACCTGAGCGAGAACGGATTGCTGTTTGGCAATCCAGCGCTGGGAAAGTATGTGCAAATCGATGCGGCAGGAAATATCTACGCGCCAGGATTTTCCATCGTCAATGGCAGCGCCGTTTTTAGCGGCAACCTGGACGGCGTCAAGGGCACCTTCTCGGGAGAGTTAAAAGCGGCGAAGGGCAGTTTTGCCGGTGTGTTGGATGCAGCCAAAGGAAAATTTTCCGGTGAGCTGGACGCTGTGAAAGGTACATTCTCTGGCGACCTTTCATCTGCGCGCGTGTCTGTTGGCACTGCCTCCGCTGCAACGGCATTTTTTGAACCCGGTTATCCATCGATTTCCCTGCAGTCGTCCGCATCCGGAGTATTCATTGAGGCTTCGTCGCTCAATTCCGCGGCTGTATTTACGAATCTGGAAGTACTGTTCAAGCACAACGCTCCAGAGTGGCCTGCCGCGCTCCGTATCCGCTCTGGCACCGTTTTCTTTTCAATCGTTTGCACGGCGGTGGTCGACGATCAACTGAGCATCTGGTACCGCATCAATGGCGGGAACTGGCTCTGGATGAGCGGAGTCCAGGAGCGGCAGGGCGGCGATGGCCCTGCCGCAACCGTCTACGGACTTACCTTGGACATCAACGTGGGTGACACCGTCCAGTTCGGCGTTTCCGGCACCAATGCTTACCTTACCGCTGCAGACAGAGGCAAGCTCTATGTTAAACAATGTCAGGCGATTGTGATCGCAAGGAATTTTTAATGGAAACAATCATTGTCAACAGTGACGGCACTCAAACAAACGAGCGCACAGGAAGGACGATACAGCCCCAGCCCAGCGAGCATCACGAATACGATGCGAAGGCAGACATATGGATAGATGCAAGAACGCTGGATAGCGTCAAGGCTGCTACCTGGGAGCGCATCAAGCAGGTGCGCGCGCTTGCCGAGTCTGCGGATTTTGTTTGCTGTGGCGCCATGTATCAGGCTGACAAGGACCGCATCGTTGGAGCCGCGCAGCTGGCCCTGATGGCGCAGGCTGCCGGCCAGCCATATAGCATCGACTGGATCTTGTCTGATAACACCAACCTGACACTCGATGCGGCCGGAATGATCGCCGTCGGCGCCGCGCTGGGGGCGCACGTTGCCGAGGCGTTCGCGATTGCTCTTCAGTTGCGTGGACAGATCGCCGCCGCGACTTCCTTCGAAGAGCTTGATGCCATCGTTTGGCCAGTGCAGGGGGACGCATGAGCAACTTGCGCATCATTTACGACAACGCCGGTGATCGCGCGGTGTTGACGGCATCCAGCCAGGCTGGTGCATTGGGACCGAACAACCTGCAGCGCGAAGGTAAATCTTCAGTGCTGCGTTCGGTAGGTGCGACGCTGACCATCACGGCGATCTGGTTGATTCCAGAAATCGTCGGTGGCGCGGCCCTGCCGTTTTGCAACCTGACCTCAGGGGCTACCATCCGCGTGCGCGGCTACGTCGAGCCTGGCGACGTCGCGTCTGCATTCGATACGGGTGTCATGCCAGCATGTGAGTATGCGAGGCTGGGCATGTGGGATTGGGGGGCACTGCCGCTGGGCTTGAATGCCTATAGTTACGGCGGCGGTACCTACGCCCGTTGCTGGTTCCAGATGCGCAGCATCAGGAAACTGGTGATTGACCTGAGCGACCCCGACAACCCTGCCGGCTACATTGAGGCCGCGCGCCTGGTGGCGGGCGCCTACTGGCGGCCCGAACAGAACGCTTCGTATGGCGCGGGTGTCACGCCGGTCGATACCAGCAGCCAGTACCGCAATGGCGCTGGCGAACAAAGGGTGGAGCGGGGCGTGATGTATCGCAAGCTGTCGCTGGCGCTTGATCACATGACGCCATTGGACCGGGCCGAGTTGTGGCGCATCGTGCGCGGCAACGGCTTGTCGCGTCCGCTTTTCATCAGCCTGTTTCCCGACAGCGACGATGTCGAGCTGGAGCAGGCGCATCAGGTGTATGGCCGCCTGGCCAATCTGGCCGCCATCACCACGCCATCTTTACAGGCATATGCCACTAACATCGAAATAGAGGAGTTGTAATGAGCGATTTTTTTTACTATGGCCAGAAGGATACTATCCAGCGTTTGAACGAGCTGGCGGGGCGCGGCGCTGTGGTGGCGTCGTATGCGCCGAAGGTGGGCATGTCGCCGGTGGGCGGGCCGAATGGATTCATGAATCCGGTGTGGCTTGATCCGAACATCCCAATTGCAACAAATTCTCCTGTGGCGGTGGGCGTTACCAATAAATATGGATACAGCTACATTGGACAAAACCCCCCGACAGACCTCTGGTATCGGATTGCCACATTTGCCATGGATAGCAGCTCCAATGCACAGCATCTGCGCATTGACGGGGTATTGAATGATAGCTGGGCAGCAAACGCCAGTTCCCCCTTCGTCCTCATGCTGGGTGTCCGGGGTGGCTTTTACTACGATTCGACGTTTAATGGCACCATTTCGATAAACGCGCGGATACAGGTTTTTCAGCAAGTGAACGGAACTTTTGAGGTGTACTTGAATTTCCGAGCCGGGACGTTTGGTTCTGCGTCATTTAGTCTGCAGGGCTTTACCGCCACAACATACGCACAGCCAGTATCAGTGACAGCGACGCCCGCTGGAACAATGGTGTATGACTCGGGAAATACTGCGGCCTATCCGCCAAGATACAGGGGGGTTGCACCTGCGGAGACTAATACATCTACTGCAGCCACTATGTTCAGGTCTACCGTATTTGTTGGAAACGGTGGCACCAGCACATCATTCCTTAACTCGGGCAGCGAAGAAAATACAATGGCCGGTGGCGCATATCGGAATATGCTGACACTGGGTATAGGCGGTATAGCTGGCCTTGCGTATCCGGGAACATTTCATTGGGATGTTTCTGCCGGTAACAACGTACCATACTATCAGGGCTATCGTATGCGCCTCAAGGCCTTCGATGCTGGTTCTGGAAATCACTCTGGAACATTGCTTTCCATCTCAGGAGATGGGCAAATCTATATACCGCGACTTCGGGCGGGTACTCCGACTGAAGTAGCCGCGACTTATTCCCATACCATAGCGCAGGATGGAGTGCAGGGCGCTGATATTTTGGTTGTGTCTAATTCGGCTGGGTTCCGAAGGTGCGATGGGGACTGGGGTAACACAGCGAACGCAGCAATGATCGTAATGGCTAATACTGTCACTGGACGCAGCAGTAATAACAAAGGCACGGTCAATACGATGGGTAATGACTATGCTGAATATATTTTCAAAAGCCCGATGTGCGGCATCGTAGCTCCAGGCCAGATTGTCGGTATCACTGCGGGAAATAAGGTCACCGATCTGTGGGCCGATGCCGTTATGTTCTCGATCAAATCGACCGCACCCTCGTTTGTTGGTGGTGATTCCTGGGCGAATGACGTAGGGCAGCGCCCAGCGCCCCAGGCAGGGCCTGTGCCGACTCAACCCCTCCGCAGTAAAGATGTGGTCGCGCAGCAGGCAGTACCTGGCACCAACCCACCCGAATACGAGGACGTGGTAACCGAGCCGGGCGACAGCGACGACGAATGGGCGGTAAAGCAGGCCACCTATGGTGCTGCACTGGCCACCCACAACGTCGCCGTGCAGCAGGACGCCGAAGCCATGGCCGCATTCGACGCCGCCCTGGAAGTCGCGCGCCAAAAGGTCGACCGCATCGCCATCGCCGGCCGCGTGCCGGTGAACGTGCTGGGCGCCCAGCCGGGCGACTACATCGTGCCGGTCCAGGACGGCGCCGGCATCATGGGTATTCCCGTCTGCAAGGCAGACCTCACGCATTCGCAGTACCTCGATGCCGTCGGTCGCGTGATATCGATTGAACCCGACGGCCGGGCCTATGTGATGGTCAAGGTCGTGTAGCAAAACAGCAGTCACCACAAACCCGCTTCGGCGGGTTTTTTCATTTCCACCACCTGAAAGGCAACCATGGCCCTCGAAACTAGCGCCGACGGCGCGTTGAGTTTCCGCTCGCATCTTGTGTAGCAAATGGGGTTGTCATGACGATCCCGCCGCTGATCCCGCCTGTCGTGATGGGCTGCCCAACCTCCGACCCGTCATACGATCCCAGCGGCGGCACCAATCGCTGGCGCGCCGAGTTCTATCGGAGTATGTGGCGCCACACGTCCGGTACCGAGATAGTCGAGGTGATGGTGCCGAGGCAGCGCTGTTGATATACCGCCACCGAGCCTATCGGCGTTACCACTGGGTTGATTTCACCAACCACTTACCTCATCCTGGAAGGGGCAATGCTGCCATGAGAAATCTTCGCATCATCCACGACAATGCCGCTGATCGCGCGGTGTTGACTGCATTAAGTCAAACCGGCGAACTGGGCCCGGCCAACCTACAGCGCGACAGCAAGAATGCCGTGCTGCGCGCCGTCGGCACGGCGCAGACCATTTCAGCTATATGGCCGACACAGGAGTCCATCGCCTGCGTGGCGCTGATTTCCACCAATATGACCAGTAGCGCGCGCATGCGCGTGCGCGGTTATGCCCGGCCGGGCGACGCCGTGCCGGTATTCGACACAGGCAGCATCTTCCCGTGTCCAGCTGCTGTGCATGGATCCTATCCTTGGGGTGTGCTGCCGCTCGGCTGGAACGCTTACCAGTGGGGCGGTGTGAACACCTGGCCGCGCGGCGGCGGCTCTGACGGCGTGACATGGTTCGCGCCGGTGCGCGTGCGCCAGATAGTGATCGACGTGTCTGCGCCACAAAGCCCGGAAGGCTACCTGGAAATCTCGCGTCTGGTGGTGGGCAACTACTGGTCACCGCAATATAACGCCGATTACGGCGCCCAGTTGCAGACGCAGGATAGCAGTGAAAATTACCGAACGGGTGCAGGCAACCTGAAAACCGCGCTGGGCACGACTAGCGACAAGCTGAGCATCAATCTGACGCACCTGACACCGATGGACCGCGCCCGCTTCATGCGCATCCTGCGCGAGAACGGCAAGGGCAAGCCGATGCTGTTCAGCCTGTTCCCGGAAAATCCGGATCCGTTGGGAGAACAGGACTACATGCTGTATGGCAAGGTCAGCAATATCGATGCTGTGGCTACGCCGTACTTTGACACTTATTCTGCCGCACTACAAATTGAAGGAATTTAAATGGCTGATAAATTTTATGACGGTATGCCTAACGTCAACGAGAAATTGAACGAAATGGATCGGGCATTTGCGGCGGGACCGTACAATGCGCTGCCACTGACGGGCGGCAATTTATCTGGGCCGATCGTCAGCTTCAGCAGTCTTGCATTTGTGACTCCTGGCGCCCCGGCCCCCGGGGACGCGCCCACGATGCTGCGTGGTGCGGCGCATCAGGGAGGCACATCGCCATCGCTGGTGGCGGCGCTAGGGGTCGGGGGGACAAATGGTTTATCGTATCAGGGGCAGTTCAGGTGGTACACGTCATCTGGTCGGCCCACATCTAATGGCACGTACACCTGCGTGTCATACGACCTGCGCCTGCGTGCAATTGATGTCAAGAGCAACTTGGAAAGTGCTGATCTGATGGTCATCAGCGGGGCAGGAGATTTAGCAGTTCGAGGCACCCTGTCTTCATCGGCACGGATCGTTTCCAGTGCGATACAAGTCGGCCCCATTTCAGCGATGGAGAGCGAAAGTATCATAGGAGGAGGGGACCAGTCGCAGGGGAAGATTAACCTCAGGATCCCAAACTGCACGACGTTCTATGTTTCGTCAGGGGCAATGGGTTCCGCTTCGGCGTGTAGCGCGTCTATAAATGCGAGCACCATCACGGGGCGTAGCATTAACGTCAGCGGGACGATCAACGCTGGCGGCGCCGACTATGCAGAGTACATGTTCAAGGCACCTGACTGTACAGTCATCGTACCAGGTCAGTTGATCGGCATCGGCGCGAATGGCAAGCTTACCGATCGCTGGGCCGAGGCCATCTCGTTTGTCGTGAAATCCACCGATCCCTGCATGGTAGGCGGCGACAAATGGTCGCAGCGGCTCGGCCCCCGTCCGCCATCCGTGACGCGTACCCCCGGTAGCGTCGAATCGCAGCTGGTCAGCGAGGCGCAACCAGCTGTCGAGGCCGTCTACGATGGCCTCACCCTGATCACGCCGGCGATTCCCGCCAAGGCTGCCGTGTATCGCGAAGTGCCGCTCGCGGGCGATACCGATGAAGAGTGGGCAGCGCGGCAGGCTCCCGGACTTGCCTTCGACGCGGCACTCGAAGCGCTGCGCCAGATGGTGGACCGTATCGCTTTCGCCGGCCAGGTGCCATGCAATATCCAGGGGGCAGTTCCAGGCCAGTTCATCGTGCCGGTACAGCATGGTGATGGCATCGCAGGCACTGCTATCAATGAGGAGGACTTGACACTCCAGCAATACATGCGCGCCATCGGCAAGGTCATCGCAATCGAAGACGATGGGCGCGCCCGTGTAATCGTGAAGGTGGCATAAAGATTGTGCTTGCAACATCCAAACCCGCTTCGGCGGGTTTTTTCATTTCCACCACCTGAAAGGCAACCATGGCCCTCGAAACCACCGCCGCCGGCGGCGCATTGATCAAACTGTTTGGCGTGCCCGTGCTGGCCGGCGCCGCCGCCACGTCGCTGGGCTTCATGTTCATGTGGCCCCAGTCCACCAAGGAGGCATTTATTCGTTTTTGTTCCAGCATTATCATTTCCACCTTTCTCGGTCCCGTGCTCGTGGCCGCCGTGCTGTCGTGGTGGCCCAGCCTGTTCGACAGTGCAAAGACCGTGGCGGGCCTGTACGGCGGCGACCCGGCCACGGGGTTTTTGTTCATCGCCGCGCCGCTGATGGTGGCGGCAGGCTTGCCCGCTTGGTGGGTGCTGGGCGCCTGCGTGCGCTGGTTCGACAAGCGGCGTGGCAAGGATATCGGCGAACTGGCGGCTGATGCGGCCGCTGCAGTCAAGGATGTGCGGGGCATGCTGTGACAGGCGCGCAATTGATGCAGATCATGCCCTTGGCCGGCCGCCGCGCTACGCTGTTCCTGGCGCCTTTGAATGCGGCGATGGCCGAGTTCGATATTGATACGCCGCTGCGCCAGGCGTCGTTCCTGGCGCAGGTGGGCCACGAATCGGGACAGTTGCGCTATGTGCGCGAGCTTGCCAGTGGCGCGGCCTATGAAGGGCGGGCGGACTTGGGCAATGTGATTGCTGGCGATGGCGTGCGCTTCAAGGGACGCGGCTTGCTGCAGGTGACGGGGCGCGCCAACTATGCGGCGTGCGGCGTGGCGCTGGGCCTGGACTTGCTGGCCGCGCCGCAGTTGCTGGAGCAAACGACTGCCGCTTGCCGCTCGGCGGGCTGGTTCTGGCAATCGCGCGGCTTGAACCGGCTGGCCGACGCGGGCGACCAGGCGCGCGTTACGCGCCGCATCAACGGTGGCGTGAACGGCCTGGCCGAGCGCCTGGCTTTGTATGCAGCAGCACGCAAGGTGCTGGCATGAAGCCGCCCTTGCTTGTGCTGGCCATGCTGCTGTTGCTGGGGGCCGCCGTGTTTTGCGCCCAGCGCTGGGGGCATGAGGCGGGCCGTGCCGCATGCGCGGCGCAGGTGCTGGAGGTGCAAGCCGTGTTGAAGCGCCAGACCCAGGCCCTGAATGCGATGCGGGAGGAAGGAGTACGGCGGTCGACACGGGCCCGGCAGGCCTTGGACAATGCGCAGGCTGGGCAGGCAGACGCCCAGGCGGCAGCGGCGCGCATCCTGGCATTGCCGCCGGATGGCGACGCTTGCCGCACGGCCGAGGCGCTGATCGCCAGTGAAATGGCTGGAAGACCCGCTGGCGGGACGCCATGAGGGCAGCAATGACGAGTGCGCCGGCGCTGCTGCGGGTCTGGGGCTACTTGCAGGCTTGTTCGCGGGCTGGCGCGCGGGCTTGCTCACCAGCCTGTTCACTGACCTGCTCACTGCCCCATTCCCTGACCTGTTCATGGGCCTGTGTATTGGTCTGCGTGCTTGCTGGGCTGCTGGGTGGCTGCGCGGCAGGTGGGGCAAAGCTGGAAGCCGCGGCGGAAAGGCTGCCCATCGGCGTGCCCTGTATCGCCGTTCGTCCTGCGGCACCCGTCTTGCCAGCCGTGCCGCAGCATGGCATTTTTGAACAAGTGCAAGCCTTGCTGGCGCGCGAACACTTGCGCGCGGCCTATGTGCGGCAGCTGGAAGCGCTGATGGATGGCTGTGCCGGCAGCTAGCGTCGACCGCTGCGCAACGACGTCGGCGGCTGCTCTACGGCTGGTCTGCGGCTGTTCGCAGTTGGCTTGCCGCTTGGTTGCGCCGCCGCGCGTAATCCCCTAGGGTCGCCGCCTGGCGCCACTCGCCATGCCAGAGTCCCAGAGTCCCAGAGTCCCAGACATTGATACTGCTTCGTCGTGCCAGGTCTTGACGCCGCATCCGATGCTGCCTTCTGGTGCGGCTGCGTGCCGGCGTGCCAGAAAACAGTGCACGGCAGTACGTCCAGCCCGCGATTTTTGCGGCCGCGATGCTATTTCGGCACAATTTCTGTATACAATCTAGCTGGCACGATGCGTGCATGGCATACCTTGATCATCCCATCCAAGGAGCTTCGCATGCCTCATCCGCCGCCACTGTGTTCCTGTCGTCCCGTTTCTCTCTTGCTTTTCCCTTTCACCTGCGCCCGTCCGGGCCGTGGTAACCCAGGAAATGGAGCGTAAATGGCCTCTCCCCGCTTGAAATCCATTCACCGCAGCGCTCCCGGCACCGTACCCGCTGCCCCGTCCCCTGTCGATGAAGTGCTGCCTGCCGGCAAGCTGTTCACCCTGGGCTTGCAGCACGTGCTCGTCATGTATGCGGGCGCCATCGCCGTGCCGCTGATCGTCGGCCGCGCCCTCAAGCTGCCGCCCGAGCAGGTGGCGGCATTGATCAGTGCCGACCTGTTCTGCTGCGGCCTCGTGACCCTGATCCAGTCCCTGGGCATAGGCAAGTACTTCGGCATCCGCCTGCCCGTCATGATGGGGGTGACCTTTGCCGCCGTCAGTCCAATGTTGGCCATGGCGAACAATCCGGCCCTGGGCATCACCGGCATCTTTGGCGCCGTGATCGGCGCCGGCGTCGTTTCCATGCTGATCGCTCCCTTCATCAGCCGGCTGCTGGCCCTGTTTCCGCCCGTGGTCACGGGCAGCATCATTGCCGTGATCGGCGTGTCGCTGATGCGCGTGGGCGTGAACTGGGCCATGGGCGGGCCGCCTGCCATGGCGCAGATTGCCGATCCGGCCTTCCTCAAGATGGCCGCTGCCGCCACGGCGGCGGGCTTGCCGGCGCCGCCCGGCCCCGTGCCCCTGATCGCCAATCCAGGCTACGGCGCGCTGGATAACATGGGCATCGCCTTCTTCGTGCTGGCCGTCATTTTGCTGGTGGCCAAGTATGGTCGCGGTTTCCTGTCGAATATTGCGGTATTGATCGGCATCATCGCCGGCACGGCCCTGTCGTTTTCGCTGGGCAAGGCCGATTTCGCCAAGGTGGCCAGCGCCAAGGCCTTTGCCATCGTCACGCCGTTCCAGTTCGGCATGCCGACCTTCGACGTGGTCGCCATCGTCACCATGAGCCTGGTGATGATCGTCGTCATGATCGAGTCGCTGGGCATGTTTCTGGCGCTGGGAGAGATGACGGACAAGTGCATCACGCAGGCCGATATCAGCCGCGGCTTGCGCGTCGATGGCCTGGGCACCCTGATCGGCGGCATCTTCAACACCTTCCCGTACACCTCGTTTTCGCAAAACGTGGGCCTGGTGGGCGTGACGGGCGTGCGCAGCCGATGGGTCTGCGTGGCGGCAGGCCTTATATTGCTCGTCATGGGCGTGATCCCGAAGATCGCGCAGACGGCCGAAGCCGTGCCGGCGTTCGTGCTGGGCGGGGCAGGGCTGGTGATGTTCGGCATGGTCGCCGCCACCGGCATCCGCATCCTGGCTGGCGTCGATTACAAGAGCAACCGCAACAACCTGTTTATCGTGGCCCTGTCGATCGGCTTCGGCATGCTGCCGCTGGTGGCGGAACAGTACGCGCAGCACATGCCCAAGGCCCTGTCACCGTTGCTGCACAGCGGTATCCTGCTGGCCGCCATCGTCGCCGTGCTGCTCAACCTGTTCTTCAATGGCCTGGCATCGCAGGAAAAGGCGCGGGAGCAGGCGCGCGAGAACACCCATGGCAGCGAGTGAGGCGCCGCCCGGTGCCATGAATGCGGGTTAGCCGGGCGGCAGAGTCCTCAGCACCACGCAATTGCGCCCCGCATCCTTGGCCTGGTACAGCGCGGCATCGGCCAGGCGCAACAGGGCGTCCGGATCGGCGGTACCCGGCGCCGACTGGACCGCGATGCCGACGCTGATCGTCACCTGCTGCGCTTCCGTACTCGCGTGGACGATGTCCATGTCTTCGATGGCGCGCCGCAGCGCTTCGCCGATCTGGCGCGCTTCGTCCGTGCCCGTGTTTGGCAGCACGATCGAAAATTCCTCTCCGCCGTAGCGTGCCGTCAGGTCGCCTGCGCGCCGCATGCCGGCCGCCAGCGCCTGCGCGACCCGGATCAGGCATGCGTCGCCGGCCTGGTGGCCGTGACGGTCGTTGAATAGCTTGAAGTAGTCGACGTCGAGCATGACGACGGCAAGCGGCTGGCCGACGCGCGTGGCACGCGCGCATTCGGCGCGCAGCACGTCGTCGAAATGGCGCCGGTTCGACAGGCCCGTCAGGCCATCGGTGATGGACAGGGTCGCCAGCTTGCGGTTGGCGTCTTCCAGCTGCCCGGTGCGTTCGGCAACGCGCCTTTCGAGGGTGTCATGCAGCCTGGCGCTGGAAATCGAGATCATCGCCTGCGCGCCGAGCATGCGCAGGAACGCCACGCGTTCTTCCGTAAACGAGGCGTCGGCCAGCCGATTCTCGAAGTACAGGATGCCCTCGATCTGGCCGCCGTGCCGGATCGGCAGGCACATGACGGCGCGCGGCAGGTGCGACTGCACGTACGGGTCGGCGGCAAAGCGCGAGGCGCCCGCGATGCAGTCTTCGATCACCTCCGCGCCAGTGCGGATGACGTAGCGCAGCAGCGACAGGGGGAATTGCGGGTCGCTGGCGGCGTTCAGGTCGAGCTGGCGCGCTTGCAGGACGGTGACGCCATCGTCATCGATATTGGCCTCCAGCCGGTAGCTGCCTTCGGACAGCAGCAGCAGGCGCGCTACCTGCCCGCCGGCGTTTTCGCACACGATGGCAATGAGGCGTGTCAGCACGTTGCGCAGGCCGACTTCGTTCGACAGGATTTGAGCTGCCTTCAGCAGTGACACCAGGTCGAGCGCGGAACTGCCGTGCGTGTGGGAGACAGAGTGCCGCTGCGTGCCGCGGCCCTCTATCCTTGACAGCAGCGCAGCATGACGCTCCCGCAGCTGCGCCACCTTGCCGTCCGCGCCCCACTGGCCGTAATGCGCGATGGCGTCCCGGATGAAGACGGCGGCCACGCGCGGCTGTCCCTGGTCGCACCAGCATTCGCCGCACAGCTCATTGCCCAGCGCTTGCATGTTGACGTAGCCGGCCACGCCGGCTGCGTCGATCGCCTGCTGGTAAAGGCGCGTGGCCAGCTGCAGGTCGTCCCGGTAGCGTGCCAGCTCGGCCATCACCAGCAGGTGCTTGGCGGCGCTATTGTCCGAGCCTTGGCTGGCCCATGTGGCGAGATTCGCCTGCAGCGTGCCGATCACGGTCAGCACGGCGCCCGCGTCGGGACGCCCAGGAGCGCGCCGCACCGCGCGGATCAGGATCAGCGCGGCGTAGAAGCTGCACTCGGCCACCTTGGCCTGGCCGCGCATGATCTGCGTGACCATGCCGAGCTGGCCGGCCAGCGGTTCGGCGTCGGCGCCGTCGAACAGGTAGGCGTTGCGGATTTTCCCCTGCAAGAAGTAGGCGCGGTACAGCTGCGAGTCGCCATATTGTGCGAGGAAGCCTGCCTCGCTGAAGGTCGCATCGTCGTAGCTGTCATGACGGGGCAGGAGGCCCGTCAGGCACTTGATCGGCTGGATAGCGGCGGCGACACAGCAATCGGCCATTGCCTGCTGGCCGTTGGCGCGCATCAGCGCCAGGTCGTGCTCGATGTCGTGCATCAGGTGCGGCAGGTAGTCGCCGAGGATGATCCGGTCGGTGGCGCGCACGGCCGCCACCACGCCGACCTGCACGAAGTCGGCGATTTCCAGCGCCCAGCCAAACGCTTCCTCGTACAGGGCGTCGGAGCTGCGCAGCGGCTGCGTCCAGTGGTTGCTGAGCGCGCCGAACATCAGGCCCGTGAGCGTGCGGGTCTGCAGATTGGCACGGCGCCTGGCCAGCGCCATCGCCATCGCGCCGAAGTCGTAGCCACGCGCGATGTCGCCGCTGTACAGCGCCAGCATCATCGCGTAGCCGACATAGGCGACGGCGCTGAAATCGCTGTTCCCCCGCTGCATGGACAGGCGCGTCATCGACACCACCATCAGCGCGCTGAGATCCTGCTGGCCGGCGTAGTAGCTGGCCATCCACAGTCCCTGCATCATCTGCATCGCGGCCACCGCGTCCGGTTCGCACATGTCGGCCGCCGCCAGCAAGGTGTCGGGCGCCTGCGCGCCAGGCTGCCGCCCGATGTCGGCGAGGATATCGGCGAAGCGCGCCTTCATGTGCGCTACCTCATGCGGAATGTCGATGTCCAGCTGCGCCAGGCCGTCGCGCTGCACGGCGATGGCGTCGAGCAGGCGGCCCTGTAGTTGATACTGGTGCGCCTGGATGGCTATGCAGCGTACCTGCAGCAAGGGGTTCATGGTACGGGCGCGCACCAGTGGGTAGATCGCCTCGGCGGCATCGAACTGGCCACACAGGTAGGCCGCTTCGGCGGCGCCGAGCTGCAGTTCGAGCCAGAGGCCGGCGTGGGCATTCCAGGCGTCCGCCGGCAGCAGGCCGAGACCGATTCGCATGTGCTCCAGGGTGGACTGGAACGCGGCGGAACGCCGTGCCTTGACGCCCGCCTGGAGATTGAGCGTTGCCAGCTGCACGCGCTCGCCCGCATCGTCGATCAGCGCGCGGCCGGCGTTGAGCTGCTCGACGATGTCAAACAGCGCCTCGTCCTGGCGTTCCGGCGGCGTATGCCGCAGCAGCAAGCGGCCGAGGAGAAGATGGTTGGCCGCGCGCGCACCGGCATCGGCGACCAGGTAGGCGGCCTGCTGCACCCGGTCGTGCAGGAAGCGGTAACTGACGCCGCTGCTGCCGGCGGGGGTGTCGCCATTGACGTATTTATAGCGCTCGTCGAGCGGCTGGATCAGGCCCGCCCTGAGCGCGGGCCACAGGTCTTGCTGCGTTTGCCGGGGTGCGCGGTCTACTGCCAGCGCGAGCGTGTCGAGCGTGAAGCGGTTGCCGCTGGAGGCGGCCAGCTGCAGCAGGTGCTGCGTCACGCTGGGCAGGCGGCGGATTTTTTCCAGCAGCACCTCGACCACGTTGTCGGCGTATCCGGCCTGTTGTATCGCGGGCAGGTCCCAGTCCCAGTAATCGTCGGCGGGCCGGTAGCGCAGGTGGCCCGTCTCGTTGAGCGCAGCGAGGAACTGGTTGAGGAAAAAGGGATTGCCAGCCGTCTTGCGGTAGCAAATGCTGGTCAGTGGCGCGCAGTAAGGCGCCGCCACGCGCACGGTGGCCGAGACCATTTGCGCAACCTGCGGCTCGGTCAGTGCGTTCAGTACCAGCGTCGACAGGCGTACCTCACGGGCGATCAGCTTGTCGCGCAGCGCGATGAGCGGATGCGCGGGGCCCACTTCGTTGTCGCGGTATGCGCCGATGAACAGCATGCAGCTCTTGTCGCAGGAGACCATGAGCAGCTCGATCATCCTCAGCGTGGCAGCATCGGCCCATTGCAGGTCGTCGAGGAACAGCACCAGCGGATGCCCGGTGCAGGCGAAGACTTCGACGAAGCGGGGGAAGAGGCGGTCCAGGCGCCACTGAACCTGTGCCGGCGCCGACGCGGGCAGCGGCTCGGTGGGACCGACGATCAGGGCCAGCTGGGGAATCAGTTCGACAATCACGCCCACGCCGCTGCCCAGGGCCTCGTGCAGTTTTGCGGACCAGTGCCGCAGCGTTTCTTCCGGCTGGTCCAGCAACTGGCGCACCAGCCCCTGGAAGGCCTGGATCAGCGAGGCATACGGCACATCGCGCTGGAGCTGGTCAAATTTGCCCGACAGGAAGCGGCCGCGCCGGGCGATGATGGGCTTTTGCACTTCGTTGACGACCGCCGACTTGCCGATGCCCGAATGGCCGGCCACCAGCAGCATCTCGCAGGTGCCGGCGGCACTGCGTTCAAACGCCGCCAGCAGCACGGCGATGGCATCCTCGCGCCCGTGCAGCGTCTGTGGCACGAGGAAGCGGCCGTTGTGGTCGGACAGTTTGAGCGCCTGCGCCGGCTTTTTTGCGCGGCACGCTTCGAGGTCGCTGCGCAAGCCTTGCAGGCTCTGGTAGCGCTGATCGGCATTTTTTTCCAGCAGCCGCTGGATGATCGGCAGCAGCTGGCCGGGCAAGTCTGCCAGCGCCGGGTGCGACCAGTCGGGACTACGCGCAATGTGGCAATGCACGAGTTCCATCTCGTCGCCCGCCTCGAACGGCGTGTGGCCGGTCAGCAATTCGTACAAGGTGGCGCCGAGCGCATAGAAATCGGCGCGCCAATCAACGCGCCGGTTCATGCGCCCGGTCTGTTCCGGCGCCATGTAGCGCAGCGTGCCTTCCAGGGTCTGGAGATGGGCGATGCCGTGGCTTTCGTAGGGCAGTTCACAGGCGATGCCGAAATCGATCAGCTGCAGCAGGCGCTGCTCGTCATTCCACACCAGATTGGATGGATTGATGTCCTTGTGGATCACGCCGTGATGATGGACCTCGTCCAGCGCCGCGCACAGTTGCAGCGCGATGTCGAAAAAATCATCCAGCGCCAGTGCAGGCTGCGACGGCGTCCTGCGCGCCGCCACCTGCGCGCGCAATAGCTGGTCGAGCGCCAGGCCGCCGGTATCTTCCTGGATCATCGTCCAGTGCCCGCCGTGCAGCTGCAGCGCCAGCGGATGCGCCACGCCAGGATGGCGGCAGCGGCGCGCGATCGCATACTCGCGCTTGAATTGTGCCAGTTGCTGAAAGGAGGGGAACTGCTGATTCGGCATCTTGACGATCAGCGCCGTGCCATCGGCAGTCCGGGCGCGGTAAACCCGCGAGCGGGTGCCGCTGTGCAGCTGTTTGATGATCTCGTGGTCGAAAAGGGAGCGCATGGGCTGGGCTTGGCGGTACACAGACGGTTGCGGGAGCCTTGAGGCGCACATTTCGGAGCATTAGTTGATTGTTAGTATTATATCAGTAGGGAGTCGCGGGGGAGGGAGCGGGGCGATGGGCGCTGTTGTAAAAACGTCAGCGGGGGGCAGGCGAGTGCGGGAAGGGCGCGAGATGACAGCAGGGAGCTGCGGCGCATCGGGTGGACCGTGCGCCGCAGCCTTATCAAGTCAGGACCAGTTTTTGAGTTATGCACGTCCCAGGGTTGGGTCGCTTACGGAATCCTTGCCATTCTCGATTCGCCCTGCGACGCGGCGCCGGAAAGTCTTCTGAGTATTGCAGGTGACCGAGAAGTCATACCAGTTGCCGCTGTCGGCCAACGACCAGTGAAAGGATCCCACCTCACCGGCGGCTACCTCGATGGTCCAGCTCTCCATGCATATCATTGCTGCGTCCTGCCTGGAAGTTTATTCGTGCTGTAATCGATAATATTGATTAAAAGCAGCTTTTCAGCATAGAAATCATCTTATCCCTGGACCCGGACAAGCTGCGCCAGGTCATGCGCGAAAGCAAGGGGCCGGGCAACGTTCGCAAGCTGTTCATGTGTGCGCCGAATGGCAAGAGGGATGGTATCCAGACCCCCGCCACACCTGCCTTCTATACAGCAGGGCTCTTTGGACTCAAATTTGCGTGATGGTCGAAGGCGCATGAGGACTGATGGTTTTAGCCTATGTCTTGGTGTCTGTACTCCAAGCATCATTTATCTTCACACTCTTGCATCATTGCCGGGTATTGCGACCTCAGGACATGGCCCGACCTTGTGACGCTAGTGCATGCTCTTCATCAACACCAGCACGAGGAACACGCCAAGCACGAGGTTGGCCGCCAGCAGCAACATGCAAGTGCGCCACAGCGCGCCCCATTTGCCCAGGTTGTAGGTGCCGCGTAGCTGCAGAAACATGTGCAGGGGCGGCGCCAGGCACACCAGCAATGCGATCAGCCAGCCCTGGTTGAGCATCGCTAGCGGTATCAGCACGGTAAACAGCAAGGACATGAAGCACAGCGAGTACAGCACGAACACCGCATGGTCGTACATGGCCACGCCAGGCTTCCAGAAAAACATCAGCCACACGAAGGGCAGCGAGATCGGGATCAGCAGGAATGAGAACTTGTAGGCCGTGTTCTTGAACTTGTAAAACGCCAGCTCGGGATTCTCTGCGGCGTGATGAACGCTTTTTTCAAACTCCGGAAACATGGCGTTGGGATTCGGCGGGCTGGCCGCGATTTTGGAGGCAGTCTTGTCGAACCAGCCGGGTTCTCTCAGCTCAAGTGCCTCCTCACTGGTCGCTTTTTCGGGTGACACGACGTGCAGCAGGCGTTGCTCGGCTTCGTGGTGCAGCTTGCGCGAAACGGCCAGCGCCTTCTCGACACCAGCGACGCCGACATCGGCCTTGCGGGCCGCCTCCAACGCCAGCTCATTGCGCTCGACCTTGAGCTTTGCAGACGCGGCGTGATTGGTCAGCGAGGCGATATTGGCATCGCGGGTGAGAAGCTGGCCGCCGCCGAACGAGGTAGCGAAAAAGGTCAGGAACACCATGAACAGGAATAGCGCTAGCGGCGAAACATAGTTCTTGCGCTGGCCATCGATGTAGCGGCGCGTCAGGCGGCCAGGAAAGGCCACCAGCAGCGGGATCGTCTTCCAGCCCTTGGCGTCGAAGTGCAGGATGCCGTGCACGACTTCTTCGGCCAGGTGCAGCAACGAATGGTGGACGTGGGCCGACTGGCCGCAGGCCTGGCAAAACGCGCCGCCCAGCGGCGCCTGGCAGTTGGCGCAGTTCGCAACGTGCGCGGCACTGGCCGGCTGCGGCGTTTTATCGTCCTCAACCTTGCTGGCCGGCATACCTGCCATCGCCAGGGCGCCGACCGCTTTCAGCTCACTCATCGTGCAACTCCCACCAGGAAAATGGCTGATTGTGCAACAAGGCGCCTGTATGTTCAAGTAATACTGGTAAAAACGGCAATCGGTACGCTGCCGGACAGTGCCGCAGCGGCACCGCCAAGGCCATCGAGCATGCCTTCAAGCGCTGGCCGGGGCTGCAGCCCGAGCGAGGGGCAGGTCCGACAATCGCTGGCCTTGATCGGACAAAGGCGAAGAGGGGGCACGCGATTTGACGCACTTTGAGCGGCTTTTCGTGTGCTTAGTTCCACGTGCTGTGAATGATGACTTTCATGCCATGAGCCACTCTATGTCATGGCACATGCGCCACCAATTTATAGTGGCCACTATATTGATCCGACCTGTAAATGCCGGCTGTAATTGTAGAGAGCTGCTGGATTTTTAATGCAGATATTTTTTTGGTGGCCGCCACATAAAAACGCAGCCACCGCATCATTGAACTAAACGGTTACGCCAGTGTTGCAGCCGATATAAATCCATGCATTATTAGTCGCGTTCACACCCAACAAAGCTGCGGAGTAACCAGTACCCCAGTTTTGCCCCGAATTCCAGGAGCCGGCGGCTGAGTTGGTTATCTCTGTCGCACTTAACCATGCTCCCGGATTACTTGGCGGATTGCCACTGTATATGGCAACGGCAAGTCTTACCATGCCTGGAAAGTTTTCTGACCAGTTAATGTACGCCTTGCCTTGATATTCGTGAAGAGTAATGCTGAAGCCGGCTGAAATGCCAGCAGACACAGGATTTATGTTACTTGCTTCTACCTGTTTTAAATCGAAAGATTGGTCGCTCATTTTTTATGCCTCTAATGTTAAATTGATTGGATATGAAATAAATATCAAAGGCCTATGCTGCATGGCCGATCAGAAAACATATTAAAAACATCTACATCTACATCTACATCTACATCTACATCTACATCTACATATGAAAATGAAGAAAAATTCAAAAGAGACCGCAATGTAATATTTTATGTTTAATGTTGGCTAATAGCTGATGAAATATTTCATGGGAGTTGCTATCGATTTTGTACTTGCTCTATGAAAGTTTTTTGGGATGAATAAATTATTGATTCATGTTATCAGTATAAAATCTATGAAATTACACACATTTACACAAATAAGAAAATATTTTTAATTAAGTACGGAGGCCGGAATCAAAGATTTTTGCATGCCCTGAAAGACCTACCGTGAGCCACTCTAAATTGTTGGAACTCTTGCATCTATCCTCTATCGAAAACCGTCACGATGATGGCATCCTTGGGGCGTTAGGATGCATGACATGAACACTAGGATCTACGTAAACAATCTCACCTCAAGGAAGTTGCGTACCAGGTTGATCATCCACTTATCTCATCGCAGAATGGGAGCGAGGTGAAACACGCCGGGCGACGGCGGGCAGACGGCTCGACCACGGCGCTATACCAATTGCATAATTGGCTAGCGGTGTATTCGCCAAGGCATGGGGCCACGGGTACCGATCGAATGCGTCGCCGCAGTTTTTCCCGACGACCATGCCACTGTCGGCGCCGCGCCGGACTTCGGTCTCGCGTTCCGACGCCCAGGCCTCGGCCTCGGTACTGAATGTTTTACATTCCCGTGTGCGGAGGATGGCGACTACTGCCCGCCAACCGCCAACCCGTTTCCTGAATGAAGCCATGCATCCCGCTCATTGAGGCGTAATCAGGCGTAAATTTGGCGTAATCGCTGCTGGTTTTTGTCGGGTTTAATATGGGGTAACAGGAATCTCGGGACGTAAAAAAAGCCATTAATCCCTGGGGTTTAATGGCTTTTTCAATGTTTCTGAATTCTGTGCGCTGGTGCCCGGAGCCGGAATCGAACCGGCACGCCCTTACAGGCGGGAGATTTTAAGTCTCCAGTGTCTACCAGTTTCACCATCCGGGCAGCGCGGCGAGATTCTAGCACAGGTGATGCGCATCACGCCATCCTGCGCCTGAGCCGTGCAGTCCGGTTTTATCTACCCGCCATCAGAACGTCGCCTTGAACTGCACCCCATACGTGCGTGGTTCGTTGATGATGCCTGTCAGGTTATCAAAATCGATGGCGCCCAGCGACTGGATCTGGTTGGTGATGTTGCGACCGTACGCGGAGAGTTCATAGCGATCCCATTTGTAGCCGACGCGCAAGCCGCCTTCCAGCAGTTCCTTGGCCTTGTATTCCTTCGCTTCGTACAGGAAGAAGTTGTAGCTGGTGCGATAGGCCCAGTCCGTGTAGGCGTAGAACTCGCCATTGGCGAGGGGAATGCTGTACTTCAAGGTGAAGTTGGTTTGCCATTCCGGCGCGCGCGGCAGCGGGTTGCCGTCGATGTAGGCCGTGCCCTTGAAAGGGCCCAGCGGATCGGTGACGGTGCAGCCGCTGGCCGGGTTGTTTTGCGCGTTGCCGCAGCTTTGCACGAACAGCTTCTTGTCCTGGATTTCCGTGTGGTTGTAGCTGCCGCCCAGGGTCATGCTGAGCGAATCGCTGAGGTTAGCCTGGAAATCGAGTTCCACGCCACGGCCCGTGGCCTTGTCGGCGTTGATCAGCTGGTTCATGTTGACCGCGCCGCTGCCGGCCGTCAGTTGCTTGTCCTTGACGCGGTACTGGAACACGGCCACGCTCAGGCGCGCGCGCTTGTCGAACAAGTCCTGCTTGATGCCGGCCTCGACGGACAGCGCTTTCTCGGCGCCCGCAAACGAGGGGCGGTCGGCCAGGCCGTTCAGGCGGCCCTGCATCGACGGTGCGCGGTAGCCGGTGGCGATGCGCGCGTAGGCGTTCGTTTCCGGCGTCAGCACATAGGTGCCGCTCAAGTCCCAGCTGATGTTGTGCGAGGTGTCGTTCAGGTTGAAGGGGCCGGCCGTGGTCGCTTCCACGCGCTTGGCCGAGAAGTCCTTCTTGTCCGTCGTGTAGCGCAGGCCGGCGCGCAGTTTCAGCGCGTCCGAGACCGTGTAGTTGAGCGAGCCGAAGGCCGCGTACGACTTCGAGCTCTGGTTTTGCGTAGCGTAGGCGCTGTTTTGCGGATTGCCGGGCGCCAGGCTGTCAAAGCTGATGCTGTCGATCTGGATATCTTCCTTGAAGTAGAACAGGCCGGCTATCCATTGCAGCGGGCCGCGGGCAGATGATTCGGCGCGGAATTCCTGCGAAATCTGCTTGTGGTTGGGAATCACGTCGGCCGTTTCCACGACGAAGGGGATGAAGCCCGGGCCCATCGGTGGCGCATAGACGGCGCCATAGCCGCCGTCGACGTCGGCGCGGCTGAAGAAATCGAGTTTTTCGTAGCCGGTGATCGAATGCAGGGTGACGCCGGGCAAGTCCCATTTCAGGCGCATGCTGCCGCCCTTGGTTTTCAGGTGCTGGCGGTTGATGCCGTCGGTCGGGTAGTTATCGTAATCAAAGCCGTCGACCAGGTCATTCGTGCCCTGTTTCAGGATGTTGGCACGGAACAAGGTGGCCGTGCCGTCGAGGTTGCGCGCATGCACGTTGAACAGGGCGCTGAAGTCGCGCGTGGGCTTGACCAGTACCTGCAGGCGGGCGGCGCTGTCTTCATAGCCTTCGAAGTCGCGCGTGCCGGTCGGGCGCGGGTTGTGCACGCGGTCGTCGCGGCGCTGCGTCTGGCCGGAAAAGCGCAGGGCGACCGTGTCGCTGACGGGCACGTTGAAGGCGCCTTCCAGGTTCTTCATGCCATCCTTGCCGAAGCCGCCGCTCAGGTAGCCTTCCGTCTTGAAGACGGGTTTGGCGGAATCGAACTTGATCACGCCGGCCGGCGAGTTACGGCCGAACAAGGTGCCTTGCGGGCCGCGCAGCACCTCGACCTGATCGACGTCAAACACGGGAAAACCTTTCAGCATGGCGTTTTCCTGCACCACGTCGTCCATCACCAGGCCCACGGGCTGCGAGGCGTTCAGGTCGAAGTCGGTATTGCCCAGGCCGCGAATGTAGAAGCGGGGAAAGGTGCGGCCGTAATCCGATTCGACGGAGACGCTGGGCGAGCGGCTGTTGAGGAAGCGGATATCGGCGCCGCCGGCCGTCAGGGTGTCGAGCTTGTCGCCTTTCAGGGTGGCGATCGACATGGGCACGTCCTTGATGTTTTCCGCGCGCCGCTGCGCCGTCACGATCACCGTTTCCAGCTGGCCGGGACCAGCCTGCGCCGCCGGAGCGGCAGGCGCCGGGACGCTGTCCTGTGCCTGCGCCATCGCCTGCAGGGGAAAGGCGGCAGTGATTGCCAGGGTAATCAGGGTGTGGCGT
The DNA here is from genome assembly GCF_034427795.1 of Janthinobacterium sp. GMG1. Classification (NCBI taxonomy): domain Bacteria; kingdom Pseudomonadati; phylum Pseudomonadota; class Betaproteobacteria; order Burkholderiales; family Oxalobacteraceae; genus Janthinobacterium; species Janthinobacterium sp. GMG1. Next base: position 224,187 of record NZ_JAXQNT010000005.1, read on the forward strand.
ACGGTGCTGGCATGCGGTGTCATCATGAAACGGCTCCTGTCGGTCAAGGTTGTTCGTAAGGTCCAGGCAGGCGCAAGTCCGCTAGACGAAAAATCATGCTAGCACGGAAAGTTTTGGTATTCATGCCATTTTCCAGTGACAACTATTCATATCCATTTCGACTGAATACGCGAATAAAATCGTATTTGTCGTCAATATCGGGCGGGTGCATAGTGGGATGCCGCCAGGCTTGTGCCAGTAGAAAGGACACCGAGATTGCCAGGCGCACTCCCTGCGGAGGCACAAAATCAGGGCTGATGCGGTGATGCCAATCGTGTCCGGATGTGGGAAATACAACAGGGGAGTGCTGCCTTTTTTCGCGAGTGCCTTGTTGCCGGAATGCGACAAGGTTTCCTGGCTGGCTGGCATGCTGCGCTGAGCCAGTATTGCCTTTCATGCATCGCCACCTATATTCGCAGCAGCGGGCGCCTGGCGGCTTGTGTCAGGCAGCCGCACATTGAGCGGACAGGTCAAATGGGGAACGCACCCGCGCCAGATACATTCAGGCAGGCGACCTTGTCGCTGGAAAAATACTTGATTTGTCCCAGGCCGATGGCGTAGCAGCCGTCGCTGAGCGGGGAAATGGGGCCGGTGAGTTTTTCACCACTGATCAGGGTCACTACCCAGGGCGTGGTGGCCGGTTTGCCCGCGTGGGCCAGTGCGTGTTGTACCAAGTCTGACATGCTGCCTCCGATGAAAATCAAAGCTTGATGATAGCAGTGCTGGAGCAGCCTATCCTTGTGTGCACGGGCCTGTAGCACGGGTACGACAGAGGCAATCCTGGGCATCATAAAATATTTGCAATTATTATGTTCATAATTGCAATGCTTTGGTATAGTTGATAATTACTCGAGGAAAGAAATCCTGCGAGAAATAATATATTTCTTATATCTTTTCTGTTGCAAGGTGTGCATTTCAGCGGCCACCAGGCACAGTCTCCCTGAAAGCCGCACCATGTCCAGCCAGTATCATGACGCACCGCCCCGCTTTTCCATGCCACCGCCGCCGGTTACCAATACGCCGCTGGAATTCATGCCCACGCACGATCTGTCCTTCTGGGACAGCGATGTGACGCCAGGCTGCACGGTGTCGCTCGATGCCGCCGTGTCGTTCAAGGATGGCTACCCCTCCTTGCGCATCGACCTGCCTGCCGGATTGCCTGCCGGTACTGTCGTCAAAGTGGGAACGACAGGCGCTGCCGGCAAGGGACAGCCGCGCATCCCGTTCAACTGGGACTTGCAACGCTTTTCCTTCGCCCTGCGCTCGACGAATGCCGCCATCATGCAGACGGGTGGCATGATTTACCTGGGGAACAGCGATTACAGCAGTTTCTGGTCCGGCTTCCTGAATGCCTTGCATTACGGCGGTTCCGCCGCCGCTGACACATTGATGTTCGTCGACAATGCGTGGTGGGTGCCCAAGCTGGCCACGCCGCTCGATTGCGAGGGCACGCCCACGGCACAAAACCTGTCGCGCGGGAAATTTACCGTGCAGCTGACGGCAGCCACGACGCAGCCGGAAACAATCTGGCTGGGCATGCTTGCGGCGTTGCCGAAGCGTAAATTGCCCACTGTCATCTTGTCCTTTGACGATGGTTATGCCTCCTGGGATACGTATCTGATGGAGCGGCTGAAATATTATGACTTGCCCGCTTCGTTTGCCATCGTCACGTCGCTGCTGGGGCAATCCGATTACATGTCGGCCGAGCGCATGAAGGCGCGTTTCGACGATCCGTCGCGCCTGTTCGACTTTACCCTGCACCAGAGCGTGCACGACAATGTGGCGGTACAGGGTTCTGCACAGTACGTCACCGCACTGCAGGTGGGGCGCGACCAGATGCGCGCGGCCGGTATCGGCGGCGACGGACCATCGCACCACGCGTGGGTCGAATCGTTGTGGACCAATACGGCCATCGACGCCATGCGCGCCGCCGGCTTCCTGTCGGCGCGCGGCGCCGGCTATACGGCAGAGCGCGGCTTTGACCAGGTGTTTTTCTCTGGCAATGACAAGGATGCGTACATCCTCAATACGTCCCTGGTCAACCTGACAAACGACGCCAGCTTTGCGCAAGTCCAGGCGGCGATCCAGACGGCGGTGGACGACGGCAGCTTTGTGTTTGTCAACGGCCACGATATCGTCAGGACGCCAACGTCCGACTACCAGACTTCGTATGCTGTCATCGATGAGCTGCTGGCATGGCTGGCGGGGCAGGTGGCTGCCGGCGCGCTGCAAGTGGTGTCGCATAGCCGCTGGTTTGCCGATACGACGGGCAGGGTGACGGACCGGCGCTGACCGCCTCGGGAAGAAGGCTGCGCCGGCGCCTTACGCGTCGGCCAGCAAGTTCTTCGGCAGGGCCACCGACACCAGTTTCCAGCGCCACAGGCCGTCGCGCGTCAGGGTCAGTTCGCCGATATGGCTTTTGCTGTGGGCGCGCTGCACCACGACGCTGTCCCAGGAGGTGTAGCGCAGTTTGTAGTCGGGCTTGGTGTTGCGCTTGCGGCCGCTGATGTCGCTGACCTTGGCGATCGGTTTTTCGTAGCGGTCATTGAGCTTCATCAAGGCGACGATGCCTTCGGGCATCAGCATGGTGTCGAGCAAAGGGTCGATGACGTCGGGACTGATGTCGTCGGCCACTTCGGGTGCCGAAAACAGGGCGTGCAGTTGCTGTCCCAGGCTGCCGCGTAGCTGGAGCAGGTCGATATGCGCAGCCAGGGCCTGTGTATCCTCGTCCATGGTCGCCGCGCGAATCTTGTTCATGGTGAAATACGGGCTGCCATAGAAGACGCCGGCCAGCGCGACCAGTGCCACTACAGCGAGAAGCATCATTCTTTTCATCGTGCGATCTCTCGGATGCCTGGCGACCCGGTGCGCCTGAAGTGTTGGCATTCTACATAATATTTCCCAAAGTCAACATAGCGGTTTAGGTAAGTGTTGTTTTAGATCAAGTTTCGTCAGAGTAATTCTGGCGGCAAGGTAATGTCCGTCAGTTTCCAGTCCCAGATGCCATGGCGGCGCAGCAAAAACTGGCTGGCGGCGGGACCTGCGCCGCTGCGCCGCAGCACCACTTCGTTCCACGAGCGGTACGCCATGCCGAAGTCGTGGCGCTTGCCGTCCGCCCCCTGCTTGCCGTGCAAGATCAGTACCGTGATGCCGGGCGGCGAGACGATGGTGTCGAGCATTTCCTTGAAATCGTCTTCGCTGGCCGTTTCGCCGGCCGCCCGCAACTGGCGCGCCACGCTGGCGCGCACGGCGGGCAGGTCCGCCTGCTGCGCCAGGTTTTCCAGGCGCACGGATTTCGCCGCGATGCTGATGCGGTACATGGCGATGTAGGGGCTGACCCAGGTGAAGCCGATGGCGGCGACGCTAAAAATGATCGCGGTGGCGTACTTTCTTTTCATGGTCCGTGTTTTTGTATGAGCTGTGCCGCCGTGATTTTACCCGGCCAGGGGCGGTGGATGGTGTAGCATTCGTGCCGGCGCGGACCATCGCGCCGTAATATTGAGGACAACCATGAATATCACTATCAATCAGGTGCTGCAGTCGTATATCGACCCGCTCACCGCCAGCGAGTACGCGGCGCTCGAGCGCAGCCTGCTGGCCGAAGGCTGCCGCGACGCGCTGGTGTTGTGGAACGACGTGCTGATCGACGGGCATAACCGCTACGCCATCTGCCGCCAGCACGGCATCGAATTCAAGACCATCCAGAACACCAGCTTTACCTCGCTCGACGACGTCATGCTGTGGATGATCGACAATCACCTGGCGCGCCGCAGCGTGTCGGACTTCCAGCGCGGCGTGCTGGCCCTGCGCAAGAAGGAAATCGTCGCCGCGCGCAGCCCGGCGCCCGTCAGCGCCCAGGATGCGCCGGAAGGTGAAAGCGCGCCCAAGCTACCCATGAGCACGCGCGAAGAAGTGGCCAAGGCGGCGCGGTTGAGCAGCAACCAGATCAGCCAGATCGAGAAAATCCAGAAGGCGGCATCGCCGGAACTGGTGGAAGCCGTCCGTTCGGGCACGATCTCCATCAACGCGGCGGCCACCGTGGCGTCGCTGTCGCCGGAAGAGCAGGTGGCGGCCGTCGCCGGCGGCAAAAAATTATTACGCCAGGCGGCCAAGGAAATCCGCGAACAGCGCGCCGCCACGCGCACGCCGCGCGAGCCGAAGGCACCCCACGTGTCGCAGGACACGCCGGAGACGGGCAACGAGCCGTGGGCGGACAACGCCGCGCAGGCGCCGTCCGAAGCGGAGCGCCTGCGTGGCGAGATCGCCAGCCTGAAACAGCGGGTGGCGCAACTGCAGGCGGAAAATGTGGAGTTGAACCAGCGCATCGCCGCTTTAATCGACGCATCCTGACTATTGGAGTAGTGCATGCCAGCTCGCCGTGCCTTGTTCGCCGCCATCGCCTGCGGCGTCGCCGCCGCTCCCCTGGTGCTGGCGGCGCCCGCCATTTCTGTCACGGACATGGCGCGCTGGCAGGCGCAGGCGGCCAATGTCAGCATCGCGCGCGATACGTGGGGCATTCCCCACGTGACGGGCAAGAGCGATGCCGATGCCGTCTTTGGCCTGATGTATGCGCAGGCCGAGGATGATTTTCCCCGCGTGGAATTGAACTATATCAACGCCATGGGCCGACTGGCGGAAGTGGATGGCGAACAGGAGCTGTACCGCGACCTGCGCATGAAGCTCTTCATCGACCCACTTGAGCTGCAGGCGCAGTACCGCGCCAGCCTGCCGTGGCTGCGCAAATTGATGGATGCCTTTGCCGATGGCCTGAATTTTTACCTGGCCACGCATCCGCAGGTGAAACCGCGGCTGATCACGCATTTCGAGCCGTGGATGGCCCTGAGTTTCAGCGAGGGCAGCATCGGCGGCGATATCGAGTCCGTCAACCTGGCGCAGCTCGAAGCATTTTACGACCAGCAGGCCAGGCCCGCCGCCGTGGCGCTGGCCAGCGTGGAAACTGGATTGGAGCCAGAGCCGAACGGCTCCAACGGCTTCGCCATCGCGCCCGCCATCACGCAAAATGGCCACGCGCTGCTGATGATCAACCCGCACACCTCGTTCTACTTCCGTCCCGAAGTGCAGGTTACCAGCGGCGAAGGCCTGAACGCGTATGGCGCCGTCACCTGGGGCCAGTTCTTCGTCTACCAGGGTTTTAACGAGCGCCTCGGCTGGATGCACACCTCGGGCGGCGGCGACGTCATCGACGAATACCTGGAAAGCATCGTCGACCACGATGGCGCCTGGTTCTACCGCTATGACGGCGGCCTGCGGCCCTTGAAAGCCGTGCCGATTACCTTGCGATATAAACTGGCCGATGGCGGCGTGGCATCGAAAACCATCACCGTCTACTACAGCCACCACGGCCCCATCGTGCGTGCGCAGGATGGAAAATGGGTGGCGGTGCGCCTGATGAATGAACCGTTGAAAGCCTTGATACAGTCGTATACGCGCACCAAGGCACGCGACTACGCGGCGTTTTACCAGACGATGGAACTGCGCACGAATTCGTCGAACAATACGGTGTATGCGGATGCGGACGGCAATATCGCCTACTTTCACGGCAATTTCATCCCCATGCGCGACCCGAGCTTCAACTGGAAGCAGCCCGTCGACGGCAGCGACCCGGCCACGGAATGGAAAGGGCTGCACACGGTGGCGCAAACCATCACCCTGTTCAATCCGAAGAATGGCTGGATCCAGAACACGAACAACTGGCCGTATTCGGCGGCCGGCGCCCACAGCCCGCGCCAGAGCGATTACCCCGCCTACATGTCCGTGTATGGCGAAAACGCGCGCGGCCTGCATGCCGTCAAGGTCTTTCAAAATAAAACAGGCTTTACCCTCGACAGCCTGATTGCCGCTTCCTACGACAGCGAATTGACGGCGTTTGAAACGCTGCTGCCGCCACTGTTCGCGGCATACGATGCGCTGCCGGCCGGCGACGCGCAAAAGCTGGCGCTGGCCGACAAGGTGGCCTTGTTGCGGGCCTGGGACTGGCGCTATGCGCTGACGTCGACAGCCACCTCGCTGGCCGTGTTCTGGGGCCAGGAACTGGCGGAACTGACGGGCAAGCAGGCGCGCGAGCAGGGCGTGCCCGTGGTCGATTTCCTGGCGACGGACAAGGTCACGGCGGCGCAGCGGCTGGCTGCCCTGGCGACGGCGGCGGATAAACTGCAGCGCGATTTCGGCAACTGGCAAACGCCGTGGGGCGAGATCAACCGCTTCCAGCGCCTGACGGGCGACGTGGTGCAGCCGTTTGACGATGCGCAAGCCAGCTTGCCTGTGCCTTACGCGTCGGGCAACTGGGGCGCGCTGGCCGCGTATGGCCAGAGCAGCAAGAGCACGACGCGACGGATCTATGGCGAGCGCGGTAACAGCTTTGTCGCGGCCGTGGAATTTGGCCCCCGCATCAAGGCGAAAAGTATTCTTGCCGGCGGCCAGAGTGGCGACCCGAAGTCGCCCCACTTCAAGGACCAGGCGGCCATGTATGTGCAGGGCGAGTTCAAGGAGGTGCTGTTTTATCCGGAGCAGGTGGAGCAGCACCTGGAGCGCCGCTACCACCCTGGAAAATAAGCGCCGGGACGATCAGATTGCGTCGAGCGCCGTGCGCAGGTCATGGCGCAAATCCTCGATATCCTCAATCCCCACCGACAGCCGGATCAAGCCATCGCCGATGCCCAGCTTTGCCCGCTGCTCGGCCGGGATGCTGGCATGCGTCATCAGGGCCGGATGCTCGATCAGGCTTTCCACGCCGCCCAGGCTTTCGGCCAGGGCGAACACTTCGCAGCGCTCGAGGAAGCGGCGCGCGCCGGCCAGATCCGTATCGAGGTCGATCGAGATGATGCCGCCGAAACCTTCCATCTGGCGCTGCGCCAGCGCGTGCTGCGGATGCGATTCCAGCCCCGGATAGAACACCTTGCGCACTTCCTTCTGCTGCTCCAGCCACTGCGCCAGGGCCAGTGCGCTTTCGCAATGGCGCTGCATGCGGATGGCCAGGGTCTTGACGCCACGCAAAGCTAAAAAGCTGTCGAACGGGCCGGCAATCGCGCCTACCGAGTTTTGCAGGAAGGCCAGCTGCTCGCGCCATTCCGCCTGGCGTTCTTCCGCGCCGACGATGGCGATGCCGCCGATGATGTCCGAGTGGCCGTTCAAGTACTTGGTGGTCGAATGTACGACGATATCGAAGCCATGTTCCAAAGGGCGCTGCACCAGCGGGCTGGCGAAGGTGTTGTCGGCCACGGCGATGATGCCGCGCGCGCGGCAGATGTCGGCGATCGCGCGCAAATCGGCCAGTTTCAGCATGGGGTTGGTGGGCGTTTCCACCCACACCATCTTCGTTTCCGGGCGCAGCGCGGCCAGCAGATTCTCGGGATTGGTCAAATCCACATACGTGAATTCGTGGCCGGCCGAGCGGCGGCGCACGCGCTCGAATAAACGGTAGGTGCCGCCGTACATATCGTCGCCGGCGACGATATGGCTGCCCGCATCGAGCAATTCCAGCACGGACGAGATGGCTGCCAGGCCCGAGGCGAACGCGAAGGCCGCGCTACCGCCTTCCAGGTCGGCCACGCAGCGTTCGAGCGCCCAGCGCGTGGGATTGTGCGAGCGGCCATAATCGAGGCCCTTGTGCACGCCGGGGCTGTCCTGCACGAAGGTGGAGGTGGCGTAAATGGGCGGCATGATGGCGCCCGTCGACGGGTCGGGCGACTGGCCGGCGTGGATGACACGCGTGGCGAGATGGCTCTTGCGGGTGGTTTCCTGGCTCAAGATAGTGTCCTGCGTAAGTGGTTGAGAAGGTCGAAGCGGGTGATCAGGCCATAGAAGGCGGCATCGTCGGCGACGACGGCCGTCAAGCCCCGGTCCAGGGTGGCGCGCAGGGCGGGCAAGCCGCTGGATGGCGCCAGGGTTTCGATCTGCGTCGTCATGGTGGTGCCCACCAGCGACGCGAAATGGGCGGCGTCGCCGGAGACGTGCAGCAGCAAGTCCGATTCGTCAAGAATGCCGACCAGCTGGCCTCCGTCGATGACGGGCAGCTGCGCCAGGTCGCTGGCGCGCATGCGGTTGAAGGCCGTGAGCAGGGTGTCTCCCGGCGCCACGCTGACGACGTCGCCCTCGTCGTAGCGGCGCCCTATCAGGTCGCGCAAGTCGCCTGACACGGCCCGCTGCAACAGGCCCTGGTCGCGCATCCAGCCATCGTTGTAGACTTTGGATAGATAGCGCGTGCCCGTGTCGCACACAAAGGTGACGACGCGCTTTGGCGTCGTCTGTTCGCGGCAGTACTTGAGGGCCGCGGCCAGCAGGGTGCCGGTGGACGAACCGCCTAAAATGCCTTCGGCGCGCAGCAGGGCGCGCGCGGAATCAAAACTTTCCTGGTCCGTGATGGTGTAGGCTTTTTTCACGCTGTCCATGTCGGCGATCGACGGGATAAAATCTTCGCCGATACCTTCCACGGCCCACGAGCCGCTCGTGTCCGACACTTTGCCCGTGTCGATGTATTCGGTGAGGATGGAGCCTTGCGGGTCGGCCAGCACGAATTCCAGCTTCGGCTGCGCCTTGCGGAAGTAGCGGGTCAGGCCCGTCAGGGTGCCGGACGAACCGACGCCGACGACGATGGCATCCACGTCATGGCCGCTCTGTTCCCAGATTTCGGGCGCCGTCGTCGTTTCGTGGGCCAGCGGGTTGGCGGGATTGTTGAACTGGTCGGCGAAGAAGGCGCCCGGCAGCTCGCGCGCCAGGCGCGCCGCGTAATCCTGGTAGTACTCGGGATGGCCCTTGCCCACGTCCGAGCGCGTGGTGTGCACTTCGGCGCCCAGGGCTTTCAGGTGCAGCACTTTTTCCGTCGACATCTTGTCGGGCACGACGAGAATCACGCGGTAGCCCTTGATGCGGCCGACCAGGGCCAGGCCGATGCCGGTATTGCCGGCCGTGGCCTCGACGATGGTGCCGCCCGGCTGCAGGCGGCCGTCCGTTTCGGCCGCTTCGATGATGGACAGGCCGATGCGGTCCTTGATGGAACCGCCGGGATTTTGCGATTCCAGTTTCAGGAACAGCTGGCACAGGCCCGTGTCGAGCCTGGTCACTTCGACCAGCGGGGTATTGCCGATCAGCTTGTATAGCGCTGGCGGCTGGGGTGGGGATGGCATTCGATCATTCATGGTAGCTCCTGTCAGAGAAACAACGGCTCCGGATTGTGTCCCGAGCCGCCTTCCGTGCCGCGCAGTGTAGGCGGGTGGACGAGTGCGGCGAACGAATGTTTATATGCTTGCATATGCGCCGTTCGCATATCGGCTGCAAGGTTCGCGCTTCGAGTATGCGCCGTTTTTTACCCGCTTGCCGCGCCAAAGACACGACTATTAAGCTGCCGCAAGCCCGCCATTGCGATTTATAATCACGCCTCGAAAAGGTACTGAACAGTATCCTGAAAAACCAGACGAACAGGGCAGGCGGCAGTGGCAAAACTTTATTTCCGGTATTCCGCGATGAACGCGGGCAAGTCGACGGCCTTGTTGCAGGTCGCGCACAACTATGAAGAGCAGGGGCAGCAGGTGCGCCTGTACACGGCCGCCATCGACAGCCGCTACGGCGTGGGCAGAGTAACGTCGCGCCTGGGCCCGCAGCGCCAGGTCGATATCTTCCATGCCGACACGAATTTCCTCGACGATATCCCGCAAGTAGCCTGCCTGCTGGTGGACGAAGCGCAATTTCTCAGCACGGCCCAGGTGCAGCAGCTGCACCAGCTGGCGCAAGTGAAGGGCGTGCCCGTCATCTGCTACGGCTTGCGCACGGATTTCAAGGGCGAACCGTTCCCCGGCTCGGCCTATCTGCTGGCGCTGGCCGACGATATCGAGGAATTGAAGAATATTTGTACTTGCGGCAAGAAGGCCACGATGAACATCCGCGTGGATGAGCAAGGCCGCCGCATCAAGGAAGGCGAGCAGATCAGTATTGGCGGCAATGAGAGTTACCGCCAGGCGTGCGGGCGCTGTTTCTACTCGTAAATTAATCGGCGACGGGCGCGCCCACGTCGGCATCGTCCGCCAGCGCCAGATCACCCCGCTCGAAGGCGGCCAGGATGTCATTCGCGCGCGCCACGTCGTGCTCGCGCACCATGACGCGGGCGCCGCCGATGGCGGCAGCGAGCAGCATGTCGGCCTGCATGTGCTGGTCATCCGTCAGCAGCACGTCGATGCCGGCCGCTGCCAGGCAGCCACGGATGACGTGGGCGTCCGTGGGGATCATCAGCCGGGCAATTAAAACGTAGTCGTCGTGCATGGTCTCTCCTGAGGCGGTGGATTCTGCCCCATCTTAGCACCCGGATTGCACTTACAGCTTGAACACGCCCACTACCTGGTTCAGCTCCTGCGCCTGTTCCTGCAAGGCGTCGGCGGCCGCGGCCGCTTCTTCCACCAGGGCCGCATTCTGCTGGGTCACCTGGTCCATCTGGGCGATGGCCTGGTTGACTTGCTCGATGCCGCTGCGCTGCTCTTCGCTGGCCTGGGCGATCTCGGCCATGATGGTGCTTACTTGCTGCACGCTGGCCACAACCGTGTCCATGGTGGCGCTGGCCTGGCTCACCTGGGCGTGGCCCAGGTCCACCGTGCTGGCGGACGCCTGGATCAGATCCTTGATGTCTTTCGCCGCTGCCGTCGAGCGCTGCGCAAGGGTGCGCACTTCCGTGGCGACGACGGCAAAGCCGCGTCCCTGCTCGCCGGCGCGTGCCGCTTCCACGGCCGCATTCAAGGCCAGGATGTTGGTCTGGAAGGCGATGCCGTCGATGACGCCGATGATGTCGGCGATCTTGCCGGAGGAGCTGCGGATGGCGTCCATGGTGCTGGCCACCTGCGCCACGGCGGCGCCGCCTTCGGCTGCCAGGCTGGACGAGTCATGCGCCAGCCGGCTTGCCTGCTGCGCGTGATCGACGTTCTGGCGCACGGTGGAACTGAGTTCTTCCATCGAGGCGGCCGTTTCTTCCAGTGAACTGGCTTGCTGCTCCGTGCGGCTCGACAAGTCCAGGTTGCCGCTGGCGATTTCACCAGAGGCCGTGGCGATCTGCCCGGCGCTGCCGCGCACATTGCTGACCACTTGCGACAGGTTGTCGCTGATGCGGTTCATGGCCAGCAGCAGGCGGCCGATTTCGTCCAGGCTGGTCGTGTCGAGGTGCACCGTCAGGTCGCCGGCGGCGATTTGCGCGGCGGCCGTTTCGGCGGCGGCCAGCGGGCGCGACACGAGGGTGCGCACCAGCCAGTACAGCAGCAGGGCGAAAACGAGCAGGGCGATGAAGCCGGAAACGGCCAGCTGGTTGCGCATCTGGCGCGCTTCGAGGGTGATCTCGTCCGTGAACGTGCCGCCCGCGATGATCCATTGCCAATCCTTGAACTGGCGGTAATACAGCTGCTTTTCGCGCGCGCTGGTAGCCGTTTCGCCCGGCGCCGTCCACGTATAGCGCATGGCGCCGTCTTTTTGCGCCAGCATTTCCTGGATGAACATGCGGCCATCGCTGGCCTTGAACTCGAGCGCGCTCTTGCCTTCGCTGTTCGGGTGCAGTACCAGGTGGCCGTAATTGGCGCCGGGGGCCGTGTCGACGATATAGATGTAGCCCGTCTGGCCGATCTTGACCTGGCGAATCTTCTCTTTCAGCATGGCCAGATTCTTGCTGATATCGAGGCCGATGAACAGCACACCCACCACCTTGCCGCCCGCATCGCGCACGGGGTCATATTGCGTGATGTATTGCTTGCCAAACAGTGTTGCCATGCCAACGAAGCGCTGGCCGGCGCGCAGCGGCGCATAGCTGGGGTGGTTGTGATCGAGCTGGGTGCCGATGGCCCGTTCGCCATCCTGTTTTTTCAGCGAGGTGCTGATGCGCACGAATTCATCGCCGTTGGCGGCAAAAATGGTGGCGATCACGCCCGTCTGGGCCGTATAGCGGTCGACTACGGCCGTGTCGAGATTGAGTACCTTGCCGCCGTTGGCCAGCGCTGGCGTGGCCTTGCCGGCGACGGCCACCATGGCGCCCGTGTCGACCGTGAACGGGCCGGGAAATTCGGCCGCGAACAGGCGCGCGAAGCTGGCCGCCTCGTTGACCATGGCCGTGTGAAACACTTCCGTGGTCGTCATGACGCTATTGAGTTCGCTGGTGACGGCCGCTTCGGCGCGCTGTTCCAGGGCATTTGAGGTGCGGATACTGATCAAGGTCGTCAGGCTGGCGAGGATCAGGCTGACGAGCGCAAACGTGAAGACGGTAATCTTGCCGCCGACACTCCAGTGGCGGGGGGAGAACGAAATTGTAGGCATAGTGTGAGTCTGGCAAAGGGTAATCAGCTCGGCCATTCCTGGTCATGACATGACACGCGGGGAGGGGATCTGGTGGGGAATACTGTTGAAACGAAGGCGCGCCAGCCTTGTGGGCCGCGCACAGGCAAGCTGGATTTCAGGGCGCGATGATAGCATGTCGCTTGCGTTTTGTTACTAAGTGTTTCCCGCAGGAATCATTTTTTCGCATAAAAACATCATCTGCATCAAGGATAGCAAAAACAGCCTATTGACTTTTTTGATTGCAATGATGAATTCTGGTATTCATCAGCGATGGGCGATGTAATTTTTGTCACGAATGTTTCACTTTGTAATGAATGAGACGCCGCCCTTAATTCGCGTTTAAGCTTCCGGGAAGAAACTGATATTCCATGGGAGACTGCCAGGCCGTATCCTGTAGAATAATATGCAGACCAGTCGTGTATTCCCCTTACTGTCTTGCTGGCTGGCGCATGCCTATCTGCGCCGCCTGGAATTGATTCAACTAATTTTCGGAGAAGCCGATGAAGAAGCAAATGATGCTGGTCACCCTGGTGCTTGCACTGTCAGCCCACGCTGGCGCAGCCCAGACGGACAAGAGCGCCGCTCCTCCGCTACCCATGAAGCCGCTGGCCCAGCAAACGCAGGCCGCCTTGTGGGCATCGCGCGTATTGACGCGCGTCCATTACAAGGCCACGCCGCTCGACGACGCCATGTCGGAGAAAATCTTCGACCGTTACTTCAAGTCCCTGGACGCGGAAAAACTGTTTTTCGTGCAGGCCGACGTCGACCGTTTCGCGCCGCTGCGCACCAAGCTCGATGACGCCATCATCAATGAAGACCTGACAGCCCCGTTTGCCATCTACAACCTGTATCAGCAGCGTTTCGACGAGCGCATGGCGTATGCGCGTGAATTGCTGAAAACCAAGTTCGACTTTACGGCCGACGAGAGCTACCAGCTCGACCGCGAAAAGGCCGCCTGGCCGAAGAATGACGAGGAAGTGCGCGACCTGTGGCGCAAGCGCGTCAAGAACGACTGGCTGCGCCTGAAACTGGCGGGCAAGGAAGACAAGGCCATCCGCGAGACCCTGGACAAGCGTTATGAAAGCTACACGACCCGTGCGCGCAAGCTCAACAGCGAAGACGTGTTCCAGATCTTCATGAACTCGTACGCCATGTCGATCGAACCGCATACCAATTACCTGGGCCCGCGCGCTTCGGACAACTTCGACATCGCCATGCGGCTGTCGCTCGAAGGCATCGGCGCCGTGCTGCAGACGCGCGATGAATACACGGTGGTGCGCGAAGTCGTGCCGGGCAGCCCGGCCGGCTTGTCGGGCAAGCTGAAAGTGGGCGACCGCATCGTCGGCGTGGGGCAGGGCGAAAGCGGCCCCATCACTGAAGTGCTGGGCATGCGTATCGACGACGTGGTGCAGCTGATCCGCGGCGCCAAGGATTCCGTGGTACGCCTCGACATCCTGCCGGCCGACGCCGGCCCCGATGCCAAGCACGTGGTCTTGCCGCTGGTGCGCAAGAAAATCAGCATGGAAGAGCAGGCGGCGAAGAAATCCATCATCGAAGTGCGTGAAAACGGCGTCAAGCGCCGCATCGGCGTCATTTCCCTGCCGACGTTCTACCAGGACTTTGAAGCGCGCCGCCGTGGCGACAAGGACTTTAAGAGCGCCACGCGCGACGTCACCCGCTTGCTGGGCGAGTTGAAGAAGGACAAGGTCGACAACGTCCTGATCGACTTGCGCAACAACGGCGGCGGTTCGCTGAACGAAGCCGTCGAACTGACGGGCCTGTTCATCGACAAGGGCCCGGTCGTGATGCAGCGCAATGCCGAAGGCAAGGTCGAAGTGGAAAGCGATACGAATGCCGGCCTGGCCTGGGATGGCCCGATGGGCGTGCTGATCAACCGCGGCTCGGCTTCGGCCTCCGAAATTTTCGCCGCCGCCGTGCAAGACTATGGCCGTGGCGTCATCATCGGCGAAGGCAGCTTCGGCAAGGGCACCGTGCAGACCTTGTTCAACCTCGACCGTTTCGGCGGCAGCGAGAAAGCCCGTTTCGGCGAGCTGAAAATGACCATCGCCCAGTTCTTCCGCATCAATGGCGGCACCACGCAGTTGCGCGGTGTCACGCCTGACATCAAGCTGCCGGCCATGTCGGACGCGGAAAACTTCGGCGAATCAAGCTATGACAATGCCCTGCCATGGGTGGCCATCAAGCCGGCGCCCTACATGCCGACGGGCGACCTGAAGGAGATCGTGCCGTTGCTGGACAAGAAGCATGATGCGCGCGTGGCCAAGGACAAGGATTTCCAGTACTTGCTCGATGACATCGCCCTTGTCGTTAAGCAGCGCAAGGAAAACCAGATTTCGCTCAATGAAACCGTGCGCCGCAAGGAGCGCGATGCCCAGGAAGCGCGCGCCAAGGCCCGTGAAAAACGCCTGATCGCGCAGATTTCGAATCCTGCTGACGATCTGGTGGTGATTCCCGATCCGAAAGATGTGCTGAAGGGCGCGAAAGCGGCCAACAAGACGGCCAAGCAGATCGCCGCCGTGAAGGGCGCCTTGCGCACCGACGATGGCTTGCAGGGCGACGAACGGGCGCTGAGTGCAGAGCTGGACGCTGAAACGGCTGCCAAGAGCGCCAAGGACGTGCTGCTGAACGAAGCGGCGCGCATCCTGGCCGATGAAGTGGCGCTGATCAAGGCCGATACCCGCCTGGCATCCAAGGTCTTGCCGTATGCAGCCGATCTCAAGGCGACACCGGTGGCGGCGACATCGAAGTAATGAACGTGGAGTAAGGGGGGAGTTATCTGTTTCGCGTATTTCTATCATTCCAACAATCAATTGGATTGATATGCCGCGATGCAGCATAATGCACTCGTCTCCTCTATTCTCCTCCAAGAAAATAGATTCAGCCCGCTCTCGTAGCGGGCTTTTTTTTGCCTCAGATTTTGTGCGTGGGCAGTTGCACGTCGGGGTGGGCAGCCAGCAGGGCCGTCAGCCAGCCGGCAAACGCCTGCAGCTTGGGCGTGGCCAGCCGGCCTTGCGGCGTCAGCAGCGACATGGGCATGGGTGTGGGCAAGCAGTCGGGCAGCACGGCCACCAGGGCGCCGCTGTCGAGGTGCGCGCGTACCTGGTACATGGCCGCCTGCGCCACACCCAGCCCTTGCAGCGCGCAAGCGACGCTGGCGTCCGCGTCGTTGACGGCGATGGGGCCGCCCATCTGCACGCGCACGACCTCCTTGCCTTGTTGGAAATCCCAGTCGAAGGCGCGCCCCGTGCGGCCCGAGTAATGCATGATGCCGCTGTGCGCCGCCAGGTCGGCCAGGGTGTGCGGCGTGCCGTGCCGCGCCAGGTAAGCGGGGGACGCGCACGTGACGAAGCGCATCAGGCCAACTTGCTTGCCGATGAAGGCGGAATCCTGAAGGGTGCCTACGCGCAAGGCGCAATCGATGCCTTCCTGCGTCAGGTCGACCAGGCGGTCCGTCAGGCTCAGCTGCAATTGCACGTCCGGCCAGGCGGCGTGGAATTGCGCGATATGGGGAATGACCAGACGCCGGCCCACCGTATTGGGCAGGTTGATACGTAGCAAACCACGCGGTTTTTTCGCGTCCGGACCACGAAACGCTAGTTCAGCCGTATCGACGGCTTTCAAAATATCGATGCAATGGCGAAAGTACTCGGCCCCTTCCGGGGTCAGGGACAAACGGCGCGTGGTGCGCTGCAGCAGCTGCGTCCCCAGGTAGGCTTCCAGCTTCTGCAGGGTGGCCGTCAGCGCCGCGCGCGGCAAATTCAAGGTCTCGGCCGCCTTGGAAAAACTGTTGGCCTCGACGATGCGCACGAAGGTCTGCATGGCCTTGATCTTGTCCATGGGATAGCTTCCATTCTAATTGTTCATTTTATGTGAAAAGTATAAGTGGATTATGCCCTGATTATCTTTGCCAGAGTTTTGCCTAGAATGGCAACATCCCTATCGAACCGAGGAAACAACATGAACAAGGCCTCATCTTCCGCTCCCCACGACATTGCGCCGGCCATGGTGCTGCTGCTGGCCATCGCTTCCGGCCTGATCGTGGCCAATCTGTATTACGCGCAAACACTCGTCGGGCCCATCAGCGCTTCGACGGGCCTGTCGGCCAAGGCGGCCGGGCTGATCGTTACCCTGACGCAAGTGGGCTATACCCTGGGCCTGCTGTTTGTCGTGCCCCTGGGCGACTTGCTGGAAAACCGCCGCCTGATCGTCACGGCCTTGCTGGTGACGGCCACGGCCCTCGTGGTGGCGGCCCTTTCCACGGGCGCTATCGTGTTCCTGGCCGCCGCTCTGGCCATCGGCCTCGGTTCCGTGGCGGCGCAAGTGATTGTGCCGTTTGCGGCTCACCTGTCGCAGGAAGCGACGCGGGGGCAGACGGTGGGCAAGGTGGTCAGCGGCTTGTTGCTGGGCATCATGCTGGCCCGCCCCGTGGCCTCGCTGGTGGCGGCCCATGCCAGCTGGCACGTGGTGTTTGGCGGTGCCGCCGTGCTGATGGTGTTGCTGGCGCTGGTGCTGCGCCGCGCCTTGCCCGTGCGCCAGCCGGTGTCCAGCATGAAATATCCGGCCTTGATGGCTTCGCTGTGGCATTTGCTGCTGGGTACGCCCGTGCTGCGCCGCCGTGCCGCCTATCACGCTGGCCTGTTTGGCGCCTTCAGCCTGTTCTGGACCGTCACGCCGCTGGTGCTGGCCAGCCCCGCGTTCGGCCTGTCGCAAACGGGCATCGCCATCTTCGCCCTGGTGGGCATGGCGGGTGCCGTTGCCTCGCCCATCGCCGGCCGCCTGGCCGATGCGGGCCACACCTTGCCGGCCACGGCCGCCGCGCTGGCGCTGGGCATCGTCGCCTTTGCCTTGCCGATGCTGGCGCCAGAGTCAAAACACGTGGCGCTGGGACTGCTCGTTGTCGCCTCCATCGTGCTCGACATGGGCGTGGCGGCCAACCTGGTGCTGGGCCAGCGCGCCATCTTCAGTCTGGGCGCGGAAGTGCGGGGCCGCTTGAACGGCCTGTATTTCGCGCTGTTCTTCGCCGGCGGCGCAGCCGGCTCGGCCATCGGCGCCTGGGTGTATGCGAGTTACGGCTGGCAAGCGACCTTGCTGACCGGCATGGCGTTTCCGGGCTTGGCCCTGCTGGTGTGGCTGGCAGAATTTTTACCGCAGGCTACGCGCCGTACGGCTTGAAACCCTGATGCCGCCTCATTATCACTAATGGATATTTCTATCATCATGAAGATAAAGTGGCGTGATATGCCGCAATGCCGCAAGATGCACTTGTCTCCTCTATCTCCTCCAAGGAAATAGATTCAGCCCGCTTCCATAGCGGGCTTTTTTTTGCCTGTATTTTTTAAACTAAATCACCACCAGATCGAGCGCCCGCATGAAGTTCGCTGCCTGCGCATGCGTGATGACGGCGCCTTTCAGTAGCGCCGCTTCGCTCAATTTGAAGCCGTCGATATCGGCGCCGCGCAGGTCCGCGCCCTGGAACTTCGCCAGTTTGATGGTGGCATTGCGCAGGCTGCCGCCTTCGAAGACGGCCTCGCGGAAATCGCAGCCGGCCAGGTAGGCGTCGGAAAAATCCAGCTGTTTCAATGTCGCCTTGCGGAACGAGAAGCCGCGCAGGTCGGCGCCCACCAGCAGGCTGTCTTCGAAGGTGAGGCCCAGGTGGGCCACTTCTTCGAACGAGGCGCCGGTCAGCTTGCAGCCGCGGTAGGTGGCCGAAGCCAGCTTGGCGCGCCGCCATTTCGTGTTGTTCAGGTCGCAGCCTTCAAACGTGGCATCGACGGCGTCGACGGATTCGAAATCGGCGCTGCCTGCGCGGCAGCGGCGCCAGGTGCTGCGCGCCAGTTTGCTGGCGAACAAGTTGGTTTCAGCAAAGGTGCAGCGCTCGAAGATGCAGCCTTGCAAATCGAGGCGCGACAAGTCTTCGCCGTCGAACGCGCAATCGATGAAATGGCGCGCCGATTGCGCCAGTTGCTGCTCGATGCCGGCGCGGTCCAGGGTCATGCTGCTTACTGCGTTGTCGTGTGTTGCCATCCGTTTTATTCCTAATCAAAGCAGGGGAGGGATGGCGCGGCGGGAAAAATGCACGAACCAGAACACCTCCCCGGCTGGTGGTACAGCCAAAGGTCAGCGCCGTGGGTCCGCGTGGGCGGGAGCATGCCGGACGGTGCCGGGCACTTACCGGGTTACCAACCGGTGCGCTCATTTTCGATCAGCGCGTATTGTAGCTTGTCCGAATCAGCCTTGCCAGTTCTTGCGAAGACGGGTTAGTATCGTTGCAGGTGCAGCCACTGCGCCAACGTCGCTCGGACGGATCCGGGCGCTTACGTATAGAGATACCATGACCGACAGCCAAGCTCCGCGCAGCTTTTCGCGCATCAATCGCCTTCCCCCCTACGTTTTCAATATCACCGCCGAGCTCAAGATGGCCGCGCGCCGCCGTGGCGAGGACATCATCGACATGTCGATGGGCAATCCCGATGGCGCCACGCCGGCCCACATCGTGGACAAGCTGGTCGAGACGGTCAAACGCCCTGACACGCACGGCTATTCCGCGTCAAAAGGCATCCCGCGCTTGCGCCGCGCCATTGCCCATTGGTACAAGAAGCGCTACGAGGTCGACATCGACCCGGACAGCGAAGCCATCGTCACCATCGGCTCGAAAGAGGGGCTGGCGCACTTGATGCTGGCGACACTCGACCGTGGCGACACGGTGCTGGTGCCGAACCCCAGCTATCCGATCCACATCTGGGGCGCCGTGATCGCGGGCGCCGATATCCGCTCCGTGCGCATGGGGCCGGGCGTGGATTTCTTTGCCGAACTGGAACGTGCCATCCGCGAAAGCTACCCGAAACCGAAGATGATGGTGCTGGGTTTTCCATCGAACCCCACGGCGCAGTGCGTGGAACTGGAATTCTTCGAGCGTGTCGTCGCGCTGGCCAAGCAGCACAATATTCTGGTGGTGCATGACCTGGCGTATGCCGACATCACCTTCGATGGCTGGAAGGCGCCGTCCATCATGCAGGTAGCGGGCGCGCGCGACGTGGCCGTCGAGTTTTTCACCATGTCGAAAAGCTACAACATGGCGGGCTGGCGCATCGGCTTCATGGTCGGCAACGCGGAACTGGTGGCGGCCCTGGCGCGCATCAAGAGCTACCACGACTACGGTAGTTTTACTCCGGTGCAAGTGGCGGCCATTGCCGCGCTGGAAGGCGACCAGAGCTGCGTGACGGAAATCTGCGCCCAATACCAGCGCCGCCGCGACGTGCTGGTGAAAGGCTTGCATGAAGCGGGCTGGATGGTGGAAAAACCGAAGGCGTCGATGTATATCTGGGCGCATATCCCGGAAGCGTACCGCCACCTGGGTTCGCTGGAATTTGCCAAGCTGCTGCTGCAAAAAGCCAAGGTGAGTGTCTCGCCCGGCATCGGCTTCGGAGAATACGGCGATGAATACGTGCGCTTCGCCCTGATCGAAAACGAGGCGCGGGTGCGGCAGGCGTTGCGTGGCATAAAGAATATGTTGCGCTCCAGCGACGGGAAAGCGGAAGTGGCAGCATAAAAGTTGCCATATGGAATGCTTCGTTGCCCTTAATATCACTGCTGCGTATTTCTGACATCACGAATATAAAGTGGTTTTATATGCTGCGATGCGGCATCATTCAACTGTCTCCTCTATCTCCTCCAAGGAAATAGATTCAGCCCGCTCCCGCAGCGGGCTTTTTTTTGCCCGTCGTTTTGGCCCTGGGTTCCGACCGGCACGCTCGGCGAACGAGGCGGTCGCTTCGCGCAGCACGGCCAGGTGGATATGTTGGAACATGGTTTCACATGAATATTAATAATGGATACATGAAGTTTTACCATTATTTTTCATGGATGAAAGTCTCTATGATGTATTCATACTTCACTAGGAGGCACTACCGCCATGACCGTCACGACACATAATCTGGGCTACCCGCGCATCGGCGCCAAACGCGAACTGAAATTCGCCCTGGAAGATTACTGGAAGGGCAGCAGCACCCTGGATGCGCTGCAAGGCCATGGCGCGGAGTTGCGCCAGCGCCACTGGCAAGACCAGAGCGCACTGGACCTGGCGCCCGTGGGCGACTTTTCCTTTTATGACCAGGTGCTGGACCTGAGTTTTACCTTGGGCAACCTGCCGCAACGCGTGCGCGGCCTGGAAGGCGCGGAGCTCGATAACTATTTCCGCGTGGCCCGCGGCCGTTCGGCCAGCGACAGCGATTGCAGCTGCGTCCACGCCGGCGAAATGACGAAATGGTTCGACACCAATTATCACTACATCGTGCCGGAATTTTCGGCAGGGACACAGTTCAAGCTCGACAGCAGTCGCTTGCTGCAGCAACTGGCGCAGGCGCGCCAGCTGAAGGTCAACGCCAAGCCCGTGCTGATCGGCCCCGTCACCTATCTGTGGCTGGGCAAGGCCAAGGATGATTCCGACAAGCTGGCGCTGCTGCAAGGTTTGCTGCCCGTCTACGTGCAACTGCTGCAGGAACTGGCCGCCCAGGGCGTGGAATGGGTGCAGATCGACGAACCGATCCTCGTCACGGAGCTGGACGGCGCCTGGCAGCAGGCGCTGGTCACGGCCTACGAGGCCTTGAGCAAAGTCAATCACGTCAAACTGTTGCTGGCCACGTATTTCGGCAAGCTACAAGACAACCTGGCACAGGCGTGCAAGCTGCCCGTGCAAGGCTTGCACCTCGATGCCGTCAACGCCCGCGAAGAAGTGGGGCAGGTGATTGCCCAATTGCCCGCCAGCAGCGTGCTGTCCCTGGGCGTGGTGAATGGCCGCAATATCTGGAAGACGGATTTGAACGAAGTGCTGGCATGGCTGGAACCCGTGCACGCCAGCCTGCAGTCGCGCCTGTGGATCGCGCCGTCGTGCTCCCTGCTGCACGTGCCCGTCGACCTGGACAGCGAGCAAAAGCTGGATACGGATATCCGGTCGTGGCTGGCCTTTGCCCGCCAAAAACTCGATGAAGTACACACTATCGCCGGCGCCCTGAACCAGGGCCGCGCTTCCGTGCAGGGGGCGCTGGATGCTAATCATGCCGCCGTGCAAGCGCGTCGCCAGTCGAGCCGCGTGCACAATCCGCAAGTGAAAGCGGCCGTGGCCCGCATCGACGCAAGCCTGGGCCAGCGCGCTGGCGGCTATACCGAGCGTGCCGCCAAGCAAGCTGCACTGCTGCAACTGCCGCTGTACCCGACGACAACGATCGGCTCCTTCCCGCAGACGGCGGAAATCCGCCAGGCGCGCAGCCAGTTCCGCAGCGGCCAGCTCGATACAGCCGGCTACAAAAAGCTGATGCAGGCGGAAATCGCCCATTGCGTCCAGGAACAAGAGGTGTTGGGCCTGGACGTCTTCGTGCACGGCGAAGCGGAACGCAATGACATGGTGGAATATTTTGGCGAACAGCTCGACGGCTACGCCTTCAGCCAGTTCGGCTGGGTGCAATCGTACGGTTCGCGCTGCGTGAAGCCGCCCATTTTGTTCGGCGACATCAGCCGCCCGCGCGCCATGACGGTCGAGTGGAGCACCTATGCCCAGTCGCTGACGGACAAGCCGATGAAAGGTATGCTGACGGGCCCCGTCACCATCCTGAACTGGTCTTTCGTGCGCGACGACCAGCCGCGCTCCGTGTCATGCTACCAGCTGGCGCTGGCCATCCGCGCCGAAGTGCTGGACTTGGAACAGGCCGGTATCCGCGTGATCCAGATCGACGAGGCGGCGCTGCGCGAAGGCTTGCCGCTGCGCAAATCGCAATGGGCCGACTACCTGCGCTGGGCCGTGGAATCGTTCCGCATCACGGCCAATGGCGTGGCTGACGAAACGCAGATCCACACGCACATGTGCTATTCGGAATTCAACGACATCATCGCGCAGATCGCCGACATGGATGCGGACGTGATCACGATTGAAACCTCGCGTTCCGACATGGAATTGCTGGACGCCTTCGATGATTTCAACTATCCGAACGACATCGGCCCTGGCGTCTACGATATCCATTCGCCGAATATTCCCGGCCAGGAACAGATGGTCAAGCTGATGCGCAAGGCGGCCGAGCGCATCCCCGCCCAGCGCCTGTGGGTCAACCCCGATTGCGGCCTCAAAACGCGGGGCTGGAAAGAAGTCATACCCGCGCTGGCCAACATGGTGGCGGCCGCGAAAACCTTGCGCGGCGACACCGTGGCCTAAGGATGGCAGGGGCAGGGGAGGCCGCTATGGCTGAGACGTGGCTGAGATATAGAACAATCGTATTTCTGTCATCACAACATGCAATTGGATAGTGATGCTGCGATGCTGCATCATTCACCTGTCTCCTCTACTTCCTCCAAGGAAATAGATTCAGCCCGCTTCCATAGCGGGCTTTTTTTTGCCCGCGTGGTACGTGATGCGCTACAACACATTTGCCGCCACGGCCGAACTGTAGTTGCGCGCCAGGGCCGCGATGATGGCGGCCATCGCCTGCGGGTTGTCGGTGGCGCCGAAATGCGCCGCATACAGGCGCTTGGCCGCCTCGACTTGCGCGTTCGTCAGTTTCACGGCGTAAGCCATGCGCACGGTTTCAGGATTGTTCAGCGTCATTTTTCACCTTGAAGACAGGAATTTCGGTTGGCTCGTGTCCCTTGCCCGCGCAAAGGATTGCAATTACAATCGTTGCACTTGCAATCGTATAGGCAATGTCTGCCTTGCGCAAGCGATACCGAGACAGGAGCCGCCATGCATACACCCCTTCCCCATCCGCCACTGCCAGGCGGCGAGACGGGCCGCGCCGCCCATGCCTGCATGGCCGCGCTGGCGCCAGTGTCAGGATCGCCGCTGGCACATGCTTCGCCGCGCCGCGCGCTGGGCGCCATGGCTGGCAGCCTGAAGCAGGGTGGCGCCTTGGTGGCGCGGATGCGCAAGGTGGGTACGCAGGCGGGACCATTCCCGGACGGCGACTCCTGGGAAGTGGGCGCGTCCGCGGGCGCCTGGGCCGTGCGCTATCGCCATGGCGCGGCGCAGCCGGAAAAGCCGCTGCTCTACCTGTGCAGCCCCGCCTCGCTGCCGGCCTTGCGCGCGGTGCTGGTTGAATCGGGAGGGCGTGGCATCGTCTGCAATGATGCGGAAACGCAAGTCTCGCGCTGGCCGAAAGGCGTGCAGCCGGCGCTGCCCGCCTGGCTTGCCGCGCAGCACAATTGCATGCCGTTCGACCCGGCGACGGGCGAGGAAGTGCGCGCCATCCTGCGCGCGGCACTGGAAACGCTGTACCTGGAACAGCAGCCTGGCTATTACTACCTGGCCATACATGATGAAGGTGCCGATGAAGATGCGGACGAATTTGCGGTGGCGGCGCCCTTGTCGGCTGCCGATGCGGCAGCGGCCAGCCTGGGCATGTACCGTGTGTCGCCGCTGAGCCCTGAGCCATGCCGGGTGCGTTTGTGCGGGGCGGGAAGGATGCTGGCCGTCGTCGCCGATGCCGCCCGCTTGCTGCAGGAGGACTGGGATATTGCCGCGCAAGTGTGGAGTTGCCCCAGCTACACGCGCCTGGCGCGCGATGCGCAGGCGGCGGAGCAGTGGAACCTGTGTCACCCGCGCGCCATTCCAAGACTGGCCCATGTGCGGCGCTGCCTCGATGACAGCGCCGCGCCCGTCATCGCCGTCACCGGCTATGGGCAGCACATCGCGGGCCAGATCGGCGGCCATGTGCGTGGGCGTGTCATCGCCATCGGCGCCGATACCAGCATGGAAACGAGTGCGCCGTGGCTGGTCGTCACCGCGTTGAAAGCGCTGGCCGACGATGGCGCGCTGCCGGTGCAGTTCGTCGAGTACGCGCTGCGGCGTTACGCCTTGCTCTGAACCTTGCCCTGGCCTGCGCCGCGTGCCGCCTCGGCGGCGCGCACGAGGGCGGCGCTGAAGTCTTGCTGCCCGTCGCTGTCAAATTGCGCCAGGAACAGGTCGGCCACCGTGGCCTGGTACACGGCCCACATCTGCTTGCGCAGGATTTTCCCGTCTTCCGTGATGGAAACGAAGGCAGCGCGCCCGTCTTCCATCGAACGCGTGCGCGTCACCAGCCGGTCCGTTTCCAGCTTGTCCACCAGGCGCGTCAGGTTGTAGCGTTCGATGGCAAGCGCGTCGGCCAGTTCGTGCATGCGACGCGAACCGTCGGGGCCGCTTTCGAGTCCCCACAGCACGTCATACCACGCATATACGGGCAGCTTGGCCGCTGCCAGGCGGCGTTCGATTTCGCGGATCATCAAACGGTGCGCGCGCACGAACGAAAACCACAGGTCGGGCGCAGGTGCCGAGCCAATTTCAGGCGCAGTTTCAGACATCGGTATTCCTCCAGATCAATCACAGTTGCAAATGCAATTATAGCGCTATACAATGGCCGGCATAACGATTGCAAATGCAATGATTGCAGTAGCAATCGATCATGACGATGTATGCCCACCCTCAGGAGACTGCCATGACCCCATCCCTCGCCGTACCCGATATCGATCCGCAAGAAACCAAAGAATGGCTGGAGGCGATGCAGGCCGTCGTCGCCGTGGAAGGGCGCCCGCGCGCCCATTATCTGATCGACCAGCTCGTCGATATTGATGCCGCGCAGCACGGCGGCATGCACGGCCGCGTCACCACCGCCTATACCAACAGCATCGCCACGGCGCGCCAGCCCGCTTATCCGGGCGACCTGGCCATCGAGCGCCGCCTGAATGCCTACATCCGCTGGAATGCGATGGTGATGGTGCTGCGCGCGGCCAAACACTCGAACGTGGGCGGCCACATCGCCACTTACCAGTCGGCGGCCGTGCTGTACGACGTCGGTTTCAGCCATTTCTTCCGCGGCCATACGGATCAGTTTGCCGGCGACCTGGTCTACATCCAGGGCCATTCCGCGCCCGGCATCTATGGCCGCGCCTATCTGGAAGGCCGCATCACGGAAGCGCAGCTGGACAATTATCGCCGCGAAGCGGGCCGCGAGGGCTTGTCGTCGTATCCGCATCCCCGTCTGATGCCCGATTTCTGGCAATTCCCGACCGTATCGATGGGACTGGGGCCGCTGACGGCCGCCTACCAGGCCCGTTTCATGCGCTACCTCGAGTATCGCGACTTGACGCCACACCAGGGTCGCAAGGTGTGGGCTTTCCTCGGCGACGGCGAGATGGACCAGCCGGAATCGCTGGCCGCCATTTCCCTGGGCGGCCGCGAGCGCCTCGATAACCTGATCTTTGTCGTCAACTGCAACCTGCAGCGTCTGGACGGTCCCGTGCGCGGCAACAGCAAGGTCATCCAGGAGCTGGAAGGGACCTTCCGCGCGGCGGGCTGGCATGTCATCAAGGTCATCTGGGGCAGCGGCTGGGATGCTTTATTGCAGAGCGACACGAGCGGTTTGTTGCGTCAGCGCATGATGGAATGCGTGGACGGCGATTACCAGACTTTCAAATCGCAGA
This sequence comes from Janthinobacterium sp. GMG1, assembly GCF_034427795.1. NCBI lineage: Bacteria > Pseudomonadati > Pseudomonadota > Betaproteobacteria > Burkholderiales > Oxalobacteraceae > Janthinobacterium > Janthinobacterium sp. GMG1. The sequence continues at coordinate 250,002 of NZ_JAXQNT010000005.1, forward strand.
ATGGCGCCTATGTGCGCGAGCATTTCTTTGGCAAGTATCCGGAACTGCTGGCGCTGGTGGCACATATGTCAGACGACGACATCTGGCAGTTGACGCGCGGCGGCCACGATCCCGAAAAAGTCCACGCGGCCTACGCGGAAGCCATGCGCACGACTGGCCGGCCTACCGTGATCCTGGCCAAGACCGTCAAGGGTTTCGGCATGGGTGAGGCGGGCGAAGGGCAAAATATCAACCATCAGCTGAAAAAGATGAGCGCCGACGCCGTGCGCGCGTTCCGCGACCGCTTCGCGCTGCCCGTCAGCGATGCCCAGCTGGAAGAGATGCCCTACCTGAAACCGGCGCCGGACAGCGAGGAAGGGCGCTACTTTGCCGCGCGCCGGGCGCAGCTGGGCGGCTACATTCCGGCCCGCATCAGCAAGGTGGCGCCCTTGCCCATACCGCCGCTGTCCACTTTCGCCACCCAGCTCAAGGATAGCGGCGAGCGGGGCGCGTCCACCACCATGGCCTTCGTGCGCATCCTCGGTACCCTGCTGAAAGATCCCGCCTTGAGCAAGATCATCGTGCCCATCGTGCCCGACGAATCGCGCACGTTTGGCATGGAAGGCCTGTTCCGCCAGATCGGCATCCATTCCTACCTGGGGCAGCTGTACACGCCGCAGGATGCGGGCCAGCTCAGCTACTACAAGGAAGCCAAGGATGGGCAGATCTTGCAGGAAGGCATCAACGAATCGGGCGCCATTTCCTCCTGGATCGCCGCCGGTACGTCGTACAGCAACCACGGCCTGGCCACCATTCCGTTCTACATCTTCTATTCGATGTTCGGCTTGCAGCGCGTGGGCGACCTGGCGTGGGCGGCGGCCGATGCCCGCACGCGCGGCTTTCTGCTGGGCGCCACGTCGGGACGCACGACACTGATGGGGGAGGGACTCCAGCACGACGATGGCCACAGCCACGTGCTGTCGTCCGTGATTCCCAACTGCATCTCGTACGATCCCACCTATGCCTACGAGCTGGCCGTGATCATCCACGACGGCATGCGCCGCATGTTTGCCGAGCAAGAAGATATTTTCTATTACATCACCTTGCTCAACGAAAACTATCCGCACCCGGCCATGCCGGCAGGCGCCGAGGCGGGCATCCTGCAGGGCCTGTACCTGCTGCAGGAAAGCCCGGCAGCGGCGGCCCCGCGCGTGCAGCTGATGGGCAGCGGCTCCATCCTGCGCGAAGTGCTGGCCGCCGGCGTGCTGCTGCAGCAGGATTTCGGCGTGGCGGCCGACGTGTGGAGCGCCACCAGCCTGACGCAAGTGCGGCGCGACGGCCTGTCCGTGGAGCGTTGGAACATGCTGCACCCGGACAGCGCACCCCGCGTGCCGTATATCGCGCAATGCCTGGCCGGCCGGCAAGGCCCGGTGGTGATCGCTACCGATTACATGAAGATCGTGGCCGACCAGGTGCGCCCCTTCGTGACGGACCGGCGCTTCGTTGCCCTGGGCACGGATGGCTTCGGCCGCTCCGATACGCGCGAATCCTTGCGCACCTTCTTTGAAGTGGACCGCCATTTCATCGTGCTGGCCGCCCTGACGGCGCTGGCGGATGGGGGCCAGCTGCCGCGCAGCAAGATTGGCGAGGCCATCGCCAAATACGGCATCGACGTGGAAAAACTGGATCCCGCGTCCGTGTAACTTTTCGAGGAGTGATCATGAAACTGTATTACGCAACGGGAACGTGTTCCCTGTCGCCGCACATCGTGGCCATCGAAGCGGGCATTGCGCTGGAGCTGGAAAGAGTTGATATTCGCAAGATTCCACGCGTCACGGAAACGGGCGCGGACTATGCGCAGGTGAATGCGAACCTGTACGTGCCGGCGCTGGCGCTGGACGATGGCACTATCTTGCTGGAAGGCACGGCCATCGTGCAATACCTGGCCGACCTGGCGCCGGCCAGCGACCTGGCGCCGCCGCCCGGCTCCCTGGCGCGCGTGCAGCTGCAGTCGTGGCTGGGTTTTATTGCCACCGAGCTGCACAAGGTGTTCAGCCCCTGGCTGTTCCACCCGGAATACGGCACGCAGGCGCAGGACGTGGCCCGCTCGCGCCTGGCCGCACGCCTCGACTATGTGGAGCGGCAACTGGCGGCCGGCGGACCGTATCTGCTGGGCGAGCGTTATTCCATCGCGGATGCCTATCTGTACACCATCCTCAGCTGGTCGGCGCACACCAAGGTGGACTTGTCGGCCTTCCCGCAAGTGAGGCGCTTGATCGAGCGTGTCGGCGAGCGTCCCGCCGTGCAGCAGGCCTTGCGCGAGGAGGAGGGCAGATATTGATAAAACATATTTCTATCATCACAACATAGAATTGGATGAATATGCTGCGATGCGGCATCATTCACCTGTCTCCTCTACTTCCTCACAGGAATTAGATTCAGCCCGCTCCCGCAGCGGGCTTTTTTTTGCCCATTTTTAAGGTGCAAAGCTGCGCACGCTTGCTTGTCATCATCGCCATCGTGTTGCTTTTGTGCATGCTAAACTGGGCCTTCCCCAGACCAAGGTTCCTGATGCTTCAATTATTTCGCCACACGCTGGAGTCCACGCCGATTCTCGCCCTGTTTCTCGTCATCGGCGCCGGTTATGCGCTGGGACGCATCAGCGTGTTCGGCTTTTCGCTGGGCGTGGGCGGCGTGCTGTTCGCGGGGCTGGCGCTGGGCGCCTTTGCTCCCGGTTCCGTGCCGCCGCCGATGGTCGGCTCCATCGGCTTGCTGCTGTTCCTGTATGGCATCGGGGTGCAGTATGGCGTGCAGTTTTTCGCCGGCTTGCGCGGCGCGGGGCAGAAACACAATCTGATCGCCTTTGCTGCAGTCATGGGCGGCCTGGCCGTGTCCGTCTGGGGCGGGCAGTGGATCGATATCTCGCTGCGCATGGCCAGCGGCGTGTTTGCCGGCGCCATGACCAGCACGGCCGCCCTGCAGGCGGCGCTGGAAGCGTCGCACGGCAATGGCGACGCGGCAGTCGGCTATGCCGTCGCGTATCCGTTCGGCGTGGTCGGCCCCATGCTGGGCCTGTACCTGGCCGGGCGGATATTAAAACCCGTGCTGACGCCGCCGCCGGCACCCATCGTCGTGTCCGAAATTACCATCGACGAAGCCAAATTGGCGGGCGCGGCCCTGTCTGAACTGGCCGACGGCCCGCTGGCGGGCGTACAGGTGATCGGCGTGCGCCAGGGCCACCAGAACCGCTTGCCCGATCCTGGCCTGGTGCTGGGCGTGGGCGACGCGCTGATGGTGTCGGGCACGGTGGCGGGCGTGGAAGCGGCGCGCACGGCGCTGGGCCATCTGGATCCGGGCCGGCTGATGAAGGACCGCAGCGCGTTCGACGGCACGGAAGTGTTCGTGTCGGACGCGGAAATCGTCGGCGTGCCGCTGGGCGAGTTGAATTTGGCGAAAGATTTTCCCCTGCAGATCGCTTTCATCCGCCGCGGCGATGCCATGATCCTGCCGCACCCGTTCCTGACCCTGGAGTTTGGCGACAGGGTGATGGCCATTGCGCCAGCGAAACATGCGGCCGACGTGCGCAAGCTGTTCGGCAATTCCATCACGGCCACGGCCGAGTTCAGCTATGTCTCGCTGGGTATGGGCATGGTCTTGGGTGTGCTGCTGGGCCTGGTGCCGATTCCCTTGCCATGGATAGGCTCGTTCAGCCTGGGCCTGGCCGGCGGCCCGCTGGTGATGGCGCTGATCCTGGGACGCCTGGGCAGGGTGGGCAAGATCAGCTGGCGTTTGCCCCTGTCGGCCAACCTGGTCATGCGCAACTATGGCTTGACGATTTTCCTCGCTTCCGTCGGCATGGCGTCCGGCTTGCCCTTCGTGCAGCAAGTGGGTGCGGATGGCTTGCCCATGCTGGCGCTCGGCGCCGTGACCGTGCTGGTGGTGGTGGCCCTCGTCGTGATCCTGGGCAAGGTCTTCCTGCGCCTGCCGTTTCCCGAGTTGCTGGGCATCGCGGCCGGCGCCACGGGCAACCCTGCCGTGCTGGTGTTCGCCAACCGCCTGGCCAAGTCGGACCGCCCGAACCTGGGCTACGCCATGATTTTCCCCAGCATGACCATCGTCAAGATTGTTGCCGTGCAAGTGCTGCTGCATTTGTATGGGTGATGGCGGCCAACAGCAGGCATTCGCTTCAGCGTGACAATATGTGAGCTTTTCTTTCTTGTAATTCGTTAAGCTCTGGATCCGCATTTTGCCGGAACCGCTCAAACAGATGAACTCGCTGGCAGTGCAACGGATATAGGAAAGAAATTCATGAGGAATAATGTATGGTTGGGTGCCGTAGTTTTAGTCTCTTTCATTTCAGGGTGCGGCGAATCTCCGCCAGCGAAGACCCCGGAAGAAATTGAAAAAATTGCGTTTGATTGTGGCGCTACGAAGCCACAAATTGAGGCATGGTTTGCAACGCATAAAACCGGTTGGGCGGAACACACCGCCGAGGGCGTAAAGTGCATTCAAGATCACCCGTAGGCGGCGAGGGAGTATTCCCTCGGCACCGATGTCAGTCAGGTTTTTTTCGGCCATCGATCAGCAATAAAGCCAGGTAACAAGCAATAAATACTGACGCAACAGAATTCATATGCCAATCAAAGCGAGTCCTTTTTGCTTCCAGGAGCAATTCGACTGGGGCGCAGACATATACTCCGTCTACTACGATGGTGGCTTGGTAATACGCGTCCTTCGAAATCGCAACCAAGTAAGGGAATGAGGTTACATTTTCCCAAGTTGAAGGTTTTCGGCTTCTGGATGAAATCTCTCTGGCGGAGTATTGGGTTGCTGAAGATTTCCCTTCAGCTTATCCGGTCCTTGAGGTGTTCGATGGCGGATGGGCGAGGGAAGAAGACGAGCGTCTTGGCTGTATCCGGCAGCAGCGAGAGTGGATCATTGTGACGGCTGGGACCTGTGTCAGCGTTTTTTCGCAGCATGAACCAGAGATTCGTGATGCAGTCTGGCGTGCCAACGCTTAGCGATTGCCCACGCTGAATGAATTGGGCCGCCAATGATTCAGTATCGCATCCCACGTCCGCTTTTGAGGTGAATCCTGTTAACAACTATCATTGGCAGTGAGGAAAACTATGCAAGTCACGCGTATCGTTGCAAATTTCCTGGCGTCGGATCTGGGCCTGGCGCGGACGTTTTACGAGGACGTGCTGGGCCTGAGCCTGTTGATGGACCATGGCTGGATCATGACGTATGGTTCGCAAACCGAGATGAGCGTTCAAGTGAGCTTTGCGACGGAAGGCGGCTCGAACACTGCCGTGCCCGACCTTTCCATTGAAGTCGATGACGTGGATACCGCATTCGAACGCATGTCCGGAGCAGGGTTCCCTATTGAATATGGCCTCACCGATGAACCTTGGGGTGTCAGGCGGTTTTTTGTGCGCGACCCGTTCGGCAAGCTCATCAATATTTTGTCGCACACATAGACGCGGTGCCACGGCGGCCAGCCGATGCCACCCGCTTCCCTTGCCGCGCCAGCCATTGTAAAAGGCCTGGCACCGCTCCCAATCTGTTGTACAATCCTTGAGAACGGTCGTGCTTTTTTGTGCGCTGAGCTTCCTTGCGTGCAGTCATCACGGCAACCGATAAGAACAAGGAGACAGACATGGACCTGCATTACACGGCCGAGGAGAGCGCCTTCCGCGACACGGTGCGCGCCTTCCTCGAGACCCATCTTCCGGCGGACTTGCAGCGCAAGGTGCGCCAGCATCTGCGCCTGAACCGCGACGATTATGTGCGCTGGCACAAGATTGTCGCGCAGCAAGGCTGGGCCGCGCCGGCCTGGCCCGTCGAACATGGCGGCACGGGCTGGACGGCCGTGCAGCGCCATATCTGGGAAGACGAGTGCGCGCGCGCCGCCACGCCGCCGATCCTGCCCTTCGGCGTCAACATGGTGGCGCCTGTCATCATGGCCTTCGCCAACACCGAACAAAAAGCATATTATTTGCCGCGCATTTTGAATTGCGACGACTGGTGGTGCCAGGGTTACTCCGAGCCGGGCGCCGGTTCCGACCTCGCCTCGCTGAAAACCACAGCCGAGCGCGACGGCGACCATTACATCGTCAACGGCCAGAAAACCTGGACGACGCTGGGCCAGCACGCGGACATGATCTTTTGCCTGGTGCGCACGGATAGCACGGTGCGCAAGCAGGAAGGCATCAGTTTCTTGCTGATCGACATGAAAACGCCGGGCATCACCGTGCGCCCCATCATCATGCTCGATGAAGAGCACGAAGTGAACGAAGTGTTTTTTGATAACGTGCGCGTGCCCGTCAGCAACCTGGTGGGTCAGGAAAACAAGGGCTGGACCTACGCCAAGTATCTGCTGGGGCACGAACGCACGGGCATCGCCGCCGTCGGCCGCTCCAAGCGCGAGCTGACTTTCCTCAAGCAGCTGGCCATGCAGCAAAGCAAGCGCGGTGCGCCGCTGCTGCACGATCCCGCCTTTGCGGCCAAGGTCGCCACGCTGGAAATCGAGTTGATGGCGCTGGAAATGACGGTCTTGCGCGTCATCAGCGACGAAGGCAAGGGGCCGGGACCGCAGGCGTCGATGCTGAAAGTGCGCGGTTCGGAACTGCAGCAGCAACTGACGGAACTGATGGTCGAAGCCATCGGCCCGCAAGCCTTGCCGTTCGACCCGGCATTCCTCGATGGCGGCGCGCCGCACAGCGCGGGCGGCGACGACCTGGCCGCACCGCTGGCCGCGTATTACTTCAATTACCGCAAGACATCGATCTATGGCGGCTCGAATGAAATCCAGAAAAATATCATCACGCAGATGATCCTGGGCCTGTAAGCCAGAAGGAGACGACATGGACTTTCATTTTAATCAGGAACAGCAGCAATTCGCCGATGCGCTCAGGCGCTGGGTCGACAAGGATTACCGCTTTGAAACGCGGCAAAAAATCATCCATTCCGCCACGGGCACGTCCGATGCCGCCTGGGCCACCCTGGCCGAGCTGGGCATGACGGCCTTGCCGCTGCCGGCCGGTGCGGGCGGCTTCGACGGCACGGCCGTCGACATGCTGCTGGTGATGCAGGAACTGGGCCGCGGTCTGGTGGTCGAACCGTATTTCGCCACCGTGCTGGGCGCGCGCTTTTTGAGCCTGGCCGGCGGCCACGACGGCGTGCTGGAACAGGTCGCCAGCGGCAGCCTGAAGCTCGCTTGCGCGCTGGGCGAACGCCAGTCGCGCCATGACTTGCACGATATCGCCACCACGGCCACTGCCAGTGGCGACGGTTTCGTGCTGGACGGCGAGAAAACCGTCGTCATCCACGGCGCGCAAGCGGGCGCCTTGATCGTGTCGGCGCGCAGCAGCGGCGGCCAGAGCGATACGGATGGCATTTCGCTATTCCTCGTGCCTGTTGACGCGCCCGGCGTTTCCGTGCGCGACTACCGCACCATCGACGGCCAGCGCGCCGCCACCGTCACCCTCGTGCAAGTGGTGCTGGGCCACGACGCCCTGGTTGGCCAGGCGGGGCAGGGCTGGGCCGTGCTCGACGCGGCCGTGGATTTCGGCGCCGCCCTGCTGTGCGCGGAAGCCGTGGGCGCCATGGACGCCATCTTTGCCGCCACTCTGGAATACCTGAAGACGCGCCAGCAGTTCGGCGCGCCGATCGGCAAGTTCCAGGCTTTGCAGCACCGCATGGCCGACATGTTCATCCACCTGGAGCAGGCACGTTCGATGGCCATGCTGGCCGCCGCCAAGGTCGACAGCGACGACGCGTCCGAGCGCCGCCGTACGGTCTCCGCCGCCAAGGCGCGTGTGGGGCTGGCTGCCACCTTTGTCGGTCAGCAAGCCGTGCAATTGCATGGCGGCATGGGCGTCACCGACGAATTGCCCGCCGCCCACCATTTCAAGCGCCTCTCCATGATCGCCCTGACCCTGGGCGACGTGGACCATCATATCGAGCGCTTTATCGCCCAGCCGGGCTTTTTGCCGACGGAGACCGCATGACCGCATCGCCTGCCACCACCCCGAAACACTGGTATTTCGAAGATTTCACGCAAGGCCTGGAAATCGACCTGGGCCTGCGCCACGTAACGGAAAAGGAAATCATCGCCTTCGCCACGGATTTCGATCCGCAGCCATTCCACGTCGACCATGCGGCCGCCGAAAAGACCATCTTCAAGGGCGTCATCGCCAGCGGCTGGCATACCTGCGGCATGATGATGCGCCTGGTGGTTGACAACCTGCTCAAGCATTCGTCCAGCATGGGTTCGCCCGGCCTGGACAGCATCCGCTGGCTCAAACCCGTGCGCGCGGGCGATACCCTGCAGCTGACCTACCAGGTCAAGGAAGTGCGCCCGTCGAGCAGCAAGCCGGACCGCGGCATCGTCATTTCCGTGTGGAGCGTGCGCAACCAGCATGGCGAAGTGGTAACTACCGTCGAAGGCATGGGCATGTTCGGCCGCCGTCCGGCAGGCGAAAACCATGCGTGACATCGCCGGCATCGCCGGTTTCCAGGCCTTGTCGGGACAGCACGTGGCTGTTTCGGACTGGCTGACCATCACCCAGCAGCGCATCGACACCTTTGCCGACGCCACGGACGACCATCAGTGGATCCATGTGGACGCCGAACGCTGCGCGCGTGAGTCGCCCTACGGCTGCACCGTGGCGCACGGTTTCCTGACCTTATCCCTGCTGCCGGCCATGTTGCAGGGAGCGCTGCACATGGCCGGCATCCGCATAGCCATCAACTATGGCCTGAACAAGGTGCGCTTTCCCGCGCCCGTGCCTGTCGGCAGCCGTTTGCGCGCGCGGCTCGACATCCTCTGCGTGGACGACGTGCCGGAAGGGGCGCAAGTGAACTGGGCTGTCACCATGGAGCGCGAGGGCGACACGAAACCCGTGTGCGTGGCGGAGTTCCTGATGCGTTGCTATCCCTAGGGCAGGTGGCTGACGAGAAGTGTCAAACCATCGTTTATCCGCGGGGGCTGCCGGCAGCTGACAGGCAGCGGAGGCTGAGCGGCGCTGCCGGCTGCTGCGAGCAGACGGCAGCATACGATGCCACATCGCCGTGCGGCAGGTCGCGGCAGTAATAGGGGATGGTAGCGGGCGTGCCTTCATGGCGCATCCGCCACAGTCCGGTGTCCACGGGGGCAAAGCTGAGCAGCCGGCAATCGACGCTCAAGCCCGTGCCGAGCGCCTTCAGATACGCTTCCTTGCGCGTCCACAACTGGTAAAACTGCTGACGGCGCTGGTCCGGCGCCAGGGCCGCCATGGCCGCGCGCTCGTCGGCGTGGCACAGCAAGTCGAGCAGGGGATCGAGATCGAGCGGGGTTCCCGCACACTGTTCCACGTCCACGCCGACGGCATGGCGGGCGACGGCGAGCAGCATCGCGTCGCCGCTATGGGACAGGTTGAAATGCAGTGCCTGCCCGGCCAGTGAGGGCTTGCCGAAGGCGCCGTGCCGGAAGGCGACGGCGGCGGGTGGCACGTCCAGGTAGTCAGACAGTATCTGGCGCAGAACGCCCTGCGAGCGCCGGTAGCGCGTTTGCAGGGCAAGGCTGCGGAAACGGTCCGCCTTGTCGTTTTCCAGCCGATTCAGGCTAGCGGCAAACGCATCGAGGCGGCTGTCGTCCAGGTCGACCTGCCATAGCGCAATTTCCTGCGCCTCGGGTGTTTGCATAGCTTAGTCCTGCGCCAGCGTGGCGCGGATATCGGCCAGCACCGCCCTGGCGTGCGTCTCGATGAAAAAATGCCCGCCGTCATGCCAGATGCTGTGGCAGCTCCCCGAGGTTTCCAGCGCCCATGCCGCCACGCCGTCTGGGCTGACGCGTGCATCGGCGCGCCCCGCCAATACCGTCAGCGGCACGGTGAGTTGCGGGCCGGGGTGGTAGTGGTAAGTTTCCACCATGCAAAAATCGGCGCGCAAGATCGGCAGCAACAGGGCCATCAGTTCGCGCTCGTCCAGCAGTTCCTGCGGCGTGCCGTCGTAAGTGCGCAATTCTTCCAGCAGGGCGTCATCGGGCAAGCGGTGCAGCATGCGCGATGGCGGGCGGCGCTGCGGCGCGTTCGCGCCGGACACCAGCAGCCGCAGCGGCGGCGGCACATCCAGGCGCGCCAGGCCGCGCGCCACTTCGAACGCCAGCAGGGCACCCAGGCTGTGGCCGAACAGGGCGTAGGGCCGGGGCGTGGCGCGCAGTTCGCGGGCCAGCGCCTGCGTCAGCTCGCCTGCCAGCGGCAGCAGCTGGTCCTGCGGCGCTTCCGCCATGCGCCGTCCATGGCCGGGCAACTCGATGGCGCACACTTCGATGGATGGCTCCAGCCTCGCTTGCCAGGCGCGGAAGGCGGCCGCGCTGGCGCCTGCATGGCCGAAGCAATACAGGCGCAGTGCACGCGTGGCATGCGGCTGGCCGCGCACCAGCCAGCTGGCGCCCAGGCCAGCGCTCACGCTACTTCGGCTTCCCGCGCGCCAGCGTCCATAGCCTGGCGCAAGCTCAGCGGACGCATGTCGGTCCAGACCTGCTCGATATGCGCCAGACATTCCTCCTTGCTGCCCCGCTTGCCGGCTTCGCGCCAGCCGACCGGGATGGCCTTGTAGTCGGGCCAGATCGAGTATTGCTCTTCCTCATTGACGACAACGTAAAAACGGGTATCAGGGTGATCCCAACTCATGCTGACTCCTTTGATCGGTAAGGGCGCCCATGCGCGGTGAAATCATTCTAAATCTAAATGATTATGATTCCTATTTATATTTCATTGTTTTACTGATAAACTTTGAAAAAGTCAGTTTAGTTTGAGTTTAAGTTTAATATTGTTTTAAAGATAACGCAATAGCGGTTTCTTACAGACACTCACAATCCCCGATCGCGACGATTGCAGGCGGATTCCAGGCGCACTCTACAAGAGACATTCCATCCAGGGACTTGCGGACTTGACCGCTCGCCAGGACCTTACGCAATCTCAGATGAAGGAGTTGGCATGCACTCGGCAACAAGTACGGTATTCGATGGTCCGCTGGAGGTATCACCGTTATTCCCGGGAGGCAGCCTTCCCTTGCTGGTCACGCCGGGGCAAGGCGGGCAGTGGCCGGCTGCCATGCCGGCCATGCTGGCCGCCGCGCAAGCCCACCTCGACGAGGCGGGCGGCCTGCTGTTTCGCGGTTTCGGGCTGCACGGCGAGCAGCCGTTCCAGCAATTTGCGCGCGCGTTCGGGCATGAGTTGCTGACCTATGAATTCGGCTCCACGCCCCGTTCCGCGCTGGGCAAGGGCGTGTACACCTCGACCGAGTATCCGGCGCACCAGGTGATTCCCCTGCACTGCGAACAGTCCTATACGCGCCAGTGGCCGATGAAGATCTGGTTCCATTGCATCGTGGCCAGCGCGCAGGACGGCGAGACGCCGATTGCCGACAGCCGGCAGATATTTGCGCGCCTCGACCCGGCCCTGCGCCGGCATTTCGAGCAAAAACGCCTGATGTACGTGCGCAATTACGGCAATGGCCTGGACTTGCCATGGCAGGATGCGTTCAACACGCATGACCGGGCGGAGGCGGAGCGCTATTGCCGGGCCCAGGACATCGCCTTCGAGTGGAAGGACGATGGCGAACTGCGCACGCGGCAAGTGTGCCAGGCGGTGGCACGGCATCCGCGCACGGGGCAGGATGTGTGGTTCAACCAGGCGCACTTGTTCCATGTGTCGAACCTGGCGCCGGCAGTGCGCGAATCGCTGCTGATGCTGGTCGACAGCGACCTCGATCTGCCGCGCAATGTGTATTACGGCGACGGCTCGCCAATCGAGGAGTCGGCGCTGCAGGAGATTCGCGGCGTCCTCGATGCGTGCACGGTGATGTTCCCGTGGGTCGAGGGCGATGTGCTGATGCTCGATAATATGCTGGCCGCGCACGGCCGTTCGACCTTCAAGGGCGCCCGCAAGATCGTGGTGGCGATGGCGGAGGCGGCGCATGAATGACCTTGCCGCCGGCTGGCCAGCCGGATTTCCCGTCGCCGGACAGGCGCTGAGCCACGGCCAGCGCGCCCTGTGGACGTTCTACAAGATGGCGCCGGGCAGCCCTGCCTACAATATGGCGTTCGGCGCCGAACTGGCCGGTCCCGTCGACGCGGCGCTGCTGCGCCAGGCCTTCCTGCATGCGCAGCAAAGCTATGAAGTGCTCGGCTGCGTGTACGCGGAAAGCGAGGACGGGCCGCGCATGCTGCGCCGCGCGGCACCAGGCGAGGACTTTGCCGTCGACACCACGCAGGGCTTGGGCGAGGCGGGTGCGCGGGCCTACCTGGCCCGCCAGGCCGACCTGCCATTCGTGCTCGAAGACGATGCGCCCGTGCGCGCGCGCCTGCTGGTCGACCACGACGGCGGTGAACAGCGGTTTTATCTGATGGCGTCCATGCATCATATCGCCGCCGATTTCTCCAGCAGCTTCGTGTTCCTGGAAACGCTGTTCGAGGCCTATGAAACTTTGCGCGCTGGCCAGGCGCTGGTGCTGCGTCCCGATGCGCTGTACCGTGAGTGGCTCGACGAACACAGCGCCATGCTGGCGGGACCGCGGGGACGGCGGCTGGAGCAGTTCTGGCGCGAGCGCCTGGCCGGCGAACCGGGGCCGTTGCAGCTGGCTACCGATTTCCCCCGCGCCGCATCGCCGGCCTTCGAAGGCGCCGAAGTCGAATTCGCGATCGGCGCGGAAGAAGCGCAGCAGCTGCGCCTGCTGGCCGCGGACCAGGGCGTGTCGCTGTATGGCTTGCTGATGGCGGCCTACCTGGCCTTCATGCACCGCTACACGGGAGAGCCCGAATTTCTCATCGGCACGCCGGTGGCGGGCCACAGCGGCGCGCGTTACCGGAATTTGCTGGGTTTTACGCTCAATGCGATACCGCTGCGCGCCGATTGCCGCGCCGATCCGGCCTTCGCCGATTTCCTCGCCGCGTGCTGGCTGCAATTGCGCAGCGCCCTGAAGCACCAGCAATATCCGCTGGCGCTGATGACCGAGCATTGCGCGCCGCTGCAGGATGGCGCGCGCACGCCGCTGTTCCGCCACATGATGACTCTGGTGCCGCTGGGCGCGCGGCCCGCGCTGGGACGCCACGTGGCGCGCGAACTGTTCGCCACCCAGCGCGGCGCGGCCAATGACATGAACCTGCGCTGGCAGGATTCGGGCGCCGGCCTGCTGGGGCAGTGGCGCTATGACACGGGCCTGTTCCACGCCGCCAGCATCGAGCGCATGGTCGAGCACTTCCGCGCGCTGCTGCGCGATATCGTGGCGCACCCGCAAGCGCGCCTGAGCCAGTTGCGGCTGGCACCGCGTTATTTGTCGCAGGCGCAGGGCCAGCCTTTGCCAGCCGATGCCGCGCCCACGGCGCTGCAGATGTTCCTGCGGCAGGTGGCGCTGCATCCGCAGCATATGGCGCTCGACGCGCCAGGCGGGCGCCTCAGCTACGCGCAGCTGGACCAGGCCGCGCTGCGCCTGGCCATGCGCCTGCAGGCGGCCGGTGTCGCTGCCGGCGACAGGGTCGCCTTGCTGCTGGCGCGCGATACGCCGCTGATCGTCGCCATGCTGGCCGCCTGGCGCGCGGGCGCCGCCTACCTGTGCCTGGATAGCGGCTTGCCGGCGCTGCGCCTGCGCCAGATGCTCGACGATGCCGGCATCGCGCTGACGGTCGGCAGCGGCGCGGCGCCCGCGCTGCTCGAAGGGCGCCGCTGGCTCGATGTTGATGCCGCCGGTGCCGGTGCCGATGCCGACATTGGCGCGGCATGGCGCGCGCCCTTGTGCCATGCCGAACTGCCGGCCTACATCATCTATACCTCCGGGTCGACGGGCGCGCCCAAGGGCGTGTCGCTCAGCCAGGGCAACCTGGCCGCCTACGTGGCAGGCGTGATGCCGCGCCTGGCCTTGCCGCCGCAGGCCAGCATGAGCGCCCTGTCTTCGCTGACGGCCGACCTGGGCTACACGGCGTGGTTTGGCGCGCTGCTCAGCGGGCGCACCTTGCGCCTGATCGGCGACGCGCAAAGCGCCGATCCGGAAGTGCTGGCGGACCTGCTGGAAGCGCAGCCGCTCGATTGCCTGAAGATCGTGCCGTCGCACCTGAAGGCGCTGCTGTCAGCCAGCCGCCCGGAACGGCTGCTGCCGCTGCATTGCCTGGTGCTGGGCGGCGAGGGACTGGACCCGGCGCTGGTGCGCCGCGTGGGCGAATTGCGTCCCGGCTGCCGCGTGGTCAACCATTACGGCCCCACCGAAACGACGGTCGGTTGTCTGGCGCAGGAGGCGGCCACGGCGCCAACGGGCTTGTCCGCGTACGTGCCGGTAGGCGCGCCACTGGCCGGGCGCACCGCCTATGTGCTCGACGCGCGCGGCGAGCTGCTGCCGCTGGGCGCCATCGGCGAACTGTATCTGGGCGGCGCCGGCGTGGCGCACGGCTACCTGGGGCGCGCCGGCCTGAGCGCCGAACGCTTCATTCCCGATGCCCTCGGCTTCGTGCCAGGCGCGCGCCTGTACCGCAGCGGCGACAGGGTGCGCATGCTGGACGGCGGCGTGCTGGAGTTCTTCGGCCGCAGCGATGACCAGGTCAAGATCCGCGGCTTCCGCGTCGAACTCGGCGAAGTCGAGGCCTGGCTCAAGGCCCGCGTGGAACTGGCCGATGCGGCCGTGGTGGCGCGTCCGCTGCCGGGCGGCGACGGCTTGCGCCTGCTGGCCAGCGTGGTGGCGCGCGATGGCGCCGCCGCGCAGGCGGGCCTGATCGACACGCTGCGCGCGGCGATGGCGCAAGCGTTGCCGGAAGCGCTGGTGCCGGCCCTGTGGCAGGTGCTGGCGCGCCTGCCATTGCTGGCGAACGGCAAGGTCGACCGCAAAGGCTTGCCGGAACCTGCTTTGGCCGCACCGGCAGCTGCAGCGGCCGCGCCGCGCAGCGCCCACGAGAACGTGCTGGCCGAAGTGTGGGCCGAAGTCCTGGGCGGCACGGCGGACGGCGTGTCGCTGCACGACAATTTCTTTGCCAGCGGCGGCGACTCCATCCTCGGCCTGCAAATGATCGCCAGGGCGCGCAAGCGGGGCTTGAAGCTGACGCCGAAAAACCTGTTCGACCATCCCAGCATCGCGCAGCTGGTCACCTGTATCGCCGCACCGGCGCCGGCGCCGTCCGCGCCTGCCGTGCAGCTGGAACATGCCGCGCCGTTTGCACTGGCGGGCCTCGATGCGGCGCAACTGGCGGCCCTGCAGGCGGCGCGTCCGGGCTTGCAGGATGCCTATCCGCTGTCGCTGCTGCAAACGGGCTTGCTGTTCCACAGCCGCCTCGATGCGGAGGAGGGCGGCAGCGGCGTGTATTGCAACCAGCTGGTGCTGGAAGTGAATGGCCCGTTCGCGCCGGACGCCATGCGCGCGGCGTGGCAGCAAGCCATCGACGCGCATGCCATCCTGCGCACGGGTTTTGCGTGGCAGGGGCTGGAACAGCCGCTGCAATGCGTGCAGACCGCCACCACCCTCGACCTGCTGCAGCTGGACTGGCAGGCGCTCGACGCAGCAGGGCAGGACGAGGCGCTGCAGGCATTCTGCAGCGCCGACCGCAAGCGCGGCCACGTGCTGGAGCAGGCGCCGCTGATGCGCGTGGCGCTGGTTCGCCTGGCAGCGCAGCGCTGGCTGCTGGTCTGGAGCCGCCATCATTTGATCGTCGATGGCTGGTGCTCGGTGATGCTGCTCGAAGAGGTGCTGGAACGCTACCGCGCCAGCCAGGCTGGCGGCATCCCCGTGCTGCCGCGGCGGCCCGCCTACCGCGACTATATCGAGTGGTTGGGACGGCGCGGCGGCGAGGCGGCGGGCCGCGCGTTCTGGCGCGCCCGCATGGCCGGCGTGGAAGGCGCCACGCCCTTGCCGCCGCTGCTGCCGGCGTCCAGGTCCAATGGCGTGCACCAGACCCTGGCGCTGCACTTTGGCGCGGAAAAAGCCGAGCGGCTGCGGCAGCTGGCGCGCAGCAGCCAGGTGACCCTGAATACCGTGATGCAGGCCGCGTGGGCCATGCTGCTGGCGCGCTACAGTGGTCAGCAGGACGTGATTTTCGGCGTGACCTCGGCCGGCCGCCCGGCGGATTTGCCCGGTGCGCAGGACATGCTGGGCGTCTTCATCAACACCCTGCCGCTGCGCCTGCAGCCACGCGGCGCGCTGGCGCTCGGTGAATTCCTGCGCGCCGTGCAGCAGGAAAATGTCGAGATCCGCGAGTACGAACAAAGTCCGCTGGTCGATATCCAGAAGCAGGCGGGCCATGGCGGCGCGCTGTTCGATACCCTGATGGTCTTCCAGAATCTGCCGATGGCGCAGGGCCGGCGCTGGAGCTGTGCCACGCCGCAAGGCCCGCTGCAGCTGCACCAGCGCGACAACCACGAGCAAAGCAGCTATGGGCTGACCATCGAGGTGATGCCGGACCAGCACATCGACGTGCTGTTCAGCGCTGATGCGGGACGCCTGCCCGGAGCGCAGCTCAAGGCGCTGATGCGGCACTACCAGCAACTGGTGGAAGCGCTGGCGCAGGCGACGGGCAGCGAGGTGCTGGCCGCGCTGCCCATGCTGTCCGCTGCGCAGGCGCACGACCTGTTGGAGCAGGGCCGCAACGAAGGAGGGCCTTGGCGCGACGAAGCCGTGCACGCGCAGTTCGAGCTGCAGGCCGTGCTGCACCCGGATGCGCTGGCGCTGCTGTACCAGGACGAGGCGCTCACTTACCGCGCGCTGAATCTGCGCGCCAACCGCCTGGCGCACGCGCTGCTGGCGCGGGGCGCGGGGCCGGAAGTGCGCGTCGGCATCGCCGTCGAGCGCTCGGTCGACATGCTGGCCGGCTTGCTGGCCATCCTCAAGACGGGCGCCGCCTACGTGCCGCTCGATCCCGGCTATCCGGCCGAACGCCTGGCCTACATGATCGCCGACAGCGGCATGGCGCTGCTGCTGACGCAGGCATCGGTGCTGCCACGCCTGGCGCTGCCGGCGGGACTGCCGGTGCAACTGGTGGAGCAGCCGTCCGCGCTGGAGCACGATCCCGGCCACGCGCCGCTGCCGCAGCAGCTGGCCTATGTGATCTACACGTCCGGTTCGACGGGCAAACCGAAGGGCGTGGGCATCGCGCATCAGGCGTTAAGCCGGCATGCGCAAGTGTCCGTCGGCTTCTTTGGCTTGACGGCGCAGGACCGCGTGCTGCAGTTTTCGACCCTGAACTTCGACGGCTTCGTCGAACAGGCCTGGCCGACCCTGTGCGTGGGCGCGGCGCTGGTCTTGCGCGGCCCGGAGCTGTGGGACAGCGAGACGTTTTACCAGGCGCTGCACCGCTACCGCATCAGCTTGGCCGATTTGACGACGGCCTACTGGTCGCTGCTGGCGCAGGATTTTGCCCAGCAAGGCCCGCGCGACTATGGCGCGCTGCGCCAGGTGCATGCGGGCGGCGAGGCGATGCCGCCGGAAGCGCTGCAGGCCTGGCGCCAGGCGGGCATGCGGCACATCCGCCTGCTCAATACCTATGGGCCGACGGAAGCGGCGGTGACGGCGGCCACGCTCGACTGCGCGCCCTACCTCGATGGCGCGGCGCCGGCGCAGATGCCGATCGGCCTGCCGCTGGCGGGACGCGCGCTGCAGGTGCTGGATGCGGACCTGGCATTGACGCCGCCCGGCGCGGCCGGTGAACTGTGCATCGGCGGCGCCTTGCTGGCGCGTGGCTATCTTGGCCGTCCTGCGCTGACGGCCGAACGTTTCGTGCCGGACCCGCATGGCGCGCCCGGTGCGCGCCTGTACCGCACGGGAGACCTGGTGCGCTGGCGCGCGGGGCAGCTCGATTACCTGGGACGCATCGACCAGCAGATCAAGATCCGCGGCTTCCGCGTGGAGCTGGGCGAGATCGAGGCGCAGCTGCTGGCGCAGCCTGGCGTGCGCGAAGCGGTGGTGGTGGCGCAGGACAGCGCCGCCGGCGCGCGCCTGGTGGCGTATGTGAGTCCGGCGCAGGTGTCGGTGAAGGCTTTGCGCGTGGCTCTGGCGGCGGCGCTGCCCGACTACATGCTGCCGGCGGCCATCGTGGCCCTGGCGCGATTGCCACTGAACCCGGCAGGCAAGGTGGCGCGCAGCGCGCTGCCGGTGCCGGTGCTGGAAAGCGCGGCGTACGCGCCGCCGCAGGGCGAGCTGGAACAGGCGCTGGCGGCCATCTGGAGCAGCTTGCTGGGCGTGTCGCGCGTGGGGCGCGAGGATAATTTCTTTGCGCTGGGCGGGCATTCGCTGCTGGCCACACGGCTGGTGTCGCGCCTGCGCGGCGCGCTGCAATGCGAGCTGCCGCTGCGCACCGTGTTTGCCACGCCCACGCTGGCGGCGCTGGCGGCCGCCATCGGCGTGCACCGCGAGGAGGGGCTGCATGCCGAGGCACTGCCTGCGCTGCTGCCCTTGCCGCGCAGCGGCGCGCCGATGGCGCTATCGCTGGCGCAGCAGCGTTTGTGGCTGGTCGAACGCCTGGCCGCGACGGCGTCCGCCACCTATAACATGGGCGCCACGGTGCGCCTGACTGGGCCGCTGCAGGTGCCGGCCTTGCAGGCGGCGCTGAACTGGCTGGTGGCGCGCCATGAAAACCTGCGCAGCCGCTATCCGGAGCAGGACGGCGATCCGCAGGTGGAGATCGCCGCGCAGCTGCAGCTGGACTTGCCCGTCACCGACCTGCGTCACTTGCCGCTGGCCACCCGCGAGGCGGCGGCCGCCGAAGCCGTCCGCGCCGACGCGCGCCTGCCTTTCGACCTGGTGCACGGACCCGTGCTGCGCGCCAGCTTGCTGCGCATGGAGGATGAGCAGTACCTGCTGCTGTTCGCCATGCATCATATGGTGGCCGACGGCTGGTCGGTCGGCATCCTGGCCGACGAGCTGGCCCATGGCTATGCCGCGCACTGCCTGGGCGAGGCGCCACGGCTACCCGCACTGCCGCTGCAGTATGCCGATTACGCGGCCTGGCAGCGCGCCGTGCTCGATGGACCTGCGGGCTGCAGGCAGGCGGCGTTCTGGCGCGAGGCGCTGGCCGGCGCGCCCGTGCTGCTGCCCTTGCCGCTGGACTTCCCGCGCGCGCCGGTAGCGAGTCACGCCGGCGCCGAGCTGCGCTTCGTCCTGCCCGCCGCGCTGGTGGCCAGGGTAGAGGCGCTGGCCAGACAGCAGCAGGCGACGCCCTTCATGGTCTTGCTGGCCAGCTTCCAGTGGCTGCTGCACCGCCTGACCCTGGCCGACGATATCGTCATCGGCACGGACGTGGCCGGACGGCGCCACAGCGACCTGGAAGGCTTGATCGGCTTCTTTGTCAATGTGCTGCCGCTGCGTTCGCGCATCGCGGCCGGCGACGATTTCAACGCGCTGCTGGCGCAAGCCAGGCGCACCACGCTCGATGCGTTCGAACACCAAGAACTGCCGTTCGACCGCATCGTCGAGGCGGCAGGCACGCCGCGCGACCGGCGCTGGAATCCGCTGGTGCAGCTGCTGTTCGTGCTGCAGAACACGCCGGCCGGCCAGCTGGCGATGCCCGGCATCGACGCGGTCATCGTGCCACCGCTTGAACGCTCCTCGAAGTTCGACATGGCGCTTTTCCTGGAACCGCGCGCCGATGGCGCGCTGGCCGCCGAATGGGTGTATGCCAGCGCGCTGTTCCGGCCCGACAGCGTGGCGCGCCTGGCCGACGCCTGGCTGGACTTGCTCGACCGGGCGCTTGCCGCGCCTGCCACCCCTTTGATCCATTTCAGCGTACCCGCACACAAGGACATCATGGATAGCACACCCGTAACGCCATTCGCGGCCGGCAAGCTCGACGGCCTGAAGAAGAAAATGCCGCTGGCCGGCGCCAGGCCCGCGCCGCGCGCCGCCATCCGCCAGGGGCCGCTGCAGGCCGGCCGCGATTTTCCGCAGCTGATCGAGCCGGCCAGCGACGACCTCGATCCCGTCGCCTGGGCGCGCGGCCAGCGCGAGTTCATCGACGCCACCTTGCGCCGGCACGGCGGCATCGTCTTCCGTGGGTTCGGCTTGCGCACGGCGCAGGAATTCGAGTCCTTCGCCGAAGCCATCGACGCGCAGCTGTATGGCGAATACGCGGACTTGCCGAAAAAGGAGGGCGGCAAGAAGACCTACCGTTCGACGCCGTATCCGGAACAGCAGATGATATTGTTCCACAACGAGAGCGCCCACCTTGACCGCTGGCCGCGCAAGCAGTGGTTCTTCTGCGAGCTGCCGTCGCCCGTGGGCGGCGCCACGCCCATCGTCGATTGCCGCGAAATGCTGCGCCGCCTGCCGGCCGAGGTGGCCGAGACGTTCGAGCGCAAGCAGCTGATGTACGTGCGCACGTTTACCGACAAGTTCGACGTGTCGTGGCGCGATTTCTACCGCACCGACGACCGCGCCGAAGTCGAGGCGCGCTGCGCTGCCGCCGGCATCGAATGCCGCTGGCTGGAAAACGACACGCTGCAGACGCGCACCATCTGCCCGGCCGTGATCCGCCACCCGATGACGGGCGAGCGCAGTTTCTTCAACCAGGTGCAGCTGCACCATATCTATTTCCTCGAACCCGAGGTGCGCGAGGACTTGCTGGCGATGGTGGGCATCGAGCGCATGCCGCGCCACGTGTATTACGGCGACGGCACGCCGATCGGCGATGACGTCATGCGCCTGGTCGGCGAATTGTACGAGGCGTGCGCCGTGCGCTTCGCGTGGCAGCAGGGCGACGTCGTCATGCTCGACAATATGCTGGCGGCGCACGCGCGCGATCCGTTCCAGGGGCCGCGCAAGATCGTCGTGGCGATGAGCGAATTGCTGGGACGCGCGCAACTGGCGCAAGGCGGTGCGGCATGAGCGCGCCGGACGCCATCGCGCTGAGCGCCGAACAGCGCGCCGTGCCGCCCGATGCAGCCATGCTGCAGCTGACGGTGGATATCGCCGGCCAGCCCGATATGGCGCGCCTGCGCGTGGCGGCAGATACGCTGGCGGCGCGCCACACGCAGTTGCGCGCCCAGTTTGGCGCCGTCGACGGCTACCGCGGCCTGCGCCAGTGGATCGCGCCGCCGGAGGCGGTGGACCAGGCGCTGCAGATCCACGCGACGCCGCAAGGCTGCCAGCTGGTACTGCGCCTGTCGGCCCTGGCGGCGGACCGGCGCAGCATGGAAATCCTGTACCGCGACCTGCTGCGCCTGTATGACGGCGCGGCGCTGGACGAACCGTTGCAGTACGCCGAATTCGTGGAATGGCGGCGCGACATCGAGCAGGGCGACGATGGCCAGGCCGGGCGCGCCTACTGGGCCAATGTGGGCCGGCAGGCGCCGGTGCGCCTGGCCTATCGCGATGGCGCCGCGGCAGGAGCGCAGCGTGCGGTGCAAGCGCGCGAGCTGCCCGCGCCGGTGGCGGCCAGCCTGGGCCGGCTGGCCGATGCTTTTGGCGTGCCGCCGGTGGCGCTGCTGCAGGCTGCGTGGTGGGCGCTGCTGGCCCGCATCCAGGGGCATGGCAGTTTCAGCGCCGGCTGGCAGCACGACTGCCGCCGTGACTATGCGGTGATGGATGGCGCCGTCGGCGTCTTTGAAAAGATACTGCCGCTCGATATCGGACTGTCGCTCGACGAGCCGTTCGGCGACTGGCTCTCGCGCTGCGCCGCCATGCTGGAGCAGCACGTGCAGGCGCAGGAATTCGCGCCCGTGGCGGCGCCCTATGGCGATGCGCATTTCAGCGCGGGCTTTGCCGTGGGCGAGTTACCGGCCGGCGCGCAGGTGGGGGACGCCACATTTGCCTGCGGCCCGTTGCCGGCCAGCGCGGACGTCTTTGAGCTGGCGCTGCTGGTCGAACTGGACCCGGCCGGCGCGGCGCGGCGTCTGAGCGTGCGTCATGCGCCGTGCTATGGCGCGGCGGCTGCCAGCCGGCTGCTGGAGCAGCTGGCCACCTTGCTGGCGGCGCTGGAGGAGGGCGCCGCAGAGGCCATTTCCGCCTTGCCGCTGGTGGGTGCTGAGGAACGGGCGGCGCTGCTGGCCCTGAACGGCCCGGCCGTGCGCTATGGCGCGCGCACCTTGCCCGAGCGCGTAGGCGATTGGGCGCGCCAGACGCCGGGCGCACCGGCGCTGCAGGCGCGCGGCATGCAGCTCGACTATGCGCAGCTGGACGAACGCGTCAACCGGCTGGCACACTGGCTGCGCGCGCAGGGCGTGGGCAGCGACAGCATCGTGGCGCTGGCCCTGCCGCGCAGCGGCGACCTGGTGGTGGCGCTGCTGGCCGTGCTGCGCGCCGGCGGCGCCTACCTGCCGCTGGAACCGGAGTGGCCTGCCGCGCGCACCGCGGCGATCCTCGCTGACGCCAGGCCGCTGCTGCTGCTGACACCCAATGAGGAAGGTCGGCGCGGCGGCGTGCGCTGCGTATCCCTGGCCGCCATCGCGCCGCAGTTGCAAGCGTGGCCAGCGACGGCGCCGGAACAGCCGCCCGACGCGGCGCAGGCGGCGTACGTGCTGTACACCTCCGGCTCGACGGGCACGCCGAAAGGGGTGGTGGTGGAACACCGCCACCTGCTCAATTATGCGCTGGCGGCCAGCGAGCAGCTGGGCCTGGACGGCGCGCGGCGCTTTGCGCTCAGTTCCGCGCTGGCGGCGGACCTGGGCAATACGGCGCTGTTCGGCGCGCTGCTGCATGGCGCCTGCCTGGTGGTGGCCGATGCGCAGGACATGGAGTCGCCGGCCGCGTTTGCGCGCTTCATCCGCGATGGCCGCATCGATTGCCTGAAGATCGTGCCATCGCACCTGGACGCGCTGCTCGACGAGCACGATGCGGCGCTGCCGGCCACCATTGTGCTGGGCGGCGAGGCCGCGCCGCGCCGGCTGCTGCAGCGCATCCATGCGCTGGCGCCGGCCAGTCGGGTCTTCAACCATTACGGTCCCACCGAGACTACCATCGGCGTCATGACGCACGCGCCGGACCTCGCCGCGCCGCTGCCGGCCGTGCTGCCGCTGACGCGCGTGCTGAGCAACTGCCGCGTGCTGGTGCTCGACAGCCATGGCGCGCTGGCCGCCACCGGCTCGCTGGGGGAGCTGCATGTGGGCGGCGCGCAGCTGTGCCGCAGCTACCTGAACCGGCCCGGCGCGCTGTTCGTGGACGATCCGCTGCTGGCGGGCGAAAAACTCTACCGCACCGGCGACCTGGCGCGTTATTTACCCGATGGCGGGCTGGAACTGGCGGGACGCGCCGACCATCAGCTCAAGCTGCGCGGTTTCCGCGTCGAGCCGGGCGAAGTCGAAGCGGCGCTGCTGTCCCTGCCCGGCGTGCGCCAGGCCGTGGTCGCGCCGCGTGGCGAGGATCACCAGCGCCACCTGGTGGCCTGGGTGGTGGCGCACGA
Source organism: Janthinobacterium sp. GMG1 (assembly GCF_034427795.1). NCBI lineage: Bacteria > Pseudomonadati > Pseudomonadota > Betaproteobacteria > Burkholderiales > Oxalobacteraceae > Janthinobacterium > Janthinobacterium sp. GMG1. Next base: position 273,328 of record NZ_JAXQNT010000005.1, read on the forward strand.
GGGCCAGCAAGGGCAGGAAGAGGCCTGGCATGCGGCCCTGCGCGCCTGCCTGCCCGAGGTGATGCTGCCGGCCGCCATCGTGCTGCTGCCGCAGCTCCCGCGCCTGGGCAATGGCAAGGTCGACCTGCGCGCGCTGCCCGATCCACGTCCCCGCCAGGCGGCACAGGGGACGCGCACCGAACCCGCGACGGCCCTGGAATGGCTGCTGGCGCACCTGATGGGCGAGGTGCTGGAGCAGGAAACGCCGGGCGCGGATGATGACTTCTTTGCGCTGGGCGGACATTCGCTGCTGGTGATCAAGCTGGTGGGACGCATCCGCAAGGCGCTGCAGCTGGAATTCGCCCCTGGCCTGGTGTTTGACCACGCCACGCCGGCGGCGCTGGCGCGCGCCTTGTCGGCGCTCGCGAACGAGGCCGGCCGCCTGGAGCAGGTGGCGGGGCTGCGGCGCCAGCTGGCCGGCATGACGCCGGAAGCGTGCGCGGCGCTGCGCCAGGGGGCGCCGGCCTAGTGTTTTTTAGGCGAGCTTGCGTTGCGCCGCCTGGCGCTGGCGACAGTCGAGCGGGCAGTCGGCGCAGAAATCGAGCCGCAGCCGGTAGCGCAAACAGCACAGCTGGCGCTGGCGCACGTTCGCCACCAGGCGCGTGGGCTGGTGCAGGGGGTTGGCCAGCTGGTCCGGCCATTGCGCCGTGGCGCACAGGAAGTGCAGGTCGGCGGCGATGCGCGGCTGCGCCCCCATCAGCAACTGGCATTGCAGCAGCGTTTCCTCGGCGATCACGGCGGCATTGTTCCACAGCAGGCGCGGCGCCAGGCGGTATTGCGTGGCCAGCGCGTCCACCACCAGCGTCAGGTGGTTGCGCACCAGCGGTTGCAGGCGCGCGGCGCTATCGAGCGCGGGATGCGCCGCACCGGCGTCTTCCAGCACGAAGCGCAGCGGCGCGCCATCGGTATCGGCCAGGAAACGCACGCGGCCAGGGGCGAGCGGGAAGCACCAGCCGCAGGCGGACGACGCCGCCAGCACGGGCACGAGCAGGGCGTTGAAATACAGCTTGGACCAGGTCGACGCCAGCGCCTTGGGATGGGCGCCGGGAAAGCGCAGGGCAAACAGGGCCAGCGCCGCCGCGAGCTGCGGACCGTCGAGGAAGGCCTCGAGCGCGGTGCCGACGGGGGCGCTGGTGTCTGCTACGGCCAGCGCCGCGCCATAGGCGGCCAGCTCGCCATGAAACAGCTGGGGCAGGGGGCCGATCAGGCAATGCTGTGGACTTGGGGCTTGCTGGGGCAGGGACATGGTCATCGATTCTTCGTGGCACGGCACGTATAAATAAATACATGCTTTGGTTGCGGTAATAACAATTCTCATCTATTATCAGTTAAATGTAAATGTGAAGCATTCTCATTTGTATTCCCATTCTCATTAACGTCAACTGTAACTGATTCGGCACTACTTCTCTCATTGATGTCCTTCTGATTTCGAGGCTGTTTGCATGAACGTTTTCCTGTCCCTGATCCGGCGCTTCCGCGTGTTGCTGCTGCTTACTTCCCTGGCCAGCGTGTGCAGCGCGCTGGCTGGCATCGGCCTGATCAGTGCGATCAACCAGCGCATCGCCGCACCGGCCGCGCCTGGCGCGCATTGGGCCCTCGTCTTTGGCGCCTTGTTGCTGGTGCTGTTCGTCTGCGGCTTCGCGTCCCAGGCCCTGCTGACGGCGCTCGGCCACCGGGTGGTGTATGAAATGCGCCTGGTGATGCTCAAGCGCGTGCTTGATACGGGCATCGAACGCCTCGAACAGATCGGCGCGGCGGCCCTGTATGCGGCGCTGACCAAGGACGTGGCGGCCATCGGCATGGCCTTCAACCGCTTGCCCTTCGTGCTGTACAACGGCGTGCTGGTGCTGGGCGGCTTCGCCTACCTGGCCTGGCTGTCGTGGCAGCTGTTCCTGCTGACGATCGTCGCCGTGGGCGGCGGCGCCCTCTTTGCGCAAGTCATGATGCTGCGCATGCGCGCGCTGATGAAGCAGGTGCGCGAGACGGACGACGCAATCTTTGCCGGCTACGAAGGCGCCATCGAAGGGCGCTGCGAGCTGGCCCTGAACGCCACGCGCAAGCAGCTGTTTTTCGAGCAGGACTTCACGCCGGCCGCCGAACGGGCGCGCCAGCTAGAAGTGCGCGCCGATCGCTACTGGATTTTCAGCCTGAACTGGGGCGCCGTGCTGATCCTCGGCCTGGCCGGGCTGATGTTCATCGCCGGCGACTATTTCGCTGTGCCGGCGCAGGCCGTGGTGGCCTTCGTGCTGGTGCTGATGTTCCTGCGCATGCCATTGAACGACCTGGTCGAAGGCTTGCCGATGCTGTTGTCGGGCAGCGTGGCGCTGGAAAAGATCGACAGCCTGGCGCTCGAGGCGCATCGCGCCGGCTTCGACGTGCAGCCTGCCGCCGCGCCGGTGGCGCCGGGCCTGCCGCTGCTGGTCCTGGAGAACGTGCAATACCAGTATCCGCATGCCAGCGATGAATACGGCTTCCGTCTGGGTCCCGTCAACCTGCAACTGACGTCAGGCGAAATCGTCTTTATCGTCGGCGGCAATGGCAGCGGAAAGTCGACGCTGGCGCGCATCCTGACGGGCCTGTACCAGCCGTCCGCCGGGCGCGTCGAGCTGCTTGGCACGCCGGTCGGCGGCGCCAACAGTGCCTGGTACCGCAGCCATTTTTCCACCGTTTTTTCGAATTTCCACCTGTTCCAGGGACTGGTCGGGCCGCTGGGTACGTTCGATCCGGCGCTGGCGCAAGCCTTTTTGCAGCGCTTGCGCCTGGAGCGCAAGGTCACGCTGCACGCTGGCCGCCTGTCCACCGTGCGCCTGTCGCAGGGGCAGCGCAAGCGCCTGGCGCTGCTGATGGCGCATGTGGAGCAGCGCCCCATCCTGCTGCTCGACGAATGGGCGGCGGACCAGGACCCGCCATTCCGCGACTTCTTTTACCGCGAGCTGCTGCCCGAGCTGCGCCGTGGTGGCAAGACCATCATCGCCATCAGCCATGACGACCGCTATTTCGGCGTGGCCGACCGCGTGCTGCGCTGCGACGGCGGCGTGCTGCAGCCGCTGGCCGTGGCGCGCGGCGTGCGCGATAGCGCGGCGGACCTGAGCGCGGCCTGACGCGGCCCCTGCTTCTTATCTATTACCTGTCAACTGCACCCCATTCGCGATTCAGAACGAGGATACCAACATGGCCGAGAACGTACAGCATCACCCGAGGGAATTTGTCACGCAGCGTGCCGGGGCGGCGGCCCTGTACACCGCCGTCGACGGCGCGCAATTGATCGTCACGCTGGACGGCGTGGCCGTGCAGCGTTGGCAGATGGCCGGTGCTCCGGCAGGGCTGCAGCTGACCTTGCAGTCCGGCGGCGAGGGCGCGCTGGCGCGCGATGCGGCATTGGCTGCCTGTGAAACGGCGTTCGCGCTGTATCCGGGCGAAGCGGGCCTGCAACTGGCGGGGGCGCCACCCGCGCTGGCTGCGCAATTGCTGCAGGGCGCGGCATTGGACGCGGGCGCGGGCCTGATGCAGCTGCCTGCCCAGCGCTTCTGGCAAGAGTCGGGCGTCTGGCTGACACGGCCAGGCAGCGGCGCCTACCCCTTGCAATACGTCATGAGCCACGGCCAGCGCCACCCGCTGCGCGCGCCCAAGCCGTCCGGCCAGGTGTATGCGCGCCACATTCCCTGGCTGAACCAGGTACTGTCGCTGCGCACCGTCGATATCGACGGCGACCTGGCCACTTTTAACCGCTGGATGAACGATCCGCGCGTGGCCCACTTCTGGCAGGAGGAGGGCGACCTGGCCAGGCACCGTGCCTACCTGGAGCAATTGCAGGCGGATCCGCACATGCTGCCGCTGATCGGCTGCGCCGACGGCAGGCCGTTCGGCTATTTCGAGGTGTACTGGGCCAAGGAAAACCGCATCGGCCCGTATTGCGAGGCGGCCGATTTCGACCGTGGCTGGCATGTGCTGATCGGCGAGGAAGACGTGCGCGGCCGCCCCTGGGTGACGGCCTGGCTGCCGTCGCTGATGCATTACATCTTCCTTGACGACGTGCGCACGCAGCGCATCGTCGGCGAGCCGCGCGCCGACCACCAGCAGCAGATCAATAACCTGGACCGCAACGGCTTTGCCAAGATCAAGGAGTTCGATTTTCCGCACAAGCGGGCCATGCTGGTGACGCTGCTGCGCGAGCGCTTCTTCGGTGAGCGGCGTCTGGTGCCGCCTGGCGTGGCGGAGCATGAACTGAGCTATTTCAACCACCTTGCCACGCGAAGCGAGTGACCATGCAAGCCAATTACCTCGTGCATGACCTGATCGGCATCGGCTTCGGCCCGTCCAACCTGGCATTGGCCATCGCCTTGCGCGAGGCGGCCCCCTCCGATGGCGCGCTCGACGCCAGCTTCATCGAGCAGAAGCCCGACTTCGTCTGGCATGGCGACATGCTGCTCGACGACAGCCGCATGCAGATCTCGTTCCTGAAGGACCTGGTCACCCTGCGCAATCCGGCCAGCCCCTATACCTTCATCAATTACCTGCAGCAGCACGGCCGCCTGCAGGATTTCATCAACCTGAAGACCTTCTATCCCAGCCGCCACGAATTCAACGACTACCTGCGCTGGGCGGCCGGGCGATTCGCGGCCGATTGCCATTATGGCGAAGAAGTGGTGGCGGTCGAGCCGGTGCTGCATGACGGCGTGCTCGATCACCTGTGCGTGCGTTCGCGCCTGCATGGCGGCGCCGAGCGCCTGCGCCATGCGCGCAACGTGGTCCTCAGTGTAGGCGGCGCGCCGCACATCCCGCCGCTGTTCGCCGCCTGGCGCGACGACGCGCGCGTGTTTCACTCCTCGCGCTATTTGGCGGGGCTGGCCGCCTTGCCCCAGCCGCGCCGCGTGGCCGTGGTCGGCGCGGGGCAAAGCGCGGCCGAGATCTTTCTCGACCTGCAGGCGCGCGGCCCCGGCATGCAGGTCGACCTGATCGCGCGCAACGCGGTGCTGCGCCCGGCCGACGACAGTGCCTTCGTCAACCAGATCTTCAATCCCGAATATACGGACTATGTCTACCAGCGCGGTTCCGACGCGCGGCGCAGCCTGATCGATGAGCTGAGCAATACCAACTACGCGGTGGTCGACACGGGCCTCATCGAACGCATCTACGACCTGCTGTACCAGCAGAAGGTGCGCGGCAGCGAACGCCACCGCGTGCTGTTCGAGCATGAAGTGGCCAGCCTGCGCAGCGGCGACGATGGAAGCTTGCTGGCGGAATTGCGCCAGGTCGACGGCGGCCCCTCCGGCACTTGCCGCTACGACGCCGTGGTGCTGGCCACCGGCTACCAGCGACAGACCCACCGGCGCCTGCTGGCGCCACTGGCGCAGTGGTTCGACGTCGGCGACGTGGCGCGCGACTACCGGCTGCGCGGGCCGCAGGACTGCGCTGCGGGCATCTTCCTGCAAGGCTGCTGCGAAGACACGCACGGCTTGAGCGACACCTTGCTGTCCGTGCTGGCGATCCGCTCGCAGGAGATCGCCGACGCCATGCTGGAGCAGCGCCGCCAGTGGGGCCGGCCCGCCGCCGATGCCTTCAGTCGCAGGGAAAGCGCGCACGCCTGGTGAAATCCTATTTTTCATGCATGTTTCGAGGAGATGTTGATGTCCGTAGTTAAAAAAAGAGGCGCCCGGCGCATGGCGCTGTTGTCCGCATTCTCGGCCCTCTCGGCCGCTGGCGCCGCGTGGGGGCAACAGGATGAGGTGACCTTGAAGGAAGTGGTGGTGAGCGGCAGCGCCGACGAGCAAAGCGGCAATCCGCGCTTGCGCATCGGCTCCAAGCTGCCGCTGGCGATGCGCGAAATTGCGCAATCGGTCAGCGTGGTCACGCGCGACCAGATCGAGCAGCAGAACCTGGTCAATCTGTCCGACGCGCTGCGCCGCACGCCAGGCGTGACGGTGGAAAACAAGGATGCCAACCGGGCCATCTTTTACTCGCGCGGCTATGAAATCAATTCGGTGCAGCTTGACGGCGTACCCACTACCTACGATTTTCGCGTCAGCGCCTCGTCCGACCTGGCCCTGTTCGAGCGCGTCGAAGTGCTCAAGGGGCCGGCCGCGCTGTATGCCGGCACCAGCGGCACGGGCGGCAGCATCAACCTGGTGCGCAAGCGCCCGACCAGCGAACTGCGCGCCACGGCGGAGCTGAGCCTGGGTTCCTGGAACAAGCGCCGCGCCGAATTCGACGTCGGTTCCGCGCTGAACGCGGAAGGCACCTTGCGCGGCCGCGTCGTCGGCGTGGTGCAGGACAAGGACTTTTTCTACGATGACGCGCATGAGCGCAGCCACACGCTGTACGGCGTGGCCGACTATGCCTTCAGCCCGGCCACGCGTCTGACCGTGGGCGCCAGCACGCAATACGTGCGCGCCGCCGAACAGCCGTGGAATTATCCCGCCATGCTCGACCTGTCAAGCGGCAAGCCCGTGCTGTCGCTGCCCAGGATCCCGCGCAGGACGAATATCGGCGCCAATTTCAACCTGGATCAGTACCGCACCACCAACGCCTTTGCTGAACTCGAACACAAGATGGCCAATGGCTGGAGCGGGCGCCTGTCCGCCAACTGGCAGGAAAGCGGCCTCGATCGCATCCAGGCCTATCCGTGGAATCCGATCGATCCGGCGGACAACCTGGTGCAGCTGTACGTGGGCGGCGGCAAGGACCGCCAGCGCCAGTCCGGCCTCGACGTGAACGCCGGCGGGCCGTTTTCGCTGTTCGGCCGCCGCCACCAGCTGCTGGTGGGCGCCAACTACAGCAAGATGCGCTTTGCTTCGCCGTATTACCGGGGCGAATTCGACGAGAAAGTGGATATCTTCCGGCCGCGCCATGACTTCCCCCGCCCGGACTTCCTGCCGCTGGGGGAAGGGCAGAACCTGCGTTCGGAACAGTATGGCGTCTACACGAATGCGCGTTTCAGCCTCACCGATCCGCTGACCCTGGTGCTGGGCGCGCGCGCATCGTGGTGGAAGGGCCGCACGCAGGACTACACGCCGGACAGCTCGGTGGAAAGCCGCAACGAGGCGACGGGCAAGATCTCGCCGCAACTGGGCCTGATCTATGACCTGAGCCGCGACTACTCGCTGTATGCCAGCTATGTCGACGTATTCCAGCCGCAGGCCTTCGCCGGGCGCGATGGCACGCCGCTCAATCCACTGAAAGGCAAGCAGTATGAACTGGGCATCAAGGGCGAGAGCGCCGACCGCGCGCTGAGCGGCTCGCTGGCGCTGTTCCGCGTCAGCGAAAACGGCCGCGCCCAGTCCGTGCTGGTGCCGGACGGCGTCGACTACTACATCGCCCGCGGCAAGACGCGCAACCAGGGCCTCGAAGCCCAGGTCAACGGGCGCCTGCTGCCAGGCTGGGATGTGTATGGCGGCTACACCTATATCAACTCGCAGGAACTGGAAAGCCTGGACGGACTCGATTCGAGCGCCTTTTCCGCCATCGCGCCGCGCCACATGCTGCGCCTTGGCAGCAACTATGCATTTGCCGGCGACTGGAAGCGCTTCAGCCTTGGCGGCGGCGTGACGGCAGTCAGCCGCTTCTACAACAGCATCGCGGTGCTGGGCGGCGCCCAGCTGGCGCAGGGCGGCTATGCCACCGTAGATGCGCATGCCGCCTGGGCCGTCAGCGAACGCGCCACCCTGGCGGTCAATGTCAGCAACCTGTTCGACCGTCATTACTACCAGCGCATCAATACGCCGCAAAACGGCAACGTGATCGGCGAACCGCGCGCGCTGGCGCTGACCTTGCGCTTGAAGCTGTAAGCCCCTGACGGCCGCCGCCCGGTCCACGCCGGGCTGCTTATCCCATCGTACTCCGACGCCTCCATGACCACCAACCAAGACCAATTGCTTGCCCTGCTGCTCGACGATGAAACCGATGGCGTCGATGCGATACTGCCGCGCGCCCTCGATGGCGATGGCGCCGCGCCGCTGTCCTTCCAGCAGCAGCGCCTGTGGTTTTTGCAGCGCTACGAATCGCGCTCGACCGCGTATAACCTGTGCCGCGCGTTTCGCCTGGAAGGCCCGTGCGACGGCGCGGCCCTGCAGGCGGCGCTGCGCGCGCTGGTGCAGCGCCATGCCGTGCTGCGCACGCGCTTCGAGGAGCGCGACGGCTTGCCGCTGCAGATCGTCGAGGCACACGCCAGCCTGGCGCTGGGGCGCGAGACGGCGCCCGCGGCGGATGCCGCTGACGCCGAATGGCTGGCCGCACGGCTGCGGCGCGAAGCCGACACGCCATTCGACCTGGGCGCCGCGCCGCTGCTGCGCGCGACCCTGATCGATTGCGGCCACGAGCACGCGGTACTCATGCTGAGCATGCACCACATCGTTTCGGACGCCTGGTCCAATCCCGTGCTGATCCGCGACCTGGCGCAAGCCTACCGCGCCGCGCAGGCGGGCACGCCGGGCCTGCCGGCGCTGCCGCTGCAATATGCCGACTATGCGGCCTGGCAGCGCGCCATGCTGCAGGGCGCGCACCTGGATGCGGAGCTGGCCTACTGGACGGCCTACCTGGGTCAGGACGTGCCGGCGCTGAATTTGCCCGTGCTGGCGGACGACCCCGCGCCCGCGCAGGCGTCCGGCTGCCACGCGTTTGCGCTGCCGCCGGCGCTGGCCGGCGCGGCGCTGGCGTTTTGCCGCGCGCAGCAGTGCACGCCATTCGTGATCCTGATGGCAGCCTGGCAACTGGTGCTCGCCGGCTTGAGCGGCCAGCGCGACTTTGCCATCGGCGTGCCGAACGCGGGCCGCAACCGCCACGAAGTGCATGAGCTGATCGGTTTTTTCGTCAACACCCAGGTCTACCGCGCGCGCCTGGCGCCCGGCCTGACGGCGCGCACCCTGTGCCGCCGCTTGCGTGGCGAGGCGCTGGCCGCGCTGAACCACGCCGAGCTGCCATTCGAACTGCTGCTCGACGCGATGCGCATCGAGCGCGACCTGTCGCGCAATCCCCTGTTCCAGGTGCTGTTCAACCTGCGCCACGAAGGCGCGGCCGCTTCCGCCGTGCCCGTGCTCGATGGCTTGTCCGTCAGCCTGCTGTCGGAGGCGCAGGTCGAGGCCAAGTTCGATCTGTCGCTCGATGTCGCCATCGGCGCCGAAGGCGTGACGGCCAGCCTGGAATACCGTACCGCCCTGTTTGATGGGGCCGGCATCGCGGCGCTGGCCAGCTATTTTGTCAACGTGCTGGCGGCCATGCTGGAACGGCCCGATGCCGTGCTCGATGGGAGAGGCCTGTTGTCCGCCGCGCAGGCAGACGCCGTGCTGCGCCAGGGCCGCCATGAGGGTGGACCGTGGAACGACTTGCCCGTGCACGCGCAGTTCGAGCTGCAGGCCGTGCTGCAGCCGGATGCGCTGGCGCTGCTGTACCAGGACGAGGCGCTCACTTACCGCGCGCTGAATCTGCGCGCCAACCGCCTGGCGCACGCGCTGCTGGCGCAGGGCGCGGGGCCGGAAGTGCGCGTCGGCATCGCCGTCGAGCGCTCGGTCGACATGCTGGCCGGCTTGCTGGCCATCCTCAAGACGGGCGCCGCCTACGTGCCGCTCGATCCCGGCTATCCGGCCGAACGCCTGGCCTACATGATCGCCGACAGCGGCATGGCGCTGCTGCTGACGCAGGCGCCCGTGCTGCCGCACCTGGCGCTGCCGGCGGGACTGCCCGTGCAACTGGTGGAACAGCCATCCGCGCTGGAGCACGATCCCGGCCACGCGCCGCTGCCGCAGCAACTGGCCTACGTGATATACACGTCCGGTTCGACGGGCAAGCCGAAGGGCGTGGGCATCGCGCATCAGGCGTTAAGCCGGCATGCGCAAGTGTCCGTCGGCTTCTTTGGCTTGACGGCGCAGGACCGCGTGCTGCAGTTTTCGACCTTGAACTTCGACGGCTTCGTCGAACAGGCCTGGCCGACCCTGTGCATCGGTGCGGCGCTGGTCTTGCGCGGCCCGGAGCTGTGGGACAGCGAGACGTTTTACCAGGCGCTGCACCGCTACCGCATCAGCGTGGCCGATTTGACGACGGCCTACTGGTCGCTGCTGGCGCAGGATTTTGCCCAGCAAGGCCCGCGCGACTACGGCGCGCTGCGCCAAGTGCACGCGGGCGGCGAGGCGATGCCGCCGGAAGCGCTGCAGGCGTGGCGCCAGGCGGGCATGCGGCACATCCGCCTGCTCAATACCTATGGGCCGACGGAAGCGGCGGTGACGGCGGCCACGCTCGACTGCGCGCCCTACCTCGATGGCGCGGCGCCGGCGCAGATGCCGATCGGCCTGCCGCTGGCGGGACGCGCGCTGCAGGTGCTGGATGCGGACCTGGCATTGACGCCGCCCGGCGCGGCCGGTGAACTGTGCATCGGCGGCGCCTTGCTGGCGCGTGGCTATCTTGGCCGTCCTGCGCTGACGGCCGAACGCTTCGTGCCGGACCCGCACGGCGTACCCGGTGCGCGCCTGTACCGCACGGGTGACCTGGTGCGCTGGCGCGGCGGCCAGCTCGATTACCTGGGACGCATCGACCACCAGATCAAGATCCGCGGCTTCCGCGTGGAGCTGGGCGAGATCGAGGCGCAGCTGCTGGCGCAGCCTGGCGTGCGCGAAGCGGTGGCGGTGGCGCAGGACAGCGCCGCCGGCGCGCGCCTGGTGGCGTATGTCAGCCCGGCGCAACTGGATGTGGCGGCCTTGCGCGCGGCCCTGGCGGCGGCGCTGCCCGACTACATGCTGCCGGCGGCCATCGTGGCCCTGGCGCGATTGCCACTGAGCCCGGCAGGCAAGGTGGAGCGCAGCGCGCTGCCGGCGCCGGTGCTGGAAAGCGCGGCGTACGCACCGCCGCAGGGCGAACTGGAACAGGCGCTGGCGGCCATCTGGAGCGTCTTGCTGGGCGTGTCGCGCGTGGGGCGCGAGGATAACTTCTTTGCGCTGGGCGGGCATTCGCTGCTGGCCGTGCAGCTGGTGTCGCGCCTGAACCTGGCGCTGGCCGTGTCGCTGCCGCTGCACGCCGTATTTGAAACCAAATCCTTGTCCCTGTTGGCCGCCGAAGTCGCCACCTTGCAGCAACAAGCTTCACAACAATCGAGGATGGATGATCTCGCATCATTCCTGGATATCTTGGAGTCGACCTGATCATGCAAACCGATATCGCACTGCAGTTGGCCGAACGTTTCAGCGCCCTGACGCCGGAACAGCGGCGCGCCTTTCACAAAAAGATGACCGAGCAGGGCATCACGCAGGCGCAGCTGCCCATTCCACCGCGCCGCCAGGCGCTGACGCGCGCGCCCCTGTCTTTTGCCCAGCAGCGCCAGTGGTTCCTGTGGCAGCTCGATCCCGCCAGCAGCGCCTACCATATCGCGGGCGGCCTGCGCCTGCGCGGACGCCTGCGGGCCGATGCCGTGCAGGAAGCCTTCGACGCGCTGATCGCTCGCCATGAATCGCTGCGCACGTATTTCGAGGCCGACGCGGATGGCCTGGCCGAACAGTGCATCGCGCCGCCGATGGCGCTGCGGCTTGCGCATGCGGACTTGCGCGGCATCGACGATGGCGAGACGCGGCTGGCGCGCATCGCCGACGATTTCAACCAGGCCCCGTTCGACCTGGCAAGCGCGCCCCTGCTGCGCCCGATGCTGGTGCGGCTGGCCGACGAAGAGCACGTGCTGCTGGTGGTCATGCACCACATCGTTTCGGACGGCTGGTCTATCCAGCTGCTGATCGAGGAATTCGGTGCGCTGTACCAGGCGGCGCAGGATGGCGGTGCTGCGGTGCTGGCGCCGTTGCCGATCCAGTATGCCGACCATGCCGCCTGGCAGCGCCACTGGCTCGATGCGGGCGAGCGCGATGTGCAGCTGGCCTACTGGACGGCGCGCCTGGGCGATGAACACCCGGTGCTGCAGCCGCCGGCCGACCATGCCCGCCAGGCGCAGCCTGACTACCATGCCGCGCGCTTCGATTTCGCGCTGCCGCCAGAACTGGGCGCGCAGCTGCACCGCAGCGCGCAGCGCCACGGCGCCACCGTGTTCATGCTGCTGCTGGCCGCCTTCAAGGCGCTGCTGTACCGCCACACGGGCCAGCAGGCGTTGCGCATCGGCGTGCCGATGGCCAACCGCAACCGTGTCGAGACGGAAGGCGTGATCGGCTTTTTCGTCAATACCCTGATCATCGATACGCGCCTCGATGGCCGCACGACCCTGGAGCAGTTGCTGCTGCAGGTACGCGACGCGGCGCTGGGCGCGCAGGCGCACCAGGACTTGCCGTTTGACGTATTGGTCGACGCCTTGCAGCCGGAACGCAGCCTGAGCCACCCGCCCTTGTTCCAGGTACTGTTCAATCACCAGCATTTGCAGCCGCGCGGCGAGGTCCGGCTGGCGGGGCTGTCGGCGACGCCGTACGAACTGGGACGCCAGGCGGCCAAATTCGAACTCACGCTCGACACGCAGGAGCGGGCCGATGGCAACCTGTCGGCCAGTTTTGCCTATGCCGTGGAGCTGTTCGAACCGGCCAGCATCGCGCGCCTGTCGCGCCACTATCTGGCGCTGCTGCGGGCGCTGGCCGACACGCCGCAGTGCGCGCTCGGCGATGTGCCGCTGCAGGAAGACGCGGAACGGGCGGCGCTGCTGGCCTGGAGCCGCTGCGACCAGTCGTACGCATCGCCCGAAGCGGTGCACCTGCTGATCGAGCGCCAGGCGGCGGCCACGCCGCAGGCCGATGCGTTGCTGTTTGGCGAAGAAGTGCTCAGTTATGCCGCCTTGAACGGGCGCGCCAATGCGCTGGCGCACCGGCTGATCGCCCTCGGCGTGGGACCGGAAGTGCGCGTCGGCCTGGCGCTGCTGCGCTCTGTCGAGATGGTGGTGGGCTTGCTGGCCGTGATGAAGGCGGGCGGCGCCTATGTGCCGTTCGACCCGGAATACCCGGCCGAACGCATCGCTTACATGCTGGACGATAGCGCGGTCAGCCTGCTGCTGACGCATGCACCCGTGCTCGGCACTTTGCCCGAGCACTTGCCGCCCTTGCTGATGCTGGACGAGGAAGCGGCGTATGCGGATGGCGTGCATGGCGACCCGCGCGTGGCGCTGCACGGGGAAAACCTTGCCTATGTGATCTACACCTCGGGTTCCACGGGACGCCCGAAGGGTGCCGCCAACCGTCATTGCGCGCTGTATAACCGCCTCGTGTGGATGCAGCAGGCGTATGCGCTGGGCGCGGGCGACACGGTGCTGCAGAAAACGCCGTTCAGCTTTGACGTCTCGGTATGGGAATTTTTCTGGCCGCTGATGTACGGCGCGCGGCTGGCCGTGGCCGGGCCGGGCGACCATCGCGACCCGGCACTGCTGGCGGCGCTGATCGAGCGCCATGGGGTCACCACCGTGCACTTCGTGCCATCGATGCTGCAGGCATTTGCCGCCGACCTGGCACCGGGCGCCTGCGCCAGCCTGCGCACGGTGATCTGCAGCGGCGAGGCGCTGCCGGCCGACCTGCAGGACCGCACCCTGGCCGCCTTGCCGCAGGCGCAGCTGCATAACCTGTATGGCCCCACCGAGGCGGCCATCGATGTCACGTGGTGGCATTGCCGCGCGGGCGATGCCGTGGTGCCCATCGGGCGTCCGATCGCCAATCTGCGCAGCTATGTGCTGGACGATAGTCTGAACCTGGCGCCGGCCGGCGTGGCGGGCGAATTGTACCTGGGCGGAGTGGGCCTGGCGCGCGGCTACCTGCACCGTCCCGCCCTGAGCGCCGAGCGCTTCGTGCCCGATCCGTTCGATGGCGGCGGCGCGCGCCTGTACCGGACGGGTGACCTGGTACGCTGGCGTGCCGACGGCGCGCTGGAATACCTGGGCCGCATCGACCACCAGATCAAGATACGCGGCCTGCGTGTGGAGCTGGGCGAGATCGAGTCCCAGCTGTTGTTGCAGCCCGGCGTGACCGAGGCGGTGGTGGTGGCACAGGCATCCGGCCAGGGCTTGCGCCTGGTGGCCTATGTCACGCCCGCATCGCTGGACACGGCGGCGCTGCGCGCGGCGCTGGCCGTGCGCGTGCCCGACTATATGTTGCCATCGGCGTTCGTCGCGCTGCCGCGCCTGCCCCTGAATGCCAACGGCAAGCTTGACCGCAAGGCGCTGCCGGCCGCGCAATTTGCCGCCGGCGCGGCGCACGCGCCGGCCGAGGGCGAAGTGGAGAACATGCTGGCGTGCCTGTGGTGCGAGGTGCTGGGCCTGGAGCGGGTGGGCCGCGAGGATAACTTCTTTGAACTGGGCGGCGACTCCATCCTCAGCCTGCAGATCGTCGCGCGGGCGCGCCAGGCGGGCTGGAAGCTGACGCCGAAGCAGCTGTTCGAGCGCCAGAACATCGCCGCCCTGGCGCTGGTGGCGCAGCCGCTGCAGGCCGCGCCGGCAGCGCCGGACGCTGCGCAGGGCGAGGTGCCGCTGCTGCCGATTCAGCTCGATTTCTTTGCCGCCGCCATTCCGCAGCGCCACCATTGGAACCAGTCGCTGCTGATGCGGGCGAACGGAGCGCTCGACGCGGGCGCGCTGGAATCGGCGCTGCAGGCGCTCGCCGTTCATCACCAGTCGCTGAGCCTGCGCTTCCGGCGGGAGGAATCGGGCGCCTGGCGCCAGAGCTACGGCCCCGTGCCGGAGACACTGCTGTGGCAATGCGCGGCGCAGGACGGCGCCGCCATCGAGGCGGTGTGCCGTGAAGCGCAGCGCAGCCTGGACCTGGAACAGGGGCGGCTGCTGCGCGCGCAGCTGATCGACGTGGCCGATGGCAGCACGCGGCTGTTCCTCGCCGTGCACCACCTGGCCGTCGACGGCATCTCGTGGCGCGTGCTGCTGGAAGACCTGGAAGCGGCTTACCGGGCCGCGCTGGCGGGAGCGCCCGTGGCGCTGCCATCGCGCGGCAGCAGCCTGCAGGCATGGTCGCTGCGTCTGCGCCAGCACGCGCACACGCCGGCCGTGCGCGCCGAGCTGCCGTACTGGCTGGCGGTGGCGGCCACGCCGGCCGCCTTGCCCTGCGTCCGCCCGGATGGCGCCAACACGACGCGCCACGCGCGCGAGCTGGGCCTGGCGCTGGACCGCGACACCACGCGCCGCCTGCTGAAAGAGGCGCCGGCTGCCTACCGCACCCAGGTCAACGACCTGCTGCTGACGGCGCTGGGCCGCGCTCTGTGCCGCTACACGGGCCAGGCGCAGGTGCTGATCGAGGTGGAAGGCCATGGCCGCGAAGACTTATTCGACGATCTCGATGCCAGCCGCACGGTGGGCTGGTACACCAGCATGTATCCGGTGCGCCTGGCGCCGCTGGGCGAGGCGGGCGCCGCCATCCAGCGCGTCAAGCAGGATTTGCGCGACGTGCCGGCCAAGGGCATCGGCTATGGCCTGCTGCGCCATTTGGGCGACGATGCGGCGCGCGAAGCGCTGGCCGCCTTGCCGCGGCCGCAGCTGATTTTCAATTACCTGGGCCAGTTCGACGGCAGTTTCGCGCCGCAGGGACTGTGGGCGCCGGCTGCCGAGTCGGGCGGCGAAACGCAGGACAGCGATGCCCCGCTGGGGCATGAACTGGCGCTCAACGGGCAAGTGCTGGACGGCGTGTTGAAACTCACGCTCAGTTTCAGCGCGGCGCGCCATGACGAAGGCGCGCTGGCGGCGCTGATGGACGACTATCGCCAGGAACTGGTGGCGCTGGTGGCGCATTGCTGCTCCGGCGCGCAGGGCGTGACGCCATCCGATTTCCCTCTGGCCCGCCTGGACCGGGCCAGCCTCGATGCGCTCGACTTGCCCGTGGCGCGCCTGGCCGACCTGTATCCGCTGTCGCCGATGCAGGCCGGCATGCTGTTCCACAGCGTGTACGCGCCGCAGGACGGCGCCTACCTGAACCAGCTGCGCGTGGATATCGATGGCCTGGACGCCGGGCGCTTCGCGGCCGCGTGGCAGGCCGTCATCGCGCGCCACGACATCCTGCGCACGGCCTTCTTGCCGCAGGCCGTGCCGCCGCTGCAATGGGTCAGCCGCGATGGGGGGCCCGCGCTGCAGGAACTCGACTGGCGCGGCCACGACGACATCCAGGCCGACCTCGACGCGCTGGCGCGGCGCGACCTGGCGCAAGGCTTCAAGCTGGAACAGGCGCCGCTGCAGCGCCTGCACCTGGTGCGCATTTCGGCCTCGCGCCACCATTTCATCTGGACCAACCACCATCTGCTGCTCGATGGCTGGAGCAGTTCGCGCCTGATGGGCGAGCTGCTGCGCCATTACGCTGGCCAGCCGCTGGCCACGCACGGCGGGCGTTATCGCGACTACATCGCCTGGCTGCAGCGGCAGGACGCGGCCGGCAGCGAAAGCTACTGGCGCGCGCTGGCCGCGCCGCTGGCGGCGCCCACGCGCCTGGCCGGGCTGTTGCCGTGCGAGGCGGTGCCGGGCGGGCATGGGGAAGTCGGCACGGCGCTGGAGCGCCAGGAAAGCGTGCAGCTGGCCGCCTTCGCGCGGCGCCACCATGTGACGGTCAACACCGTCGTGCAGGCGGCGTGGGCGATCCTGCTGCAGCGCCATACGGGTCAGCGCACGGTGGCCTTTGGCGCCACGGTGGCCGGGCGGCCCGGCGACCTGGCCGGCGCGCAGCAGTTGCTGGGACTGTTCATCAATACGCTGCCCGTGATCGCCACGCCGCGTCATGCGCAGACGGTGGCCGGCTGGCTGGCCGAGGTGCAGGCGCAAAGCCTGGCCTCGCGCGAACATGAGCACACGCCGCTGGTCGACATCCAGCGTTGGGCCGGGCAAGGTGCGGGCGGCCTGTTCGATACCCTGGTGGTGTTTGAAAATTATCCTGTCGACGAAGCCTTGACCGGCGCGGCGCCCGATGGCCTCGTGTTCAGCGCCATCGAGCGGCGCGAGCAGACCAGCTATCCGCTGACCCTGGCCGTCATGCAAAACGAGACGCTGGCCCTGCATTACGGCTACGACCGCGCGCAGTTCGATGCGGCCGGCGTGGCCGCGATCGGCGCCTGCCTGCTGGCGCTGCTGCGCGCGATGATCGCCGGCGCGCAGCAAACGCTGGGCAGCCTGGCCTTGCCCGATGCGCGCGGGCAGCGGGACTTGCGCGCGCTGGCGCACAGCGGCGCGCCGGCCGTGCCGTATGTGGCGGTTCATGCGCGCATCGCCCGGCATGCGGCGCTGCGCCCCGATGCGCCGGCCGTCGTGATGGGCGGGCAGCAGATCAGCCATGCGCAGCTGGAGCGGCGCGCCCACGCGCTGGCAAGGCGTTTGCGCGCGCACGGCGTCGGCGCTGAAATGCGCGTCGGCGTGGTGCTGGAGCGTTCGATCGACATGATCGTGGCGCTGCTGGCCGTGCTGAAGGCCGGCGCTGCGTATGTGCCGCTGGACCCAGATTACCCGGCCGGGCGGCTGGCCTACATGATGGACGACAGCGGCATCTGCCTGCTGATCGCCCAGGAGCAGGTGCTGGACCGCGTGACGGCGCCCGCGGGCGTGCCGCTGCTGCTGATGCCGCCGGCCGATGCGCAGGACGCTGCTGACGTTGACGCTGGCGATGTCGCGCCATGGCCGGCGCCGCACCGCCACAACCTGGCCTACCTGATTTATACCTCCGGCTCGACCGGCCAGCCGAAAGGCGTGGCGGTGACGCATGGTCCGCTGGCCATGCATTGCGCCGTCACGGCGGATCTGTATGAAATGGGGCCGCAGTCGCGCGAACTGCATTTCCTGTCGTTTGCCTTCGATGGCGCCCACGAGCGCTGGCTGACCACCTTGTGCGCCGGCGGCGCGCTGGTGCTGCGCGACGCCAGCCTGTGGACGCCCGAGCAGACCTATGCGGCCTTGCGCGCCGAACGCATCACGAACGCGGGCTTTCCGCCGGCCTACCTGAAGCAGCTGGCCGAATGGGCTGAACACAGCGGCAACCCGCCGCCCGTGGAGCTGTATTCGTTTGGTGGCGAGGCCATGCCGCAGGCGGCCTTCGAGCAGGTCTGCCGCGCCCTGAAGCCGCGCTTCCTGATCAACGGCTATGGTCCCACCGAGGCGGTGGTCACGCCGATGGTATGGAAGGTTGGCATCGATGCGGGCTGCCGCAGCGCGTATGCGCCCATCGGCCGTCCCGTCGGGGCGCGCAGCGCGTGGGTGCTCGATGACGCCTTGAACCTGGCGCCGCCGGGCATGCCCGGCGAGTTGTACCTGGGTGGCGAAGGCCTGGCGCGCGGCTACCTGGGACGTCCGGGCATGACGGCCGACCGTTTCATTCCCGATCCCTTCGATGGCGCCGGTGGACGCTTGTACCGCACGGGTGACCTCGTGCGCTGGCAGGCCGACGGCCAGCTGGAATACCTGGGACGCATCGACCACCAGGTCAAGATCCGCGGTTTCCGCATCGAGCTGGGCGAAGTCGAGGCGCAATTGCTGGCGCAGCCCGGCGTGCTGGCGGCCGTTGCCGTGGCCCAGCCGCAGCCGGGCGGCAATGGCCACCTGCGCCTGGTGGCCTATGTGGCGCCCGCCAGCCTGCAGCCGGCAGGGTTGAAACTGGCGCTGGCGCGCCAGCTGCCTGACTACATGGTGCCGTCCGTGATCGTGGTGCTCGACAGCCTGCCGCTGAATGCGAACGGCAAGGTGGACCGCAACGCGCTGCCGGCGCCGCAGGCGCTGCAGCAGGGCGGCAGCGTGGCGCCGCAGGGCGCCGCCGAGCAATTGCTGGCCCAGGTATGGTGCGGCGTGCTGGGACTGGAGCAGCTGGGACGCGACGACAATTTTTTTGAGCTGGGCGGCGACTCGATCCTGAGCCTGCAGATCGTGGCGCGCCTGCGCCAGGCCGGCTGGATCGTCACGCCGAAACAGCTGTTCGAGCGCCAGAGCGTCGCCGCGCTGGCGCCGCTGATGCAGGCCGTGGCGGCCAGCGCTGGCGGCAGCGCCGAGGTGGTGGGGGACGACGTGCCGTTATTGCCGATCCAGTCCGCCTTGTTTGCCGCGCAACTGGCGCGGCCCGGTCATTTCAACCAGTCGGTGCTGCTGCAGGCGTCGGCGTCCGGCGCCGGCGACGTCATCGCGGCGGCGCTGGACGTGCTGCTGCAGACGCATGCCGCGCTGCGCCTGCGCTTCAATGATGGTCCGCAGGGCTGGTCGCAGCAGTATGGCGAAGCGCCGGAGGCGCCGCTGCTGTGGCGCCGCGACGCGTGCGACGCGGCCGACGTGGAGCGCCATTGCCAGCTGGCCCAGCGCAGCCTGGACCTGCGCCAGGGACAGCTGCTGCGCGCCGTGCTCATGACCATGGCGGACGGCAGCGTGCGCCTGCTGCTGGTCGTGCATCATCTGGCGGTCGATGGCGTGTCGTGGCGCATCCTGCTGCAAGACCTCGATACCTTGTGCCGCCAGGGCGCCGCCGGCCAACCCTTGCGCCTGGCGGCGCCCAGCGCGCCGCTGCAAGCCTGGGCGCGGCGTTTGCAGGAACATGCGGCCAGCGATGCCGTGCGCGCGCAACTGCCGTACTGGCAGGCGCTGGCGGCCACGCCGTCACGCCTGCCGCTGGCGGACAGCCGTGGCGCCAGCAGCGGTGACCTGGTCGCCGGCGCGGTGCTGCAACTGGACCGCGACACCACGCGGCGTCTGCTGAAGGAGGCGCCGGCCGCCTACCGCACCCAGGTCAACGACTTGCTGCTGACGGCGCTGGGACGCGCGCTGTGCCGCCATGCGGGCGAGGACAGCTTCCTCGTCGAACTGGAAGGCCATGGCCGCGAAGACTTGTTCGAGGACCTCGATATCAGCCGTACTGTCGGCTGGTTCACCAGCGCCTATCCCGTGCGCCTGGCGCCGCTGGGCACGCTCGATGCGGCCTTGAAGCGGGTCAAGCAGGACTTGCGGGCCATTCCCGACAAGGGCATCGGCTACGGGCTGCTGAAATACATGGGCTGCGATGCGGACCGGCAGGCGCTGGCCGCGCTGGCGCCGGCGCAGGTGTTGTTCAATTACCTGGGCCAGTTCGATGGCAGTTTCGAGGCCGATGCGGCCTGGCGCCCGGCGGCCGAAGCGAGCGGCGACGCGCAAGACCCGGAGGCGCCGCTCGGGCATGAACTGGTGATCAATGGCCAGGTCTTCGACGGCATGCTGAAAATGACGTTCAGCTATAGCACGGCGCGCCACGACGGCGCGGCGATCCGGGCACTGGCCGATGATTTCGGGCGCGAGCTGCGGGCGCTGGTCGCGCATTGCTGTGCCGGCGCGCTGGGCGTGACGCCGTCGGACTTCCCGCTGGCGCCGCTGGACCAGGTCAGGCTCGATGCGCTGGACTTGCCCCTGAACGAGCTGGCCGACCTGTATCCGCTCTCGCCGATGCAGGCGGGCATGTTGTTCCACTGCCTGCAGGCGCCGCAAGGCAGCGCCTATGTCAACCAGCTGTGCGTGGACGTGGCAGGGCTCGACGCGCAACGCTTCGCGAGGGCCTGGCGCGAGGTGGCGGCAGGCCACGACATTCTGCGCAGCCGTTTCGTGCACGATGGCGGAGAAGCGCTGCAATGGGTGAGCCGCGCCGGCGCGGGCGAGGTGGACTTGCTCGACTGGCGCGGCCAGGACGCTGGCGCCGCCGCACTTGACGCCTATGCCCGGGCGGACCTGGCGCGCGGCTTCGACCTGGCGCGCGAACCGCTGCAGCGGCTGACCCTGATCCGCTGCAGCGATACGCAGCAGCGCCTGGTCTGGACCAGCCACCATCTGCTGCTCGACGGCTGGAGCACGTCGCAGTTGATGGGAGAAATACTGCGCCACTACCACGGCGAGCCGCATGCGCCGGCGCCGGGCCGCTACCGCGACTACATCGCCTGGCTGCAGCGGCAGGATGGCGCCGCCGGAGAAGCGTTCTGGCGCGCGCAGCTGGCGCCGCTGGCCGCGCCCACGCGCTTGTCGCTGGCGCTGCCGGCGGCGGGCGGTACGGGCCAGGACAGCGTCAGCCTGCGCCTGGAGCCGGCGGCGATGGCCGGCCTGGCCGCCTTTGCGCGGCAGGCGCGCATCACCGTCAACACGTTGGTGCAGGGCGCCTGGCTGCTGCTGTTGCAGCGCTATACGGGCCAGGCTTGCGTGGCCTTTGGCGCCACCGTGGCTGGCCGTCCGGCGGACCTGCCGGGCGCCGACCGCCTGCTCGGCATGTTCATCAATACCTTGCCCGTGATCGCCGCCCCGCATGCGGGCGCACCGGTGGGCGAGTGGCTGCGCCAGCTGCAGGCGCAAAACCTGGCCGCGCGCGAATTCGAGCATACGCCGCTGTACGAGGTGCAGCGCTGGGCGGGGCAGGGCGGCGTCGCCCTGTTCGACAGCATCATCGTATTCGAAAATTATCCCGTCGATGCCGCCTTGCGCGCCGCCGAAGAGGGAGAACTGCGCTTCAGCATGGCCAGCAAGCGCGAAGAGACGAATTATCCGTGGACCCTGGCCGTGATGCAGGACAGCGGACTGACCTTGCATGCCGATTATGCGCGCGCCAGCTTTGACGCCGCCAGCGCGCGCCTGATACTGGAGCAGTTGGGTAGCCTGATGCAGGCGATGGCGCGCGACGCCGACGCGCCGCTCGGCGCCTTGCCGCTGCTGTCGGCGCCGCAGGGCGCGGCCGTGCTGCGCCAGGGCCGCCATGAGGGCGGACCGTGGAACGACTTGCCCGTGCACGCGCAGTTCGAGCTGCAGGCCGTGCTGCACCCGGATGCGCTGGCGCTGCTGTACCAGGACGAGGCGCTCACTTACCGCGCGCTGAATCTGCGCGCCAACCGTCTCGCGCACGCGCTGCTGGCGCGGGGCGCGGGGCCGGAAGTGCGCGTCGGCATCGCCGTCGAGCGCTCGGTCGACATGCTGGCCGGCTTGCTGGCCATCCTCAAGACGGGCGCCGCCTATGTGCCCCTCGATCCCGGCTATCCGGCCGAACGCCTGGCCTACATGATCGCCGACAGCGGCATGGCGCTGCTGCTGACGCAGGCATCGGTGCTGCCACGTCTCGCGCTGCCGGCGGGACTGCCCGTGCAGCTGGTGGAACAGCCGTCCGCGCTGGAGCACGATCCCGGCCACGCGCCGCTGCCGCAGCAACTGGCCTACGTGATCTACACCTCTGGCTCGACGGGCAAGCCGAAGGGCGTGGGCATCGCGCATCAGGCGTTAAGCCGGCATGCGCAAGTGTCCGTCGGCTTCTTTTGCTTGACGGCACGGGACCGCGTGCTGCAGTTTTCGACCTTGAACTTCGACGGCTTCGTCGAACAGGCCTGGCCCACCTTCTGCGTGGGCGCGGCGCTGGTCTTGCGCGGCCCGGAGCTGTGGGACAGCGAGACGTTTTACCAGGCGCTGCACCGCTACCGCATCAGCGTGGCCGATTTGACGACGGCCTACTGGTCGCTGCTGGCGCAGGATTTTGCCCAGCAAGGCCCGCGCGACTACGGCGCGCTGCGCCAAGTGCACGCGGGCGGCGAGGCGATGCCGCCGGAAGCGCTGCAGGCGTGGCGCCAGGCGGGCATGCGGCACATCCGCCTGCTCAATACCTATGGGCCGACGGAAGCGGCGGTGACGGCGGCCACGCTCGACTGCGCGCCCTACCTCGATGGCGCGGCGCCGGCGCAGATGCCGATCGGCCTGCCGCTGGCGGGACGCGCGCTGCTGGTGCTGGATGCGGACCTGGCATTGTCGCCGCCCGGCGCGGCCGGTGAACTGTGCATCGGCGGCGCCTTGCTGGCGCGTGGCTATCTTGGCCGTCCTGCGCTGACGGCCGAACGCTTCGTGCCGGACCCGCACGGCGCGCCCGGTGCGCGCCTGTACCGCACGGGAGACCTGGTGCGCTGGCGCGCGGGACAGCTCGATTACCTGGGACGCATCGACCAGCAGATCAAGATCCGCGGTTTTCGGGTGGAGCTGGGCGAGATCGAGGCGCAGCTGCTGGCGCACCCTGGCGTGCGCGAAGCGGTGGTGGTGGCGCAGGACAGCGCCGCCGGCGCGCGCCTGGTGGCGTATGTGAGTCCGGCGCAGGCGTCGGTGAAGGCCTTGCGCGCGGCCCTGGCGGCGGCGCTGCCCGACTATATGCTGCCGGCGGCCATCGTGGCCCTGGCGCGATTGCCACTGAGCCCGGCGGGCAAGGTGGAGCGCAGCGCGCTGCCGGTGCCGGTGCTGGAAAGCGCGGCGTACGCGCCGCCGCAGGGCGAGCTGGAACAGGCGCTGGCGGCCATCTGGAGCAGCTTGCTGGGTGTGCAGCGCGTGGGGCGCGAGGATAATTTCTTTGCGCTGGGCGGGCATTCGCTGCTGGCCGTGCGCTGCGTCACGCAGGTCAACCAGATGCTGCGCAGCCTGTACACGCAGGATGCGCATGCGCTGTCGCTGGCCGACCTGTTCGGCAGTCCCACCCTGGCCGCCTTTGCCGCCCGCTTTGGCGCCAGCGCGGCCGGTGCGCGGGTGGGCGAAAGCTGGCACAGCCTGCGCGCGACAGGTGACTTGCCGCCGCTGTTCTGCTGTCCCGGCCTGCTGGTGAACGCCTTCGAGTTCCAGGCACTGGCGCAGGCGCTGGGACCGCGCCAGCCCGTGCACGGCTTTGTCAGCCATGCGCTGGGGAGCGAGCGCTGGGCCGACATCAGCGTGGCGGAGCTGGCTGCCCGCTATGCGGACATCATCGTGGCCAACAGTCCGGGCGGCGAGTGCTCGCTGGCCGGCTGGTCGCTGGGCGCCGTGCTGGCGCAGGAGACGGCGCGCCAGTTGCAGGGCCACGTGGCCGTGCGCCTGGTGGGCATGATCGATCCCGTGCTGGGCCAGTTCGATGTTGCTGGCGGCGTGGCGCCGGCGCTGGATCCGCAGCGGGAACGGGCGCTGCGCGAGCAGTGGCTGCCCCGTTCCGGCATGCGCGAACGCTGGGAACAGCTGTTTGAGCGCATGAGCGAGGACGAGTGGGCGTGGTTCGTGCACCTGCAAGGGCGCGACATCGGCGCGCTGCCGCTCGACGGTGACGCCGTGCATTGCAAGGAATACCTGGCCTGGAGCATCGCCAGCCATGCGCTGATGCTGCGCCGTCACCGTCCGCAGCGGGCCGCCGTCAGTGCCCGCGTGTGGATCGCGGAACACACGCGCGCCGCCGGCGTGGCGTTGTTCGACAGCCGGGCGCATTTCGCTCAGGTGCTGGGCGAGGAAGAGGTGGCCGGTACAGGCCACCTCGACATCATCCACGCGCCGGTGCTGTGGCAAGGCTTGCGCGCCAGCTTGCCCGGGGATCCGGCATGAGCCGGCATGCCGTGGCGCGCGTCGCGCTGGGCGTGGCGGGCGCGTATCTGTTCGCCTGGAGTGTCGCCGGCGCCGGCGCGGTGCTGCTGTTCCGCCTGGGCGTGCTGCGCAGCGAGGCCGTGCTGATCGCCTCGATGGCGGCCTTTCTCGCCTACCTGGGTGCCGCCCTGTGGGCTTTTGTCGCGCGCCGATTGTGGCCGGTGGCGCTGTTGCTGATCGGTGTCTGGCTGCTGTACTGCGGCGCCGCCTATTTTTTCGAATGGAGTTGAGCCGCATGGCCTTACGTGAATTGCGGCAATCGATGCTGCTCGTGCATACCTGGACCGGGGTGGTGATGGCCAGCGTGCTGATCGTCGTGTTCTGGATGGGCAGCCTGTCCGTGTTCGACCGCGAGATCGACCGCTGGATGATGCCGGACACGCGCATCGCCGCCGCGCCCGGCCCCGTGTCGGTGGAGCGGCAAGTCTTGCCGGCCGTAGCGGCGCTGGCGCACGGCAAGGCGCTGGCGGAATGGTCTGTCTTCCTGCAGGGGCCGCGCAGTCCCGTGGCGCGGCTGCAGATCGAGGCGCTCGATGGCGAGGAGCTGTCGCGCCAGATCGATCCGCGCAGCGCCGCCTTGCTGCCCGAGGCCGGTTCCTACGGCGCCACGTCCTTCTTCTTTCCCATGCATTACCGGCTGCACCTGTCGTTTGCCGGCATCGGCTACTGGGTCGTGGGCCTGGCCAGCATGGCGATGCTGGCGGCGCTGGTGTCGGGCGTGATCATCCACGCGCGCATTTTCAAGGATTTTTTCGTCTTCCGCCCGCGCAAGGCCTTGCAGCGCAGCGCGCTGGACCTGCATAACGTCAGCGGCGTGCTGGCCTTGCCCTTCCATTTCATGATCGTGCTGTCGGGGCTGGTGATCCTGTTTTCGATTTACTTTCCGGCAGGCATGCACGCGCTGTATCCGGGCGACCGGCAAGGCTTCCTCAACGAAGCCTTGTCGCTGTACCAGCGAGAACGATCGCCAGAACCCGGCATCGTGGCCATGGCCCCCATCGACGCCATGCTCGACACGGCGCGCCGGGCCTGGGGGCAGGGCGAGCCCAGCTATGTGCGCGTGCGCCATCCGGGCAACCGCAACAGTTATGTGGAAGTGAGCCGCGCCACGGCCGACCGGGTCAGCCTGGACGAGCAAACGATTTATTTCGATGGCGCCAGCGGGCAGGTGCTGAAATATGTGCCGCTCAAGCCGGCCGCGGCGCTGCAGCGCTATCTGTCGGGCATGCACTTTGCCCTGTTCGAGCACTGGCCCTTGCGCTGGCTGTATTGCGCGGCCGGGCTGGCCGGTTGCGTCATGCTGGCCTCGGGATTGATACTCTGGAGCGGCAAGCGCGCGGCGCGCCATGCCAAGGCGGGTCAGCGCGGCGCGCGGCTGGTGCTGGCCGTGGCCTGCTTCAGCACGACGGGCCTGCTGATCGCGACCCTGGCCATGCTGGTGGCGAACCGCTTGCTGCCGGCCGGGTTGCCGGACAAGGCGCTGCTCGAAGTGCTGCTGTTCCTGCTGGCCTGGGCCGGCAGCGGCATCTGGGCCGGCGTTGCCCTGTTCTGGCGCCGGCGGCCCGATGCGCCATGGCTGCCGCAAGCCTGGTGCATCGCCATGCTGGCCCTTGCCGCGCCGCCGCTCAACTGGTTAAGCACGGGCGACTTTCCCTGGCATGCCGTGCTGCGCGGCCAGCCTGCCGTGGCCGTGTTCGACCTGGCCCTGTGGTTGACGGCAGGGCTGGCGGCATGGGCGGCGTTGCGCTTGCGCCAGCATCAGCGGCAAGCCCCGCGAACAGGGGGCGCGCATGCCTGAATTGCTTGTCTGGTTGCTGCTGTTTGCCGGCAGCCACGCCTGTTTCGCCCTGCTGGCGCTGTCGCAGGAGCGGCACTGGCACACGGTCAGCGCGGCCAGCATGCCCGTCCATGCCGCCAGCCGGGGCCGCCTGGGCGGCTACGCGGGCCTAGCCCTGCTGTACGGCGTGGCCGTGGCGCGCGAGGGCGCCGGTTTCGGCAGCATCAGCTGGTGCATGCTGCTGTTTTTCGGTGCCTTGACGGTGGCGCTGACCTTGAGCTGGGCGCCGCTGCGGCTGCGCTGGGCCGCTTGGTTGCTGCGCTAGCGCAGCAGCGTGCCAAGCAGCATGTTATTGAGTCCGGGGGAGTTTTTTCGTGGCTTGCGCCGGCGAAATATTGCGCTATGGATTTTTTAATTGCCGTGCATGCAATAATGCTGAAGTAATAATGACCACTTGGCGGTGATTGTTCTGCGCCGCCGGGGGTGTTCAGAGCCCCAAATGGTTGCGAAATACACACTCCAGCTATCCCGGCTGCATCCTATAGAAGATTTGAAGATGACACAAACACACAGATATGTCCTCGCCGGTTTTGGCTTTTTTTCACTTTTACTGCTATTTTTCGGGGCTGGCCTTTTAGATAGCGGGAAAATTGAAGCGAACACGTATCTTTGGGTGCAAGCAGTCGCGATCCTGATCGGTTTGTTTACATTGGCGGCAGCGATTGAAAAGATGCTTCCACGAGGCTTGCAGGAATTTAAATCCTCCGCGCTTTGGTGGACGGTAGGGCTTGCCATATTGGCGTATTTTGCCAGGGTCGCCGCCCTGGATGATGTCAACAAGGTTTTCCACATCGACCCGTCAGGGTTGCCGATGACGCTGGCTGCAGCAAACGTCATGCGGTTTTTTATCTGGATGGAATGGCCTTTTATCGTCGTGGCGTGTATCTCGTTTGTGGTGCTGATTCTCATCGCGAAGGGAACATACTTTCCAGATGAGATGCCTGAAAATGAGCGCGCCGCCGGTGTCATTCTCGTGCTTTCGATTATGATGAACTGTATTTTATGCGCGCTATTCATCCATTTCCATTTGGATGAGCAGGGGCGGCAACAGAAACTGTACCGCACCGCCCATGCTGCGGATTTCGTGTCGAAGTTCCACTGCCAGGGGATCGATCCCGATAAATTTTCCGTGCTGTTCATCGGACCGGAGCAACGAAAGGTGCTGGTTGCGCCGAAGTTGCCAGCGCCGGTATTGTTCGGCAAGATGAGTGCGGAATTTCTCCAGGCACTGAAGGTTCCCGCTGAATTTCCAACCCTCGATTGTGTGCCCACCGTAGACTTTGAGCAGTGGTCTAAAGATCTGTCGACGGTTCGATAACGCTATTATTTCCTTGTCGGTGGACGATCCTTCCAGCCTGATCCATGCCGCATCTCCGATGCATCGCACAGTCGCTTGATGCTGATGCGAGCTGGGATGGGACGTGTCTTGTCTGTCTTGTCGCCAGCGACAGGCTAGCCGTCTATTCCCCCTCCGACGCGCAATACCTGTCCCGCCCCGTATGCTTGGCGCGGTACAGCAGGGCGTCGGCGGCGCGGATCAGGGCGCTGGGGTCCATGCCTTCCGTGGGCATGAAGCTGGCCATGCCCAGGCTGACGGTGACGTGCGGGCCGACGCCCGATCGGGCGTGGGGAATGTGCAGCGCGCGCACTTCGTCGAGAATGCGCTGGGCCACCACTTCGGCGCCGTCGCGCGTTTCCTGCGGCAGCAGGATGATGAATTCTTCGCCGCCGTAGCGCGCCAGCAGGTCGGGCGGGCGCACGGCGCAGCGGCGCAGGGCGGCGCTCACCTGCTGCAGGCACAGGTCGCCCGCCTGGTGGCCATACGTATCGTTGTAATCCTTGAAGTGGTCGATATCGGCCATGATGATGGCCATCGGCACTCCGTCGCGCGCGCAGCGCCGCCATTCGCTGTCCATCGTGTCATTGAAGCTGCGCCGGTTGGCCACGCCCGTCAGCGAATCCGTCAGCGACAGTTCGCGCATGGCGTCGGCCTGCCGCTTGATGGTCAGCTGGCTGCGCACGCGGGCGCGCACGACGGCCGCGTTGAACGGTTTGGTGATGAAATCGACGGCGCCCGCTTCCAGCGCCCGCGTCTCGTCTTCGGGCTGGTTCAGGGCCGTGACGAAGATGACGGGAATGGCGCTGAGGATGGCCGATTCGCGCAGCGCGCTGCAGACGGCATAGCCATCCATGCCGGGCATGACGGCGTCGAGCAGGATCAGGTCCGGCAGTTGAT
The DNA here is from genome assembly GCF_034427795.1 of Janthinobacterium sp. GMG1. Classification (NCBI taxonomy): domain Bacteria; kingdom Pseudomonadati; phylum Pseudomonadota; class Betaproteobacteria; order Burkholderiales; family Oxalobacteraceae; genus Janthinobacterium; species Janthinobacterium sp. GMG1. The sequence goes on from NZ_JAXQNT010000005.1 coordinate 301,687, forward strand.
TATGCGCAATTTCCAGCGCCTTGTCACCGCTCAGGGCGAACAGCACGTCGTGTTCCTCTCGCAGCAACTGGTGCAGGATCTGGATGTTTTCCATGGCGTCATCGACGATGAGGATGCGCCCGTTCATGGCAAGGTTGGTCCAGCTCACTTGTTTTCCTCTCGTTTCAGCTGATCGAGCACGAGTTTTTCCGCCTCGGCAAAATTCAGCGTTTCAATCGCATGTGCCATCGCCAGGGCCGCTTCCCGGTCTGACTGTTGTATGGCGGGGTGCAGGGCGTGAAATTGCGCCAGCGCTTTCAGGTTGTTGTTGCGGATCATGACGAGCAGCTCGGCCAGGCCGGCGTGCAGGTCGAGCGGCACGCTGCCGGGCGCGGCCGCTGCCGGCTGGTTGCGCCGCAGGGGCGAGGGTAGGGTGCGGGCCGCTTCGATGACTTCGGCCATCGCGTGTTCCAGGCGGCCCAGCAAGGCGGTCGTGCCGTGCGATTGCCCCGTTTTCAGCGTTTTCTCCGTCTCGGCGGCCAGACTGGCGATATGCGTGGCGCCCAAGTTGGCTGCCACGCCGCACACGCGGTGCAGCAACTGCGCCGCCTGCTGCGCCTGGCCGGCGGCCAGCAGGCGCCGTGTTTCCTCGACGGCGTCGCCTTGCGAATTCTCAAAGCGCTTGAGCAGGGCCAGGAAGGCGCCGTAGTCGCCGCCGAAGCGGTGCAGGGCCGCCGCCAGGTCGATGCCGGGCACCGTGACCGGCAAGTCCAGCGTCTGCGTGACGGCATCGGCTGCCTCGACGGCGCCGTCGCCGCTGGCCAGGGGGGCGCGCACCAGCCGGGTCAGGGTCTGGATCATCTCGTCGACGTCGATGGGCTTGGCCACGTGCGCATTCATGCCGCTGGCGATGGCGCGCAGGCGGTCTTCATCCATGGCATTGGCCGTCATGGCGATGATGGGCAAGTTCGGCAAGCCCAGGGCGCGGATGGCCAGGGTGGCGTCGTAGCCGTTCATGACGGGCATCTGCAAATCCATCAGCACCACGTCCCAGGCGTGTGGCGTGCCGGTGAGCAAGTCGACGGCCAGCCGGCCGTTGGCGGCCACGGTCACGCGCGCGCCCGAGTGCAGCAGGATGTACTGCGCCACTTCCTGGTTGATTTCATTGTCTTCCACCAGCAGCACGCGCATGCCGGTGAGCAAACCCGACAAGGGCGTGGACACGGGCAGCGCGGACGGACTGCTGCGGCCTTCGCGCACGGCCGTCACGGCTGCCAGCAGGCGTGCCGGGGTGGCCGGTTTCGAAACGATGCCGGCCAGCATCAGGCTGTCGGCCAGGCGTTCGAGGTTTTCGCTGTCCTGGTCGGCCACCAGCATGATCACGGGCGGCAGCGCCAGGAGCGCGTCGGCGCGCGCCTCGGTGAGCATGGAAATGCCATCCATGCCCGGCATGGCCGCGTCGAGCAGCACAAGATCGGCCGCCGGCCCGCCGCTGGCCTGGGCGCGCAGCAGGGCCAGGCCGGCCGCTCCGCTGTCGGCGCTGCGGCTGTGCCAGCCCTGCGCCGCGCACCAGTCTTCCAGCATGGCGCGCACGCTGGCGTTGTCGTCGATGATCAGCAGTGACAGCACCCTGGGCGCGCCCTTGGCGGACGGCTCGGGCGGCGGCGCCACCTTCTCGAAGCGGCAGCTGAAGCGGAAGTCGGAGCCCTGGCCCAGCGCGCTTTTCACGCTGAGGGTGCCGCCCATCAATTCCACCATGCGCCGGCAGATGGCCAGCCCCAGTCCCGTGCCGCCATATTTGCGGCTGGTGCCGCTGTCGCCCTGGGAAAACGCGTCGAAGATGCGTTCCTGCTCGGCCGCGCCGATGCCGATGCCCGTGTCGCGCACGGAAAACTCGAGGGTGGCGCTGGCCGCATCTTCGGCCACCTTGTCGATGGACAGCACCACTTCGCCATGCGAGGTGAATTTGACGGCGTTGCCCACCAGGTTGATGAGGATCTGTTCCACGCGCAGGGCGTCTCCGACCAGTTCGTCCGGCACGCCGGGGGCGAGCACGAACACGGGCTCCACGCCGCGCGCCCAGGCGCTGCTGGCCAGCAACACACCCACGCTGTCCAGCATGCGTTCGAGCTGGAAGCGGCGCTGTTCCAGCACCATCTGCCCCGCCTCGATCTTGGAAAAATCGAGCACGTCGTTGACGATATTGAGCAGCGACTGCGTTGCCATCTGGATCTTGCCGACATAGCTGCGCTCGCGCCGTTCCAGCGGCGACTCTTCCAGCAGGCGCGCCAGGCCGATGATGGCGTTCATCGGCGTGCGGATTTCATGGCTCATGTTGGCGACGAATTCGCTTTTCGCGACGCTGGCCGCCTCGGCCTTGTCGCGCGCGCGCACCATCTGCTCGTTGAGTTCATGCAGGCGCAATTCCGTGCGCTTGAGTTCGGAAACGTCCGAGGCCAGCACGAAGAAGCCGCGCACGCCGCCGCTGTCGTCGAAATCGGGGATGTAGTTGGTCCACGTGTGGCACACCTGGCCGCCGGGATCGAGCAGGTCGCGCTCGAAGCTTTGCGGCCGGCCTGCCAGCACCCCCTCGACGTGGGGCGCATACACGTCGAACAGTTCCTGTCCCAGCAATTCGCTCATGTGGATGCCGGCCAGTTCGGCGCTGCTGCGGCCAAACCATTCGTTATAGAATTTATTTGCAAATCGGCAACGCAAATCGGCGCCCCAGTACGACACCATGCCGGGCAGGTTGTCGGTGACGGTGCGGATGAAACGCTCGTTCTGTTCCAGGCGCCAGGTGGTGGCGTGCAGCACCTCGGTGGCGCGCTTGCGTTCCGTGATGTCGATCGAGACCCCCAGCACATGGCTGGCGCGTCCCGCATCGTCGCGCAAGACCACCTTGCGCGTGGTGAAGTGGCGCGTGGTGCCGTCCGCCGTATTGATCGCTTCCTGCTCGATTTCCACCATCTGCCCCGTGGCCAGCAGCTTGCGGTCGGCGCTGACGAAGGCGGACGCCTGCTGCGGCGGGAAGAAATCGTGGTCCGTCTTGCCCAGCAATTGCTCGCGCGAGCGTCCCAGGGTCAGTTCCGCGTGGCGGTTGACCATTTCAAAGCTCAGCTTGTCGGCGCGCTTGACGAAGACCATGGCCGGGATGTTTTCGATGATGGTGCCAAACAGGTGTTTCGAACGGCGAAATTCCGCTTCGCTGCGCTTGCGCTCGCTAATGTCCAGCCACAAGCCCGATACGCCCAGCAACTGCTGTTCCGGGCCAAAAATCGGGTGGTAGGAGACGATCCAGTGACTCAGTTGCTCGCGCTGCTGGCCGCTATGGCCTTGCAATTCGATGTCGACGATGGGCTGTCCCGTCCCGAGCACCTGGCGCACGCAGCGTTCCACCTCGGCCCGCACGGCGTCGTCGAACAGCATGGCGCCCACGGGACGGCCCAGGTGCTGCGCCACGCTGGCCCCGTTGATGGTGGCCAGGTAGTGGTTGATCATGACGATGCGCAAGTCCAGGTCCACGAACAGCATGCCGATCGGCGCCGTCGCGTACACGGTTTCCAGCAGGCGCGTGGATTTTTCCAGGGCCAGCGTGCGTTCGGCCACCAGGCTTTCAAGCTGCGTGCGGTGGCGCCGCAGGTCGCGTTCCAGCGCGCCCAGGGCACCGGCCATCTCGGCTGATTCGCGGTCAGCATGCTTATTCGAGAGCAAGGGTTTGCCTTGCGCCAGCGCATGAATCTGCTGCGTCAGTTCCTGCAGGGTGCTGGCCAGGCGTCCGCCCACGCGCCAGGCCAGGGCAAAGCCGGCGGCCAGCAGCAGCGCCAGGATGAGGGATCCCGTGACTACCGAGCGCAGCAGTGCTTCGGCCACCGTGCTGGTGCGCATGGTGACGGCCACCGTCCAGGCGGCGTCCGGGGCGCGGCGAAAGCCCGTATACACGTCGATGCCTTCCAGGGTGGCGTGGCGCAGCACGCCTTCGCGCGCCTGGCGTATCTGTTCCAGCAGGGGCGCCGCGCTGCGCTGGCCTACATAGCGCTGCGGCGCCAGGGTGCGCGCCACGTTGATGCCATCGGCATTGATGATGGCCGCGCCCAGGTAGGCTGGCAGGTGCAGCTCGCGCAGCAGCACGGACAGGTAGTCGGGCGGATACAGGACCGTCAGCACGTAGGCGGTTCCCTGCGTGCGCGGCAAGGGCAGATTCAGGGCCAGCTGCGGCAGGCTGTCGGGCGCCTTGGCCAGGCTGGTCAGCCGCGGCTTGCCGTAGTCGCGCGCACGCTCCATGCTGGCGGCCCATTTTTGCGGGAGGGGCGGCGGCGCCTGGCTGGCGGGCAGGGTTGTATTGATCAGCTGGCGGCCCTTGGCGTCGGAGACGATGAAGGCGCTGACGGCCAGGCCCGGCTGCAGCAGGCTGGCGGCCAGGGCCCGCAGGGCGCCGATGTCGTCGGCTTGCAGGGCGGGCGAATCGGCCAGGATGCGCGCGGCCATCTGAGCGCCGCTCAGGTCGCGTTCGACGGCGGCGGCCACCGCCCGCGCCGCCTGCGCCGTTTCGCTGACGACATGGTCGCGCTCGCGCGTATAACTTTGCGCCACGAGCAGGAGAAACACGAGCGCCGTCGGAATGACCCAGGCGAGCACCAGCCATGAAATTCTTGAGCGTATCGAAGGCAAATCTTGCACCCGGAAAGCTCCCAGAATGGATGAGTCGACAGGCAGGCTCACGCTGGCGCTGGCTGACCTTGAATGAAAAGATGCTAGACGAAATTGATTGTTCTGACAAGCCTAGTTTCTGGAGTGGAAAAAAGGTTGCGCAAGGCATACAGAAGAGGGGTGATACCCATCCCGCCGTGGCGGCGGGATGGCACGGCGGATTACGGCACCACGGTCAGCACGTCGACATCGATTTCCGGGCTTTCCATGAAATCCTTCTCCACTTCGCCGCGGATTTCCACCCGGGTTTTGGCGTCGATCTTGCGGTTCATGAAGACCTTGTCGTCGATATCCACGCGGATTTCCGCCGTGCCATCGGAGAACGTGTATTTCTCGTTGCCGACTTTACGCAGCAAATGGCCGCGCAGCACGACGGCCTGGTCGTCGACGGGATTTTTCAGGATGGCGGCGACGCTGCTGGGCGCGGCCGGGCCGGCCGTCGGGCCCACGTATTGGGCGTGCGCGCTGCCGGCCAGCAAGACGCAGGCGGCCAGGGAGACGATGAGTGTGCGGTGCAGTGGCATGGTATTCCTTTGATAGTGACTGGCGGCTCAGAAAAAGACGGCGGTGCGGGGAATGATAGCACCGGCATTGCCATAGGGCATGTTCGCCCGGACACTGCCCGTGCTGGCCACGCCATCGTCGAGTTTGCTGTCTATCTGTTCCGCGTAGCTTTCGGGCAAGTTGTCGAAACGGATGCCGTTGCCGGCGCGCCCGCCCACTTCGTCGTTGTACAGGTAGACGGCGCCGCCCTGGGCGCTGGTCATGAATTGCGAGGTGCCGTTGAACGAGCCGGTGATGAAGCCGCCCAGCGCCAGGTGCTGCGGCGCCAGCGTGAATTCGCGCGGCTGGCCATCGCCGATCTGGCCGTCGCCATTGCCGTTGCCGGCCGAATTGGGCACGTGCACCGTGCCCTGGAGATCGTCGCCGGGCAGGGCGCGGAACTTGTCCTGATAGGCGTTGACGGCGGCCGTCAGCGCATTCGACTGCTGGATGATGTTTTTCACCTTGGCGCTGTCGATCAAGCCTTGTCCCTTCAGCACGCCGCCGAGCAGCAAGCCGATGATGACCAGGACGATGGCGATTTCTACGAGCGTAAAGCCGTGCTGGCGGCGTGGGGGCATGGGATTTCCTTGAAAAAAAGTGCTACAGCTTGGGATGGCAGTTTACTGCAATTGGTGCCGGGCGCGCATGGCATTTCAGGCAGCGGGTCATGGGGCGGCCTTTGCTTTCTTCTTGGCAAGTTCGTCGAGCCGTCGCGCGAGGAAAGCCAGCTCGTGCGGATCGCTGATCTGGCCGCTGGCGAGCAGGCCGCCGATCACCAGGCGGGCGCTGTCGAGCTGGTCCATGTCTTCCAGGATGAACGCTTCCATCTCGCGCACCCAAGGCGGCACGTGCGGTCCCGTCGCCAGCCGGCGCAGTGCGCGCGCGTAGCCGAGCGCCAGCGGCAAGTCGTGCAACTGGTGCTTCGCCACCAGCACGGCCTGCGCCATGGCGGGCCAGCGCCGCTGCGGGTCGGCTGCGAAGCTGGCGGCGACAAAGGCCAGCATGCGGCGCGCGCGTTGCGGGTCGGCCACGCCAGCGTACACTACACTGGCGGCCACCAGCGCATACTGGCTGCGCGGATCGAGCGTTTGCGCCGTTTCCAGCCAGCCGGCCAGGCGATCATAGTCGAGCTCGCGCCACGGCAGGCTGACGCCGGGCTGGTCTTCGAACGATTGCAGGTACAGCAGCATGGCCTTAGCCATGGCCAGCGGCTCGCCCAGGCTGGCCAGGCGCGCCACGCCAGCCGGCGGCGCGGCGGGCAGGGGGCGTGCCTGGGCGGGAGCGTGCTGCTGCGCCAGACGCCAGCCCAGCTGCAACAGCAAGCATGCCGCCAGCAGCCAGCACAGGGGGCGCGGCACGCTGGTCCAGGGGCGCTGCGCGGCGGCCATCAGATGTTCCTGCGGTAAAAGTCGCACAATGCGCAGCTGGCCAGCAAGGCCACATAAATGCCGGTTTGCGCCGCCACACCGAGCAGCGCCGGCCAGTCGCCGGTGGCATACAGCAGCCATTCCGTGCGCGTAAATGCATCCAGGCGGGGCAGGAGCAGGGCCAGCACGTCGATGGCGCCGGCTGTGGCCTGTTGCGGCCAGGAATCACCCGCCTGCGGGCCGTGCGCCAGCAGTTGCAGGCTGCCCAGCATGCGCGCCAGCACGTAGAAACCGCCCGTGGCGGCCAGCGCCGGCAGGGCTTGTTGCAGGCTGGCCGCGCACAGCAGGCTGAAGGCGGCGACGATCCACAATTCTCCCAGCAGCGACAGCGCCCATAGCGCGCTTTGCGCGGGCGCGGCGAACAGCGCCATCAACAGGCCGAACAGCAAGGCGGGCACGGCTGCCAGCGTTGCGTATCCCAGCAGTTTGCCCAGCAGGTAGGCGGCGCGCGGCATCGGCAGCGCCAGCAGCAGTTCCAGGCCCCGGTCGGCCGCTTCGCGCGCCATGCTGGTGATGATGAATGTGGCCAGCAGGAAGACGCCGGCCAGGCGCAAGGTGGCTGCCAGCAGGGCCGCCTGCACGGCGCCGCTTTCCGTCAGCGCCAGTTGCTGCAGGAAGCCTGCCAGGGCGGCGGCGGCGCAGGCGGCCAGCAGGAACAGCCACGGCAGCCGGCTGCGCAGCGCTTCGAGCAGCGTGTAGCGGGCGATGGTGACGGCGGGCGAGAGCATGGACATCAGCGCGGCAGCCTTTGCGCGGCCACCATGCGGTTGAACAGGATGTTCGGCGACAGCCAGGCGACGAGGTCGTCGAACTCGCCGCCCGCCTGCTGCGGGCCGCTGGCGGCGCGGCTGATGACGGTGGTGGCGTTCGAAGCATTGTTGCGCTCGTCGACATTGTTGCCGAACGGCACAGCCTGGCGCTGGCCCTGCACGCTGGTGGCGCTGAAACCGTTCTTGCCGTGCGACATGATCACGGCGGGGATGTCGTTCAAGGCCGTCGCCTGCAGCAGCGCGCCGCCATTGCGCGTGACGATGCTGATGTCGCGCGGCGTCGACAGGCTGAAAAGCTGGCCGCTGTCGCTGAAGGCCGGCGTCACGCTGTAGCGGAACAGATTGTTCCAGCTGTCGCCCTGGCGTAGTCCCAGGGTGGCCCAGGGCAGGAAACCGGCGCGTTTTTCGCCCGTGCAGCGCGTGCCGCGCCGGTCTTCCAGGCCATTGCCGGCGGAGATGGCGGGACAGGGCAGGTAGCCGTAGCGCAGCGCGTAACCGGCCAGCGCTTCCTTCGCTTCGTTCAGCGCTTGTTGCGTCTCGGCTACCTTGCGCTGTTCCAGTTGCACCGTCAAGGGCGTGACCAGGCCGCCTATCATCAGGCCCACGATGACGAGCACGATGGCGATCTCGATCAGGGAAAAGCCGCCCTGGCGGCGCGGATGGCGGGTGCTCATGGCAGGTTGCGCGCGGCGCGCATGCGTTGGTACAGGGTGGGCAAGGTAATCCAGGTCAGCATGTCGTCGAAGGCGCCACCGGGCAGTGCGGCATTGCCGGTGGCGGGGCGGGCAATGAAACTGCGGCTGGCGCGGTCGTTGGCTGCTTCGTCGATATTGCCGCGTGCCATATTGATCTGCATCACGCCGCTGGCGGCCGTGCCGTAATGATCCTTGCCTTGCGAGAACAGCACGACAGGCAGGCACTGGACGCTGACGTCGCACTGTTCCTGGCCCGCCACGAAGACGAATTCGCCGCGCGCGCCGCGCTCGAGCACGACTCTGTTGGCGATGGCGGAAAACGAGACGATGGGCGCGCGCGCCATTTCCGGCGTGACGCTGTAGCGCAGCAACTTGCCCCAGGCATCCACCCCGTCCACGCCCAGCGCCACCCATGGCAAAAAGCCGCTGCATGCGGCATCGTCGGCGCAGTCGGCGGCCCGTTCGCGCCCGTCGAGAGCGGAGGCGGCCGGACGTGGCAGCCGGCCTTGCGTGGCGGCAAAACCCAGCAAGGCTTCGCGCGCCTGCGCCAGGGTGGCCAGGGTGCGCTGCTGGCGTTCGGCCTCGCCCGTGTTGCGGCCAAAGGCGCTGATCAGCAGGCTGGCCGCGCCCAGGCCCAGCACGGCCACCAGCAGCAACAGGGCGGCGCCGCGCTGGCGACGGGTTCGGCGATGAGCTGGCCGTGGCGTCATGGCGGCGTCTCCTGCGCCTCGGTCACCGTGCCGCTGGCCGGATCGTAGCGCTGGCCAGGTTTGAGCAGCAGCACCTGGCCGTTCGACAGGCGCAGGGTCAAGGTGCCGGGTTTGTCACGGGCAAGGCGGTTGTGCGGCTCGTTCTGCGCTTCCTGGTTCAGCCAGACGGTGGAGCGGCCGCTGCTGCGCTGCACCACGCCATTCAATTCCACGGGCGGGGCGGGCGGCGGTGGCGGCGGTGGCGCGGCCATGACCGGATCGGGTGGCGGCGGCCCGTAGCGCTGCGCGTCGAGCTGGGCGCGCTGCTGGGGCGACAGGAACAACCGCCCCAGCTGCTGTGCCTGTGCTTGTGCCTGGGCCGTGAGCGCGGCGCCGGCCAGCAGCGCGCCAAGGATCAGGGGGCGCTTCATGGCCGCTCCGGCACGGCCAGGCTGTTGACGGTCAGCCACAGCAGCTCGCATTCGGCGCCCAGGGCGGGCGCCGCCTCGCCGCCGGCCGCGCCATGGCGCTTGAGCGTGCAATCCTGCACGGCGAAATAGCCGGCCTGGCGCAAGTCGTCAAACAGGTTCAGCAAATCCATCTCGTGCAGCAAATCCATCTGCAGGCGCATGCGGCTGCCACGCAGATGATATTGCCCCATCACCATCGGCAACGGCACTCGCAGCCCTTGCTGCGGGCTGATGTCATAGCTGATCGGCAGCAGCTTGCGCTGTTCCTGGCTGCGGCGGATGGCGTCGATCCAGGCCAGGCGGTTTTCCTCGCCGATCAGGCCGCGCTGGCGCAGGGCCAGGAATTGCGGCTCGTAGGCGCGGATTTCCTGCTTTTCCGCTTCCGCGTGGTTGAACAGGGTGGCCGCCGCCGCGCGCGTATGCTGGGCCAGGTACAGCTGTTGCGCTTCGCGCATGCGATAGGCGGCGCTCAAGCTGAGCAGCGCCATGCTGACCAGCAAGGTCAGTGCAAAGCACAGCAGGGCGCCGCGCACCAGGTGCAGTTCGCCCAGCCAGGCGGGCAGGGTGCGCATGGGCGTGCTTGCCCGCTGCATGCCGGGCAGGGGAGGCTGCTTGACGGGGCCGCTCATGGCTGCCACTCCAGCAAGAGGGTAAAGCGGGCCTGGCTGTCCGGCGCCGGCGCGGCGCTCTTGCCGGACAGGGCCACGCTGGGACGCAAGTCGAGCGGCGTTTCCTCGAGCGTCACCTGCATGCCCGGCTGGCGCGCCAGGGTTTGCGCGAAGGCCGTGATGGAGGCCAGCGCGGTGCGGTAGTCATTGTTCGGCATGGCCACGTCCGCTTCCAGGCGCAGCGCCTGCGGCGGCGCGACAGGGATGCCGGCCAGGCTGCTGCCCAGCGGGCGACCGCCTTCCGTCTGCGGCGGCGCCTGCTGGCTGCCGCTCGTGCGCGCAGGGGGCGGTCCCGCGTTCCAGTGCAGCTGGCCCAGCTGGATTTGCGGCGCCTGCTCCAGCGCTGCGCTCAGCATGCCCAGCAGGCGGCCCGGCTCCGGCGCCTGGCTGGCGATCATCTGCCCCAGGGTGACGGCCACTTTCATGTTCTGCGTCTTGGCCGGCGCCGGCGGCTGCGTCGACATGACGCTGCGGTAGCGTTCCTGGTAGGACGCCGTTTCCTGCGCCAGCCGCTGCGTGCTGGCCCCGTCGGCGATCCCGCCAAGCAGATTGATCACGCACCACAGGGCGGCCGACGCGCCGATCAGCGCGCTGGCGCCATACAGCGTCTTGCGCGCGCGCTGGAAGTGGTAGTAGCGGGCCAGCGCGCCGGGCGGATAGTGGCTGGCCGGCGGATGCTTGCCCAGTAAGGTCAGCAGCAATGCATCGGCCAGCGCCGGCGTCTGGCGCAAGCCCACCCGTGCGCCGGCCAGTTGCAGGTCGATGAAGTGGTACGCCACTTCGACGCCGTTGTCGCACAGCAGTTCAAGCTTGGCGATCTGCGCGGCCGGCGCCAGGATGACAGTATTCAGAAGGTCGCCGCGCGCCAGCATGCGCGTGCTGGTGAGAAATTGCCGCGTCTTTTCCGTTTCCAGCGCGATATTCACGGCCACGCCGTCGAGTGCGATGGTGGCCGTCTGGCGCGAGAAGCGCAGCTGGCCCTTTTCATAGTAACTTTGCCGCAAGCCGCCCGATTGCTGCGTCACCAGCAGCAGGTGTTCGTGCGCGATCGACAGCTTTTTGACCAGCGCGATACTGAGCAGGCTGGTCGAATAGATGCCGGCCACGGGCACGCGCAAGTGTTCGAGCGCCTCCGTCCACGGCTGCAGCAAGGTGGGATTGGTGAGGGCGAAAAACAGCACCTGGTCGTCGTGGCGGCCCGTGCTTTCGCGGCCCAGCATGGCGCTGCCCCGGTAGGGCGTATCGCGGTGCAGCTGCTGCCTGCGCCGCTCGAGCAGGGCGCGGCCCGCCTTGCCGCGCACGTGGGGCACGAGCTGATGCTGGAAATCTTCCTCGATCAAGTCCGTCAGCAGGTAGGCGGGCACGCCCAGCCTTTGCTGCTGCGGGTCTTCCAGCCACGCGGCGAACCCGTCCAGCCCGGCCGCGCTGGCGGGAAAGGACTGACCGGGGCCCAGCACGCCGTGGTCCCAGTCGTAGGCGCACAGGGCGTCGCTGGTGAGGTAGAGTAATTGTTTGCGGAACACGGCGGCCTCAGGTTTTGATTGTGCTGATGGTGTCGTAAATCGGCCCCAGCACCGACAGCATGATCCAGCCCAGCAGCAGGCCCAGGATGACCGTCATGGCCGGCTCGATCATGGCTTGCACTTTTTCAATCAATTCCTTCACTTCGCGGTTGTAAAAGTAACTGACATTGCGCAAGGCCGTGTCCAGCGAACCCGTGGCCTCGCCCACCTTCAGCATGCGGATCACCAGCGGCGGGAAGATGCCCGTGTGCTGGAAGGCGGCAGTGACGCCGTAGCCTTCGCTGATCAGCTGGGCGGCGCGGCGCAGGCCGGCCGCCACCACCTGGTTGCCGGCGATGCCTTCGGACAGGCGGATACATTCGAGGATCGTGATGCCGGAGGCATACATCAGGGCAAAAAACGTGGCGAAGCGGGCCAGGATGATCTTGTGCAGCACGGGGCCGACCAGCCACAGCCGCAGTTTCAAGCCATCCCAGGCATAGCGGGCGCCTTCGTTGCGGCGGATCAGGGAGCGCAGGCCGAAAAACAGCAGCACGGGCAAAGCCAGCAGCAGATACCAGTAGTCGATGAACACGTTCGATACGGCAATGAGCACGCGCGTGTGCAGCGGCAGCTCGCCGCCCATGTTGCGGATGAAGGCCGTCAGCTGGGGCACGAGATAAATCATCAGGAAAAACGTCACGGCCGCCACGACGATGGCGACGACGACGGGGTACATGATGATCTTGCGCGTCTGCGAGGCCAGCTCGTCCTGCCATTTCAGGCTTTCCGACAGGTTCTTGAACACCTCGGCGATCCTGCCGCTTTGTTCTCCCGCCAGGATCAGGCTGGTAAACGTGGCGTCGAAGATGTCGCCATGCTGGGCCAGCGCGCCGGACAGGGGCAGGCCGCCCTCGATGCTTTCGATCAGGTCCGTGACGACTTCGCGCAGGCGCGGATGGTCCGTGCTTTCGCGCAAGTCATTCAAGCCTTCCAGGATGGGCACGCCCGCACCCGTCAATTGCTCCATGTGAAAGCAGAAATTGATCAGGTCGCGGCGGTGGATGATGCGCTTGCCCAGCAGCACCAGATACTGGCCCGTGATCTTGCAGTCGATCAAGTCGAGCTGCATGCGGTGCAAACGCGCTTCCAGGTCGGGCACGTTGGCCGCCTCCATGCTGCCGGGAATCAGGGCGCCGGCGGCATCCATGGCGCGGTAGACATATTGCGCCATCAGGCCAGCCTTTCCGTCAGGTCGACCACTCGGCCCACTTCTTCCAGGGTGGTGACGCCTTCCAGCACGCGGCGCATGCCGTCGTCGATGATGCCCTTGAAGCCGGCCGCGCGCGCCGCGTTCTTCAATTCGCGGCTGCTGGCGCGGCGCGCCGTCAATTCATCGAGTTCGGCCGTCATCTTGAGGATTTCCATGATCGCCAGGCGGCCTTTGTAGCCCTGGTGCGCGCAGCGCTCGCAGCCGACGGCGCGGCAGATGGACACGGGCGCTTCGTCCGGGACCAGGCCCAGCAGGCGGCGTTCGATGGTATCGGCGATCACTGTTTCCTTGCAGTGCGGACACAAACGGCGCACCAGGCGCTGCGCCACGATGCCGATGATGTTGCCGGCCATGATGTCGGGCAAGATGCCGATGTCGAGCAGGCGCGCCACGGAACCGATGGCCGAGCTCGTATGCAGGGTGGAATACACCTGGTGCCCCGTCATGGCGGCGGCAAAGGCCATTTCCGCCGTTTCGCGGTCGCGGATCTCGCCAACTAAAATGATGTCCGGGTCTTGCCGCATCATCGAGCGGATGCCGTCGGCAAAGCCCAGCTTGACGGATTCGTTGACGGAAGTCTGGCGTATCATGTTCATCGGATACTCGACCGGATCTTCCAGGGTCATGATGTTGACGCTTTCCGTATTGATATGGTTGAGTATCGAATACAGGGTGGTGGTCTTGCCGCTGCCCGTCGGGCCCGTCACGAGGATCACGCCGTCGGGGCGCGCGATCATGAGTTTCAACAAGTTCAGTTCCGCTTCGGCCAGGCCCAGGGCGTCGAGCGGGACGATGCCTTTTTGCCGGTCCAGCACGCGCAGCACGACGTTTTCGCCATGCGTGGTGGGCTGCGCCGAGGCGCGGAAGTCGATTTGCCGCCCGGAAAACTTGATGCTGATGCGCCCATCCTGCGGCGCGCGCGCCTCGGCGATATTCATGTTCGACATCACCTTCAGGCGCACGGCCATGGCTGGCCAGTACGATTTGTGCAGGCTGCGGATTTGCCGCAGGATGCCGTCGATGCGGTAGCGGATGCGCAGGAACGACTGTTCCGGCTCGAAATGGATGTCCGAGGCGCCGTTCTGCACGGCATCGGCCAGCAGCGCATCGATCAGGCGCACCATGGGCTGGCTGTACTCGTCCGACGGCGAGGCCATGCTTTGATAGCTGACTTCGCCCGTTTCGATTTCGTGCAGGATGCCGTCGATCGACAGTTCAAAACCATAGTACTGGTCGATGGCGCGCGAAATATCCGATTCATTGACGAGCACGGTGGAAATCGTGATGCCCTTGACCAGCATGGCGCTGATTTGATCGAGCGCAACGATGTTGCTGGTGTCGGCCATGGCCAGGATCAGATTGTCCGCCTGCCGTTCATAGACGATAGGGAAGACGCGATAGCGCTTGGCCACGTCTTTCGGGATCAGTTTTAATGCAATGGCGTCGACCACCAGGCTCGACAGATCCGCGCTGACCTGTTTCAGATTTTCGCTGAGCGCCTCGCGCACGGTGGCTTCCGTCACAAAACCCAGGGTGATCAAGAGCTTGCCCAGCGGTTCGCTGCTGCGCCGTTGCTCGATCAGGGCGATGCGCAGCTGGTCTTCGCTGATCACGCCTTTCTGGATCAGCAGTTTTCCGAGGGGAAGTTTTGCCTGTTCTGCCATGTGATGCTTATTCCTGACGGGGGGTGATGATGGCTGGCTCGGCCACGGGTGCTGCCACCGGCGCGGGGGCCGTCAGTTCGCGCAAACGCGTTTGCACGACGGCCTGGTCGAAGGCGGCGGGAGTCGTCTGCGCCAGGGTCAGGGCGCGCTGGTAATACGTGGCGGCCAGCCGGGGCTGGTTCAGCCGGTCCAGGCCCACGGCCAGGTTGAAGGCATAGTCGGGATTGCCGGGCGCGGCGCCGTAGGCGCGGAAAAATTGCTGCTGTGCCTCGTTCCAGCGGCGCTGCTTGGCGTACACATTGCCCAGCGCAAACAGCACTGGGGCGCTGTCGGGGCTGCGCGCCAGGATGGCTTTCAATTTTGCCTCGCTCTGCGCCACATCGCCCTGGCGCAGGCCGATCAGGCCGGCCAGCGCTTCGCCATCGTCGGGATTGATTTCCAGCAAACGCACGTACAGGGCCGCCGCCTGCGCACCCTGATTTTCGCGCAGGGCCACGGCCGCCAGCCCCAGCAGCGCGTCGCGGTTGTTCGCATCCTGTCGCAGCACGGTTTCATATTGCTGACGAGCAAAGCCCAGCTGGCCCCCGTTGAATGCCTGGTAGGCTTGCTGCACGCCGGGGTTGATTTGCGGTGCGGCGACGCTGCGCTGCACCTGGATCTGGCTATTCTCGGGCGCGGCCAGCGGTGGCAGGCTCGGTGGCGCGGGCGGCGCCATGTGCGCCAGCTGGGCCGCCACGGCGGCCTGGGCTGCCGCCTGTATCATCGCTTGCTGATCCGCTGCCGCCGCTGCCGCCGCTGGCTGGCGCGCGTCGCGCGGATAGTCGGGCGGCAGCGCGGCGGGCGTCATGGCGTCCGTCGGCGCGGCGCCCGTGGCCGGCAGCACCACGACGGGACCGGCAACGCCGGCCGTCCCTGGGGCGTCCGTCAACGGCATGGGTACGCCGGGCAGGTTGGCGCCCGCGCCGGGACTGGTGCTGGCGCGCCAGTACCAGTACGCCATCGAGCCGGCCACCAGCAGCAGGATTGCCAGCAGCACGGCCAGGCGCACGGTGGCCGGGTCGACGCTGATGGGGCCAGTGGGACCTTTCGGCGGCGGATTGCTGCGGCTGGCGCGGGGCCGGGCTGGCGGCGGTTCGGGGCGCGCGCGCGGCGGTTCGGGAGGCGGGCCAGGCTGCGCGCCTTGCTGTGGATCTGGCTGGGCAGCATTTTGCGCCGGCTGCGGCGCGGGCGCGTCCGATAGCGGTTCCAGGCGCAAGGTGCTGGCCGGCTGCACGGGCGCTGGCGTGGCCGGCGCGGGACGGGGCGGCAGGGCGTCGGCCGGCGCCAGTTCCAGCACCTGGTCGTAGGCTTCGGACGGCTTTTCCAGTTCCTCGTCGGAAAGGCTGTTCTGTTTGGCGCGCTCGGCTTTCTTGAGCGCCTGCATCAGCAAGCTCATGGGAAGTCTCCCTGCAAGCGCGCCTGCGGCCGGACAGGCGGTGCTGGCGGGCCATCCGTGTAGGGCTGGCTGTTGAGCGGCGCCTGGCCGGGCAGCAAGTAGCGGTAATCGCGGTAATCACCCTCGACGCTGGCATCCTTGACCACCACGGGGCGCATGAAGATCACCAGTTCCGTCTTGCTGCTTGCTTCATTGCGGTAGGTAAACAGATTGCCCACCAACGGCAGGCTGGACAGGCCGGGCACGCCGTCGCGGGCATTGTCGATGGAATCCTGCATCAGGCCGCCCATCACGGCGATCTGGCCATTGCCCACTTTCATGATCGATTCCAGCTCGCGCGCCTGGATCACGGGCACGCGGCTTTGCACGTTGGCCGTGGCCAGGGCCGGATTCGGGTCTTGCACATAGCCAACAATGCGCGTGATGGTGGGGCGCACGTTGAGGGTGACTTCATCGCTGTCGGAAATCTGCGGTGTGACGCTCATGACGAAGCCGACGGGCACCGTTTCCAGTTTCGATTCATACGTGGCCGGCGTGGTGATGGTGCCCGTCGAGCTGATCACGGCGGGCGTCACCTTGATGGTAAAGAAGACATTGTTGTCGACCACTTTCAGCATGGCCGTCTGGTTGTTCAGCACGCTGATCTTCGGGCTGGACAGCACTTTCACCTTGCCAAACGATTCGAGCAGCTGGATGGTGGTGGAAAAGCTGTCTTTCAGATAATTGAGCAGGAAGATGCCGGGCGTGGCGTTCGGCGTGACGCCGCTGGACAGGCCCGCCGTACCCACTTGCCCTTGCCGCAATTGCAGGCTGCCCGTCAGGCGCGACCAGTTGATGCCTTGCTGGTATTCATTGCTCAGGCGCACTTCGATGATGGTCGCCTCGATCAGCACTTGCCGCTTGGCGCTGTGCAACACCGCGTCGAGGAATTCGGCGATCTTTTCATGCTGGCGCCCCGTGGCGCGCACGGCGATCAAGCCACCCTCGACGTTGACGACGACGGACGAGGGGCTGCCCTTGTTGGCCAGTTTCAGCAGCGGCATGCCGTTCGCGTCCAGCGGCTGGCCGGGAGTCGCGTTCTGGCTGGACGCCTGCTGGCCCGGCATGTTTTGACTCCCGTTCGGGTTGCCATACTGCATCGGCGGCTGGGCGCCGTACTGGCCCGTTGCGCCGCCGGCAGGGTAGTTGCCAGCCTGGTTCTGTAGCTGCCCTTGCTGCCCCTGCTGGCTGGGCATGGTCGTCAATTGCTGGTTCAGCTGCGCCAGCGGATCCACCTGCACATCGTTGAGCGTGGTCTCGCGCAGCAGGTCGCGGATATTCTTTTCCAGGCTGTACCAGAAATTATTTTCCGAACGATTCACGACCAGGGTGGTCGAATTGTTATTGCCGTTACCGCCGCTGCCTTGTGTGCTGCCAACGGGGTTGCTGGCGTTGTTCGACCCGCCGCCCGCCGTGGAAATTTGCGTGGCGATATTCACGCTGCTGTTGGTGCTGCGTGCCATGTTGACGTAATCGACCTTGTAGGTGCGCCATACGGGTGCGTCGGGCAGCACCGTCAGGTTCTTGCCATCGATTTCGTAGCGCATGTCGACTTGCTTGCCGATACGCGCCAGCAGTTGCGGCAGCGTCTGGTTCAGCGCATTCAGGGTGACACTGCCTTCGATCTGCGGGTGGATATCGATATTCATGCCCGCGTCGCGCGCCAGCGCAAACAGCAGCGATTGCACGGGCACCTTGTGCACGGTGACGCTGTAGGTTTCCACTTTGGGCGCCGGCAGGGGCGCGGCCAGCGCGCTGCTTTGCTGCACCGGTTCGGGAATGACGCCGGCGGGAACGGGCGCGGCATTGAGGTGGGCAGGCGACAGCGGCGTTTGATGCGTGGCGCAGCCGGCCAGCATGGTGCTGCAGGCGAGGGCGACCCAGGAGGCCAGCACAGGAATAGGGTGTTGAGTCATGAAAAGTTCGCCCTTGAAGTCGTGTTGTGCTTTTGTAATTTTACCCAGCATGATCGCTCAAAAGCAATCGGCTGTGCAGGCCCGGGAGGCAATATGCCGAAATAAAGTCAGGGGGCGCCACGCCCCGTTTTCGCCGCGATCATGGCTTTCATTTCCATACGGATACTATCTATGTCGCTCAGCAATATTTTCCGTGGCGACGCCGGGGCCAGCCTGGCCCGCACGGCTTCGGCGCTGGCCTGGTCGGCAAAGCTGCCGTAGACGATGAGCAGGCGCGCGGCGGAGGTATTGCCCGGCGTCTTTGCGGGCGCGGCGCCAGGCAAGCGAAACACATGGAGGTCGCGCAGGCCGGTGGCTTGCTGCGCCTGCTGCAGGAAGGTTTCCGCCGCAGCCGTTTCGGTGGCGGGCAGGCTGGCGATTTGCAGCACCAGTTGCTGCGGCCCTTGCTTTGCCAGCCAGTCGCGTGATTCGGCCAGCTTGCTGTCGAGCAGCGTGGATGGCGCTGGCAGCGGTGCGTCTGCAACGGCTGTCTGCAGCGCGCCTGGGTGCGCAATGGCGGGCGTGGTGGCGTGTGCCTGCGATGCCTGGCTTGCCGGCGGGGCCGTCCTGGCGGTCGCCGCTGTCTGTCCCTGGCTGCCCGTCAGCCATTGCCACAGCAGCGCAGCGGCCAGCAACAGCATCAGCGCGCTCAAGGCGCCTGCCAGCAGCTTGCCCGCATGCCAGGACGGACGGTAAAAGGGGCTGTCGGCAATGGCCAGGCGCACATGGCGCGCGTTGATTGCCTGCGCATCGTCGGCAAACGCGGCCAGCAAGGCCTTGTCTGCCAGAATATTGATCCTGCGCACGATGCCCTGCGCAGCGCGTGCCAGCCGGCGCAGCGCGGCCGGCGTAAAAACGAGCGGCGCCGTGCGGCCGGCGGCGGCCAGGCGGCATGCCAGATAGTCGTCCAGCAAGGCCCGTGGCAGGCGCGGCACATTAAAACTGTGGGTGATGCGTTCCTTCAATTGGCGGAACTGGGGCAAGTCCAGGGTGTGCTGCAATTCCGGCTGGCCAAACAGCACGATCTGCAGCAGCTTGTGGCTGGCTGTTTCCAAATTCGTCAGCAGGCGCAGCGCTTCCAGGGTGGCGCCCGGCATGGCTTGCGCTTCTTCGGCCAGCAGCACCACCTGGCGCCCCGCCGCATGCCGGGCGATCAGCTCGCCGTGCAGGGCGCGCAGCACGGCATCGGCGCGGCAGCCATCCAGCGCGAGGCCCAGTTCGGCGGCGATGGCGTGCAGCACTTCGTCCGGTTCCAGCCGGGGATTGAGCAAATACAGCACGTCGACCTGAGGCGGCAGGCGTTCGGCCAGCATGCGGCACAGCATGGTCTTGCCGCTGCCCACTTCGCCCGTCAGCTTGATGATGCCTTCGCCTTGGGTGACGGCATACAACAGCGCAGCGAGCAGTTCGCCCCGTGTATTGCCCGTATAAAAGAAAGCCGGGTCCGGCGTGATGCCGAACGGCGCCGTGCGCAAGCCGAAGTGGCGCAGATACATGCCGTGCGGCGAGGGCGCGTAACGGCTGGGGCTGGCGAGGTGCGTGTCGGCGTTCATGCCGCAATGCAATTGAGGAAAGCCTGCTCCAGGCTGGCGTCGGTCGCGCCGCCATGACGCGCGCGGCATTCGGCGGGCGTGCCTGTAAAGACGATGCGGCCCGCATGCAGGATGGCCATGCGGTCGCACAATTCTTCCACGTCGGCCAGCGCATGCGAGGTGAGCAGGGCGCCACGGCCTTGCGCGCGCGCCTGCCGCAGCACTTGCTTGAATTGCGCGCGCGCCTTCGGATCGAGTCCGCTCATCGGTTCATCGAGCACCAGTTGCTCCTTGCCCGACAGCAAGCAGGCGGCCAGCCCCAGTTTCTGCATCATGCCTTTCGAGTAGTCGCGCGCAGGGCGCAGCAGGGCGTCCGGGGCCAGGTCCAGCGCGTCTAGGGATTGCTGCAGCGCCTGCGCATCGGGGTGCACCTTGTGCAGGCGCGCCAGGTAGCGCAGGAAGTCGCCGCCCGTCAGGTAATAGGGCGCCTGGAAACGTTCCGGAAGAAACGACAGGGGCTGGCGCGCCGCGCCATGCCGGTGCGGCTGGCCAAAGATGGCGATCTCGCCCCGCTCGGGCGTGCAAAAGTCCAGCAGGCATTTGAGCAAGGATGTCTTGCCCGCGCCATTCACGCCAACCAGGCCGAACAGCTCCCCCGCGCGTACCTGCAGGTCGACGCCGCGCAGCACGGCGCTGCCCGCCAGCTGCAGATGCACGTTGTGGAACTCGATGGCGCAGGCGTTCATAGGGACAAGGGTCGGCAGGCAAGACGGGATACGACCGCCATTATTGTCACGGGCGCGAGCGGGCGGCAAGTGTTTCCTTGCAGAGTGTTGAAATGCGTAAAAATCAAACGATGGAATGTATTTTCTTTAAGAAACAACAGGTTCTGGAATAAAATACCCCCGCGCGCCGCTGGCGTGCATCGTCTGAAGAATTTGTCGAGGAGCAAGCATGGCAAGGCCAGAGAAAGTCCGGCTCGGTGAAATTTTGGTGCAGCAGAAATTGCTGACGGAAGAACAGTTGGGCCAGGCCTTGACGGAACAGAAGCGTTCGGGACGCAAGCTGGGCCGCGTTTTCGTCGAGCACGGCTTCGTCACGGAAGAGCAGATTTCGGGCGCCCTGGCGCGCCAGCTCGACATTCCCTACATCAACCTGAAGTTTTTCAACATCAATCCCGAACTGGTGCGGCTGCTGCCGGAAACCCAGGCGCGGCGCTTCCGCGCGCTGGTGCTGGAAGACCGTCGCGAGGGCTTGCTGGTCGGCATGTCCGACCCGACCGACTTGTTCGCATATGATGAAATTGCGCGCCTGGTCAAGCGGCAGATCGAACTGGCCGTCGTCAATGAAACGGAAGTGCTGGCCGCCATCGACCGCATCTACCGCCGCACGGAAGATATTTCCACGCTGACGCGCGAGCTGGAGCAGGACCTGGGCGATGTCTCCGTCGACTTCGGCGCACTGGCCGTCAATCCAGGCCTGGAAGAGGCGCCCATCGTCAAGTTGCTGCAATCGGTGTTCGAGGATGCCACGCAGGTGCGCGCCTCGGACATCCACATCGAACCGCAGGAAGGCCGGCTGCAGATCCGCTTCCGTATCGACGGCGTGCTGCATTTGCAGACGGAAGCGGACAGCAAGATCGCCAGTTCGCTGGCCCTGCGTTTAAAACTGATGTCGGACCTCGATATTTCCGAGAAGCGCTTGCCGCAGGATGGCCGCTTCGCCATCCGCGTGAAAAACCAGCGCATCGACGTGCGGATCTCGACCATGCCGACACAGTACGGCGAATCGGTGGTGATGCGCTTGCTGAACCAGGGCGGCACGACCTTGCGCCTGGACGCCATCGGCATGCCGCCCAAGCTGGTGGCGCAGTTCCGCGCCATCGTCAGCCGCCCGAACGGCCTGGTGCTGGTGACGGGGCCGACCGGTAGCGGCAAGACGACGACCTTGTATTGCGCCTTGTCCGAACTCAATTCCGTGGAGAAAAAGCTCATCACGGTGGAAGACCCCGTCGAGTACCGCTTGCCCGGCATTAACCAGGTGCAAGTGAACGACAAGATCGAGCTGAACTTTGCCCGCGTGCTGCGCTCGGCCCTGCGGCAAGATCCCGACATCGTGCTGGTGGGCGAGATGCGCGACCAGGAAACGGCGCAAATCGGCCTGCGCGCCGCCATGACCGGTCACCTGGTGCTGTCGACCCTGCATACGAACGACGCCATCAGCACGCCGCTGCGCCTGATGGACATGGGCGTGCCCCGCTACATGGTGGGCAGCTCGCTGCAAGCCGTGCTGGCGCAACGCCTGGTGCGCGTGATCTGCGAAAGCTGCAGCACGCCGTACGCGCCGACGCCGAACGAATACGAATGGCTGCGCCTGGAACTGGGCGAGCTGGTCGAGCGCAACCAGTATTTCCACGGCAAGGGTTGCTCGCATTGCAACGGCATGGGTTACCGGGGCCGCACGGGCGTGTACGAATTGCTGGAAATCACGCGCGCCGTGGCCGACGCCGCCAACCATGCCGATCCATCGCACTTCATGAAGGTGGCGACGGCGCAGATGGCGGGCGAAACCCTGCGCCGCCACGCCGTGCAGCTGGTGGTCCAGGGCCGAACGACGGTGATGGAAGCGATGCGCATCAGCAACCAAAGCGAGGATTGAGGTGCCGTTTTTCTCCTACAAGGCGCGCAGCGCCAGCGGCGAACTGCTGACCGGCGTGATGGAAGGTGCCGACAGCGGCGCCGTGGCCGACCAGTTGATGGCGGGCGGCAGCACGCCCGTCGACATCAGCGCCACGAAACAGACGGTGACGAAGGCCGGTTCCAACCAGCTGGGCTGGTGGGCCAGGCTGACCGAGAAAAAAGTCACGCCCATGGACGTGCAGTTGTTCAGCCGCCAGCTGTACACCCTGCTCAAGGCGGGCGTGCCCATCATGCGCGGCCTGGCCGGCTTGCAGGAGTCCGCCATCAGCCCCGCGTTCGGGCGCATCATCAAGGATGTGCGCGAGTCGCTCGACGCGGGCCGCGAACTGTCGGCCGCCATGGCGCGCCATCCCGCCATCTTCACGCCGTTCTACCTGTCGATGGTGCGCGTGGGCGAAATGACGGGGCGCCTCGATGAAGTGTTTTTGCGCCTGTTCGACCACCTGGAATTCGACCGCGACATGCGCGCGCGCGTGAAAACGGCGACGCGCTACCCGACCTTCGTCGTCTTCGCCATGCTGGCCGCCATGGTGGTGGTGAATATCTTCGTCATTCCCCAGTTCGAAAAGGTCTTTGCCAGTTTCCATGCTGAACTGCCCTTGATGACGCGCATCCTGATCGGTACCTCGCGCTTTACGGTGGCGTACTGGCCCATCCTGCTGCTGTTGGGCGCGGGCGGCTTTTTCGGTTGGCGTGCCTGGCTGCGCACGAAACAGGGTTTATATAAGTGGGATCGCGCCAAGCTGCGCCTGCCGATCGCCGGCAAGATCATCCTGAAGGGCACGATGGCCCGTTTTGCGCGCAGCTTTGCCCTGTCAAGCACGAGCGGCGTGCCCATCGTGCAGGCGCTGACGGTGGTGTCGCAAACGGTGGACAACACGTATTTGAGCGCGCGCGTGGAACAGATGCGCGACGGCGTCGAGCGGGGCGAAAGCATCTTGCGCACCTCGGTGGCGGCCAACGTGTTTACGCCCGTGGTGCTGCAGATGATCGCCGTGGGCGAGGAATCGGGTTCGCTCGACGATCTGATGGACGAGATCGCCGACATGTACGAGCGCGAAGTCGATTACGAGCTGAAAACCCTGTCGGCGCAGATCGAGCCGATTTTGATCGTCTTCCTCGGCGCCATGGTGCTGGTGCTGGCGCTGGGCATCTTCCTGCCAATCTGGGACCTGGGTCGGGCGGCCCTGCACTGATGGCCAAACCGTTCCGCCAGCGCGGTTTCACCCTGTTCGAGCTGGCGGTGGTGGCGGGCGTGTTCGCCATCCTGATGGCCGTATTCTTGAACAGGGTCAGCTACTATCAGCAGCAGGCGCAGCAGGTGGCCGCGGCGCAGATGCTGGGCGTCCTGCGCACCAGCTTGCGGGTGCAGGTGCTGCACCTGTACCTGGCGGACCGGCGCGAGCAGTTGCCGGCGCTGGCGCGGCAAAACCCGTTCGACTGGCTGGCCGACAAGCCGGCCAACTACCTGGGCGAGTTCGCGCAGCCGGAGCTTGAAAAGTTACCTGCAGGGAATTGGTTGTACGATAAAAAAGAACAAAAAATCATCTATTTGTTTAGTAATGGCAATATTTTTCCCAGTAAAAGGGTTGATTCAGTGAAATTTAAGGTAACCTTGCCACGTGCGGACGCCGATCTTGACAAGCTCGCCCAGGAACCCGATATCGTGGTGTGGAAATCGCCGGACCCGGCAGCAAACTGACGCGCTTCCTGGTCCGGTGCAGCGACAGTTTCATGGCGTTGGTTTTGAATTTTTTATTTGATTTTGGAGAAAGCAAGAATGAACAAGTCTTTACGTAGTATGAAAAGCGGCGCCCAGGCAGGTTTCACTCTGATCGAACTGATCGTCGTCATCGTCATCCTCGGCATCCTGGCCGCGACGGCGATTCCTAAATTTATCGACATGTCGACCGATGCGCGCGTGGCCAAGATGCAGGCGGCCGCTGGCGCCGTCAAGGCGGGCGCGGCCCTGTATCATGCCCAGTGGCTGGTCGGCGGCGCGGTTGCCGATGCTTCAGGTGTTACCAGCGCGAAGATGGAAGGTAAGGATATCGCAGGTATTTATGGCTATCCGACTGCTGATACCATCATCGATGCGGCTGGCCTGACCGACCCAGACTACAAGTTCGCAGGTGGTGTCGTGAAGCCCGATGCAACCCGCGCGACATGCACGGTAACGTACGTTGCTCCGACCAAGGCAGGTGACGCGCCGAAGATTACGGTCGAAGCAAGCACCACGACCTGCAATTAATATCTGAGCACTCTGCAAGGAAAGTCCGGCCACGCCCGGCCTTCCTTGCGCACCACCAGCCCAACCCCAGGCGCCAGCCCGTTGGGCTTTTTTACGGGCCATCCATTGCAGCAGCCACCGACAGTCTTTCCGCATCGCCAAGCAGGGCCGCCACGCCCCCTGCGGCGTACGGCTGCGCGCGGCTTCACCTTGATCGAACTGGTGGCCGTTCTGGTGCTGGCGGGTTTGCTGGCGACCTTTGCCGTCAACCGGTTTTTCCAGCGCGACACGTTTGACGCGCGCAGTTTTGCCGACCAGGTGACGAATATCGTGCGCTACGGGCAAAAGCTTGCGGTGGCGCAAAACCGTGCCGTGTTTGTCAGCATCGATGCCAACAAGGTGGCCCTGTGCTTCGATGCCGGCTGCAGCGATGAGCAGAAGGTGGTGCCGCCGACGGGCAGCAACAGCGGCAGCAAAGACACGGTGAAGTATTGCACGGCGACCAACTGGCTGTGCGAAGGCCGTCCGGCCAGCGTCACCCTGTCCACCGACGCGAAGGCTACGCCGAGCTTTTATTTCGACGCGCTGGGCCAGCCATATGTGCTGGCCAATGTGTTTCCTGACGCATCGACCTTCCCGGCGCGGCTGCAAATCAGCATCCAGGGCGACGGCCTGACGCGCACCGTCACGGTTGAAGGGGAGACCGGCTATGTCCATTAGCCAGCATCGCCGGCGTGAACGCGGCGTGACCCTGATCGAACTGGTGCTGTTCATCGTCATCGTCGGCCTGGCCTCGGCCGCCATCCTCGGCGTGATGAGCATGACGACAAGGCACAGTGCCGACCCGCAGCTGCGCAAGCAGGCGCTGGCGATTGCCGAAGGCATGCTGGAAGAAATCCAGCTGGCGCGGTTTACCTATTGCGATCCGCAAGACCCTGCCGCGCAAACGGCCACCAGCCCGGCCGGCTGCGCCATCCCGGAAGTGGCCGGACAAGAGGGGGGCGGCGTGACGCGGCCCTTCGACAACGTCAACGATTACGTGAGCGCGTATGGCACGGCCACGAATTACAAGACGGATGCGCAGGGCGCAGTCTGGGCTGCAGGTTCCCCCCAGGAATACGTTGCCTCTGTGGTGATCACCCAGGCAGCCCTGAACGGCTTGCCTGCCACGGAAAGCCTGCGTATCCAGGTGACGGTGCCGTATGCCGACCAGCAGATCGTGCTCGACGGCTATCGCGTGCGCTATGCGCCGAACAGCATTCCATGAAAACAATCCTCAACGCCAGACGCCGCCCGCGCGGTTTTACTCTCGTCGAGATGGTCATCGTGATCGTCATCACGGGCATCATCGGCACCATGGTCGCCGTCTTCATCCGGGTGCCCGTGCAAGGCTATATGGACGTCGCGGCGCGCGCCGCGCTGGCCGACACAGCCGATACGGCGGCGCGCCGCCTGACGCGCGACGTGCGCCTGGCACTGCCCAACAGCGTGCGCGTGTCGAACGACGGCCTGTTCCTGGAATTGTTGCTGACCAAGACGGGCGGGCGCTACCTGAGCGATAGCGATGCGGCCGCGCCGGGCAATGTGCTGAGCTTTGAGACCCCTCCCGACCCCAGCCTTCCACTGAACTTTACCGTCGTCGGCGCCATGCCCGTCAATGCGCTGGGCGCGCGCCAGGCGATCAGCGTGGGCGACCAGATCGTCGTCTACAACCTGGGCGCGGAGTACGCGCCGAACAATGCCTATGCCTGCAGCGCGGCGAATGGCTGCAACCGCGCGGCCGTGACGGGCGTGTCCGGCGGCGTCGTCACGCTCGGCAGCTATCCTTTCACGACGGCGCCGGCGCCGCTGCCGTCGCCATCGAACCGCTTCCAGGTGGTGTCGACGCCCGTCACCTATGCGTGCGATCTGGCGACCGGCACCCTGACCCGTTACGCCGGCTATGCCATCCAGGCCACCCAGCCGGTTGCGGCGGACTTGAAGAATGGCGCACTGCTGGCGCGCCAGGTGACAGGGTGCGCCTTCAGCTATGCCGTGCTGGCCAATGTGCAGCGGGGCCTGGTGAATATCAGCCTGAGCCTGGGTGCGGCGAACAGCAATACGGGCGTGCTGCGCCTGGTGCAACAGGTGCAGGCGAGGAATACGCCATGACGCGCATGCTGCGCCAACACACGGGCCGCATGCGCGGTTTCAGCCTCGTCACGGCCATTTTCCTGCTGGTGGTGCTGGCCGCGCTGGCGGCCGTGATGGTGAATATCTCCACCTTCCAGCAGACGGAATCGGCGATGGACGTGCAGGGCGTGCGCGCCGAGCAGGCTGCCCGCGCCGGCCTCGAATGGGGTTTGCAGAAACAGATCAGAGCGGGCCTGACCACCGGCGCGGCATGCATCGGCGGTACCACGTTCAGCTTGCCGGCGGGCACGACACTATCGGCGTTCAGCGTCACCGTGCAATGCAGCTCGGCCACGGCGCCCGCTACCTTGACCAGCTGGACCATCACGGCCACGGCGTGCAATCAGCCGGCCTCGGTCGAGCCGCGCTGTCCGAACGCGGGCAATAACGCCGATTACGTCCAGCGCCGTTTGCAAGCCGTGCTGTCGCAGTAAGGTCAACTGCATGAAAAAAAGATCGCTAATTTATTGTTTTTACACAATAAAGTTGGCTTCATGAATTAAAATTGGCTGGATGCATTATCTGCGCGACAAGATCGGGCAGGCACTTACACTGGATAGTTCGCATGGGTTTATTCGCAAGAGCAAAGAAGTACGATGGATGGCTGGCCACGGCGTTTGGCCGCGAAGGCGTCAGCGCTGTCGTTGTCGAACGTCCCGCCGACGGCATGCCGCGCGTGCGGGGCGCCAGCTACCAGGCGGCTGCGCGGCCGGCGCCGGCCGAGGTGCTGGAAAAACTGGGCAAGGAGCTGCAGGCGACTGCGCGCCACTGCACCAGCGTGCTGGCCGGCGGCGAATACCAGTTGCTGTCGCTGGAAGCGCCGGCCGTGCCGCGCGAGGAACTGAAGACGGCCGTGGGCTGGCGCCTGAAGGACATGCTGGACTTCCCCCTGGCCGAGGCCACCATTGACGTGTTCGACATTCCCGGCGATCCGAACGGCACCCAGCGGGGCAGCAGCGTGTTTGCCGTGGCGGCGCGCAACAGCGCCGTGTCGCGGCGCCAGGCGCTGTACGCCGAATGCAAGATCGGCCTGTCCGTGATCGATATCCCCGAGATGGCGCAACGCAATATCGCCACCTTGTTGGAAACACCGGGACGCGGCATCGCCGTGCTGTTTTTCGATGGCGACGGCGGCTTGCTGACCATGAGCTTCAATGGCGAGCTGTACCAGGCGCGCCGCATCGACGTGACCCTGACGCAACTGCAGTCGCCCGACGCCAGCCAGTATTACGACCGCGTCACCCTGGAACTGCAGCGCTCGTTCGACCACTTTGACCGCCAGTTTCATTTCATTTCGCTGGCCCGTCTGATGCTGATGACGGGCGCCAGCGATGGCTTGCACGCGTATCTGGCCGACAATCTCTACATGCCGGTCGAGCAACTGGACCTGGCCACGGTGCTGGACCTGTCGCAGGCCGCCGAGCTGCGCGACCCGGCCATGCAGGCGCGCTACTTCCTGGCCATCGGCGCCGCCTTGCGCGAGGTTGGCCAGCACCCGGGCAAGCACGAAGGGAAGGGCGCATGAGCCAGCAGATCAATCTGTTCAACCCCCAGTTTGAACTGAAAAAACACCATATGTCGGCGCGCACGGCCGGCCTGGGCCTGGGCGGCCTGGCGCTGGTCTTGCTGGCCATGGGCGTGCTGGCCCAGCAGGCAATGGCCAGCCTGGAGCAGCGCGAAGCGGGCGTCAAGGCAGCGCTGGCGCAAGGCGAGGCGAAGCGTGACCAGATCTTGCGCGATTTTCCGCCACGCAAGAAAGATCCGGCCCTGGCGCAGGAACTGGCGGCCGTCGAGGCGCAGCGCCAGTTGCTGCAGGATGCGTCTGGCGTGCTGGCAAGCGGCAAGCTGGGCAATACCCTCGGCTATGCCGGCTATTTTCGCGCGCTGGCGCAGGCCAGGGTCGAGGGCGTTTGGCTGACGGGCGTGGACATCACCGGCGCCGGCAATGACTTCGGCTTGCAGGGCCGCGCCTTGCACGCGTCGCTGCTGCCTGCCTACATCACGCGCCTGGGCCAGCAGGAAGTATTGAAAGGCAAGAGTTTCGCCAGCCTCGACATCGGCCAGCCCCAGCCCCAGCCCCAGCCCCAGCCCCCGGCCGTGGCCGAGGGCAAGGCGCCCAGCCTGCCTTATGTCGCGTTCAGCCTGCAGTCGGCCGACCGCGCGGCCGGGCCAGCCGCGCCGCCCAAACCTGTTGCGGGAGGAACACGCTGATGCTGCCCTTGCTGAAAAAATGGGCCACGGCCTTCGACGCCCTCAGCCTGCGCGAGCGGCTGATGGTGTTCGGCGCCGGTGCGGCCGCCGTGCTGTTCGTGTTTTATTTCATGAGCTTTAATCCCCTGCTGGCGAAACGCGCCGCGCTGGAGGCGAGCATTGCGCAAAAACAAAGCCTGTTGACGGCCACCGACAAGGAAATCGAGCTGACCATGCTGGCCCACGCCACCGATCCCGACCAGGAAGTGCGCGCGCGCCTGGTGGCACTGCAGGCGGAAACGGCATCGCTGGCACAGGCGCTGCGCCAGAAGCAGCATGGCCTGGTGGCGCCCGAGCGCATGGTGACCTTGCTGGAACACTTGCTGCGCCGGCACGCCGGACTGCGCGTGGTGTCGCTGAAAACCTTGCCCGCCAGCGCCGTGGGGGCACATTCAGCCGATGCCGCGAACGGCGCTGCGGCGGACAAGGCGGCGCCGGCGCCCCTGCTGCACCAGCACGGCGTGGAAGTGGTGCTGCAAGGCAGTTATGCCGACATGGTGCAATACATGCAGGCGCTGCAAGCGATGCCAACGCGCGTCTTCTGGGGCGCCGCCCACCTCGACGCTGCCAGCTACCCGAACGCCAGCTTGACCCTGACCTTACATACCCTCAGCATGGACGATACATGGATCGCACTTTGACCGTTGGCCGCGCGCTGCCGGCGCTTTCCCTGGCGCTGGGGTTGACGCTGAACCTGGCGTGGCCGGGCGCGCAGGCGCAGGCGCTCGATGATCCGACGCGCCCGCCGGCAGCCCTGTGGGCGCCCGCCAGTACCGTGCCCGCCGTCGCGGCCCGGCCGCAGCTGCAGTCGGTGCTCATCTCCACCCAGCCGGGCGGACGCCGCCTGGCCGTCATCGATGGCCAGACGGTCAGGGTCGGCAGCAAGGTGGGCGGCGCCGTGGTGACGGAGATCCGCGACACGGCTGTCGTGTTGCGGCGTGGCAAATCACTGGAAGCCTTCAAGCTGTACCCGAGCAGCAAGACCGATAACAAGGCCGATCGCAAGACCGATAGCAAGACCGGCAGCAAGCAGGAGTAGAAGAAGTGGCCAAGCAACTCAATCAACACAAGGCGAGCATGTTCAAGATCAGTACGATGGCGGCTGTCATCAGCGTCAGCCTGGGCCTGGGCGGCTGCAATGTCGCGCCCGTCAAGCGCGACACCTATAATGCGATCACCGATGCCGTCAAGGGCGCGGCGGCCACCACGGCGCCAGCGGCCCAGCCGGACGCCGTGGAAGCGGCGCTGCTGCCGCCCGTGGCGGCCCTGGCCCAGCAATTGCCGAAGGCCCGCGCCGCGCTCGACGAGCGCTTCAACGTGGCCTTCAACAATGTGCCGGCGCGCCAGTTCTTCACTTCCATCGTGGCCGGCACGCGCTACAACATGCTGGTCCATCCCGACATCGGCGGCACGATTTCCGCCAACCTGAAGGACGTGACCCTGTTCCAGGCGCTCGACGCCGTGCGCGAACTGTATGGCTACGATTACAAGGTCGAGGGCACGCAGATCTACATCAAGCCCCTGACCATGCAGACGCGTTTGTTCCACGTCAATTACCTGACGGGCGCGCGCCGCGGCAGCTCCAACCTGCGCGTGTCGTCGACGTCGGTAGGTTCGGTCGGTTCGACCAACTCGGGCGGCTCGGGCAATAGCGGCAATAACAATCAGGGCAATAACCAGAATAACGAGCAGAACCAGCAGACGAATAGCGGCCAGGGCGGCCGCACGCTGGACAGCAGCAACCTCACCACCTCGTCGACGGCGGATTTTTGGCCGGAATTGAAGGCGGCGCTGGAAGCCATCGTCGGCAGCACCGAAGGCGGCCGGCAAGTGGTGCTCAGCCCGCAGTCGGGCGTGATCGTCATCCGCGCCATGCCGGAAGAGTTGCGCAATGTCGACATGTATTTGAAGGCCACGCAACTGTCCGTCGACCGCCAGGTGATACTGGAAGCGAAAATCCTCGAAGTCGAACTCAATAACAACACGCAGACGGGCATCAACTGGGCCTCGTTCGCCTCGATCAAGAGTGGCCACACGAACCGCATTTCGACGGGCTTCATCCAGCCCGGCGGCAGCCTGGCGCCGCTGCCGTTCAACGGCGGCCAGCCTCCCAACATGACAAATGGCAATGGCTTGACGGCCAGCAGCGGTTTTGGCCTCAGTTCGGCGGCGAACGCGGCCGGTTCCATGTTCGGTCTGGCTTTCCAGACGGCCAATTTTGCCGCCATGATTTCCTTCCTGGAATCGCAAGGCTCCGTGCACGTGCTGTCGAGCCCGCGCATCGCCACCATGAACAACCAGAAGGCCGTGCTGAAGATCGGCACGGACGAGTTTTACGTGACGGGCGTGTCGACCACGACGAATACGACGGCCAGCGGCGCGACGACCAGCCCCAACGTGACCTTGCAGCCGTTCTTTTCCGGCGTGGTGCTGGACGTGACGCCGCAGATCGATGCGGATGGCAACATCATCCTGCACGTGCACCCGTCCGTCAGCCAGGTGTCGACCATCAGCAAGGAAATCGATCTGGGCAGCGCCGGTTCGCTGAAACTGCCGCTGGCCGCGTCCAGCACGTCCGAGATGGACAGCATGGTGCGCAGCCAGGATGGCCGCATCGTCGCCATCGGCGGCCTGATGCGCCAGGCCACCACGGCGGACCGCTCGCAAGTGCCGGGCGCGGGCGATATTCCCGTGCTGGGCGCGCTGTTCCGCAACACGGGGCAGGTGATCCAGAAGCGCGAGCTGGTGGTGCTGATCAAGCCGACCATCGTCGACGGCGCGAACAGCTGGAACGAGGACTTGCTCGATTCGGGCAAGCGCATCGAGGCGCTCGACCCGCGCCGTCCGTCGGAGCGGCGCTAAATGTACCAGACCCATTTCGGCTTGCGCGAGGCGCCGTTCGGCCTCACGCCCGATACCAGTTTCTTCTTCAACGGCCCGCAGTCGCAAAAGGCGCTCAACACCTTGCTGGTGGCGGCGCGCAATGGCGAGGGCTTCATCAAGATCACTGGCGAAGTGGGCACTGGTAAAACCTTCTTGTGCCGCAAGTTCATGCAATCCTTGGGGCCGGACTTCGTCACGGCCTACATCCCGAATCCGAACTTGCCGCCCCGCTCGCTGATCCTGGCGCTGGCGGATGACCTCGATGTGCTGCTGGAGAAAGATGCTGATCAGCATCAATTGCTCAAATCCCTCAACCTGCGCCTGCTCAACCTGGCGGCGCAAGGCAAGCGGGTGCTGCTGTGCCTGGACGAGGCGCAGGCGATACCCGTTGACAGCCTCGAAGCCTTGCGTTTGCTGACGAATCTGGAAACGGAAAAGCGCAAGCTGCTGCAAATCGTGCTGTTTGGCCAGCCCGAACTGGACGTCAAGCTGGCCCTGCCGGAAATCCGCCAGCTGGCGCAGCGCATCACCTTTCACTACCACCTGGGTCCGCTGTCGCGCGACGACGTGGATTTTTATGTGGCGCACCGCCTGCGCGTGGCCGGTTTCGATGGCGCGCGCCTGTTCAGCCGTGGCGGCGTGGGCAAGCTGTACCAGGCATCCGGCGGCATTCCCCGCCTGATCAACATCATGGCGCACAAGGCGCTGATGGTGGCGTATGGCGAAGGACGGCAGCAAGTGGGCGCCCGCCACGTGGCGCTGGCCGCCAGCGACACCCTGGCCAGCAAGCCGCGCCGCTTGTGGCAACGGCCGTGGCCGTGGCTGGCCGGTGCCGGCGTGCTGGCCGCCGCCTGCGGCGCGAGCTGGACTTTATTGAACCGATGACGAAGATGAGCCTGTAGATGAGCCTGATTAACAAGATGTTGCAAGACCTCGATGCACGCGGCACCCCCGATGGACGCGGCGACGCGGCCGGCATCCGCTCCGTGCCCGAACGCGAGCGGGGCGTTTCGCGCGCGCTGGTCTTCGGCGGCGCCGCCGGCTTGACTGCCGCCGCCATCGCGCTGGGCTGGGTCTACCTGAAGCGCCCGGTCGTGCCGCCCGTGCTGGTCAGCGTGGCCAGCACGCCGGTGTTGGTTCCAGTATCGGCACCGGTGCCTGCCACCGTTGCACCCGCGCCCGTCGTGGCGGTTGAACCCGAACCCGTATTCCAGGCCGAGGAAGCTGCCCCCGCGCCAGCCAGGCTGCCTGCCGCCGACCTGCGCCGCATCACGGCCCAACCCGCCAAGCCTGCCGCCGCACCCGTGGTGAAAACGCCAGCGCTGGCCGCCAGCGAGCGCGTCATCGACGGAAAACAGGTCACGCCGCAGCAGCGCGTGGAGAATGAATACCGGCGCGCGCTGGCGCAGTTGCAAGGTGGCCGCGTGTCTGACGCCATGCTGGCCTTGCAGCAGACCCTGCAACTGGACCCGCGCCACCAGGGTGCGCGCGAAACCCTGGTGCGCCTGCTGCTGGAAGCGCAGCGCCCAGACGAAGCAGCGCGCCAGTTGCAGCTGAGCCTGGCGCTGGACCCGAAACAGCCGGCGCAAGCGATGATGCTGGCCCGTTTGCAGCTGGACAAGCCCAACGGCGGCGCGGCGGCCCTCGATACCCTGACGCGCAGCTTGCCGTACGCCAGCGACAGCGGCGAATACCACGCCTTCCTGGCCGGCGTGCTGCAGCGCGAACAGCGCTACCGCGAAGCGGCCGACCACTATCAGCTGGCTCTGCAGACGGCGCCCGACAACAGCGTCTGGTGGATGGGCCTCGGCATTGCCTTGCAAGCCGACAACCACCCGGCCCAGGCGCGCCAGGCATTCGAGCGCGCCAAGGGCTTGCAAACCCTGTCGCCGCAACTGCAGGCATTTGTCGAGCGCAAGCTGGTGCAGCTGACGGCGGCGACTGCGAAGTAACTTTACCTCAATGAAAGAAACAGCTTGAAGCCTCTCGGTCTGCTTATCGTCCTGTGCTGCCTGGCCGGCAGCACCCTGGCCAGCAGCGCCCAGGCAGCCCCCGCCAGCGCCCCTGCCAACTACGTTCTTGAGAATACGGAAGTACGCGACATCCGCGCGCAAGCCCTGAAGCGCGATTACCAGGTGTATGTGGCCTTGCCCGATTCCTACCGGCAGGGGAACAAGCGCTATCCGGTGCTGTTCGTCACCGATGCCAATTATGCATTTCCCGTCGTGCGCAATATCGCGCAGCGCCTGAGCAAGCATGCGGGGATGGAAGAAGTCATCGTGGTCGGCTTGTCGTACGCCAACGGCGATGGCGGGGTGTACAGCCGCCGCCGCGACTACACGCCGACCACGCCGCGCAAGCATGATTACCGCTCGGACATGCCGGGGCGGCAGCCGGCGTTCGGTGAAGCGAAGGCGTATGGCCAGTTCATCTCGGGCGAAGTGTTTCCCTTTATCTCCAGTAATTATCGCGTGAACATGCAGCGCAAGGTCTTCATCGGCCATTCCTACGGCAGCCTGCTGGGCCTGCAATTCCTGCTGACGGAACCGCGTACTTTCGAGCACTACATCCTCGGCAGCCCGTCGCTGTGGTACGACGCCGGCGTCATGTTCGACCGCGAACAGGCGTATGCCGCCAGCCACAAGGACTTGCCCGCGTCCATATTCTTTGGCATCGGCGGCCTGGAAAGGCTGGCGGCGGGCAAGAAGCGTTCGCGTTCGGAAGAGGACGCTGACATGGTGGCCGACTTGCGCGAGTTCGACGGGAAGTTGACATCGCACAAGTATCCCGGCCTGAAGACGCGCTTGCGCGTCTTCGCGGATGAAGATCACGCGAGCGTGTTTCCTTTCGTGCTCACGCATGGATTGCGGGCGTACCTGACGTCCGCAAAATGAAGGGTGCCGGGCGCCGCCCGCCAGACAGTGCCAGCGTCGCCATGCATACGCCGACCGCAGGAAGCGGTCATCGATAAGGTCAGGTGCCATGCGTACATTGAATGAATTATTGGATAGTGAAGACCCGGCGTTTGCGCTGATCAAGCAATGGGCCAGCGAGGCCGACATGCCGGTGGAATTGCTGCCTCCCTCGGCCGGCAGGGCGGAGGTGCTGCTGAGCCTGCAGATCACCACGCGTTCTCCCCTCGGGGCGATAGCCTATGAAACCGGGGGCATCCTGGTGGATGACGGCTGGCTGCGCATATTGGGCTCGGGCCATGGCAAGCTGGAGCGCAACATTGCTACCTGGAACGAAGGAAAGGCCGAGGGTTTTCTGTTGGTGGCCGACGACGTGCTCGGCGGCTTTTTTGCCCTCAACGGCGGCGCGCTCGGCCCCGATCAGGGCCAGCTTTATTACCTGGCCCCCGAGACACTGGAGTGGGAAGCGCTGGAGATCGGCTACACGGCGTTTGTCGAATGGGCATTTACCAGCCAGTTGCGGCAGTTTTATGGCCGGCAGCCTGGCGAGGCGCACGGCTTTGATGAATTGCCCTTGTCCGGCGACCTGTGCCTGAATTTTTATCCATTTCTGTGGACGCAAGAGGGCTCCCTCAAGACCAGTTCGCGGCGCGCCATTCCCGTGGAAGAGCAGTGGGCACTCAACCTTGATTTAAAACAGAAGGTGCTGGATGCGCCTGGGAGCACGAGCTGAGGCATGGCTTGCGGGCGTCTTTGAAACGCATCGCCATGCGCATCCCGAACCGGCGAAATCGCATTTCAATCCATGAATCGAGCGGTTTGTCGCAATGGCATGCGCCAGAAAAGGACAAGGGGATAGCATACAGTGGGCTTTTTCGCGATGCGCGGCCCGCAAGCGAGTGTTCGATACTGCCGCAGCAATCAACGGACGCTTCCCCATGACCTTGACCAGGATGAATACGCATGAAATTGACCGTTCCACATATCCTCTCCACCTGTCTGCTTGGCGCCTTCGGCGTGATCGGTAGCGCGAACGCGGCTTCCGGCGATGCCGAACTGGTGGCTCTGGTGCAGCGCCATGCGCAGGCGCAGAATAACTTTGATCAAGTTGCCTTGAAAGCCATCACGGCGGAGAATTATGTGGAAATATCGCCGGTCGGCGAGGTGGACGGGCGTGAAAAAATGTTGTCCTTCTATGCGCCAGAGCAGAAGCGGCCGAGTCCCCAGCTCCAGTTTGATGAGCCAGTGGTGCGTCTGTTTGGCGATACGGCGCTCATCTCGGCGCGGCTCTCCTACCGTCTCAATCAGGAGGGGGGAGCCCGCACCTTCGCCCTGCGCGCCGGCTATGTGGCTCGGCTTGTCGACAAGCAATGGCTGCTGGTCAGCGCACAATACACGGGCATCCGTCCGCCGAAACCGTAAGCTGAGATTTAGTTTGACGCTGGCCTTGCCTAGCCAGCCTACAGCCGCGCCTCATCGCCCCACACATGCCGCATGCTGAAATGCATGCCGGCATCGTCTTCGTGCAGCGAGGAAACGATGGCGAACTGGCTGTCGCCCGTGTCGCGCGGCGTCATCTGCGATAGCTGGGCGGCGGCCAGCGGCGCGCCCAGCGCATCGCTGAGCGGATGCACGTGGCCGGCGCCCCGTTGCGTCACCACCCCCAGTTCGCCGCTGCGCAGGCGCACCAACGTTCCGGGCGGATACTTGCCCAGCAGATTGACGAACTGTTCGCCCAGCAGCGGGTCGATGGGCACGCCCTGGTCGAGAAAGATGTGCTGCAGCGCCTGGTCGGGCACGATGGAGCGGCGATAGTTGCGCGCGGAAACGCGGGCGCAATAGCGGTCGGCCAGGCCGATCAGCTTGGCATTTTGCAGGATTTCATCGGCCGTGCGCCCCTGCGGGTAGCCGCTGCCATCGTCGTTTTCATGGTGCAGCAGTACACAGCTCAGCCATTCCTCGTCGTCGACGCCCGCGCAGCGCAGCAATTCCGTGCTTTCCTGCGGATGCTGGCGCACGATGCGCATTTCGTCGTCGTTCAGGGGGCCGCGCCGGTCCTGGAAGCTGTCGTGGTGGCGCAGCATGCCCACGTTCATCGTCAGCGCGGCCGCGCCGATCAGCAGTAATTCATCGTGGGACTTGTGCATGCTGCGGCCCACCAGCATGGCCAGCAAGGCTGTTTCGATACAGTGGCGCACGGCGTAGCTGCCGGCGATCTGGTTGAGCAGGATGCTGGCCAGGGAGATGTCGGCATCGTGTTCCAGCGCGCGCAGCAGTTCGCGGGCGATGTCGCGCACGTCGCGCTCGGCATTGTTTTCGCTGCGCAAGGCCAGCAGCAGCCGTTCCAGGCGCTGCGCCGCTTCATTGAGCATGCGCAAGACGGACGGCTGTTCCGGCGCGCCCACGTACAAGCCCAGCTGCAGCAAACGGCCCAGTTGCGTGCCGTCCGTGATGATCTGTCCCTTGCGCAGTTGCGGGCCGGCACTATGGTCCGCCAAAAACAAATCCCAGGGCAGGGGTTCGCCGGGAACCAGGTCGGCCGGGCCGATGCGACGCTGTACCATCTGTCATCCTTTGCCCCGCCGCAGCGAAGCCATGTTCAGTGCTCGGTTATATGCTGCGCAGGCGCTCCAGCGCCAGGCGCAAGGTCTCGTCTTTCTTGGCAAAGCAGAAGCGCACGATGCCCGATTCCTTGCCCTGCGCGTAAAACGCGGAGACAGGAATGGCGGCCACCTTGATTTGCGTCGTCAGCCATTCGGCGAACTGCGCTTCGGTCTCTTGCGAAATGGCATCGTAGCGCACGCACTGGAAATACGTGCCGTCGGCCGGCAACAGGGTAAAGCGGCTGCCCGCCAGGCCGTCGCGGAACAAGTCGCGCTTGCGCTGGTAAAACGCGGGCAAGTCCAGGCAGGGCTGCGGGTCCGCCATGTAGCCGGCCAGGCCGTACTGCATCGGCGTGTTGACGGTAAACACGTTGTACTGGTGCACTTTGCGGAATTCCGCCGTCATGGAGGCTGGCGCGGCGACATAGCCGACCTTCCAGCCCGTCACGTGATACGTCTTGCCGAAGCTGGAGACGATGAAGCTGCGCGCCGCCAGTTCCGCGTTGCGCGCGAGCGACTCATGGCGCACGCCGTCATATACCATGTGTTCATACACTTCGTCGGACAAGATCAGAATTTGCGTGCCGCGCACGATGTCGGCAAGGGCGGCCACGTCGGCGGGACGCAAGATCGTGCCCGTCGGATTGTGCGGCGTGTTGATGATGATCAAGCGCGTCTTGTTGCTGACGGCGGCAGCCAGCTTGTCCCACGGCACGCTGTAGCCCTGTTCACCCACCTCCATGGAGACCAGCACGGGCACGCCGCCGGCCAGGGCGATGGCGGGCAGGTAGCTGTCGTAGGCCGGTTCGATGACGATGACTTCGTCGCCCGGGTGCACGCAGCACAGGATGGCCGTGGTGAGCGCCTGCGTGGCGCCGGCCGTGACGGTGATTTCCGTGCCGGCGTCATAGCTGTGGCCGTACAGGCTGGCGATTTTCGCGGCAATCGCCTCGCGCAGGGGCGCGGCGCCCGTCATCATCGGATACTGGTTGTGGCCGGCGCGCATGGCGTCGCTGACGAGTTCAACCAGTTGTGGCGCGCAATCGAAGTCGGGAAACCCCTGGCCCAGGTTGACGGCGCCATGCTGGGCCGCCAGGCTGGACATGCGGGTAAACACGGTGGTGCCCACGAGAGGCAGGCGGCTGGTCAGGGCGGGAGTCGTGTAGGGCAGGGACGGGCTGTTCATGAACGGTAGGGTCGCGGTGCGGAAAGTGGAGTCGTGTCCCATTCTAGCGCAGCGCGCCCCGTTGCGTGTGGGGCTTTGGCGGCTCAGCCTGGCAAGGCCCAGCCTTCCGGCACCATGATCTTGAACATGCCGGCCTTGGCCGTCTTGCGGGCCAGTTTCAGCAGGGCCTTGTCCTTGGTGATGAGGATGTCGGCGTTGGCGTCACGCGCCAGTTCGAGGAATTTCTGGTCATCCTTGTCCGTGCAGACGGGCAGGCGCACGCCGGACACGGGCGGTGCCACCACGCTGATGTGCGCGTCGAAGCGGGCGGCGGCAACGGCGCGGCTGGCTTCATCGAGCGGCAAATGTTTGTAATGCAGCACGACCAGATATTCCGCGCGGCAATCTTCGCGCGTGATGGCATGCACGGCGCCGCTTTCCATGGCCGCCAGCAGGGGCGCCCAGCGCGGGTCGTTGAAGACGAACAGGTCGAGGCAAACGTTGGTGTCGAGGACGAGTTTTTGTGGAGCAGGTATCATGTCGGCAATTCTATTCTGTAGTGATAA
Organism: Janthinobacterium sp. GMG1; assembly: GCF_034427795.1. Lineage (NCBI taxonomy): Bacteria > Pseudomonadati > Pseudomonadota > Betaproteobacteria > Burkholderiales > Oxalobacteraceae > Janthinobacterium > Janthinobacterium sp. GMG1. The sequence goes on from NZ_JAXQNT010000005.1 coordinate 340,521, forward strand.
TTTATGTTGATCGTGCTTTCGCCCGCCAAGAGTCTCGACCTGGAGACGCCGCCAACAACCTCGTTGCACAGCACCCCCGATTTTCTCGACCATTCCGCCCAGCTGATCGAGCGCATGCGCCAGTTTTCCCCGGCCGAAGTGGGCAGCCTGATGGGCATTTCCGACGCCTTGTCGGCCCTCAACGTGGCCCGCTACGCTTCCTGGACGCCGCAGCTGGCGGAAGCGCGCCAGGCCATCATGGCCTTCAATGGCGACGTGTATGCCGGTTTCGAGGCGCGCAGCCTGCAGCCGGCCCAGCTCGACTATGCCCAGTCGCGCGTGCGCATCCTGTCGGGCCTGTACGGCTTGCTGCGCCCGCTTGACCTGATCCATCCGCACCGCCTGGAAATGGGCACGCGGCTGTCGACCACGCGCGGCAAGGATTTGTATGCGTTCTGGGGCGACACCATCACCAACGGCCTGAACCGCACAGCCAGGGAGCAGGGCGCCAAGGTGCTGGTCAATCTTGCTTCCGAAGAATATTTCAAATCCGTCAAGCCGCGCCAGCTGGACGTGCCCGTCATCGCGCCCGTGTTCGAGGACTGGAAGAACGGCAAGTATAAAATCATCTCGTTCTACGCCAAGCGCGCGCGCGGCATGCTGGCCCGCTATGCCGCCGTCAACCAGATTCGCGATCCGCAGCAACTGAAGCAGTTCGATGTCGACGGTTACGGTTTCGTGCCGGAAGCGTCGAACGACAAGAGCTGGGTGTTCCGGCGCAAGGTCGGCGAATAAGTAAAAAACCGGAGCAAGCTCCGGTTTTTTTCATTTTACTGCCAGAACTTCCACCACTTGCGTTCCTTGTTCACCCCTTCCGGGCTGAGGAATGCCGTGTTCGGGTAGTTCTTGGTCAGCACGCGCAAGGTATCGTCGCGCAGGTCGGTCAAGCCCAGCTTGTCATACGAGCGGTACATGATGAACAGCGCTTCTTCGATGGCTGGCGAGGCGGCAAAGTCGCTGACCGTCGTTTGCGCGCGGTTGGCGGCAGCCAGGTAGGCGCCGCGGCGGTAGTAATAGCGCGCCACGTGCACTTCGTATTTCGCCATGGCATCGATCAAATAGTTCATGCGGGCCAGCGAATCGGGCGCGTATTTGCTATTTGGAAACTTGTCGACCAGTTGCTTGAAGGCCGCAAACGCTTCGCGCGTGGCTTTCGGATCGCGCTCGGTCGGATCTTGCTCGTACAGGAAGTTCAGGAAGCTGATCTGGTCATTAAAGCTGATCAGGCCCCGCAAGTAGTACATATAGTCTACATTGGCGTGGTTCGGATGCAACTTGATGAAGCGTTCGACGGCAGCCAGTGCCTGTGCCTGGTCTCCCGACTTATAATACGCGTAAGCGATCTCCATCTGCGCTTGCAGAGCATAGTTGCCGAAAGGATAGTTAGCCTCCAGCTTCTGGAACAGGCCGATTGCAGCTTCATAGTGCTGCCCGGCCATTTCTTCACGCGCCTCCGAGTATAATTTCGTAACGGACCAGTTTTTGGTCTCATCCACTTTTTCTGGCAACAAGCTGCAAGCGGACATGCCGAGCAGAACGACTGAAGCGACTACCAACGATAATTTTTTTTGCATGACGTTTTGCAAGAAGGTTTTAACCAAGATTTTACAATAGGCTGATTATAGCCGATGGGAATGCTGTGATATTAACTCCGAAGCCTAATTTGGCTGACCCCGCGTTTGACTCCCTTTCTGACCATGCTGCCGAAGAGGCGTTTGACGGCGATTTTGCCGCCGACGACGTCTTCGAGGAAATGGCCCCGATTACATTGGAACTGACGCCGGACGCCTGCGGCCACCGCCTCGATAAAGTCATCTCCAAGCTGGTGCCGCAATACTCGCGCAGCCGCTTGCAATTGTGGCTGGAAGCCGGTTTCGTGACCGTCGATGGAAAAGTTGCCAAACGCAACATGACCGCCTATGGCGACGAGAAGATCGTCATTCTGCCGCAAAGTGCGCCGGAAGACGAGGCTTTTAAGCCGGAAGCGATGGAATTGAACATCGTGCACGAAGATGAGCATATCATCGTCATCAACAAACCGGCCGGACTGGTCGTGCATCCAGGCCCCGGCAACTGGTCGGGCACTCTGCTCAACGGCTTGCTGCACCACTGCCCGCAACTGGCGGGCGTGCCGCGCGCCGGCATCGTGCACCGCCTGGACAAGGACACGAGCGGCCTGATGGTGGTCGGCAAGACCCTCGCTTCGCAAACGGACCTCGTGCGCCAGTTGCAGGCGCGCACCGTCAAGCGTGAGTATTTCGCGCTCGTGTGGGGCACGCCGAAGGCGGCGGGCACCATCGACGCCTCGATCGCGCGCCACCCGCGCGACCGCGTCAAGATGGCCGTCTCGGAGAATTTCACCGCCAAGCCTGCCATCACGCACTATGAATTGATCGGCAGCGGCGAACTCGACCGCCGTCCCGTGAGCCTGATGCAATGCCGCCTGGAAACAGGCCGCACGCACCAGATCCGCGTCCACATGCAGCATCTGGGCTTCGCGCTGGTCGGCGATTACGTGTATGGCAAGCAGCATCTGGTGTCCGTGTTCTCGCGCCAGGCGCTGCAGGCGCGCCGCCTGGGTCTCGTGCATCCGGGTACCCTGGAAGCGTGCGAGTGGATCGTGCCGCTGGCCGATGACTTCGCGCAACTGATCGCCACCGCCGGCATTCCCGAGCCGGAACAGGTCTGATGACGTCACCGTTGCCTTGCATTATTCCCCATTGGCCCGGCTTGCCCGCGAACGTGGGCGCGCTGTCGAGCATGCGTGTGGGCGGCGTCAGCCAGGAGCCATATGGTGACGGGCAGGGCGGCGGTGGCTTGAATCTGGGCACGCACGTGGGCGATGATCCCGCGCATGTGGCCGCCAACCGCGCGCGGCTGGCCGCCATCTTGCCTGCCGAGCCGGCCTGGCTGTCGCAAGTGCATGGCGTGGCCGTGGCCGATGCCGGCAAGCTGGACGGCCATGTGCCGGACGCCGATGCCAGCGTGGCAACACAGTCTGGCGCCGTGTGCGTCGTGATGACGGCCGATTGCCTGCCCGTGCTGTTTTGCTCGACGGATGGCCTGGTTGTCGGTGCGGCCCACGCGGGCTGGCGCGGCCTGGCCAACGGCGTTTTGCAGCGCACGGTGGCAAGCATGCGCGCGCAAGGCGCGACGGACATCCTTGCGTGGCTGGGGCCGGCCATCGGCCCACGGCAATTCGAAGTGGGGCAGGACGTGCTGCAAGCGTTCCGCAACGGCGCGCGCGATGATGTTGAGCGGCAAGTGTTATCCAATGCCTTCACCGCCATCGCCGACAAGCCCGGTAAGTACCTGGCCGATATCTATGCGCTGGCGCGCACCATGCTGCTGCGCGATGGCGTGGCGCAAGTGGCCGGCGGGGAATATTGCACCGTCAGCGATGCGGCGCAGTTTTACTCGTACCGGCGCGATGGCGTCACGGGAAGACAGGCCAGCTTGATCTGGCGCAAATAATCTGCACGGCAGACACTTATGTGTCTGCCGTTTTTGTTTTATCGTCTGCTGAGGCAAGTGCGCGGGCTTTTAGCTCGGCCTTGCGTTTGCGTCTCCTTGAGCCCGTCAGATAGAATAGGATGGACAGGGGGATGACGCAGTACAGCACGAAGGTCATCACCCCGGCGACGATGGACGGTTCCGTCAGCGCCATGAGGCCGACGACATAGATCCAGGCAACAGCGGTCATGAGCATCATCGGTATTGGCAGTCAGTAAAAGTTTGCATGCAGGTGATCCTAAAGTATTTATTTTTCGACTACGTTTCGGCGCCTAACAAAACCGTAGCGAGCGGAAGGGAGAGGTGGCTAAGAAGCGCAACCGTACTCTAGTACGGTGAGCATCGCAGGCCGCCTATACCGACGCGCAGTAGGTTTTGTTCGGCGCCCCTCAATCTTGAATGGACTTACATACATCTATGAATATGCCCGATCCTCAAGCAATGACCAAAGAATGGATGGCGCAGATCAGCAATCCTGAGCAGTGGAAGACGTGGTTCAACATGGTACCGCAGCCCCAGGGCAATCCGATTGCCGGCATTTTGCAGGATGCGGGTGCCAGCATCAAGCCGGAAGTGATCGAGCAACTGAAAAATGCCTACGTGGCCAAACTGACGGGCTTGTGGGCTGATTTTATAGCCGGCAAGACGCCGGAGCTGAAAGACCGCCGCTTTGCCGCGCCCGCCTGGCACGCCAGCCCCCTGTCGGCCTTCAATGCTGCAGCCTATCTGCTGAACGCGGAGTTTCTCAGCGCCATGGCCGATGCCGTGGAAGCGACGCCGCACCAGAAGCAAAAGATTGCGTTTGCCGTGCAGCAAATCGTCGACGCCATGTCGCCCGCCAATTTTCTTGCGACCAATCCCGACGCCCAGCAAACCCTGATCGAGACCAAGGGCGAGAGCCTGGCCAAGGGCTTGAGCAATATGCTGGCCGACATGCAAAAGGGCCGCATTTCGCAATCCGACGAATCGGCCTTCGAAGTGGGGCGCAACGTGGCCACCACGCCAGGCACGGTGGTGTTCGAGAACGCGCTGTTCCAGCTGATCCAGTACACGCCGACGACCCCCACGGTACACCAGCGGCCGCTGCTGATGGTGCCGCCATGCATCAATAAATTCTATATCCTTGACTTGCAGCCAGAAAACTCGCTCGTGCGCTATGCGGTGGAGCAGGGCAATACCGTGTTCCTGATGTCCTGGCGCAATCCTGACCTGAGCATGCAGCACCTGACGTGGGACGATTACGTCGAGCAAGGCGTGATCGAAGCCATTCAGGTCACGCAGGACATTTCCGGCCAGGACAAGCTCAATATGTTCGGCTTTTGCGTGGGCGGCACCATCGTCTCGACGGCGCTGGCCGTGCTCAAGGCGCGGGGCGAAAATCCGGCCGCCAGCCTGACCTTGTTGACCACCTTCCTCGATTTCTGCGATACGGGCGCGCTCGACGTCTTCATCGACGAGCCGCAAGTGGCGCTGCGCGAGCAGTCCCTGGCCAAGGGCGGCCTGATGTCGGGCCGCGACCTGGGCAGCACTTTCTCCAGCCTGCGGCCGAACGACCTCGTGTGGAACTACGTGCAGTCGAATTACCTGAAAGGCAAGGAGCCGCCCGCGTTCGACTTGCTGTACTGGAATGGCGACGGCACGGGCTTGCCGGGTCCCATGTTCTGCTGGTATCTGCGCAACACTTACCTGGAAAACAGCCTGAAAGTGCCGGGCAAGCTGACGGTGGCCGGCGAAAAGGTCGACCTGAGCAGCATCGACGCGCCCGCTTTCATCTACGGTTCGCGCGAAGACCATATCGTGCCCTGGGGTGCAGCGTATGCCAGCACGGCCTTGCTGAACCCGAAAAAGCCGAAAGCCAACCGCTTCATCCTCGGTGCTTCGGGCCATATCGCCGGCGTGATCAATCCTGCTTCGAAGAAAAAGCGCAGCTACTGGAGTAATGACCAGCCCCGCACGGCCAAATCGAAGCCGCAAAGTGCCGAGCAGTGGATGGAAGGCGCGACCGAGCACGTGGGCAGCTGGTGGCCCGAATGGGCGGCCTTCCTGGCCGAACACGGCGGCGCGCAGGTGAAGGCGCCAGGCAAGCCGGGCAACAAGCGCCACGCAGCAATCGAGCCGGCGCCGGGGCGGTATGTTAAAGTCAGGGCGGACTAGTTTACAAAAGCTTCTCGCCAGGCAAGACCGGCGTAATCCCCGGTCTTGTCAGGAATCTACTTTTAGTTGCGTTGCAATAAATATGGGAATCTACTACCCTGATGTGCAATGGAGCCATTTTCCACTCTATAATGGAAAAAGTAGGCAGGTGCGAAAGCGGACCCACGTTCGCTTTTTTTTCGGATTAACTCTGTACGCGCTGCGGCGCAATAAGTGGAACTTGTGATGAGTAGTGCAAAAAAAAGTATAGACCGCCTGATTAAAAAATATCCCAACCGCCGTCTGTATGACACGCAAACCAGTTCCTACATCACCTTGACGGACGTCAAGCAGCTGGTGTTGGACAATGAGGTGTTTACCGTCGTTGATGCCAAATCCAATGAAGATTTGACGCGCAGCATCTTGCTGCAAATCATTTTGGAAGAGGAAGCGAACGGCGCGCCCATGTTCTCGAGCAGCGTGTTGTCGCAGATCATCCGCTACTATGGCCACGCCATGCAGGGCATGATGGGATCCTACCTGGAAAAGAACGTGCAAGCGTTCACCGATATCCAGCACAAATTCACGGGCACGTCGGCCGGCAGTTTCGAAGGCAAGCCTTTCAGCCCGGAAATGTGGACCCAGTTCATGAATGTCCAGGGCCCGATGATGCAAGGCATGATGAACAACTACATCGACCAGAGCAAGAGCCTGTTCGTGCAGATGCAGGAACAGATGCAGAGCCAGAGCAAGAATCTGTTCGGCACGTTCCCCTTCGTTCCGCCGGTCCCGCCAACGGACAAAAAGTAATCCATGCCACACGCTCACCGGGCGCTTTGATCGCCCGTGAGTTGTATCGGCGTCATCAAAACAGCATAGTTCTGCCAGCAAGGGTCGGCTCGGGGTACAATAGCCGATTCGCCTCACCATTTTACTAGCTGCCAACTATGTCTGAAATTCACCGTATTCCCGTTCCTTCCGCCCAGCCCGAGGCCATGCTGGCCATGCCAGGTGCGGCGCCGAAAGTGGGCTTTGTCTCGCTCGGCTGCCCGAAAGCGCTGGTCGACTCCGAGCAAATCCTGACCCAACTGCGCGCCGAAGGCTACGAAACGGCGAAATCCTACGCTGGCGCCGATCTGGTGATCGTCAACACCTGCGGTTTTATCGATGCTGCCGTGCAAGAGTCGCTCGACGCCATCGGCGAAGCGCTGGCTGAAAACGGCAAAGTGATCGTGACCGGCTGTCTGGGCGCCAAGAAAGATGCTGCCGGCGACGACATCATCATGAAGGTGCACCCGAAAGTGCTGTCCGTCACGGGCCCGCACGCGCTGGCCGAAGTGATGGATTCCGTCCACTTCCATCTGCCGAAACCGCATGCGCCATTCCTCGACCTGGTGCCGCCGCAAGGCGTCAAGCTGACGCCGAAGCACTATGCCTACCTGAAGATTTCCGAAGGCTGCAACCACCGCTGCAGTTTCTGCATCATCCCATCGATGCGTGGCGACCTCGTCTCGCGCCCGATCGGCGAACTGATGATCGAAGCGGAAAACCTGTTCAAGGCTGGCGTCAAGGAATTGCTGGTCATTTCGCAAGATACCTCCGCATATGGCGTGGACGTAAAATTCCGTTCCGGCTTCTGGAATGGCCGTCCCGTGAAAACCCACATGACGCAGCTGACGGAAGCGCTGGGCGAACTGGCCAAGTCCTACGGCGCCTGGGTGCGCTTGCACTATGTGTATCCGTACCCGCACGTGGACCAGATCATCCCGATGATGAGCGGCGGCCACATCCTGCCATACCTCGACATTCCGATGCAGCATGCGCACCCTGACGTGCTCAAACGCATGAAGCGTCCGGCCAGCGGCGAGAAAAACCTCGACCGCATCCAGGCCTGGCGCGCCATCAACCCGGACCTGACGATACGCTCGACCTTCATCGCCGGTTTCCCTGGCGAAACGGAAGAAGAATTCGAATACTTGCTCGACTTCCTCAAGGAAGCGCAGATCGACCGCCTGGGCTGCTTCGCCTATTCGCCTGTCGAAGGTGCGACGGCCAACGCCATCGCCAATCCCGTGCCGGAAGAGCTGCGCGAAGAGCGCCGCGGCCGCGTCATGCTGCTGCAGGAAGAAATTTCCAAGAAACGCCTGCAAGCCAAGGTCGGCAAGACCGTGCGCGTGCTGATCGATGAAGTCACCCGCTCCGGCGGCGTGGGCCGCTCGTCCGCCGACGCGCCGGAAATCGACGGCGTCGTGTATGTGAAGCCGCCATTCGAGCCGCACCGCAAGCTGGCGGTTGGTCAATTCGTCGACGTGACGATCACCTCGGCCGATGCGCACGACCTGTGGGGCGCTGCCGAGTAAAAAACCGCCATGCCGGCGTTGCGCTGCCTTGCCGTACAGTAAGGTACTGTCTTCGGCAGCGCGCCTTGGCCTGAACGTTTTTTATGCAGGTGTAACACTCTGTCAGGTGTACGGCGTGCAGGGCGCAAAGCCCTTACAATCAAGGCGGATCAGCAATTGCTGATCCGCCTTTTTTTATTTCCCGACGCCATGACACAGACCAAATCTCCCCAGACCGCGCTGATCCACAGCGATTACCAGGCGCCGCAAGGCTTTGCCGCGTTTCCGAACGCCATCCATCACGCATCGACCGTGCTGTTCAAGGACGTGGCGGCCATGCGTTCGGGCGACTGGAAAGAGAAAAACGCCTACACCTACGGCTTGCACGGCACGCCCACCACCTTTACCCTGGAAGCGCGGCTGGCCGAGATCGAAAGGGGGAAATACTGCCTGCTGGCGCCGTCGGGCCTGGCGGCCATCGCCATGGCGGATTTTGCCCTGCTGAAAACGGGCGACGACGTTTTATTGCCGGAAAATATCTACAACCCGAACCGCGAACTGGGGCGTTGGCTGGCGCAGGATTTCGGCATCACGGCCCGCTATTACGATCCGCTCATCGGCGCCGGCATCGCCGCCCTGATCCAGCCCAACACCAAACTGATCTGGACGGAAGCACCCGGTTCCGTGACGATGGAAGTGCCGGATTTGCCCGCCATCTGCGCGGCCGCCCATGCGCGCGGCGTGCTGGTGGCTTTGGATAACACCTGGTCGGCGGGCCTGGCCTTGCGCGGTTTCGACCTGGGCGTGGACATCATCATGCAGGCGCTGACGAAATACCAGTCGGGCGGCTCCGACGTGCTGATGGGCGCGCTCATTACGCGCGAGCGGGCGCTGCACGAGCGCCTGGCGCTGGCGCACATGCGTCTGGGCATGGGCGTTGGGGCGGACGACGCCTACCTGGTGCTGCGCGGCTTGCCGACCATGAAGTTGCGTTTCGACGTTCACGATGCGGGCGCGCGCGCGGTGGCTGCCTGGCTCAAGGGAAGAAGCGAGATTGCCACCGTGCTGCATCCGGCTTTCGACGATTGCCCCGGCCACGCCATCTGGCAGCGCGATTTCACGGGCGCGGGCGGCCTGTTTTCCGTACTGTTCGATGCCCGCTACACGGAGGCGCAGACGGACCGCTTCGTCGATGCCTTGCAATTGTTCAAGATTGGTTACAGCTGGGGCGGCGCCAACAGCCTGGTGATGCCGTACCGCATCGCCGCCATGCGCAAGGGCTGGCAGTTGCCGGGCCAGCTGGTGCGCCTGAATGTGGGACTGGAAGATCCGCAGGATTTGATCGCCGATATCGAACGGGCGTTCGCGGCGATGTAGGAAACGGCAAGCCGTTGGCTTGCCGTGAAGCACCTTTTACATGGGCACGGGCTTGTTGTTGTTCAGGTCGAGGAAGCCGCGCAGCAAGCGGTAGGCCTTCCACAGCCAGGCCACGCCCCACACGAGGAACGCCAGCGGAATGCCGATCAGCGTGATCCACAGGATGGCGCCGACGACGATCCAGGCCACATACCACCAGAAGGAACGGATCATCCAGCTGTGATGGCTGTACACGAAGGTCCCGGCCGCCTCGTCCCGCTTCACATAATTGATGATGAGCGGAATGAAGGAAAACGCGCCCAGCGAAAACACAAAGCTGGCGCCATGTATCAGGTACAACCACCAGGCCAGGTTTTTGGTCTGCTGGAGTTGGGTATCCAAAATAATATCTTGTGACATGAAAGCTCCCGTCGTTGCTCAATTTTTAATTGTAACAAGCAAAGCGGCCCGGCAGCGCAGTCCATGCAAAAAGGCAGAATACATTTGAAACGAGATCGCTATCCCACCCTGGCCGCGCGCGCCAGGTCATGGCTGCGTAAGGCCTTGCCGGCCTTGCTGCTGTGCGCCACCGTGGCCCATGCCGCCGGCGCGCCCCTGGAAGCGGAGTTTACCGCCGGCTTGAAGGAAGAGGGCTTGGCGGGCGCCGTCTGGAGTGAAGTCTTGCCTGACGGAACGGTCAAGGTCGGCGCGTCCGGCTTGCGCGATGCCGCCAAGCAGATACCCATGCAGGCGGACACGCGCATGCAGGTGGGGTCCGTGGGCAAGGTGGCGCTGGCGCTGGGCATCTTGCGCCTGGTCAGCGAAGACCGGCTCACGCTCGACACGCCCTTGCAGCAAGTGCTGCCGGAACTGGCGCTGAACAACCCGTGGCAAGCCAGCGACCCCGTGCGCATCCGCCACCTGCTGGCGCACACCTCGGGCCTCGATAATGTGCGCTTCTGGCAGGCGTTCAGCCTGAAGCCGGCACCGGACACGCCGCTGGCCGCCGCCTTTGACGGCGACCGCAATCTGCTGCGCGTGCGCGCCCGGCCCGGCAGCCGCTATGCGTATTCGAACATGGGCTATGGCTTGCTGGGCATGGTGATCGAGAAGGTCACGGGCCAGCCGTACGAGCGTTATCTCGATGCGCAACTGCTGCAGCCGCTGGGCATGGCGGACAGCACGTTTACCTATGTTACGCAAATGAGTACGCAAATGAGCGCGCAGGCGGATCCGCGCCTGGCCATGGGCTACTTCGAGCATGGCGTGGCGCAGCCGGCCGTGCCGCAATACCTGCGTCCGGCCGCGCAATTTACCACCACGGCGGCCGACATGGGCAAGCTGGCGCAGTTTTTGATGGGCGACGGCAAGCTGCAGGGCAAGCGCTTCATCGACCTGGCGCTGATGGGCGCCTTGTCAGAACCGGCCGGCACGGATGCGGCGCAAGCGGGCCTGGCAACGGGCCATGGCCTGGCGCTGGCCGTGCGCGACCGCCACAACGTGGTGGGCGCCTGCCACCCTGGCACGGCCGTGGGGTTCCGCGCCATGCTGTGCCTCTATCCGGAGCAGGACAGCGCCTTCTTCGTGGCCTTCAACACGGATGCCGAGCAGGCCGACTATGAGCGCTTCAATCGCCTGCTGCTGCGCGACCTGGAATTGCCGCTGCGCGCGCCGGCCCCGCGCGGCACGCCCGCGCCCACGGTAGAAAACTGGCAGGGTGTCTATGTGCCGTCGCCCAGTCCCATGGCCAGCATGGCCTGGGTCGACGCCGTCTTCGGCTTTACGCGCCTGAAATGGGATGGCGAATCGCTGTTCCTGATCCCGTTCCAGGGCGAGCCGAAGGAACTGGAACCGGTGGGCGGCCTGCTGTTCCGCGCCAGCGACCGCAGCACGCCGTCGCACGTGCTGATGCAGGAGGATGGCAAGCATGTGCTCAGCGACGGCTTGCGCAGCTATGAGCGCGCGTCGATGCTGCGCATGCTGGTGCTGTGGGGCAGTCTGGCGTTGGGCGCTGCCGGCTTGCTGTATGTGCTGGTGGTGGGTGGGTGGCGCGCCGCGTTGCGCAGCCTGGGGCGGGGCGACCATCTGTTCGCGCCCCTGCTGTCGATGCTGGCGCTGCTCTTGCCGCTGCCGTTTTTCTATTTTCAGTCCTATCTGCGCCTGGGCGACATCACCATCGCCAGCGTGCTGCTGGCGCTGGTCACGGGGGCGCTGCCGCTGGCGACGGCGTTCGGTCTGGCGCGCTGCTGGCGCAGCCGCGGCACGGCGGCCGAGGTGGGCTCGTGGGCGAAATGGGATTGGGTCGCCTTGCTGGCGGCCTTGCAGCTGCTGCTGGTGCTGGCCTGGTGGGGACTGCTGCCGCTGCGGTTGTGGCACCTGTAGGCTGTCAGGTCCAGGCAGCCAGCAGCCGGCGCCACCACGGTTGCGCCGGCGTGGCCCTGCTACCGTGCGCGGACCGCTTGGCGCGATAGCTGGCCGCCGCCATTTGCAGGCCGACGCGATCCATCGCCGCCATCGCCTCCGCGTCCTGCAGCGACAAACCATGCAGCAAGGCTTGCGCATGGGGATCAAGCAGGAAGGCGGCACGCAGGGCGTCGTCCGTGTACAACTTTGCCAGGTAGGTTTCCAGTGCGGGGGAACTCATGTGTTTCGCCCCGCACGCAAGGCCGCACGCGCCAGCTCCAGCTGGCCCAGCACATGCTCGAACGACGGGTAATTGCCGTCGCGTTCGACGATCACCGTCAGAGGCTGGGGCGCCTGGCGCGCCAGCACCGTCAATAAAGCGAAGACTTCGGGCGGCACGTCGTGCAGGTGGTCGTCCAGCAGTCGCTGGCCGCCGCCCGGCGCGGCTATCCAGTGGCCGCCGCTCAGGTGCACGGCGCCGACCCTGTCCAGCGGCAGGCGCAGCAGCAGTTCCTGCGGCGATTCGCCGGCATTGACGGCATTCGCATACAGATTGTGCAGGTCGAGCAGCAGCGGCACTTGCGCACCGTGGATAATCTGCGCCACCCACTCGGCTTCGTCCATCGTGCTGGCGGGCGGCTGGAGCAGGGTGGCGATGTTTTCCATGAGCGGCGCGCTGCCGACGATGCGCGTGGCCAGCGCGATATTGGCGATCGCCCCGGCGGCGCTGCGTAGTGTGCGCGGCGGCGCCGCCAGGTGGCCGATTTCCACGCCGCCGGCGCGCACGAAACTCAGGTGCTCGGACCACGATTCCGCCTGCACTACTTTCATCAGGCGCGCCATCGCATGCAGGCGGCGCGGGTCGGCGGGAATCGTCGAGGCCAGCCCCATGCCCACGCCGTGCAGGCTGACCGGCACCTGGCGCGCCAGGCTGCACAGGGCCGCGATGCCGGTACGCGAGGCGCGGTAATAATCGTCGGCGATCACTTCCAGCACGTCGATGTGCGCCAGGTTGGACACGATGCCGGCGGCCAGTTCGCCGCGCCAGCCCAGACCGACGCGGTCGCGCGTGGCGCCCTGGCTAGCTGCCACAGCCACCGCCACCGCCGCAACCGCCACAGCCGCTGCCGCCGCCGCCATCTCCGCCGCCGCCATCGCCCCCACCCGATGACGAGTCGCCCGTGCCGCCGGACGAGGAGTCGCCGCCCGTGTTTGGCCGGGGTACGGGGAACAGCTCGGCGACATACGCGTACACGGACAAGGGCAGGGCGCCGAGGCCGAAGATGGCGGCCAGCAGAGCCATGTCGGCGCTGCTGCTGCCTGCATTCAGGCGCGACGAGCGCATGTTCAGGCGGCCAAACAGCATGCGCAAGTCGGTCAGCAGCCGCTGCGCGCTCCAGCTGGTCGCCTGGGTGCGCAAGCCGCGCAGCATGAGCAGGAAGATCGCCAGCAGCAGCGCCAGGAACAGCAGGTTGTAGTGCTGGCGGCTGATGGCAATGACGGCCTTGACGGCGGCCACCGTCAGCAGCAAATAGTGCGCGGGCCAGGTGATGCGTTCGCGCCGGCGCAACAGCGGCGGGCCGACCAGCAATTCCTGCTGCGTCAAGGTCTCCTGGTAGGCGCGGCATGACGGCAGCATCTCCGCCTGCTCGGCCAGTTCCTTGCTGTGACCCTGGCGGCCCAGATACAGCCGCAGCACGTCGCGTTCGATGTCGTGACTGGCAAAGCGCAGGCTGTCGGCGCTGGCCGTTTCCAGCAGCGGGCCATCGGCGCGCAGCAAGCCGCGGTCGACCAGCACGATGGCGGCGATTTTCACGGCTTCGAGGGCGCCGCCGCGCAGGAAGGCGATGCGGTAGGGATCATCGGCCAGCGAGAGCTGGGCGTGCGGATTGCGCAATTCCATGCGTATCAGCAGTTCGCGCGCGAGGTAGTACACGAACGTGCCGAAGATCAGGTAGGCGAACAGGAACCAGGGCCCGCTCCAGTCAAAGGGATTGAAGCCGTTCACCGCATCTGCTCCGCGTGTTCGCGCAAGTGTCCGGTAATCGTCATCAAGCCCGTAAAGGCGGGCAGGGCCTGCCCCGGCGCCAGGCGCGCCGTTTCGCGCGCCGCCGACATGGCTTGCAGGGCCGTGTGCAGGGCCGGCTCGCCCAGCTGGTCGACAAACGCTTCGAGCGCCTGCTTGCCGGACAGCCCAGGCTTGCCCTCCAGCTGCGCCAGGGACGCTGCGGCCGAGCGCAGCGGGCCGGCCGCGTCGGCGATGGCGCCGGCCAGCTGTTCTTCATTCAGGCTCAATAGCATATACCGTTCGCGCATGCGCACCTGCTGGTTCAGCAGCACTTGCCGCAAGCGCCGCAGTACGGCGTCACGGCTGGTGTGCAGACTGGCAAAAGGGTCAGCGCCATGCAGCACCTTGTGGCGCGCGATGATGTCGGCGAACTTGACGGCGAAGGCGTCGGCGGCCTGCGTCAATTCGCTCTCGAGCAGGAACATTACCTGCAGATCGATGGCGGCGTGCGCCAGGCGCAAGGGTCCGCGCAGCGCATCGGCCGCCTGCGGCGTAAAGCGCTTGAGCAGCAACAGCAGGTTGACGTCGGAGGTGGCGCGCACCTGGCCATCGGCGGCCGAGCCAAACAGCACGGCGGCGGCAAGGTCGTCACCAAACGCGCCTTGCGCGGCGGCGACAAACACATCCAGGTGGCGTTGTATCTCTTCTGGCAGCGGTGGCGGCATGCGGTGCACTTTCACGGTGGGTTGGCGGAATGATCATAAGTTTGCAATATAGCAAAAATATGCATCCCTGCGCGCACCGTCCGCCAGAGAGAGTCAACTCAGGTCAATACATTGAGCAAGCCATCGAGTCCCACGAAGTTCAGCGCCACGTCGGCCTGCGAGCGCACCACGGGCTTGGCGCGGAAGGCCACGGACAGGCCGGCGATGCCCATCATTTTCAAGTCGTTGGCGCCGTCGCCCATGACGATGGCCTCGGATGGGGAAATTCCCAGCTCCGCACACACGCGCTCCACCGTGCGCTGCTTTTCCTCGGCGTCGACGATACCGCCGATGACTTTGCCCGTCAGCTTGCCGTCGACGATTTCCAGTTCGTTCGCATGCGTGTAGTCGAGGCCCAGGCGCTGTTTCAGGCGCTCGGTGAAGAAGGTAAAGCCGCCCGACACCAGCAGGGTTTTCAGGCCGGCTTTCTGCACGGCCGCCAGCATGGCTTCCGCGCCCGGCGACAGTTTTAAACGCTCGTCGTAGACGCGCTGCAGGGCCGACGCATCGAGGCCTTCGAGCAGGGCCACGCGCTGCTTCAGGCTGGCGGCAAAATCGAGTTCGCCGCGCATGGCCGCTTCCGTGATGGCCGCCACTTGCGGTTTCAAGCCCTGCATGTCGGCGATTTCATCGATGCACTCGATGGTGATCAGGGTCGAATCCATGTCCATCGCCACGAGCTTGAATTCGGCGAGTTCGCGCTGGCCCATCATGTAGGTGGCGTCCAGCTGCGCCGCCTGGGCCGCCACTTCGATGGTGGGGCGCAGCGCGGGCGAGTAGGCGATCTGTTCGCAGCGCACGGCGTTCGGACCCAGGCGCGTGATGGACGTCGGCGCGGCCAGCGCGGCGATGCGCTCGAGGCGTGCGCTATCGCCGTCCAGGCCCTGCAGGATCAGATTCATGGTGATGGTCTTGGTATTGGTCATGGGTCAGCCCTGCATAAAAGATAGAAATAGTCTAAACCGTCAATTGCTTGATGGTGGTCTTGATCTGCGTCACGCGCGCGGCCAGGTCCGGCATGGCGGCCGTGATTTTCAGCTTGTCCTGGCCATGCAGCTTGATATGGCGGTTCTTCTGGATCAAGTCGATGATGCGCATCGGGTCGATCGGCGGCTTGGCCATGAATTGCAGGGTAGCCGCCTCGCCATGCACGTCGATCTTGACGATGCCCACGGTTTTCGCCGCGATGCGCAAACGGTGCGTCTCGACCAGGGCCTTGACGGCGTCGGGCAGCTTGCCGAAGCGGTCGATCAGCTCTTCCTGGATGTCGTCGATCTTTTCCTGCGTGGCGCAGTTGGCCAGGCGCTTGTAGATTGACAGGCGCTCGTGCACGTCGCCGCAGAAATCGGCCGGCAGCAGGGCCGGCACGTGCAGGTTGATCTCGGTGGTCGAGGCCAGCGGTGCCGCCAGGTCAGGCTCCTTGCCCGCCTTCAGCGAGCGCACGGCTTCGTTGAGCATGTCCGAATACAGCTGGAAGCCGATTTCCGTCATCTCGCCGGACTGGCTCTCGCCCAGCACCTCGCCGGCGCCGCGGATTTCCAGGTCGTGCATGGCCAGGTAAAAGCCGCTGCCCAGTTCTTCCATCTGCTGGATGGCGTCAAGGCGGCGCTGCGCCAGCTTCGTCAGACCCTGCACGTCGTGCACCAGCAGGTAGGCGTAGGCCTGGTGATGCGAGCGTCCGACGCGGCCGCGCAACTGGTGCAGCTGCGCCAGGCCGAACTTGTCGGCGCGGTGCATGATGATGGTGTTCGCCGTCGGCACGTCGATGCCGGTTTCAATGATGGTCGTGCACAGCAAAATATTGAAACGCTGGGCGACGAAGTCGCGCATGACCTTTTCCAGGTCGCGCTCGTGCATCTGGCCGTGCGCGACGGCGATGCGCGCCTCGGGCAGCAATTCGGTCAGCATGGCCAGGCGGTTCTGGATGGTTTCCACCTCGTTGTGCAGGAAGTAGATCTGGCCGCCCCGTTTGAGTTCGCGCAAGCACGCTTCGCGGATGATGGCTTCGCCCTCGCTGCGCACGAACGTCTTGATGGCCAGGCGCTTTTGCGGCGCCGTGGCGATGATGGAAAAGTCGCGCAAGCCTTCCAGCGCCATGCCCAGGGTGCGCGGGATCGGCGTGGCCGTCAGGGTCAGCACGTCCACTTCCGCGCGCAAGGCTTTCAGGGCTTCCTTCTGGCGCACGCCGAACCTGTGTTCTTCGTCGATGATGACGAGGCCCAAACGGGTAAACTTGACGTCGTCGGACAGCAGCTTGTGCGTGCCGATGACGATGTCGATGGTGCCGTCGGCCATGCCCTTGAACGCCTGCGTGATCTCCTTGCCGCTGCGGAAGCGCGACAATTCCGCGATGCGCACTGGCCAGTCGGCGAAGCGGTCGGCGAAGGTCTGTGCATGCTGCTCCGCCAGCAGGGTGGTGGGCGCCAGGATGGCTACCTGCTTGCCGCCCATGACGGCGATGAAGGCGGCGCGCAGCGCCACTTCCGTCTTGCCGAAGCCGACGTCGCCGCACACGAGGCGGTCCATCGGTTTGCCGGAAGTCATGTCCTTGATGACGTTGTGGATGGCCTCGGCCTGGTCCGGCGTCTCGTCGAAGCCGAAGCTGTCGGCGAAGCGCTGGTAGTCGTGCGACGAGAATTCGAACGAGTGGCCCTGGCGCAGGGCCCGGCGCGCATACAGGTTGAGCAGCTCGGCGGCCGTGTCGCGCACCTGTTCGGCCGCGCGCTTTTTCGCTTTTTCCCACTGGCCCGAGCCGAGCGAATGCAGCGGCGCGTCTTCCGGCGAAGCGCCCGAATAGCGCGAGATCACGTGCAATTGCGACACGGGCACGTACAGTTTCGTGTCTTTCGCGTATTCGAGGTGCAGGAACTCCGTTTCGCCTTCGCCCAGGTCCATGCTGGCCAGGCCCATGTAGCGCCCGATGCCGTGGTTGATGTGCACCACGGGGTCGCCGATTTTCAGCTCCGACAGGTCGCGCACCATCGACTCGACCTGCGTCACGCCTTCCTGTTTCTTGGTGCCGACCCTGCGGCCGGAACCGGCATACAGTTCCGTCTCGGTGATGAAGGATAAATTACCTTCCGGCGTAAACAGTTCGAAGCCCGCGTGCAGCGGCGCCACGCCCAGCATCAGCTTGGCGTCGGACTGCAGGAAGCCGTCACTGCCTTCCACCGGCGTCAGGTGCAGATCGTATTCGGTGAAGTACTGCTGCAAGGTTTCGCGGCGGCCGTTCGATTCGGCGCAGATCATCACGCGGCGGCCCGATTGCAGCAGGTAGCTGCGCAGGTTGGCCAGCGGGTCGTCGGCGCGGCGGTTGACGGCGATGTTCGGCACGGGAGCCGACAGTTCGGACGCCAGCGCATCGTTCGATTTGGCGATCGCCAGGCGCGGATACGGCTTGGCCAGGCCGAAGAACTGCTCGTCGGACAGGAACAGCGATTCCGGCGGCAAAATCGGCCGTTCGCGGTCCGCTTTTAAAAAGCGATAGCGCGACTGGGTATCGGTCCAGAAGCGACCGATGGCCGCATCGATCTCGCCCACCAGGGCCAGCGAGGCGTCTTCTGGCAGATAGTCGAACAAGGTGGCCGTCTGCTCGAAGAACAGGGGCAGATAGTATTCGATGCCAGCCGAGGCGATGCCGCTGCTGATGTCCTTGTAGACGACTGAGCGCGATGGATCGCCTTCGAACTGCTCGCGCCAGCGGTTGCGGAAGGTGGTGCGGGCCGCTTCGTCCATGGGGAATTCACGCCCCGGCAGCAGCCGCACTTCGTGCACGGGGTACAGCGAGCGCTGGGTATCGGCGTCAAACGTGCGGATGGTCTCGATGGTGTCACCGAACAGGTCGAGCCGGTAGGGCAGGGCCGAACCCATGGGGAACAGGTCGAGCAAGCCGCCACGCACCGAGTATTCGCCGGGCGACATCACCTGCGACACATGGCTGTAGCCGGCCAGGGTCAGCTGCGACTTCAGGCGCGCTTCGTCGAGTTTTTCACCCTTCTTGAAGAAGAAGGTGTAGGCGGCCAAAAAGGACGGCGGCGCCAGGCGCACCAGCGCCGTGGTGGCCGGCACGATCAGCACGTCGCACTGGCGCGTCTGGATTTCGCGCAGGGTGGCGAGGCGCTCGGAGACCAGGTCCTGGTGCGGCGAAAAGGCGTCGTAGGGCAGGGTTTCCCAGTCCGGCAGCAGATGGCAGCGCAGTTCCTTGCCGCCAAACCACGGGATTTCATCGAGCAGGCGCTGGCCGTCGCTGGCCTGCGCCACCACCACGGCCAGCATCTGGCCCCGCGCTTTCAAGGCCAAAGCGGCCAGCGCCAGGGCATAGGCGTCGGATGAACCATACAGGGCGGGCAGCGCGTAGCGGTTGCCGGGCTTGGGGAGGGCTTTTTTTAAGTCTAAGGACATGCAGGCGATGACACTAGTGGCAGAGGCAGTTGAGTGGGACAGCTGTGATGCGCGCCGCGCCGCCAGTGACGGCGCTGACAGGCGAGATTATAGACCATCGCCCGCGCGCATATTCGCAATGCCGAACGGTATATGCACCATCGGGATGGTGCCGCCCGCCGATTTGAGGTGGCTCAGCTGGTCGTCGAAGAAGATATGCGGCTTGAACACGGCCAGCACGCGCGATTTGTCCATGCCGCCGAGGAAAAACGTCTCGTCGGCCGCCACGCCCCAGCTTTTCAGGGTCGTCACGACCCGCTCGTGCGAGGGCGCGTTGCGCGCCGTGATGATGGCGATGCGCAGGATCTTTTTATAGCCGGGGTCGCGCCGCTGGGCCCTTTCTTCCAGGCGCTGCATCGTGGCCAGCTTCTGGAACAGGCCGGCCAGCGGTCCCGGGCGGTGCGGCGTGCCCACGTTCAGGGTTTCATGGGCGTGGAATTCATCGACGTCATTGTTGCGCTTGAATACGGTTTCCGCTTCGTCGTCGGCGATCACGCCGTCGAAATCGAAGGCCACGCGCAGTTCCTCGTCGTTTTCATCGTCTTCCGTGCGCGACGGCAGCACCAGGCCGGCCGGATAGTCGCAGGCCAGGGCGCTGCGCACGTCGCCTTCATTCGCGCTGAGGAACAGCGACGCGTTGAAGGCGGGCAGGTAGGGGTAGGGCGACTTGCCCGTCATGAAGGCGGCGCGCGAGATATCCAGGCCGTAGTGGGCGATCGAATGCATGACGCGCAAGCCCGTTTCCGGCGAATTGCGCGAAAACAGCACCACTTCCACGGGCGACTGGCGCGGGTAGTGCTTGTTGATGTTCAGGAAGCGGCGGATGAAGGGGAAGGCCACGCCGCGCGGCAAGACCGTGTCGATATGCGTTTCCTGGTATTTGCGGTATTCCTCGGGGCCACTGTCGAGGTAGATCTGATGCGATTCGGCCAGGTCGAACAGGGCGCTGGAAGCGACCCCGATCACCAGTTTGTGTTCGATAGGATAAGCCATGCTGTACCTGTGGTGTGCGTGTTGACCATCTTATACGACTATTAACTGCGTAGCCAATAGCGATACGCGGGGATTTTTTGCACCAAAGCAGGGCGCAGACCAGCTTTTTGATGCCACTGTGCAAGGCGCGCCACAGTCAGGAAATAAATATTGATTTGTATCAAGTATGTAGCAGTCAGCGCAGCCATTTTCCACTATGCTTCCTATTATAAAATCTCGCCAATTGTAACGAAGCGTACGCCCCATCCCCGCCACCTTTATACAAGTGTCAGCTGTTTTACTCGAACATGCCAGCCTCAACCTCGCCAGCAAAAATCGTGACTTTATAAAGGGCCTAGCCATGTTTAAGAATTTACTGATCAAATGGAAGTTGGCGACCCTGGTCGCCGTGATGATGGCGGCCTTGCTGGTGGTGGGCATCAGCGGCTACACGGGCATCGCCACCGTGGGCCGCGCCGTCAATGAAATCGGCGTGGTGCGCCTGCCGTCGATCCAGGGCTTGATGATGATCAGCGAAGGGCAGACGGCCGTTGCCGCCGCCACCCTGACGGCCGCCATCTATGAAAACAATTACCAGGCACAGGACAAGTTCGCGGAAGCGCTGCAGCTGCGCACCAAGGCCTGGAATAATATCGAGGCGGGCCGCAAGCTGTACGAGCCGCTGCCGCAAACGCCCGAGGAAACCGTGTTGTGGCAGCGCTTCCAGGGCGAGTGGACGGCCTGGAAGGCAGATGACGACAAGGTGCGCGCCATCTTGCGCCAGCTGGCCGACAACCGCGATGAGGCGCGGCAGAAAGAGTTGTTCGTGACTTTCTATAAACAGTATCAGGATTCGCGCGCGCTGTTCGGCAAGGCCGAAGGCACGCTCAACGAGATCATCAAGCTCAATAACGGCGTGGCCGACGCCAGCGTCAAGGACGGCAGCGCGGCCGTGATCCGCTCGGAAAGCCTGATGGTCATCCTCGGCTTGCTGGCCTCCGCGCTGGGCATCGCCTGCGCCGCCTACATCACGCGCGCCATCACCCAGCCAATCAATTCGGCCGTGAAAGTGGCGCAAACGGTGGCTTCGGGCGACCTGACGAGCAATATCGAGGTGCACACGACGGAAGAAACGGGCCAGCTGCTGCAGGCGCTGAAAGACATGAATTCCAGCCTGGTCAGCATCGTCGGCCAGGTGCGCAGCGGCACGGAGACCATCGCCACGGCCTCGTCGGAAATTGCCAGCGGCAACCTGGACCTGTCTTCGCGCACGGAAGAGCAAGCCAGTTCGCTGGAAGAGACGGCGTCGTCGATGGAAGAACTGACGTCCACCGTGCGGCAGAATGCCGACAATGCCCAGCAGGCGAACCAGCTGGCGCTGAGCGCATCGGGCGTGGCCGTGAAGGGCGGTGAAGTGGTGGGCAAGGTGGTCGAGACCATGGACGCCATCAACGATTCCTCGCGCAAGATCGTCGACATCATTTCCGTCATCGACGGCATCGCCTTCCAGACGAATATCCTGGCCTTGAATGCGGCCGTGGAAGCGGCGCGCGCGGGCGAGCAGGGACGCGGTTTCGCCGTCGTGGCGACGGAAGTGCGCAACCTCGCGCAGCGTTCGGCGGCGGCGGCCAAGGAAATCAAGACCCTGATCGGCGACTCCGTGGTGGCCGTCGACGCGGGCAGCAAGCTGGTGGCCGAGGCGGGCAGCACGATGGCCGAAATCGTCTCCAGCGTGCAGCGCGTGACGGACATCATGGCGGAAATCAGCCTGGCCACGCAGGAGCAAAGCTCGGGCATCGACCAGATCAACCAGGCCATCGGCCAGATGGACCAGGTGACGCAGCAAAATGCGGCCCTGGTGGAAGAGGCGGCCGCCGCTGCCGAATCCCTGCAGGAGCAATCGGGCCAGCTGGCCGAGGTGGTCAGCGTCTTCAAGCTCGATGGCGGACAGGCGCCTGCCGCCCGCGCGAAGCCTGCGGCGCCGCGCGCCGTGGTGGCCAGCGTGGCGCCGAAGCGTCCGGCGCCGGGTCAGGCATCGCGTCCCGCCTCACGCCCTACGGCGGGCCGCCCGGCCTTGCACGCCGTGCCATCCCCGCAGCGCGGCGCGCCGCGCGACGACGAGTGGGAAGTGTTCTGACGGATTGACGGCGCCAGCATGCGCTAACGGACGGCCGCCTTGCGCGGCCGTTTTTGCATGCGCGCACAGTGTCGCACTGCGGTTACTACTTATTAAAAAAACAGCGTTATAAGAATAGCTGTTTTGCCATCTAAGCAAATCTTTGCAAAACTTAACGCGACATTGCTTGTGAGATAACTCACACTGCCTGCCGTACCACCCTTGTTCCCGCCTCGGCCACATCCCGGCTGACCCCTCCGCCTGCTGCGTCCAGCCATTCGTGGCAGGCGACAGCCATTGCCGTCAGCCTTGCATGCGAGCCCGGCGCGATGACCGATGCACCACACTGAAGGATGCGAATGAAGATGGCAAATATGAAAATCGGCACGCGCCTGCGCTGCTCCTTTGCGTTGTTGACCTTGCTGCTGCTGGCGACCGCCATGCTGGGCATGCTGCGCCTGTCCAGCCTGGAACTGCGCATGCGCGACGTGATCGATGACAAATATCCGAAAACCGTGCTGGCCAACGACATCATCAAGAATGTCAACATCATCGCGCGCTCTTCGCGCAACCTGCTCCTGATGACGGAGCCGCAGCAGCTGGCGCAGGAACGCGCCACCATCGCCAGGGCGGGCGGCGAAACGGAAAAGGGCCTGGCGCAGCTGGACAAGGTGGTGCTGTCGCCGCAGGGTCGCCAGCAGATGGCGGCCGTGACGCAGGCGCGCGCCACGTTCAACGCCGGGCGCGACAAGGTGCTGGCCCTGCTGGAAGAAGGGGCGCGCGACGAAGCGACGAATTTGCTGCTCGGCACCGTGCGCGGCGAGCAGCTGCGCTACATGGCGGCGCTGGAAAGCCTCATCTCGCACCAGCATGACCTGATGGAGGAGGCGGGCGCCCAGGTGCGCCACGAATACGCCACGGCGCGCAACATGATGCTGGCACTGAGCGCCCTGGCCGTGCTCTTTTCACTCGTCACCGCCTGGCTGGTCACGCGCAGCATCGTCCTTCCGCTGCGCCATGCCCTGACGGTGGCGCAGACCGTGGCCGCCGGCGACCTGACATCGACCTTCGGCCGCCACGGCGGCGATGAAACGGGCAAGCTGCTCGATGCGCTGTGCATCATGAACGGCAACCTGCTCGACATCGTGCAGCAAGTGCGCAGCGGCACCGACACCATCGCCACGGCCTCGTCGCAAATCGCGGCCGGCAATATCGACCTGTCGTCGCGCACCGAGGAGCAGGCCAGCGCGCTCGAACAGACGGCGTCGGCCATGGAAGAACTCAGCTCCACCGTGCAGCAGAACGCGGACAATGCCCGCCTTGCCAGCGTGCTGGCCGTCGAGGCGGCGAATATCGCCGGCGCTGGCGGGCAAGCCGTGGGGCAGGTGATCCATACGATGGACGCCATCAGCGCGTCCTCGGCGCAGATCGCCGACATCATCGGCGTGATCGACATGCTGGCCTTCCAGACGAATATCCTGGCCTTGAACGCAGCCGTGGAAGCGGCGCGCGCGGGCGAGCAGGGGCGCGGCTTTGCCGTCGTGGCGACGGAAGTGCGCAACCTGGCGCAGCGCAGCGCGGCGGCGGCGCGCGACATCCGCGCCCTGATCGCCAACTCCACGCAGCAGGTGGACGCCGGTGCGGCCCTCGTGGCGCGGGCCGGCGCCACGATGCAGGACGTGGTGGCGGCCGTGGGCCGTGTCAGCCAGATGGTGGCCGACATCACGGCCGCCAGCGCCGAGCAAAGCACGGGCATCGGCCAGGTCAGCCAGGCGGTGCTGCAGATGGATGAAGTGACGCAGCAGAACGCCGCCCTGGTGGAGGAGGCGGCGGCCGCCTCGCAATCGCTGGAGGGCGAGGCGGCGAAGCTGCTGCAGGTGGTCAGCGTGTTTCGCCTGCAGCAGGGACCGGCGCACACCTTGTTGCGCCGCAGCGCGCCGGCCGTGCCGCGCCTGCTGGCCTAGTGGCGCGCCTGGCAAGGTTCTGGCTCGGCGCGCTGGCGCTGTTATGCCGGGCGCAGGAGGGGGCGGGTGGCAAGCCCGGTGCTTCGGCGCGCAGCCGGGAGTTGCAGGCGCGCCTTGACAGCGCCATCGCTGACGGCGAATTCTGCTTTCACTACCAGGGCAAGTTCGATACGGCGCAATTGCGCCTGGTCGGCCTGGAAGCGCTGCTGCGCTGGGAGCATCCGCGCCACGGCCTGATTTACCCGAACGAATTCATCGGCCTGGCCGAGCAGACTGACGCCATTGCCGCGCTGGGCAACTGGGGCATCGATGCGGCCTGCCGCCAACTGGCGCAGTGGCGCGCGCAGGGCTTGCCTCTGGTGCCGGTCGCGGTGAATATCTCGGCGCGCCAGCTATGCCAGCCGCAGTTGCCGGCGCAGTTACCCGATTTCGTGCTGGGCTGCCTGCGGCGCCACGCCATTCCTGCCGGCCTGCTGGAGCTGGAAGTGACGGAAAGCTGCTGCATCGACGACATGGCGCAGGCGGCGCAGGGCTTGCGCCGCCTGCGCGCGCTGGGCCTGGCCATTTCGCTCGACGATTACGGCACCGGCCATTCGGGCTTGAGCCATGTCCGGATGCTGCCGATTCACACCATCAAGATCGACCGCTCCTTCATCCGCGACTTGGGCAGCGGTGGCAGCGCTGATTGTGACACTGTGATCGTCGCCTCGACCCTTGCGCTGGCGCGCGGCCTGGGCTTGCAGGCGCTGGCCGAAGGCGTGGAAAACGGTGAACAATTGGCGCAGCTGCGGCGGCTGGACTGCCCGCAGGTACAGGGCTTTTATCTGCACCGCCCGGCGCCCGCGGCCGAGGTGGCTGCGCTGCTGTCCGCCGGCCTTGTAACAGTGGCGAAACATGGCGCCATGCGGCATGGCGCGGATGCTCAGTAGAATATGGCCACTGCAAGCCGCGTGCTTTAACACCTTCTCCCCCACGCAAGAATGATAAACAGTCCCGTCCCGGCCTATGTCTTCGGCCCGTTTCGCCTTTTGCCGCTGGAGCGCCTGCTGTTCGAGGGCGACCGCGCGCTGCGCCTGGGCAGCAGGGCCATGGACTTGCTGCTGGCCCTGCTGGAGCGCGCCGGCGACATCGTCGACAAGCATGAACTGGTGGCCATCGTCTGGCCCAATGCCGTGGTCGACGACGCGACCTTGCGCGTGCATCTGGCGGCGCTGCGCAAGGCGCTAGGCGACGGCCGCGATGGCCAGCGCTACATCACCACCATCCCCGGACGCGGCTACGGCTTCCTGGCGCCGCTGGCGCACACGGGCCGGCCGGCGTCCGGTGCGGCGGGCGCCGAGCCGCGTCACAATCTGCCCGTCATGCTGACGCGCATGCTGGGCCGCGCCGAGGTGCTGCAAACGATGGCCAACCAGCTGCTGCAATTGCGCCTGCTGTGCATTGCCGGTCCGGGCGGCATCGGCAAGACCACGCTGGCCGTGGGCCTGGCCACGCGCGTGCTGCGCCGCTATGCCGATGGCGTGTGTTTCGTCGACTTGTCGCCGCTGGACGAGGGCCGCCTGGTGCCGCTGGCGCTGGCCACGGCGCTGGGAGTGGCGGTGCCGGCCGGCGATGCCATGCCGGTCCTGCTGGCCTACCTGCGACCGCGCCACATGCTGCTCGTGCTCGATAACTGCGAGCACGTGATCGGCGCGGCCGCCACGCTGGCCGACGCCTTGCTCAAGGGCGCGCCGCTGCTGCACCTGCTGGCCACCAGCCGCGAGCCGCTGCGCCTCAGCAGCGAACAGCTGCAGCGCCTGCCCGCGCTGGAATTGCCGCCGGCCGACGCCGTGCCCGATGCCGCCGCCGCCCGGCATTTCTCCGCGGTGCAGCTGTTTTGCGAACGCTGCGCGGCCGTCGACGATGCCTTCGTGCTGGCCGACGCCGACGTGCCCGTGGTGGTGGACATCTGCCGGCGCCTCGACGGCATCCCGCTGGCGCTGGAGCTGGCGGCCGGGCGCATCGGCCATTTCGGCCTGCACGAATTGCGCCGCCAGCTCGACGACCGCTTTCGCCTGCTCACGCGCGGCGCGCGCAACATGCCCTTGCGCCACCAGACCCTGCGCGCCACGCTGGACTGGAGCTACGGCCTGCTCGACGCGCAAGAGCGCCAGGTGCTGCAGGTGCTGAGCGTGTTCAGGAGCCGCTTCCGCCTCGAGTCGGCCAGCGCCGTGGCGGGCTGCGACGTGTTCGACACGCTGGCGGACCTGGCCGCCAAGTCCCTCGTCAGCATCGAGTTTTGCTGCCAGCACGTGTATTACCGGCTGCTCGACACCACGCGCGCGTATGCTGGCGCGCAGCTGTCGGCGGGCGGGGATGCGGGCGCCGTGCTGCTGCGCCATGCGCGCCATTGTCTGGGCCTGGCCGGGCGCATCGCCGCCGACTGGACAAGCATGCCGCCGGCGCACTGGAGCGCGCGCTACGGCCGCCATGTCGACGACCTGCGCGCCGCCATCGACTGGGCCTTCGGCGAGGAGGGCGACGTGGCGCTGGGCGTGGCCCTGACCCTGGCCGCGCAAACCCTGTTCTACCAGCTGTCGCTGATGGATGAATACCGCGCGCGCGTCGAGCGGGCGCTCGAGCACATGGCCGCGCATGCCGTGGATGACCCGGACAGCGAGATGCAGCTGCATGCCTCGCAGGCGCATCTGCTGCTGCATACGCAGGGCATCACCGGCACCATGCTGCGTTCATTCCAGCGCGGCTATGCGCTGGCCATGCGCACGGACGATGGCAGCCGCCGCGCCGAAGCGATCTGCGGCATGTGGGTTTGCAGCCTGAAGCTGGCCGATTTCCAGCGCGCCGACAGCTACGTCACCGAGCTTGCAGTCCTGTGCGCCACGCGCGACGACACGGCGATGCGCCTGGTGCTGGCGCGCATGCGTTCCGTGGGCGAGTATGTGCAGGGACGCTACGCGCAGTCGGCGGCGCTGGCGCGCATGGTGCTCGCGCATCCCGAGGGGGCCGCGCAGCTCGGCTTTAACAATGCCCTGCTGGCCGATCACCAGGTGTGCCTGCGCGGCACGCTGGCGCGTTGCCTGTGGATGCAGGGCCACCCCGACGACGCCCTGGCGCTGGCGCGCGAGGCGGTTGCGGTGGGCTTCGAGCACAATGGCGTCACGCTGTGCGTGGCACTGGCCGTCAATGCCATTCCCGTCGCCCTGTGGTGCGGGCAGCGGGAACTGGCGCATGCGTGGATTTGCCTGCTGTGCGAGCATGCGGCCCGCTATGGCTTGCTGTACTGGAGCGCCTGGGGCGCCGCCTACCAGCGCCTGCTCGACGGGGGCGAGGCGATGACACAGTTCCCCTGGCCTTCGGTGCGCAGCTGGCCGATACAGGTCGATTTGATGGCCACCCTGCACGACGCGGCCGCCGATAGCCAGGCGCTGCGGCGCGCACGCACGGGCCTGGCGCCGTGGAGCGCGCCGGAAGTGCTGCGCCGCGACGCGCACCACCGCTGGCGCGCGCTGGCGCAAGATGATGCGGCCGGCCTGGAAGCGGTGCGGGCGCAGCTGGAAGAAGCGCTGCAGCTGGCCAGGGGCCAGCAGGCGCCGGGCTGGGAGCTGCGCTGCGCCACCAGTCTGGCGGCCGTGCTGCAGGCGCAAGGCCGCGGTGCCGCCGCGCGTGCCGTGCTGGCCCCTGTGCATGGCGGCTACCGGCAGGGGCGCGACACTTCGGACGTGATGGCGGCGGCGGCTTTGCTGGTGCAGCTGGCCTGAGCGCTATTCGTAGGCGCCCAGCCGGCGCTGTTCCTCCGGTGTGAAACTGGCATCGCGCAGCTGCTGCAGGGCTGCCGCATCCTGCGCGCCGCCGGGAAGGCTGGCCTGCTGTGCCTTGGCAGCCTGGTACGCGATGATGCGCTGCTGCCACTGCGATTCCTCGCGGTCCAGCTCCGCCAGGCGCGCCGCCGCCGCCGGCGTAAACGTGCTGGCGCGCAGGCGATAGACTTCATTTTCGCCGCCGCCCTGTGCCCGCAAGGCCTTGACGGAGGCGTCCAGCTGCGCCACCTGCAGCGGCGCATCGCGCGCGGCGCGCTGGGCCGGCGACATGTTCTGGTCCAGCGCGGCCAGTTGCGCCTGGCGCTGCGCCTCGTCGAGCGAGCTGTCGCCGAGTATCGCCATGCGCGCCACGGCGTCGTCGTCATACGCGTCGCTGGCGCCGAACAGGCCCGCGCTTTCCTCGGCTGTAAAGTAATTGCCGCGCAAGGTGCGCATGGCTTGCAGGCGCGCGCGCGCCGCCACGGCGGGATCGGCTTGCGCCGGCAAGGCCTGTTCCGCGCCGGCCAGCGCCTGCTTGTAAGCCAGGTACGCGCCCAGCAGGCGTTTCGCTTCGCGGGCGGGCACGGGCGCCAGGCGCTTGTCGAGTTCCGCCTCGATCTGGCTGCGGATGGCGGCCAGCGGCTTTTCACCGAGGCCCGCCAGATAGTAGTCGAACAGGTGGCCCAGTTCCGCGTCGACCACCAGCTTGTCGCCGGCGGCCACCGTCACGTTGCCGTCGGGCCGCGTGCCTTCCATCGAGCTCACGAACGCGAACAGGTCCGGTTCCGCCTTTTCCGGCGGCGGGGCGGGCGCCTCGCCCGGGCGCAGCACCAGGTACAAGGCCAGGGCCGCCAGGCTGCCGCCGATGATCCATTTCGCGTGCATGCGCTTCTCCTTACAGTCCCAGGCCTTGCAGGCGGTTGGCTTGCTGGCGGAAGACCGTGACGGGGCTCGTCTCGAACAGGTTGACGATACCGACGAACTGGTTGACTTCATCGAGGTGGTTCATGGCGTAGTCGTCGCGGATCACCTTGCCCAGGTGGCTGGAGCAGCTGCTCACCAGGCCATCGTTCTTGACGCCGCCGAAGGCCAGGCTGATGGCTGCCAGTGCCGGGTCGCCCACGTCGAGCACATTTGTGTACGGTTGCGCGCCGCTCCACGAAAAGTAGTGCACGCCTTGCACCTGGTAGGCGCCTTCGCCGCAGGCGGAGGTGGGTACGCCTTGCGGGTGGCGGCTATTGAACGCCAGCGAGCCGGCCGTGGACAGCGACGCCAGCGAGGCGCCCGCGTTTTGCGGCAAGCCCTTGTTGCCCGACAAAATGCCGATCAGGGAGGCAAGCGCGTTGCCCAGCGCGTTGCTGGTGTTGGGAATGGCGCCGCTGAGGATATCGGCCACCTTGGAACCCTTGTTTACGCCCGCCACGCTGGTGACGGACGCCACCAGGTCGGGGCGCACGGAGGCGACATAGCGGGCCGTGGGGCCGCCGTGGCTATGGCCGATCAGATTGACCTTGGCCGCGCCCGTGGCGGCGAGAATTTGCCGCACCTGCGACAGCAACTGCTCGCCGCGCACTTCCGTGCTGTTGGCGGCCGACACGGTGGTCACATACACTTGCGCGCCCCCGCTGCGCAGGGCGGCGGGGACGCCATAAAAATATTCGACCGGACCGAGCTTGT
Organism: Janthinobacterium sp. GMG1; assembly: GCF_034427795.1. Lineage (NCBI taxonomy): Bacteria > Pseudomonadati > Pseudomonadota > Betaproteobacteria > Burkholderiales > Oxalobacteraceae > Janthinobacterium > Janthinobacterium sp. GMG1. The sequence continues at coordinate 370,042 of NZ_JAXQNT010000005.1, forward strand.
CAAAGCCGAACAGGCCGTGCACGAGCACGATCGGGTACTTCGTTTGCGTGTAGCCGGCGGCGCTGGCGCTGCCGGGCAGGATGGCGAGGGAAAACAGCAGGGTGGATAGCAATTGCCAGAAGCGAGTCTTCATTTTGTCTCCGTTATTTGAATAATATGGAAATGTCGATGCTGTAGCGGTGAACCGTGTGCTCCTTACATTCTCGATGCATTAAAAATAGCGAGCGCTCGGTTTTTTGAATGTAGCACTGCTGGATTTAAATTGCATTTGAATTGCATGATGCAGCGCAATAACTGTGGGAATTTGGCGTTGCTTATGCACCCATTGCATAGTTGAAAAGTCAAATAGTTGTTTTCCTGAGCTATAATCGGCCCGGCATCCGCCGTCCCGCCGTCTTGCCATGCCGCGTACCTGCATGGCATGGATATCGCTCCTCCACCGTTACTTGGGAATGCACTTGTCGACCCATTTTAATTTTGAACAGTTTCAGCAGATGACGCCGTTAAATGGCGAAAACATCTGGGAATATATTCTTGACCGCCACGCGGAGCGCATCGGCGTCAAACGCCGCAAGCCGGCGCTGGAAAATCTTGAACGCATCTTCGTCGCCACCTTCCGCCTGGCCAATGACGTGGGCTTCCGCGCCATGAGCTTGCGCGATTTGTGCCGCGAGACCGGGCTGTCGATGGGCGGCCTGTATGGCTATATCACCAGCAAGGATCAACTGGCCGAAATGATCGAGGACGTGGTGCGCCACGCCACGCAAGCCTTGCCGCTGCTGTTTGCGGACGTGAAGTCGCCGCTGGACCGCCTGGAAGCGATGATACGCTCGTCGATCTACCTGTCCGAAGTGCTGCAGCCGTGGTTTTATTTTGTCTTCATGGATTCGCGCGTGCTGCAGGTGGAGCAGCGCAGCATGGCGAAAAATTCGGAACTGTATGTGCAGACCCTGATCGCCGCCACCATCGGGGAAATCGAACCGAAGCCGCAGGGCGATCCCACCTTGCTGGCCGCACACTGCCTGGCCCTGTTCCAGGACTGGTACGTGAAACGCTGGAAGTACCGCGCGGCGAAGGTCAATGTCGACGATTTTGCCGACAGCGTCGTCAGTACGGTGCGCGGGTATTTGAGCATGGTCAAAGCGGCGTAAAAAACGCGGCCGAAAAAAAAGCCAGGATCGCTCCTGGCTTTTTCATCTAGTTCGTTTCCACCGGCACCGTCTCCGGCACGGCCGCGGGATCCGTCGGCGTCTCCACGTCCATATCCAGCGTCTTGACGCCATTCATGTCGATGAATTCGTCGTACAGCCACTCGCCGTCGACCTGACTCAGGCCCGCCGGCACGGCGCGCGTGACTTGCGGGCGCGTCGACAGGGCCGTGCGCATGTAGTCGATCCAGATCGGCATGGCCAGCGAGGAGCCGAATTCGCGCCCGCCCAGGGATTTGGGTTCGTCATAGCCCATCCACGCCACCGCCACGATGCCGCCGCCATAGCCGGCGAACCAGCCGTCGACGGCGTCGCTGGTGGTGCCCGTCTTGCCCGCGATGTCGCCGCGCCCCAGTTTTTTCGTCGCCGCCGCGCCCGTGCCGGTGCGCGTGACTTCGCGCAGCATGCTGTCCATCACGAAGGCGTTGCGCGGGTCTAGCGCCAGGGTCTTGTCATCGTTCGGCGCGGGCGGTTTGGTCTGCATCAGCACCGTGCCCTTGGCGTCGACGATGCGGTCGATCAAATACGGTTCCACCTGGTGGCCGCCGTTGGCGAACAGGGCGTAGGCACCCGCCATCTGCACGGGCGTGACGGAACCCGTGCCCAGCGCCATCGTCAGATTGCTGGGCTGGCGCGCCGGGTCGAAACCGAATTTTTCCATGAAGTCGTGCGTGTACGACACGCCCAGCGCGCGCAGGATGCGCACCGAGGCCACGTTCTTCGATTGCGCCAGCGCGTAGCGCATGGTGATCGGGCCGTCGAACTTGAAGTCGTCATTCTGCGGCGCCCACACCTTGCCGCCCGCCTGCATTTCCAGGGGCACGTCGTTGATCAGGGTGGCCGGCGAAAAGCCTTTTTCCAGCGCCGCCGAATACACGAAGGGCTTCATGGCCGAACCGGGCTGGCGCCAGGCTTGCGTGACGTGGTTGAACTTTTGCAGGTTGTAGTCGAAGCCGCCCACCATGGCGTGGTAGGCGCCCGTTTCCGCATCGAGCGAGACGAAGGCGGCGGCCACCAGCGGCACTTGCGTGATGGCCCAGTTGCCCTTGCCATCCTTGCTGATGCGGATCACGGCGCCCGGGCGCAGCTTGATGCCAGCGCTGGCCTTGGCGGACAGGGCCGGGGCGGCAAAGCGCAGGCCTTCGCCCGTGATGGTCTTGGCGTCGCCGTCGCCCGTGTCGGCCACCACCTTGCCGCTAACCACTTCCGTGACGACGGCGGCGATCAGGCCGTCGCTGTCCGGGCGTTTTTGCAGTGCAGCATCGATGGCGTCGTCGCGCTGCTCGGCCTCAAGCGGCATGTCGATGAAGGTTTCCGGGCCGCGGTAGCCGTGGCGCTGGTCGTAGGCGATGACGTTGCGGCGCGTCGAGGCGTAGGCCGCGTCCTGGTCCGCTTTCAGGATCGTCGTGTAGACGCTGATGCCCTTGGTGTAGCTGTCCTCCTTGTACTGGGCATACACGGCCTGGCGCGCCAGTTCGGCCACGTATTCGGCGTGCGTGTCGAAACCCTGCTTGCCGCGGGTATTGATATGCAGCGGCTGGGCCAGCGCCTGCTGGTACTGGCCTTCGCTGATGTAATCGAGTTCGCGCATGCGTTTCAAGACCAGTTGCTGGCGCGCGTGCGCCTTTTTGGGATTGCTGATCGGGTTATGGCGCGACGGGTTTTGCGGCAGGCCGGCCAGCATGGCCATTTCCGCGATCGACAGTTCATTCAGCGGTTTGCCGAAGTAGGTCTGCGCCGCGCTGCCGAAGCCGAACGAGCGCTGGCCCAGGTACATCTGGTTCATGTACAGCTCGAGAATCTGGTCTTTTGACAGGGCAGCCTCGATTTTCAGGGCCAGCATGATTTCATTGAGCTTGCGCGAGGCGACTTTTTCGCGCGTCAGGAAGAAGTTGCGCGCCACCTGCATGGTGATGGTGGAACCGCCGCCGTGGCCGAAGCCGTGGCGCAGGTTCGACAGCACGGCGCCGCCGGCGCGCACGAAGTCGATGCCGTGGTGTTCGTAGAAGCGGCCATCCTCGATGGCCAGCAAGGCCTTTTTCATCATTTCCGGCACTTGCGCGATCGGCACGAAGTCGCGGTGTTCTTCGCCGAATTCGCCGATCAGCACATTGTCGGCCGTGTACACGCGCAGCGGTATCTTCGGCTGGTAGTCGGTGATGACGTCCAGCTCGGGCAGGCGCGGGCGCACATACAGGAACAGGTAGGCGGCCAGCAGCACGGCGGCGGCCAGCGCAGCGCAGCCGGCGATGATGAAGCCGCGCACGGTGGCGCGGCGGGAAGGCCAGGGGAATCCGGTTCGTTTGGCAGTCAAGGCAGTCTCACGTGAGCGTGCAAGGCACGGTGGCAGCGATTATAGACCAATGCGCCAGCGCCTCCCGTGCGGGCGGGCGCCGGGCCAGGCGCCGGGACCGGGAGCAAAAAACCTTTTCATCGAAACGCGGCTGTGCGATAGTCTCGGCTTCAAGAAAATAGCCCGGGCGTCAATCCGGGCTGTTTATTTTTAAAAATTAAGGAAATATCCATGGCAAAAGATGCAACACCGAGCGTCGTGAAGCCCTATATCCCGGCCGATGCGAAGCTGCCCGAGATGACCTTCCGCGCGCTGTTCATGGGCGTCATCCTGGGGATGGTCTTTGGCGCCTCCTCGCTGTACCTGGTGCTGAAAGTGGGCCTGACCGTCAGCGCCTCGATTCCCGTCGCCGTGATCGCCATCACCCTGTTCGGCCTGGCCAAGAAGGTGGGCGGCAAGGATTCGTCGATCCTGGAAAACAGCATCACGCAAACGGCCGGTTCGGCCGGCGAATCGCTGGCCTTCGGCCTGGGCGTGACCATGCCCGCCATCCTGATCCTCGGCTTCGACCTGGAAATCTCGCGGGTCATGCTGGTCGGTATCCTCGGCGGCCTGCTGGGCATCCTGATGATGATCCCCATGCGCCGCACCATGATCGTCGACCAGCACAAGGAACTCAAATTCCCCGAAGGCACGGCTTGCGCCGAAGTACTCAAGGCGGCCGCCACGGAAGAATCGCGCATCGCCGCCGGCGAAAGCATCGAAAAGGATTCGGCTGCCGCGCTGGACGCCAAGCGCCGCGCGAAGATCATCTTCGGCGGCTTTGCCGTCGGCTTGCTGTATAAAGTCTTCAATATCTCGTTCAAGGGCTGGCGGGATACGCCGGGCGTGGAATTTGCCGCGCCGCTGAAGGGCGGCTCCATCGGCGCCGAGATTTCCCCTGAATTGCTGGGCGTGGGCTACATCATCGGCCCGCGCATCGCCGCCACCATGGCGGCCGGCGGCGTGCTCTCGTATCTGCTCTTGATCCCGATGATCAAGTTCTTCGGCGACAGCCTGACCACCGTGCTCTCGCCGGGCACCAAGTTGATCAGCGAAATGGGCGCGGATGACGTGCGCAGCGCCTACGTGCTGTATATCGGCGCGGGCGCCGTGGCCGCCGGCGGCCTGATTTCGCTGGTGCGCGCCATGCCCATGATCTGGCGCAGCCTGTCGGCCGGCCTGAAAGGCATCGGCAAGGGCGTCAAGAGCAATTCCACCCTGCGCACGGACCAGGATATCCCACTGAAATGGGTCATCATCGGCTGCCTGTCCATCATCGCCGTGATCACCTTCGCCACGCCGCTGCACATGAACTTCCTCGGCGCGCTGCTGATCCTCGTCTTCGGCTTTTTGTTCGCCACCGTGTCGTCGCGCCTGACGGGCGAAATCGGCTCGTCGTCGAACCCGATTTCCGGCATGGCCGTGGCCACCTTGCTGTTCACTTGCCTGATCTTCCTGATCATGGGCTGGACGGGCGGGCGTTACTATGTGACTGCCCTGTCGGTGGGCGCCATCGTGTGCATCGCCGCCAGCAATGCGGGCACCACCTCGCAAGACTTGAAAACCGGCTACCTGGTGGGCGCCACGCCGCGCCTGCAGCAGTACGCGATTCTGGCGGGTGCCTTGTCGTCGGCGCTGATCCTCGGTCCGATTTTGCTGAAACTGAACGAAGCGAGCACCGTTTACGTGCCGGCCGCGCAAGTGGCGCCTGGCCTGACGGTCGATGCGTCGAAGCTGACGGTGACGGGCGAACTGCATGGCCCGCAAGCCGATACGGACCACAACACGTATAAAGTCTGGCAAAAGACGGACACCGTGGGCGGCCCGGCCGGCAAGTATTTCGTCAAGGAAGATGGCCAGCTGGCCTACCTGGTCGATCCGGGCATCAATGGCCATTACAGCAAGCGTCCGGACGGCTCGGAAGTGAAGAAATACGATGCGCCGAAGGCCGTGCTGATGTCCTACATCATCAAGGGCATCCTCGACCAGCAGCTGCCGTGGACCCTGGTGCTGTTCGGCGTGATGATCGCCGTGGTGCTGGAAATGGCCGGCATCCCGTCGCTGGCGTTTTCCGTTGGCGTGTACTTGCCGCTGTCGTCCACCTTGCCGATTTTCGTCGGTGGCCTGGTGCGCTGGCTGGCGGACCGCCGCAACAACAAGCTGGAACACAATGCAAAGCTGAACGAGGAAGAACGCCAGCTGGCGGGCGACCGCAGTTCGGGCGTGCTGCTGGCCTCCGGCTACATCGCCGGCGGCGCGCTGGCCGGCATCATCATCGCCATTACGGCCGGCGTGCTGACGCACTTCGACCAGATGATGGCCGACTGGGCCGAGCATGGCAATCCGTTCTACGCGGGCCTGCATTCGGATGCGCTGTCGCTGCTGCCGTATGCGGCCATCATCGTGCTGCTGTATATCGTCGCAAGAGAGAAGAAGGCGGACCGCCCGCAGGCTTGATGTTGTAGCCAACCCAAGTAAAACCGCCCGGTGTCATGACGATCCGGGCGGTTTTTTCATGCGCGTCCGATGGGCCGGGCCGCCAGCTGCGCCGCGCTGGCGTAGATCGTCACGTGTTCGGACGCCAGCCGGTGCAGGTGCGCATAAAACGCCTGCGCGGGAATGCACCACGACGCCGCATCGCCAACCTGGCCCTTCACGCGCAGGCCGGCGGCGTCGAATTCGCGCGCAAAATAATCGCGCAAGTCGTCCCGGCTTGCATGGTCGATGCGGCGCTGGGCGACTGCCGGATCGAAAGGGCGCACGGGCACGTCCCAGCGCCGGCCAGCATGGTCCAGGCAAGCCAGCAGCTTTGTATTGTCTTCCCAGACGGGCACGGGAAAGGCGTCGCCCATGGCGTCTTCCAGCGCGTGATAGAACGTCACCGGCCCCATGGAAATACCCAGGCCCAACACCTTCGCGTGCTCGCAGCCGATGAAGCGCTGCCAGGGCGAGCCCATGCCGAAGATCGAGGGCGCGCGGTGGTGCGCCTCGGTCAGATCGGCGGCATGGCGGCCCCACGCGGACACGGAGTGAGTAGGGTGGATGCTGCGGTGGATATTGCCGCTTGCCAGAAACGCTTCGGGCAACCGTCCCATGTGCGTGCCATGGCGGCGCGGGTCGAATACATAGTCCGGCATGGCGCAGGTGGCGCGCACGGAGCCGCCGGGCAGATAGTAGGTGGGCAGCAGCAGGGTGCCTTGCGGGCCGACGGCGTCTTGCAGGGCACTTATCACGGCCACTGCGCCGCCTTCGACATAGCCCAGGCTTTTCAGCGAGGAATGCACGAACAGCGTATCGCCTGGCGCCACGCCGAGCCGCGCCAGGCCGGACGCCAGCGTGGCGCGCGTCACGTGGGGCCTGCTCTGGCGCACGTGACTGGCGCTGGCGGCGCGGCGCCACGCTTCCAGCGCGGCCCTGGCGGCGCGTTTGGCCCGTTCAAGCATCGCCGATTTCCAGTTCCAGCAGGTTCGCATCGATGCAGAACTTGGCGGCCCAGTTCAGGTAAGCCCAGGTGCCGTAATCGCCATCGACGGGAAACGAACCCTTGACGCCGCCGCGCGCGTGCAAGGGGCCGTCGATGCTGACGGAGCGCCGCACGAACCTGTTCAGGCGGCGCCCTGCGTCGAGGTAGCGCCGCTCGCCCGTGAGCTGGTACAGCAGGAACAGACAATGCGCGTTTTGCGCGGAGCCCGTGAGGCAGGCGTAGCAGGCCCCCGGCTGGAAGTCCGGACCGAGGCGGCCCGCCAGGTAGCCGTCGGCCGCCACGGCCCTGGCGATGCTCGTGCCGGTGCGCGCGGCGGCGTCCAGCAGGTCGGCGCGCGCCGAAAAACGGTGCGCTTCGAGCAGGCCGCGCAAGGCATAGCCGATGGTATGGGTCAGGGGCAGGAGCGGATTGTCGAGGCAGTTCGAAGCGAACCAGCCATTGAGACGCTGTTTGCTCAGCGCCCAGTCGACCTGGCGCAGGCCGGCCGCGCCATAGCCGTGTCCCGGCGCGATGCGGTCCGCTTCGAACAGGCCCCACGCCACATGCGTTTCGTAGGCCTTGTCGCCCGCGCTGGCGAACGGCGTCGGATGCCTGCGCCAGCAGCCGTCGGCATCCTGGCTGTCGCGCAGCCAGCTTGCCGCGCGCTGCATGCCGTCCCGGTAGGCTTCGCCGTATGCTGCCACGCCGGCGGCCAGGCCAAGCAGGATCTGGCCCGTGTTGAAGGTGACGGGCACGCGCGGGGTGGAGTCGATCTTCCCGCCCTGGAAGCCGCCTTGCGGGAACTGGATGGCCACGCACCAATCGAGCATGCGCCGCGCGCGCCCGTGCAGTGCATCACCCCCACCATGATCGCCCGTGCGCTGCGCCAGGGCGATGACGGTGGGGATGATGTAGCCGGTGGTCTCCGGGTAGGAACTCGACCAGCCTGTCAGCAAATTGTAGTCGCGCGCGACGCCGCCGTCGTTTGAGCTGGAATGGTCCTGCGCCGCGCATAGCCAGGCCGTGCAGGCCTTGACGACGGCTTGCGGGCCGGGATCGAAGAAGGGCAGGCCGCGCCGGTCCGACGTCCGCTCCATGCGCGCCGCCGCCGGCAGGCCCGCCTGCGGCGCCAGTGTGTTGCGGATCTTCGTGAGCAAGGTGCGCATGGCAGTAGTGTTTGGTGGTGGACTCTGCCTACTGTAGCGCTGGCGGCCGGCAGGGCTATTGACTTGCCGCAAGGAGCAGCCGCCGCGTCGCTGCCGCCGGAATTGACGCATAATGGATGCCTCACCACCGTTGACGAGGCCCGCCATGAACAATGTCACGCTTGAGTACTCGGTCGTCACCAATCCCGACTCCTTTGTCGGCTTCAAGTATTACGTCAAGGCGGGGCAGGCATTCGATGCCGACGATTTCGCCTATTCCTACAAGCTGAAACGCTCGGACCTGGACCCGGACAGCGTGCTGGCCACCCGCGAGGCGGCGGCGAATCTGCAGCCGGGCGAGTGGCTGACGGTGTCGCATTCGATTGCGGCGTAGCGCTATGGCTGCGCGTTTCCACTTTAACTTTACCGGCCCGCCAGGGACATATGCATCCGAATCTTTCAGCATTTCCTGATATTTCCATTGTTCCAACCTTGCCTGAACACGCGCAAGCGCTGGCCACCCTGGTGGCGCAAAACCGTGAGCACCTGCAAGCTTATTTGCCTGCCGTGGTGCAGCTGGACTCGTTCGGCGAGGCGCAGGCCTATCTGCAGGCCGCTTGCGCGCGCGCAGCCAGCGGTGACGTCCTGGAGTGGCATGTTTTCTCCGCTACGGCCTTGTGCGGCAGCATCCGCCTGAAAGACATCGACGCAGCGGAGCGCAATGCCCGGATCGGTTATTACCTCGGAAGCCAGTTCCAGGGCCGGGGCATCGCCAGTGCCGCGGTGCGCGCCGTCCTCGCGCATGCGTTTGGCGCGCTGCAGTTGCACCGCATCGAATTGCAGTGCGCTGCCGGCAATCACGCCAGCATGGCGCTGGCAGAGCGGCTGGGGTTTGCGCACGAGGGCGTGCTGCGGCAAGGGGAGCTGTTAAATGGCGTGTTTGTCGACCTGCACGTCTTTGGTTTGCTGCAGCCCGATTTTGTGCCGGAGGGTGTGGCCTTTAGCCAGGCATGAACCACGCCCGCAGTTCATCCTCGGCCCTTTGCGCCGTTGCCTGCGTCAAGGTCAGCACGATGATCTTTTCCTGCGCCGGGCGGTGCCCGTTGGGGCCGGCCAGCTCGATGGCTTGCTCGAAGCTCGTGTAGTCGTGGCCGAATTCATGCGGGCATTGCTGCACGATGCGCGCCGCCTTGCCGGCGTTGCGGTCCGCCAGGTTGACGATGGGATTGCCGTCATAGAATGGCTGGCCATTGGCAAACGCCGTGCGCAGATACGGCGCGCACTGCCCCTCGAAGAAGGCCAGGCGTGCCTGCCAGTAGGCCTCTGCCGCCGCATACGTGGCATGGTCCTCGAGAAAGTCGGCAAACAGGAAGTCGTTCATAGGGTTGCTCCGGCTAGATGCCGAACACTTTCAATATGGCGTCGGTGAACCCCTCGAACCAGCTGCCTACCTTGCCCGGCTGCTTGCCGTGGCGCGGGGTTTCTTCGTACAGGTAGACGCCGTTGTCGCCGTCGAAGCGGTCGTTGAGCAGCGCCTGCTGGCCGCGCAGGTAGGGGATGAAGGTTTCGCTGCGCAAGGTCGAATACAGCACGTCGGTGGTAAAGCCCAGGGTGGCGGACTGGCTGATGGAGCGCCCCTGGCCGGCCCGTTCCAGGCGCACGCCGCGGCAGCCGCGCACGATCAGGGTGACGGGGCCGCGAAAGACGATGAAGCGCAGCTGCAAGGTGAGCCAGGCGTGCAGGCTGCCCAGGCACCAGTGGCTCGATATCGCCAGCGGTTGATTCGCGTCGCAGACCAGGCCGACCAGTCCCCGTGGCTGGAACACGAGGGCGCTGCCGGCCGGCAGGTGGACGATGGCCACTTCCAGCAGCGGGTCGTCGCTGGCGGAAATCGTCACGGATGCTGTGGTTTCGCTTTCCAGCCGCGTCAGTGCCACCATGCCGGCGGCCAGGCTGGTAAATGGAAAGCGCCAGTCCAGCAGCCACTGCGTGCGTTTATGCGTACTGACGGGCGACGATTGCAGGTACTCGGGATGGATCAGCATCCGCTGGCCAGGCTGCAGCAGCAAGCCCTGCGAGACGGCGGAAATGCGCGATTTGCCCTGCGGCGGCAGGGGCAGACTGGCGGCGTTGAGCTGCAATGTGCGCGCGATCGACAGCGGCGGCAAACGGGATGCGACGGGCGCCAGCACGAAGTAAAAGAAGGCCTTGATGGCGGCGGGCAGCAACATGGCCGACAGCATCAGCAGGGCGGCGGTGGGCGCCACGTCCATGACGGGCGCGCGCCAGCGGGCGATCCAGTTGCGCGCCAGCTGTCCTTCGCCGGCCGTAATCGCCGCCTGCACGGGCGCCAGCGCGCCGCTCAAGGTTTGCTCGTCGATGGCAAATGGGGCGGGGCGGGCGGAGTGAGTGGCGCTGGTGCGTGTGCGCTGCGTTGCCCAGGCCTGATACGCTTGCAGGTTGATCTCGCGCAAACGCTGATCCTGCGCTTCAAGCTGCGACAGCTGCGCATAGGCGTCGCTGCCGGGCAGGCGTGCCGCCAGCGGATGCTGCGCTTCCAGTTCACGGCGCTGGCGCAGATTATTTTGCAGTGCCGCATACGCGCGCACGTGGTCCGCGTGCAGGCGCGCCAGCGTCTGGCGTGCATCTTCGCCACTGATCGCCGCCTGCAGGGCCGTCAGATAACGGGCTTCCTGTACCAGCACTTCGATCTCCACGCGGCGCGCCGCTTCGTCTTGCGCGTGCAGGGCCAGGGTGTTCGTGTCGGGCAGGGGGAGGCTGAACAGCGACGGCTGCTGCCGCGCGCGCAAGGCGGCCAATTGCGCCTGCACTTGCGCCAGGCGCGCGGCGATGCTTGCTTGTGGCGCTTGCCGCAGGGCGTTGATGCGGTCCGTGGCGGCAGCGGCCAGGCCGGCGCCATGATGATCGGCGCCGCCGGCGGCCAGCCTGAGCGCGGTGACGGCTTCGCTGCCAGCGCTGTAGGCGCGCCATTCGGCCAGCAGCAGGCGTCCGGCCAGCAGGATGGCGATGAACAGGGCGAACTGCAGCGCATGGCGCAGCAGGAAGCGCAGGATGGCCGTCAGCAGCTGGCGCAAGGAGATAGCGTCTCAGGTGGCCGCGCTATCGGCGTCGGCGCAGCATTTCTTGTACTTCTTGCCGCTGCCGCAGTGGCACGGGTCGTTGCGGCCCGTCTTCGGCAGTTCGCGCAGCACGGTGGCGCCGGGCTGGCTTTGTGCCTGGCTTTTCAGGTGGCGCTGGCGCGCCCAGGCCGCGTTGATGGCGATCACGCAAGGAATCACGCCATCCATGGCCGTTTCGGCCGCATCGTCATCGAGCTCGCTGGCCGTGGCCAGGTGCTGGAACGGTGCCAGGTACTCCGGGTGGCTGACGGCCAGGGCCGCCCACTGGGGCTTGTCCAGGCTCGTGCCAAGCACAAAACCGGCGCACCAGGCAGGCACGCTCCATTCGGGGCCGCACACATAGATGGGTTCGAAGCTGTCCGGGTCCTTCGCCAGCCATTCGACCATGTAGGCATGGTGGCGCCGGGCCAAGCTGGCTGCCCGTTCGCTGTCAGCATCTGGCGCGGGCGCCGCAGTGCCGGTCGCCTTGTCCCAGACCCACGGCAACCATTGCTCAACTGCAATTTGCTTCGGGCTCAGGGCGACGGCCGTGAGAAAACCTTCCAGCATCGATACGTCCATGGCGGCTCCGGCCAGGGCAGGCGCGGCCAGCAGGGTGTCAAGTTCGGCGTATTCGTCGTCGGAGAGGGGCGTGGTGGTGGAGATGCTGGACATAATATTCTTTGGTGATGTGAGTGGAGTGGCCGGTGGCCCTGGCCGTATTGTACCGTCCGGCAAGGGGAAAACCGGCGCGGCCATGAAAAACGGCGGCCCGCAGGCCGCCGTTTTGATCTAGCGCAAGACGCTTACTTCACGCCGTGCATCAGTTTGTTGATCAGCGGTGCGATCAGGAACAGGATCACGCCGGCGCCCAGCAGGGACCAGAAGCCGAAGGTGTAGCCGGACAGGGCCGATTGCACCGACATGCCGCTTTCGCCGCTGACGTGGCTGGCGAAGATGCCCGACAGGTTGTTGCCGATACCGGTCGACAGGAACCAGCCGCCCATGCCCAGGCCGACCAGGCGCACTGGCGCCAGCTTGGTGACCATCGACAGGCCGATAGGCGACAGGCACAGCTCGCCGATCGATTGCAGCACGTACACGGTGGTCAAGGTCCAGAACGGGATCTTGTTATCGGCGCCAACCAGGCTCGACAGAGCGAAGATCAGCAGGCCGAAGGCGACCGCATTGCCCAGCAAGCCCAGGCCGAATTTGCGCGGGATCGAAGGATTGACGTTGTGGCGCGCCAGGAAGACCCAGATGGCGGCGATGATCGGCGCGAAGACGATGATGGCGACCGAATTGACGGTCTGGAAGTAGGCGGTCGGGAAGATCCAGAAGCCCAGGTCGCGGTTGACGATCTTGTCAGCCAGGAAGGTGAACGAGCTGCCTGCCTGTTCGAAGAACATCCAGAACAGGATGTTGAAGACAAAGATCAGCAGCATGGCGATGACACGGTCACGCGCAACTTTACCGTTGCGTATGCCTTCGATCATCAGCATCACGGCCAGGCCGATGAACAGCGCGGTCAGGACGATTTGCAGCTTTTCAGCGCCGACGGTCAGCAGGAAGTAGACGAGCGGGATCACGCACAGGGAACCGACGGCCACCCAGAGGACGCGCATCGGGTTGCCGGAACCGGCTTCCGGTGCGCCGATGCCCTTCAGGGCGCGGCGGCCAATGGCGAACCATACTAGACTGATCAGCATGCCGAAACCGGAAGCCATGAAGACCATCTTGTACGATGGCATGGCGCTGGTGCCGAAGATCGACTCGGCCAACCACTGGGTGAAGACAGGGGCAACCATGGCGCCCATGTTGATACCCATGTAGAAGATCGTGAAGCCACTGTCGCGGCGCGGGTCGGCTGTCGTGTACAGCTTGCCGACCATGGTCGAGATGTTCGGTTTGAACATGCCGTTACCGACGATCATGGTGGCCAGGCCCAGGTTGAAGATGTCCTGGTTCGGTACCGAGATGCAGAACAGGCCTGCAGCCATGAAGACGGCGCCCAGCAGGATGGAGCGCTGGTAACCGATGACCCGGTCGGCGATGTAGCCGCCGAACAGGGCGCCGGCGTACACCAGCGCGAGGAAGGAACCGTAGGTAAGGTTGGCCGCTGCCTGTCCCGAACCGTCGCCGCCATGGAACTGGGCAACGATGTACAGTACCAGCGCCCAGCGAACTCCGTAGAACGCGAAGCGTTCCCAGAATTCAGTCATGAACAACATCCACAATGGGCTTGGATGGCCCATAATCTGCTTGAACTCGGGAATAACGGCTTCCTTGTTGGGCGTAGTCGCACCGCTCATGCGGTTCCTCCTGAAAAATTATTATAGTCAATCGATACAACGAACTTATGGAAGCCTGCGGGCGGCGGGGACTCTCATGAAGAACCTCACGCACGGGAATTCCAATAGGCTGGCATTCTAATCTACAAATTGCGCTGAGCGAAGATTTCGATTCGCATTAGCAAGAATGACTGTTTCATATTAGTCAAACCGGTTTGCAGGCAAGGGCGGCCCCGGCGATTTTGCGGCGGCACAGCACAACTTGCCTGACTTGTCGTATATTAAGGTTGCATGACCTTCGAGCATCGATTTTTAAAGGAATTTTTCGCATTATGGAACACGACGTTATCGATACTCTGGTTTCACCGGAAGGCCGCCTGGACGTGCTCTCCAAGACTGAAGTCAACAAACTGCTCGACACCAGCCAGGGCGGCCTGTACAACACTTTCCGCCGCTGCGCGCTGGCGGTCTTGAATTGCGGCAGCACCATCGACGATGGCCGCGCCCTGCTGGAGCGCTACCAGTCGTTTGAAATCTCCATCATCCAGCGCGAGCGCGGCATCAAGCTCGACATCAAGGGTGCGCCAGCCATCGCCTTTGTCGACGGCAAGATGATCAAGGGCATCCACGAGCACCTGTTTGCGGTGTTGCGCGACATCATCTTCGTCAGCGATGAAGTGACGGGCAACCCGAAATTCGACTTGCAGAGCACGGAAGGCGTGACGGACGCCGTCTTCCACATCCTGCGCAACGCCAACGTGCTGCAAACCCAGCTCAACCCGAATCTGGTCGTTTGCTGGGGTGGCCACTCGATCAACCGCGCCGAATACAATTATTCGAAGGAAGTGGGCTACCAGCTGGGCTTGCGCGGCCTCGACATCTGCACCGGTTGCGGCCCGGGCGCCATGAAGGGCCCCATGAAGGGCGCCACCATCGGTCACGCCAAGCAGCGCCTGCACAATGGCCGTTACCTGGGCATCACCGAGCCGGGCATCATCGCCGCCGAGTCGCCGAACCCCATCGTCAATGACCTGGTCATCATGCCGGACATCGAAAAACGCCTGGAAGCGTTCGTGCGCGCCGGCCACGGCATCGTCGTGTTCCCTGGCGGCGCGGGCACGGCCGAAGAGATTTTGTATATCCTCGGCATCCTGCTGCACCCGGATAATGCGGAGATTCCCTTCCCGCTGATCTTCACGGGGCCAGAAACGTCGCGCGAGTATTTCGTGCAGATCAACCAGTTCATCCACGACACCCTGGGCCCGGAAGCACAGCAGCGTTATAAAATCATCATCGACGACCCGGAACTGGTGGCGCGCGAGATGCTCGAAGGCATACGCCAGGTGCGCGAATTCCGCAAGGCGCACAGCGATGCGTATTACTTCAATTGGCTCTTGAAGATCGACCACGAATTCCAGAAGCCGTTCCACCCCACGCATGAAAACATGCGCAACCTGAGCCTGCACAAGAACCAGCCCACGCACTTGCTGGCGGCCCAGCTGCGCCGCGCGTTTTCCGGCGTGGTGGCGGGCAACGTCAAGGATGACGGCATCCGCTCAATCGAAGAGCACGGCAACTTCGAGATCCACGGCGACAAATCCATCGCCGGCCCGATGGATGCGCTGCTCGCCTCGTTCGTGGCGCAGCACCGCATGAAACTGGCAGGCACGGCATACGTGCCTTGCTACACCGTCGTCCAGTAATTTTTCAGCCCGCACCGCCCGCCCTCTGCGTTTGCCGGGGACGGGCGGCGCTTTTCCATTGATGCTCCCATCGTGTTCCTTCGCCGCCACAGGCAATCAAATCGCTTGCATCATCGATTCGTGGGTGCTATCTTTGGAACCGGTTCCAAAATAAAAATATGCAGGTCAACAGGTAGTGGAGAACAAGCTTGGATTCAGTACGCGGCAGCAAAAAAACCCTCTCCGGCGCGCCGGCACGGCCCGTGACCATTGCCCAGGTGGCGCGCGAGGCGGGCGTGTCGAAGACGAGCGTGTCGCGCTTTCTCGGCGGCGAGCTCGATGCCCTGTCCGAGAATATCCGCCAGCAGATCACCAGCACCATCGCGCGCCTCGGCTACCAGCCGAACCAGATGGCGCGCGGCCTCAAGCGGGGACGCACGCGCCTGATCGGCATGGTAGTGGCAGACATGCTCAATCCTTACACGGTGGCCGTGCTGCAAGGCGTGGAGGCGGCTTGCCAGCAGCATGGCTATACCTTGATCTTGTGTAATACCGGGAATGACGAACAGCGCGAACGCCAGTCGCTTGCCGCGCTGCGCTCGTACAGCGTGGAAGGGCTGATCGTCAACACGCAGGGACGCAATATCGAGTCGTCCGACTTGCAGCAGGCGGGCATGCCTATCGTGCTGGTCGATCGCCGCATCGAGGGCGCCGATTTCGATCTGGTGGGCCTGGACAATGTGCAGGCGGGCCGGCTGGCCACCGCGCACCTGATCGAGCAGGGTTTCGACGCCATCGCCTTTATCGCGCCGCCCTTGACGGGCGTCAGTTCGCGCCTGATGCGCGCCGACGGTTTCCAGTCCGTGATGGCCGAGCATCCCGGTTGCGTGGGCGAAGTGCTGGCGGTGGACCTGGACGACCGGCCTTCCATCGACGCGCAGGTGCGGCAATGCCTGGCGCAGTGGCGCGGCCGCCGCGTGGCGCTGCTGGCCTCGAACGGCATGGTCGCGCTGGAACTGGCGCTGATGCTGCAACGCCTGGCCTTGCGCATGCCGCAGGACGTGGGCTTGTTGGGCTTTGACGAATTGCCATGGTCGCCGCTGGCGGGCCTGAGCACGATCGAGCAGCAGACCTATGAAATCGGCTTTTCGGCGATGACGTGCATGCTGTCGCGCCTGCAGGGCGAGCAATGCCCGCCGCGCGAAGTGCTGTTGCCGGGCAAGCTGATCGTGCGCAATTCCACCCGGGGCGGAGACTGACGGGGAAGAGGGCGTCGCCCTTTTTTTTGGAAAAGTTATGGAACCGGTTTCATAGATTGTATTCACACTGGAAAGGGGCGTGGATAGTCAAGCGTAGTAAAGGTGGAAAACGGCAAGAGACGAAATAAATCGTCCATTTGACAATATTCCCGGAAGCGCCTCGACGAGGCCGGTACCGGGATCACAGGAGACTGAAGCATGAAGATGACGACACTGTTTTACGCAAAAATCGTGGCTTGCGCGCTGGCAGCAACGTGCGCCCTGGGCGCGGCGGCCGACGCCGGCGCTCAGACGCTTGGCGACCTGATCAAGAAGGGCAAGCTGACCATTGGCGTGGTCAGCGGCACGCCGCCGTTTGGCAGCATCGACGCCAAGGGCGTGCCCGTCGGCTATGACGTCGACGTGGCCAACCTGATCGGTAAATACCTGAACCTGCCCGTGGAAGTGGTGCCCCTGACGGCGCCGTCGCGCGTGCCGTCGCTGGAATCGGGCAAGGTCGACTTCCTCGTGGCGACCCTGGCGCCCACGCCGGAACGGGCCAAGACCCTGATGTTCACCATGCCCTACAGCGCGTTCGAACTGGCCATCGTCGCGCCGGTCGGCGGCAAATTCAAGGCCCTGGCCGACCTGAAGGGCAAGAAGGTGGGCGTGACGCGCGGCACCACGAATGACACGGCGCTGAGCCGCATGGCGCCGGCCGGCACCAGCATCGTGCGTTTCGAGGATGACGCCACCGTCACCCAGGCTTTGCTCAGCAAGCAGGTCGACGCCGTCTCGATCCCCAGCACGATGGCGCTCGACATCATCAAGACGCGCGGCGCCGGCAAGATCGAGGTGCGCTTCGCCTATTCGCTGCAGCCGAACTCGATGGCCGTCCGCCGCGGCGACTTCGAGCTGCACCAGTGGCTTAACAACTTCATCTACTACGTCAAGCTGAACGGCGAACTCGACGCCATCGCGCGCAAGTGGAGCGGCGCGCCGCTGCCAGTGCTGCCGACCTTCTGATACCGCCACCCGCAGAGCGATAGTGCTTGTCCGCACGGCGCGCCGCCATGGTGGCGCGGCCGGGGATGCGCACGTAGAAAGGAGTTGAGTATGCCGTATGAATTTCATTTTGAACTCGTCATGCAATCGCTGGACCGCCTGTTGTGGGGCGCGGCGCTGACGATACGCCTGAGCGCCTTATCGATGGTGCTGGGGCTGGCGGTGGGCGTGTGCGCCGCCGTCATCCTGAAGAACGGTCCCGCCTATGCCCGCGCGGCGGTGCGCGCGTATGTCGAAGTGATCCGCAGCACGCCGTTCCTGGTGCAGCTGTTCATCATCTACTTTGGCTTGCCGTCGCTGGGCCTGCAGCTTGACGCCAACGGTGCCGCGCTCGTCGCCATGACGGTCAACCTCGGTGCTTATGCTGCCGAGATCGTGCGCGCCGGTATCGGCGCCGTGCATCCCTCGCAGCTGGAAGCGGCCCAAGCTCTGGGCATGACGCGCTGGCAGGTGATGCGCCACGTGGTGCTGCTGCCGGCGCTGGAAAAAGTGTATCCGGCGCTGGCCAGCCAGTTCACCTTGATGATGCTGGCATCGAGCGTGGTGTCGGCCATTTCCGCCGAAGAGCTGACGGCCGCCGCGCACCTGCTCGACTCGGAAACCTTCCGCAGCTTCGAGATCTACATCGTCGTGATGGTGCTGTACATCCTGCTGGCCCTGCTGTTCCGCTTCAGCTTCTGGGTGCTGGGCCAGATCGTCTTCAAACGCCGCCGCCGTCTGGGCGCGGCGCGCATGGGAGCATGACATGATCAGTGATTTTTCCTGGGATAACCTGCAATTTCTGCTCGAGGCCACGCGCTGGACCATCGGCCTGTCGCTGATCGTCTTCATCACGGGCGGCATCGCCGGCTTCGCGGTGGCGCTGCTGCGCACGGCGCGCAGCCCGGTACTGCGTAGCATCAGCGCCCTGTACATCCAGCTGGTCCAGGGCACACCGGTGCTGATCGTGCTGTTTTTGAGCTATTACGGCCTGGCCCTGTTTGGCTACAAGCTGTCGCCGATCATCGCGGCCGGCGCGGCGATGACGATCTTTGCCAGCGCCTACCTGGGCGAGATCTGGCGCGGCTGCATCGAAGGCGTGCAGCGGCAGCAGTGGGAAGCATCGGCCGCGCTGGCGCTGAACCGCTACCAGCAGCTGCGCTACGTCATCCTGCCGCAGGCGCTGCGCCATTCGCTGCCGCCGACCGTGGGCTTCATGGTGCAGATCATCAAGAACACGTCGATCACCTCGATCATCGGCGTGGTGGAACTGACGCGGGCAGGGCAACTGGTCAGCAATGCGACCTTCCTGCCTTTCATCGTCTTCCCCATCGTCGCCCTGATCTACTTCGCGATGTGCTATCCGCTGTCGCGCTACAGCCATTCACTGGAAAGGAAATTCCATGCCCATCGTTGACATCGACAATATCAGCAAGAGCTTCGGCGCCAATCACGTGCTCAAGGGCGTGTCGTTCGCCGTCGAACGGGGCCAGGTGATCGCCGTGATCGGCCGCAGCGGCTCCGGCAAGAGCACCATGCTGCGCTGTATCAACGGCCTGGAAACCATCGACAGCGGCAGCATCGTCGTGGCCGGCCATACGCTGACGGCGCGCCAGGAACACCTGCTCGACTTGCGCAAGGACGTCGGCATGGTCTTCCAGAGCTACAACCTGTTCCCCCACCTGACCGTGGAAGAAAACGTCATGCTGGCGCCGCGCATCGTCAAGAAGGTGCCCGATGCCCAGGGCCGCGCCACGGCGCTGCGCGTGCTCAAGCAGGTGGGCCTGGACCACAAGCGCGAAGCCTATCCCGAGCAGCTGTCGGGTGGCCAGCAGCAGCGCGTGGCGATCGCCCGCTCGCTGGCGATGGAACCGCAGGTGATGCTGTTCGACGAAGTGACGTCGGCGCTCGACCCGGAACTGACGCAGGAAGTGCTGAAGGTGATGGAAGAGCTGGCGCAGGCGGGCATGACGATGCTCTTGGTGACGCACGAGATGGAGTTCGCGCGGCGCATGGCCGACGTCACCGTCTTCATGCACCAGGGATTGGTGTGGGAAAGCGGGCCGTCGGAAGCCTTTTTCAGCAATCCGCAAACGCCTGAAGCGCGCCAGTTCGTCGGCGCGGGAGCGATCAAATGAGCCCCGTCCTGGTGGCGGCGTCGGCCTATGGCGCAAGCAGGGTAAGGCAGCTGGGGCAAAGCCATTTCATCGACGTGGTGGCCGATGCGGGCGGTGCCGGCATCGAAATCCGCCGCGAATTGTTCACCTCCGACTTGCCGGATCTGGCGCACATGGGTGCTGCGGTGGCCGCGCGCGGCCTGTACTGCGTGTATTCCACGCCCATCGAATTGTGGGGCGCGGACGGATTGCTGCGGCACGCACTGCTGCAGCAGATGCTGGACGAGGCGGCGCGCCTGGGCGCGCGCTACCTGAAGGTGTCGCTGGGCCATTACCCCGCCGCGCCGGACTTGCCGGCCTTGAAGGCCCAGCTGGCGGCGGCACCCGTGGCGCTGCTGGTGGAAAACGACCAGACGGCCCATGGCGGCAAGCTTGCGCCGATGGCGCGCTTCCTGGTGGCGGCGCGCGAGCTCGGACTGCCGGTGGGGCTGACCTTCGACATCGGCAACTGGCGCTGGGTGGGCGAGGATGCGCAGCAGGCGGCGCGCCTGCTGGCGCCGTACGTGAGTTATGTGCACTGCAAAGCTGTCGCGGATGACGGCGGGCGGCTGTCCGCCTGCGCCGTCTCCGAAGCCGATCCGGCCTGGCGCGCCGTCTTCGCGCACTTTGCGCCGGGCGTGCAGCGGGCCATCGAATTCCCGCTCGAGGGCGCCGACCTGGTGGCCGAAACGGGCCGCTACATTCAGATACTGGAGGCAGCATGATGAAGCTCGACGTTGTTACCTACGGCGAGGCGATGGCGATGTTTGTTGCCGAGCAAACGGGCGACTTGGCGGCCGTGGCGCATTTCACCCGCCGCCTGGCCGGCGCCGAGACGAATGTCGCCATCGGCCTGGCGCGCCTGGGCTTGAAAGTCGGCTGGCTGAGCCGGGTGGGCGACGACTCGTTCGGCCGCTTCATCCGTGCCAGCGTGCAGGCCGAGGGCGTCGATTGCAGCCGGGTCGTCGCCGTGGCCGGCCAGTCCAGCGGTTTCCTGCTCAAGGAAAAGGCCGAGAACGGCGCCGATCCGCTGGTCGAATACTTCCGCAAGGGTTCCGCCGCCAGCCGGCTGGCGCCCGAGCACTTCGACCCCACCTATTTCCTGTCCGCGCGCCACCTGCACGCCACGGGCGTGGCCGCGGCGCTGTCCGAGACCAGCCTGGCGTTCGCCGGCCAGGCGCTCGACTTCATGCGCGCGAATGGCCGCAGCGTGTCGTTCGATCCGAACCTGCGGCCCTCGCTGTGGCCGTCGCAAGCGGTCATGGTCGAACAGATCAACCGCCTCGCCGCCAAGGCCGACTGGGTGCTGCCCGGCCTGGGGGAAGGAAAAATTCTCACCGGCCACGACCTGCCGCACGACGTCGCCGGCTTTTATTTGCAGCAGGGCGCGCGGCTGGTGGTCGTCAAGCTGGGCGCCGAGGGCGCCTATTACCGCACGGCCGATGGCGACAGCGGCATGGTGGCGGGCGAGCGCGTGGCCAACGTAGTCGACACGGTGGGCGCCGGAGACGGCTTCGCTGCTGGCCTGGTCAGCGCCTTGCTGGAGGGCTTGCCGCTGGCACAGGCAGTAGGGCGCGGCAACCGGGTCGGCGCCTTCGCCATCCAGGTGGCGGGCGACATGGAAGGCTTGCCGACCCGCGCCCAGCTCGACGCGCTGGGCTAATCTCGAACCGAACAGGGGAAAACTCGTGAAAAAACATGTGGTTGTCTATAAAAAGCTGGCCGAGCCGCTGCTGGCGCGCTTGCGCTCCGAATGCGAGGTGACGTATTTCGAGGCGATCGATGCGGGCAACCGCGCCGCATTCGCCGCCGCCATCCGCGGCGCGCACGGCTTGCTGGGCGCCAGCGTGCGCCTGGACCGCGAACTGCTGGACCCGGCCGCCAACCTGCACATCATTTCCACCATTTCCGTGGGCGTCGACCAGTTCGACGTCGATTACCTGCGCGAACGGGGCATCTTGCTGGCCAATACGCCGGACGTGCTGACGGAAACGACAGCCGACACGATCTTCGCGCTGATCCTCGCCAGCGCGCGAAGGGTCGTCGAACTGGCCGAATTCGTCAAGGCCGGACGCTGGACGCGCAGCGTGGGCGAAAGCCAGTACGGCGTCAATGTGCACGGTAAAACCATCGGCATGCTGGGCATGGGCCGCATCGGCCGCGCCGTCGCCCGCCGCGCCGCGCTGGGCTTCGGCATGCAGGTGCTGTACGTGAACGGCGAGGCGGTTCCCGAGGAGGAAGCGGCGCTGGGCGCGCGCCAGGTGGCGCTTGACGACTTGCTGGCCGGTTCCGATTTCGTCTGCGTCGTGCTGCCGCTGACGGCGCAGACGGAACGCATGATGGGCCGGCGCGAGTTCGCGCTGATGCGCCCCGGCGCCATCTTCATCAACGGTTCGCGCGGGCGCATCGTCGACGAGGCGGCGCTGATCGAGGCGCTGCAGCAGGGCGCCATCCACGGCGCCGGTCTCGACGTGTTCGAGCGCGAACCGCTGGCGCCGGACAATCCGCTGCCGCACATGGCCAACGTGGTGGCGCTGCCGCATATCGGCTCGGCCACGCACGAAACGCGCTACGCCATGGCGCAGCAAGCGGTGGACAACCTGCTGGCCGGCCTGCGGGGCGAGCGTCCGCGCCATCTGGTGAACTAAGTGCAGCATCCACAGACAGGGAAAGAGATGAAGAAGAAGGTAGTAGGGGCAATGATCATTGGCGCCGGCAGTGGCCTGTGTTACGCGCAGTCGAACGTGGCCGTGTACGGCATCATGGACATGGGTGTCGTGTCCGAGAGCGGTGGCCTAGGGGGCAGGGTGCTCAAGGTGACCAGCGGCATCGCCAACGGCTCGCGGCTCGGTTTCAAGGGCAGCGAAGACCTGGGCGGCGGCATGACGGCGCTGTTTACGATGGATGCGGGCATCCTGGCCGACACGGGCGCTTCGGCCCAGGGCGGCCTGCTGTTCGGACGGCAGGCCTTCGCAGGCCTCGCCGGCGCGGCGGGCACCTTGCGCCTGGGCCGCCAGTACACGTTCATCGATAGCAGCCTGGGGGCGCTGGACCCGTTTTACCTGGGTTTTGCGGGCAGGATGAGCAACGTCTTCACGGCCGGCTACATCAGCCGCGTCGACAACAGCATCACCTACAGCTCGCCCGTGCGCGGGGGACTCTCCGGCGAACTGGCGTACGGCTTCGGCGAAGTGCCCGGCGATGCGTCGGCCAAACGCTACGCGGGCGCGGCGGCCACCTATGCCAGCGGGCCGCTGTATGTGCGCATGGCGCACCAGGACGCCAATACGCTGTCGACCGCGCTGGTGGCAGGCAGGGCGCGCAACACGGTGCTGGGCGCCACCTGGGACTTCGGCGTGGTCAAGGCGCATGGCGCGGTCGCCGTCAGCAAGAGCACGGCGGGCGCCGCCACGACGGTCGACAGCGCGGACCTGATGCTGGGCGCCACCATCCCGGTGGGCCCGCACCGCGTCCTGTTCTCGTACGTGCGGCGCGACGACCGGCGCGCCGCCAACGGCGACGCTTCCCAGGTCGGCATCGGCTACACCTATGCACTGTCGAAACGCAGCACCTTGTATGCGGCCTACGCGCATATCGACAACCGCAACGGCGCCGCCTATGTGGTGGGCAACGCCACCGACAACGGCAGCGGCAACCAGGCCTGGAACCTCGGCCTGCGCCACACTTTTTAAGGGGAGAATCGAATGAAAAAAATCGGATGGATACTGGTCGGCGCCAGCACCGTGGCGCGCGAATGGATGGTCGACGCAATCGGCCAGCAGGGCGACGCGGAAGTGCTGGCCGTGGTCAGCCGGGACGCGGCGCGTGGCGCCGCCTTTGCCGAGCAGTTCGGCATCGCCGCCAGCTACACGGACCTCGATGCGGCGCTCGCGCATCCGGGTGCGGATGCCGTGTACATCAGCACCACCAACGAATGGCATATGGCGCAGACCTTGCAGGCGGCGCGCGCCGGCAAGCACGTGCTGTGCGAAAAGCCGCTGGCGCTGAACCTGGACGACGCCCGCCGCATGGTGGACGGCTGCGCCGAAGCGGGCGTGGTGCTGGGGATTAATCACCACCTGCGCAACGCGGCCAGCCACGGCAAGGTGCGCGAACTGATACGCGCCGGCGAGATTGGCCAGCCCCTGTATGGCCGCGTGCTGCACGCGAATAACCTGCCGCAGCACCTGCGCGGCTGGCGCCTGGACGCGCCGGAGTCGGGCGGCGTCACGCTCGACATGTTCGTGCACGATGTCGACACCCTGCGCTTCCTGCTCGACTCGGAGCCGCGCCATGTCACCGCCTGCGCCACCAGCGGCGGCATGACGGTGGCCGGGCTGGAAGAGGGTCTGATGGCCGTCATCGAATTCGACAACGGCACGCTGGTGCAGGTGCATGACGCGTTCAACGCGCCGTATTCGCTGTCCGGCGTGGAAATCATCGGCACCAAGGGCACCATCTTCGCCACCGGCGTGATGACGCAGCGCCCCGTCGGCACCATCAGCCTGACGCGCGAGGGCGGCAGCATCGATATCCCCGTCGAGCATGAAAACCTGTACGTGCGCTCGGTGCGCGCCTTCCAGCGCGCCATGCGCGGCGAAGGGCAGCCGGCCGCCACGGGCGACGACGGCATGCGCGCGCTGGCCACGGCGCTGGCGGCGCAGCAGGCCAGCCGCAGCCACCAGCGCGTGACCCTGGCCGGCTGACGGCAGGCCGCATAAGAAAAAAAAGCCGCCTGATCGCAAAATCAGGCGGCTTTTTTTACCATGAAGCATCGAACGCCTGAAAAATCGTAGCGAGCGGATGGGAGTTGCGGCTAAGAAGCGCAACTGTGCTATAGCACAGTGAGCATCGCAGGCCGCAAATCGCGACGCGCAGTAGATTTTTCAGGTGTTCATCATTCTTCGCGGCGCAGGTGGGGGAACAGCAGGACGTCGCGGATGTTCGGCGAATCCGTGATGATCATCATCAGGCGGTCGATGCCGATGCCGCAGCCACCGGCTGGCGGCATGCCGTATTCCAGCGCGCGGATGTAGTCGGCGTCGTAGAACATTGCCTCTTCATCGCCGGCATCCTTGGCGGCCACTTGCGCCAGGAAGCGGGCCGACTGGTCTTCCGCATCGTTCAATTCGGAGAAGCCGTTGGCGATTTCGCGGCCCACCATGAACAATTCAAAACGTTCGGTGATGCCGGCCACCGTGTCGGAAGCGCGCGCCAGCGGCGACACTTCGACTGGATAGTCGATGATGTAGGTCGGTTCCCACAGCTGCGCTTCAGCCGTTTCTTCGAACAGCGCCAGTTGCAGCGCGCCCAGGCCGGCCGTGGCGAACGGCTTGACGCCGAACTTCTTCAGCTCTTCCTTGATGAATTCCGCATCATTCAACTGCTCCGGCGTGTAGCCCGGCGCGTATTTGTTGATCGCTTCGACGATGGTCAGGCGGTGGAACGGTTTTGCCAGGTCCAGCTCGCGGCCGCCGTAGGTCAGGGTGGCGGTGCCGTGCGCGTCGATGGCGGCCTGGCGGATGACGGCTTCCGTAAAATCCATCAGCCATTTGTAGTCGGTGTAGGCCGCGTAGAATTCCATCATCGTAAATTCTGGATTGTGACGGATCGACACGCCTTCGTTGCGGAAGTTGCGGTTGATCTCGAACACGCGGTCAAAGCCGCCCACGACCAGGCGCTTCAGGTACAGCTCGGGCGCGATACGCAGATACATTTCCATGTCGAGCGCATTGTGGTGCGTGACGAATGGCTTGGCCGCCGCGCCGCCGGGGATCGTGTGCAGCATCGGCGTTTCCACTTCCATGAATTCGTTCTTTTCCATGAAGCGGCGGATCGACGAGATGGCGGCGGTACGCGCCTTGAAGGTGCGGCGCGTCTCTTCGTTCATGATCAGGTCGACGTAGCGCTGGCGGTACTTCGTTTCCTGGTCGGCCAGGCCGTGGAATTTGTCCGGCAGCGGGCGCAGCGACTTGGTGATCAAACGCAGTTGCGTGACCTTGATGGTCAGTTCGTCCGTCTTGGTCTTGAACAGCGTGCCCGTTACGCCCAGGATATCGCCCAGATCATAGTGGTGCAGGGCGGCCATGGCCGCTTCGCCGGTGAGGTCCAGGGTGGCGTAGATCTGGATGCGGCCGTCGGCTTTCGGGCCGGAAGCGTCTTGCAGGGTGGCGAAAGCGGCTTTCTTGCCCGCTTCGCGCTTGAGCATCATGCGGCCGGCCAGCACCACGGTGACAGGTTCGGCTTCCAGCTCTTCGCGCGTCTTGCTGCCGTATTGCGCGTGCAGATCGGCCGCCTTGTGCTCGGGGCGGAAATCGTTCGGGAAGGCGATGCCTTGTTCGCGCAGTGCTGCCAGCTTGACGCGGCGCTCGGCGATGATCTTGTTTTCATCGGGGGCGGCGGCTTGTTCTTGGATATCCGTAGTCATGGTGTTCTTCGTTGGTGATTATTGATGATGTGGCGCCAGCGCTGGCGCCACGCTGGCAAACAGTGCGTCGACGTCGAGTGCGGAGAAATCCGGCACGATGGCAATGACGTTGTCGAAGGCGGCAAACGCTTCGGCAGGCAGGGTGGTGGTGAGCACCACGACGCGCATGCCGGCACGGCGCGCCGCTTCCACGCCCAGGGGCGCGTCCTCAAAGACGATGCAGTCATGCGGCAACGCGCCGGCCAGCAGCGCGCCTTTCAGGAAAACGTCCGGGTGCGGCTTGCCCCGTTCCACGTCGGCTGCGCCGACGATGGCGTCGAAGCGGTGGCGCAGGTCCAGGCCGTCGAGCGTGAACGCGATGTTCTCGGCCGGTGCGGCCGTGCCCACCACCAGCCCGACGCCGGCCTGGCGCGCGCTGGCGATCAGCTGGTCGAAACCGGCAACTGTCGCCAAGTGCGGGCCATACAGTTCGCGGTAGACGACTTCCTTTTCAGCCAGCAGGGTGACGTGGTCGGCATCCTCGCCCAGGTACTTGGCGATGATTTCATGTCCTTGCCGTCCTGCCGTGTCGCGGAAAAAGGCGTCCGCGTCCAGCGCATGGCCGTGGCGTTCAAAGAACGCCAGCCACGATGCCGTGTGGAAGGCCATGTTGTCGACGATCGTGCCATCCATGTCGAACAGGAAGGCGCGCTGCGTCAATGCCGGAGCGGATGCGTTCATCCTTATACGCCTTGCTTGAGCGAGGCGGAAATGAACTCGTCGATGTCGCCATCGAGCACGCCCTTGGTATTGCCCGTCTCGAAACCGGTGCGCAAGTCCTTGATGCGGGACTGGTCCAGCACGTAGGAGCGGATCTGGTGACCCCAGCCCACGTCCGTTTTCGAGTCTTCCAGCTTTTGCTGTTCGCTCATGCGCTTGCGCAGTTCATGTTCGTACAGTTTCGCTTTCAGCATTTCCATCGCTTCGGCGCGGTTGCGGTGCTGCGAACGGTCGTTCTGGCACTGCACCACGATACCGGTCGGCGCATGGGTCATGCGGACGGCGGAGTCGGTCTTGTTGATGTGCTGACCACCGGCGCCTGACGCGCGGTAGGTATCGACGCGGATATCGGCCGGGTTGACGTCGATCTCGATCGAATCGTCGACTTCCGGATACACGAACAGCGACGTAAACGAGGTATGGCGGCCGTTGGCCGAGTCGAATGGCGACTTGCGCACCAGGCGGTGCACGCCCGTTTCCGTGCGCAGGAAGCCGTAGGCGTGATCGCCCTCGACCTTCAGGGTGGCCGTCTTGATGCCGGCGACCTCGCCGTCCGACTGTTCCAGGATTTCGACCTTGAAGCCCTTGCGTTCGCAATAGCGCAGGTACTGACGCAGCAGCATCGAGGCCCAGTCCTGGGCTTCCGTACCGCCGGCGCCGGCCTGGATGTCGATGAAGCAGTTGTTCGGGTCCATCGGATTGTTGAACATCCGGCGGAATTCCATGCTTTCGATGACCTTGCGGATTTCCTGCACGTCCTGCTCGATCGCTTCGAGCGTATCGTCGTCGCCTTCTTCGCGGGCCATGTCGAACAGGTCGCGGGTGTCGCGCAGGTCGGCATCGGCCTTGGCCAGGGTGAAGACGATGGCTTCCAGCGCCTTCTTCTCCTTACCGAGGTCCTGGGCGCGCTTGGGATCGTTCCAGACGGTGGGGTCTTCCAGTTCTTCGTTGACTTGCTCTAGTTTCTCCGACTTGACAGTGAAGTCAAAGATACCTCCGAAGTTCGGCTTCGCGGACCGTCAGGTCGTTGAGCAGGGCGGAGATGATATTGATGCGTTCGGCTTCCATAATGTTCTGGTCTTCTATGGTGAAATCAAACCTTGAATTATACGCGAGCGCGGCGCGTTTCCGCTGCCGCCGCGGCGCAATTGCTGCTGCACGGGGCAATAAAATGACGATTTTGCTGTATTTACGACAATATTTTTGCCTTGATAGGGGCTGCCGTGCTGCGTATGATGCTGGCGATATTGTCTTTCCACAGGAATACATCATGTTTCAATTTCCCCGTCTTGCCCTGTTACCGCTGCTGCTGGCCGGCTGCGGCGCCTTGCCGCCCGCCGCCACGGGACCCGTCCGCGCGCCATCGGCCGCGCCGGCCGGCAGCAGCGCCACCCTGGCCCTGCTGGAGACGACGGACTTGCACGCGAATGTGCTCAGTTATGATTACTACAAGCTGCAGGCGGAGCCGTCGATCGGCCTGGAACGCACGGCGGCGCTGATCGCCCAGGCGCGCGCGCAGTATCCGAACAACCTTTTGCTCGACAACGGCGACACCATCCAGGGCACGGCGCTGGCCGACTACCAGGCATTGGTAAAACCGCTGGCCTGCGACCAGACCCTGGCCATCTACAAGGCCATGAATTTGCTGAAAGTGGATGGCGGCGGCATCGGCAACCACGAATTCAACTACGGCCTGGCGTTTTTGAGCCAGGTGACGGGCAACCAGTTTGACGTCGACAGCGTCGACGCCAGCAAGCCGCGCTGCGCCGGCCCCGCGTTCCCGCAAGTGCTGGCCAACGTCTACAGCGTCAAGACGGGCAAGCCCCTGTTTGCGCCGTACCACATCATAGCCAAGCAGATCACGGCTACCGGCCCCGATGGCAGGGCAATCACCTCCACCGTGAAGGTCGGCATCATCAGCTTTGCGCCGCCGACCATCATGGCCTGGGACAAGCGCTGGCTGGAAGGCCGCGTCTACACGCAGGGCGTGCGCGAGACGGCGGAAAAATTCATCCCCGAGATGCGCGCCAAAGGCGCCGAACTGGTGGTGGCGATCTCGCACGGCGGCTTAGATGACAGTCCGTATTCGCCGAGCATGGAAAACGGTAATTACTACCTGTCGCAAGTGCCGGGCGTGGACGCCATGCTGATCGGCCACTCGCACCAGCTGTTCCCGAACGCCGCCAGCACGGTGCCGCAGTTTAATTTGCCCGGCGTCGACAAGGCCCGTGGCCTGGTCAATGGCGTGCCGACCGTGATGGCCAACTTGTGGGGCAAGCACCTGGGTGTGATCGGCCTCTCCCTGCGCCATGACGGCAAGCGGTGGGTGGTCGACAAGAGCGCCACCACGGTGGAAGCGCGCGGCATCCAGAACGCGGACAAGAGTTACGTGCAGCCTGACCCGGCGATCGCCAGGCTGGTTGCGGAAGAACACGCGGCGACGATCGCCTACGTGCAGACGCCGGTCGGCGCCACCGACTTCCGCATGTCGACGTATTTCGCCGATGTGGGCGATGTCAGCGCCATCGAAGTGGTGAACCAGGCGCAGTCGGCCTACCTGGCCGCGTATGTGAAGGCAAACCTGCCGCAGTTTGCGCACTTGCCCGTGCTGTCGATGTCGTCGCCGTTCAAGAGCGGCTCGGCCGGCGTGTCCGACTACACGGACGTCAAGGCGGGCAATGTGGCGCTGAATAACGCGGCTGATCTGTATTTGTATCCAAACGCCCTGTACGGCGTGAAGATGAATGGCGCGGAACTGAAAGCCTGGCTGGAACAGTCGGCGCAGCGTTTCAATACCCTCGACCCGCACAAGCTGGAAGCGCAGGAACTGGTCAACACGGCCCATCCGAGCTACAACTTCGATGCGATCACCAGCGCCGACGTGCGCTACCAGATCGACGTCACGCAAAAGCCCGGCCAGCGCATCCAGGGGCTGACGTACAAGGGCAAGCCGGTGGACGCCAGCCAGGAATTCTTGATCGCGACAAATAACTACCGCGCCAGCGGCGGCGGCAATTTCCCCGGCCTCGATGGCAGCAAGACGGTGGTGGCCTCGCCCGACAACAACCGCGAACTCCTGATCGCTTACGTGACCAAGGAAAAAAACCTGACGCGCGCGAAAAACGGCTCGGCGCGCAGCTGGCGCTTTGCCAAGGTGGCCACGAAAGGCCCCGTGGTGTTCCATTCCGCGCCGAACGTGATCGATCTGGCCAAGGCGGCCGGCATCGACAACGTCACGCAGCTGAAGCTTGATGATGGCGCGGGCAAAGGCTTTGCCCTGTACCAGCTCGATTTGTCGAAATGATGCTGGCAAACTTGCTGCTGGCCGCTGCCCTGGCGTCGCCCGTTGTGGCGGCGTCCGATGCCACGGCCCAGGCCAAGGTCTTGATGCGCGCCGGTGGGGCGAGCCAGCCGCAGGCACGCGCCCTGTTCGAGCAGGCGGCGGGGCAGGGTGGCGGGCCCGCCGCGTATTACCTGGGCTTGATGTTCAAGAACGGCATGGGCGGCCCGCAGGATGGCGCCGCCGCGCTGCGCTGGCTGGAACTGGCCGCGCAACGCGGCGTGGCGCCGGCCATGTTCATCGTCGCGAACATGCTGCTCGATAGCGACGAAGCCAGGGCACGCTACTGGCTCGACGCTGCCTGCGACCAGAACTACCCGGAAGCGCTGCAGCAGAAATCCGTGGCCCTGGCCGAAGGTCGGATGGGTTATGCGCACAACGAGGAGCAGTCCTTCCTGTACCTGAAGATGGCCACGCACGCGATGGGGCACAGGGCCGCAGAGCCGTGATTGCCCTCCTGGTCAGGTCCGCAGGCTGTTCGCCGCCTCGGCAATGGCCAGCGGGTTGCGCGACAGCAGGGCGGCAGCCAGGTCCAACAGGCCTGCCGCTGCCTTGACGGCCGCGTGCGTGTGCTCGATGTCTGCCACTGTTTTCCTGCCTTGTTCGATGGCCGTGTTCACATTGGCCAATGCCTGCTGCGCGCCCTGGTTGATCAGGTAGATGCCATGGGCGCGGAAAAAGGACACCATCTGGTCCAGGTGGCTTTCATATTGCTTGAGATCATGCAGCACGGCTGCCGGTGTTGGCGGCGTGCGGTCTGTCAGCGCGATGCGCAGCTCCAGTACCTGGTTCGAGGCCTGTGCCAGCTTGTCGGCGATTTCCGTGGTTTGTTTTTCATCGAGTGCGATAGCGTTGCCCATGTCAGACTCCTACCAGGGGGATGGTGAATAATTGGCGGCCTGCTTTTGCAGGGTATCGACTTGCTTGGCAAATATGTCCAGTTGACGCTCCAATGCCGGGTCTTTCATGGACTTGGCGCGCAAGGTGCTGAGACTGTTCTGCAATTCGGTCATGGCGGCAATATAGGCGTCGATGACCTTGCCACGCTCTTGCAGTTGCCGCCCGTCCAGGTAGAGCTTGGCCTTCAGATAGTTGCTGGCAACGGGTTCCCTGGCGGCGGCATTGTCGAGCGAGCGATTCAGGGAGGCCAGCGTCAGGCCCTCGTCGTGCAGATTGGCCTGGTAGTTTTGCTGCGCATATTTTTTCAGCGCATTGCTGATGATATAAATATCTTCTTCGCGCGCCAGCAGTTCGTTGATCCCCGACTGCTGTCGTTGCTGCGTGACGATCTGGCTGATCAGCGTGCTCAGGCGCGTGACTTTGTCCAGTTGGCCGGCGTCGAGCACCGGCGTCATGCCATGGGACTGCTGCAGTGCGTCCAGCGAACCGCCAAGGGCGCCGATCTCGTCCTTGTAGTTCGCCAGCTTGTCGTTTGCCAGCGCGGCAAGGACTTCCGCGTAGCGTTTCAATACATCGTTCAGTTCGGCTGTACCGGCCAATTGCGTCGCGTAGGCCTGGCAGCGCCGGATCAGGTCCTGTTCCGTTTCCTGCGCAAGGTAGGGGCGGTCGGTGATGATGCTGTTGCGCCGTACATTATTGGTGCAACTGTTCATGGAGTGCGTCAGCATGGGTTTGAATACTTCCGTTATCGCCACCGTCTGTCCCGCGAACTTGTCGACCGGCGTGAAGTTCTTGCAGGCGCTACTCATGCCGCCGATCAGCAGGCAGGCGCAGATGGTTGTCATGGGCTGGCGCATAGGGTCTCCATGGTAAGGATGGGGTTGCCGCCATGGCCGGTTGACCCTGGTTCTGTGACCATATCAGCATTGCATCGCCATACTTTTGACATAGATCAGACACCTGCACTGTGTCCATGTGCAGCAGCTGTGTCAATTTGCGACATATTTTCCTTACAAAAGACTGACATCGGGCCAGCAATTGTGTCTTTTCTGCATGTTGCGACGCGTCATATGTAGTTGTTGCTGGTGCATGTTTACTCACCTACAATGATTTATCGATGGGGCGGTTATCCAGCGTACGACTATAAAAATAAGTGGCATTAAAAACGTTGTATCAGAGGAGATGACAATGAATTTGAAACAGAAATTGCTCGTGGCAAGTTTGGTTTTGGGTTTCTCGCAGGCGGCGGTCGCAGCCGACCCCATCAAGATTGGCGTGTCCGGACCGTTTACGGGCGGATCCGCGCCGATGGGCGTGTCGATGCGCGACGGCGTCAAGCTGGCCGTGGCGGAAATCAATGCCAAGGGTGGCGTGCTAGGCCGTTCCCTGCTACTGATCGAGCGCGACGACGAAGCGAAGAATGAACGCGGCGTGCAGATCGCCCAGGAGCTGATCAACAAGGAAAAGGTCGCCGCCACCGTCGGTTATATCAACACGGGCGTGGCCCTGGCGTCGCAGCGTTTCTACCAGGAAGCGAAAATTCCCGTCATGAACAATGTGGCGACGGGTTCCATCGTCACCAAGCAATTTGCCGACCAGCCGGAAAACTACATTTTCCGCAATGCGGCCAATGACACCATCCAGTCCGGCATGATCGTGCATGAGGCGATCGAGAACCGCAAGTTCAAGAAAGTGGCGATCCTGGCCGACTCCACCAACTATGGCCAGCTGGGCCGTGAAGACCTGGAAAAGGCGCTCGACAAGAAGGGCATCAAGCCCGTCGTCGTGGAAAAATACAACATCAAGGACGTCGACATGACGGCCCAGCTGCTGAAAGCCAAGCAGGCGGGGGCGGAAGTCGTGCTGACCTACGGCATCGGCCCGGAACTGGCGCAGATCGCCAACGGCATGGAAAAACTGGGCTGGAAAGTACCGCTGATCGGCAGCTGGACCCTGGCCATGGGCAACTTCATCGACAACGCGGGCAAGAACGGCAATGGCACGCGCATGCCGCAAACCTTCATCCAGGATGCCAGCACGCCGAAGCGCAAGGCCTTCATCGACGCCTACGTGGCCGCCTACAAGCCATCGGGCGGACGCATGCCATCGGCCGTCTCGGCCGCGCAAGGCTACGATTCCATCTACCTGCTGGCCGCGGCCATCACGCAGGCTGGCGGCACGGATGGTCCGAAAGTGCGCGCCGCGCTGGAAAACCTGAACGAGAAGGTGGAGGGCGCTGTCACCACCTACAACAAGCCATTCAGCAAAACCAACCATGAGGCGATCACGGCCGACCTGACAGTCTTCGGTGAAGTCAAGGACGGCAAAGTCGTCCTCGCGAAATAAGCCTGGCAGACAGTCGCCGCGCAGTGGCCAGCCTTGAGGAATCAGGACTGGCCATTTTTTCATCTTTCGTCTTCCGGGGAATACCATGGAAATCTTCCTGCAGCTCGTCTTCAGCGGCGTCGCGCTGGGCATGATCTATGCCGTCATCGCTTTCGGCTACCAGCTGACCTTTGCCACTTCCGGCACCCTCAATTTCGGCCAGGGCGAATCCCTGATGCTGGGCGCGCTCGTGGGCCTTTCCCTGGTGGGCACCATTCACGGCGGCCCGTACATGAGCTATCTGCTGATGATTCCCATCGTCATCGTCTTTGGCGCCTTGCAGGGCGTGTTCGTCGAATGGATAGGCGTGCGGCCCGCCATCAAGATCAAGTCCGAATTCGGCTGGATCATGTCGACCATCGCGCTGGCCATCATTTTCAAGAACGTGGCGGAAAACATCTGGGGCAAGGATGACCTGATGTTCCCGTCGCCGCTGTCGGCCGCGCCGTTCCAGGTGTTTGGCGCCAATGTGCAGCAGATGCAGGTGGCCGTCATCGTCGGCGCGCTGGCCATCATGCTGGCCGTCGAAGTGTTCAACCGCAAATCGATCTACGGTAAGGCCGTCGTGGCGACAGCCAACGACCGCGACGCGGCCGGTTTGATGGGCATCAACACGGGCATGGTCATCACGTTTTCCTACGCGCTGTCGTCGGCCACGGCCGCCTTTGCCGGCGTGCTGGTGGCGCCGCTGACACTGACGGGGGCTACCATGGGCGCCTCGCTGGGCTTGAAAGCGTTTGCCGTGGCCATCATCGGCGGCCTGACGTCGGGCGTGGGCGCCATCGTCGGCGGCCTGATCCTGGGCATCGCCGAGACCACCACCGGCTACTACATCTCCACCGGCTACAAGGAAGTGCCAGGCCTGCTGCTGTTGCTGCTGGTGCTGGCCGTCAAGCCGTCCGGCCTGTTCGGCAAAGCCGCGATCAAGAAAGTCTGAGGACGACATGAACAAGAAAATCACCATGCTGGCATTGAGCGCGGCGGGCCTGGCCGTGCTCGCGCTGTTCCCCATCGTCATCCCGAATCCCTACTATATTCACCTGGCCGAGACCATTCTGATCTACGCCATCCTGCTGTTCGGCCTCGATATCGTCGTCGGCTACACGGGGCAGGTGTCGCTGGGCCATGCGGGCCTGTTCGGCATCGGCTCGTACGCCACGGGCGTGCTGGTGTTCAAGCTGGGCGCGCCGTTCTGGCTGGCCATCCCCGCCAGTATCCTGGGCGCGGCCGTGTTTGGCGCCATCCTGGCCTTGCCGGCCCTGCGCGTGACGGGGCCCTACCTGGCCATGGTGACCCTGGCCTTCGGCACCATCGTGCAAATCCTGATCAATGAAATGAGCTTCCTGACGGAAGGGCCGATGGGCATCAAGATCCACAAGCCCGTGCTGTTCGGCCACAAACTGACGGAAGTGGAGTACTACTACATGGTCGCCGCGCTGCTGGTGATCTCGCTGGTGGTGGTGCACCGCATCCTGAAATCGAACCTGGGCCGCGCGTTCGAGGCCTTGCGCGACAGCCCCATCGCCTCGGACTGCATGGGCGTGTCCGTGTACCGCTATAAAGTCTACGCCTTCGTCATCAGCGCCGGTTTCGCGGGCCTGGCCGGCAGTCTGTATGCGTATTCGGAAGAATACATCTCGCCCAATACCTACAACTTCGAGCTGACGATCCTGTTCCTGCTGGCCGTCATCATGGGCGGACGCAAGACGCGTTCGGGCGCGCTGATCGGTGCCATGATCGTCGTCATGCTGCCCAGCCTCTTGTCGGACATCGAATTGTTCCGCAAGATCGCCGTGGCCGCCGCCGTGCTGGGCGTGATCGGCTCCGCCTTCATGCTGGCGAAGAAACGCTCCACCGTGCGCGGCGTGCTCGTGCCCCTGGTGGCCACCATCGGCCTGGCCGCGTATTCGTACAAGCTGGAAAACATGGTCGACTGGCGTCTGACCATTTTCGGCCTGATGACCTTATTTGTCGTGTACTACCTGCAGGACGGCATCGTCGGCTTTTTGATGAGCTTTATCGGCAAGGGCCGGCGCCATGTGGAAGCCGTCGCATCGCACGGCGTGGCGCCATTCGACCACGCCCAGGGCGGGCAGCAGGGCGCGACCCTGCTGCGCGTGGAGCAGGCCCTGATGCAGTTCGGCGGCCTGAAAGCGCTGAACCAGGTGGACTTGAACGTCACCCAAGGCTCCGTGCACGGCTTGATCGGGCCGAATGGCTCGGGCAAGAGCACGATGATGAACGTGCTGACGGGGATCTACAAGCCGACGGCGGGCAAGGTGGAATTTGCCGGCGCCGTGATTTCCGGCCGCACGCCGTCCGAGATCGCGCTGGGCGGCGTGGCGCGCACCTTCCAGAACGTGCAGCTGTTCGGCGAGATGACGGCGACGGAAAACGTGCTGGTGGGCCTGCACAACACCTTCAAGTCGAATGTGCTGGACGTGATGCTGCACACGCCCCGCTACAAGCGCGAAGAGGCTGCCGCGCGCGAGCGGGCCGCCAGCATCCTCGAATTCGTCGGCCTGGCGGACCTGGCCAACGAAGAGGCACGCAATCTGCCGTATGGCAAGCAGCGGCTGCTGGAAATCGGCCGCGCGCTGGGCCTCAACCCGCGTTTGCTGCTGCTCGATGAACCGGCCGCAGGCCTGACGGCGCCCGACATCAAGGAGCTGATGGCCATCATCCGCAAGATCCGCGAACATGGCATCACCATCATCCTGATCGAGCACCACATGGATGTGGTGATGGCCCTGTCGGACGTGGTGACGGTGCTGGACTTCGGCCAGAAGATCGCCGAAGGCGCACCCGCGCTTGTCCAGAGCGACCCGAAGGTGATCGAAGCCTACCTGGGCGGCAGCGCCGAAACCTTGGCGCCAGCGGCGCACTGAGAGGAAAACCATGCTGACCATTAGCAATCTGCACGCCGCCTACGGCAAAGTCGAAGTCTTGCACGGCATTTCGCTCGACGTCCCGAAGGGCAAGCTGGTGACCCTGATCGGCTCGAACGGGGCCGGCAAGACCACCACCATGCGCGCCATTTCCGGCATGCTGAAACCCAAATCCGGCACCGTCACCCTGGGTGGCAAGGATGTCACGGGCCTCGATTCGCACCGCATCGCCCGCGCCGGCCTGGCCCATTCGCCGGAAGGCCGGAGGGTGTTCGCCTCGATGTCGGTGACGGACAACCTGCTGCTGGGCGCCTTCCCCCGCTTTACGCGGGCGCGCCCGAAAGGCGACATCAAGGGCGACCTGGACAAGGCGCTGGAACTGTTTCCCCGCCTGAAGGAGCGGCGCGACCAGCTGGCCGGCACCTTGTCGGGCGGCGAGCAGCAAATGCTGGCCATGGCCCGCGCCGTGATGCTGAACCCGGAAGTGATCCTGCTGGACGAACCGTCGATGGGCCTGGCGCCTATCCTGGTGGAAGAAGTCTTCCGCATCATCACGCGATTGAAGGCCGAAGGCGTGACCATGCTGCTGGTCGAGCAATTCGCCGCCGCCGCCCTGAACGTGGCCGATTACGGCTACGTGCTGGAAAACGGCAGCATTTCCGTGCATGGGCCGGCGGAGAGCCTGAAAAATGATCCGAAGGTGATTGCGGCCTACCTGGGTGGCGGGCACTGAGCAAACATCTCTTCGAACCGCGCATCGCGTGCATGCAGCAGCAGCACGCAATGCATGGACGGGGAGGGTTCAAAAAACAGGCTGTAGCCGTCGCCGAAAATGCCGGGACCTGCCACCGTGTGGGTCCAGCGTACGGTGGCGGCGGCCTTGGTGATGCGCGTATAGGTAACCGTCCTGCGGTCGGCGCCGGTATCGTCGATATCATACTGCGCCTCGAACGGCGCCAGTGTGCGCGCGCTTTTCAGCTGTTGGGTGGCCAGGCGCCGCGCCAAGGTGCGCCAAAGCCATTCCCACGGCCGCTGCTGCCAGCTGATCACGCGCGGCACCAGCACCAGCAACGCAAAAATCAGGCCGAAAAAAACCAGGCAAACGAGGTCCAGCCGAACGCCGTGCACCAGCAAGCCGCCGCGCATGGCAAAAGCCAGTGCCGTCACCAGGCCGATCACGCTGCTCCACACCATCACGGCGTGGATCCGGGGCGCACGCGCGAACGCCTGCTGCATCTGCCGTTCGCTGGCCTGCAATCGCTGCTCGACGCCGCCGCGCACCCGGTTCGCCAGCAGCCTGGCGTGGAAGGCCGCTTCCAGTTCGGGCGCCATGCGTTCCAGGGCGTCCGCAGTGATGAGCGTGCGCAGTCGTAGAGTAGGGGTATCGGGCTTGTTTTGCATGCGAAGTCAGTTGGCTATCAGTGAATGGCTGCCATGTTAACCGATAGACATCGCCTTTGCGCACACCGTCCGCCGCAGGCGGGAATATACAGGTTGAAATAAGCAAGCTGGCTTTGGCTTGTCAAATCCTCTACGCTGCGCGCTCCCTCACGTGGTGTAGAGCAGCTCTTATACGCAGCAACTTCAGGTATCGCCCCCTTGTTTATTGCTGCTCTCCGGCGTGGCCTGCGCCGATGATGGCGCGCTGCAAAAAGTCGA
Organism: Janthinobacterium sp. GMG1; assembly: GCF_034427795.1. NCBI lineage: Bacteria > Pseudomonadati > Pseudomonadota > Betaproteobacteria > Burkholderiales > Oxalobacteraceae > Janthinobacterium > Janthinobacterium sp. GMG1. Next base: position 408,081 of record NZ_JAXQNT010000005.1, read on the forward strand.
AGTGCCCGCCCCAGTGGCAATCCCGGCTGCGCCCGGAACTGGCGTGGGGACTCGATGAAGCCTAAACATTATTTCGGCAAGAGCGGCGTGGCCAGCGTTTCGGCGTTCGCGCGTCGCATCAGCGATGCCACCATGCGGTAGCTGACTCTACAAAAACGTTGTCTGGATCACCAGTCCGTTCAACAACGGCGTGATCCAAGTGTGCGGTAGATAGCATGACGGCGACGCCGGGCAGCCTGTCGCTGCCGCACGGTCTGTAGAGTCAGTGCCCGGTGGGTTTTTCCTGCTGCACCAGAATGAACGGGCTGACGACGACGGCCCACAGGGACGCGTCGGCGGCTTGCCAGTCCAGCGCCTGCTGGTCCGACACCTTTGCCAGCTGGCCATCGGCCATCCATTGCGCGATGCTGGCCTTGTCGTCGTGCGAGATGCGCACAGCCACTTCGACCAGGTCCAGCGTATTGGCGACCCAGACGACGTTGCCCTGGGCGAAGTGCTTTTCCAGCTCGCTCCAGGCCAGGCGGGCCGTTTCGCTGTTGACTTTGAGGCGCAGTTCGGTGTCTTTTTCGGGATTGGTTTGCATACGAGATCAGGTTGCGGTGAATCGGGTGCCATTGCGCGCTTGCGTAGGCTTACAGGGCTTCCACGTGCGGCATCGGCGTACCCCGCCATGTTAACCGATAGGCGGCGCCTTTGCGAACATTGCCCACGAGGGCAGGGCGGAAGCAGGCCAGGTTGGTGCCGCCCGCCAGCCGGGTGCTGGGGAAGATGATGCCCATGGAGCCGGCTTCGAGCAGGATGGCGGCCAGGTCTTGCGAGGCGATGTAGCTGGCCGGGTCCAGGCAAGCCTGGTAGCGCTCCTGGCCGCGCAAGTCGTGGAAACTGGCGGAAAAATCGGCCAGCAGCGACTGGTAATTGACGCTGTCGTCGAAATAGTCGATTTCCTGGTATTCCACGGTTTTATGGAAAATGATCTCGGCCAGCGCCGTTTTCATGTCGAAGGCGCAGTACCAGGCGCCCCGTTCGCCATCGTTGAAACGCGCCCCTTCCGGGCGGGCATACGTGTAGGCGGCGTTGATGATGCGGAAGTGCGGCACGCCAAAAACCAGCTCGTCCACGCCAATTCCTGGCGCGCCGCCGTACTCGGCCACCAGGCGCGCATTCGTCGCGTTATCGAGTTCGAACAGCTCGCGCAGGTGCGCGTCGTCCTCGGCCAGGGGCGCCAGCACGGAGTCTTCCATGTCGGCGAAGCGCGACGGGATCAGGCGGCACGTGTCGATCTGGCGCAAGGCGGCCAGCGGCGGCAGGTGTTCATTCGGGACGGCAGGCACGATCACAGTCCTCCGCGGCGCGCGTCGAGCAGCTTGCGCACCGTCTGCATGGCCAGCAAGCCGCCGGCCAGCATCTGCGACAGGGGCGTGCGGCCGCCGAAGATGGGGTTCTTGTTGGGCAAACTGACCCATTCGTCGGCCAGCTTGTCGCCATACAGGATGTGCAAGGCTTTATAAATGCCCAGCAAATAGGAAATGCGCGTGATGCGGTCCACTTCCAGCACGCGGTCCGGGTGCTTCTTCCACTCGTACCAGGCGCTGCTGGACAGGCCGCCCAGCAATTCGCGCGCATCGTCGTCGCGCAGTTTCCAGGCGGCGGCCAGCTTGAAAAAACCCTTCAGGGCCGCCTGCGACAATCGCTCGCGCTCGTCCTTGGCATTCAGGTCGACGAGCACGGCCGGTTCGAAGCGGCTTTTCGGGTAGGCGTAGGCGAGATTCATGGCATGTCCTTCGATAAAACTCTGTTTATGGACTATTTATACTCCTTTTTAGGATTCGTTGCAACGGCCGCGCGCATGCG
>NZ_JAXQNT010000006.1:0-404129 GCF_034427795.1 Janthinobacterium sp. GMG1
TGCGTTTTCTTCCAGCAGCTTGGTGGCCGGCTCCGATTCCAGCTCCAGCAGGGCCGTGACGGCCGCACGCTCGGCTTCCGGCAGCAGGCTGACCAGGTGCGCTTTGCGCGTGGCGAGGATGGCTTCAAAGTCCAGCACCTCGACCACGCTGGGCGCTGGCAATTGGGTCAGATCGATGGGTGTGCTCATACGATGCCGCCTTGCTTGACGGGTACGGCCATGGTGATGGCCTGGCCATTGGCCGTGCCATCGAGCAGCAGCGCGATGGCGCCGTCCGTGTCGCGCGTCAGTTGCACGCTGGCGAGCTGCAGACGCGGTTCCCAGCGGCGCAGGGCAAAGGCGGTAGCCGCGTAGATGCGCAACTGCGTGGCGCTGTTCAAGGGCTGGTCGATCAACTCGGGTACTTCGGACCCATAGCGGCGGCGCCGGATGCGCGAACCCATGGGCGTGGTGAGAATGTCGGTCACGGACTGGCGCAGGTGGCCCAGGCCCGTCAGGCTGCGTCCGGTGGCGGCGTGCATGCCCATCATGGCAGTGGCCCGTCTGACTGGTCGCCGCCTTGCTTGACGCCGCCATGCGGGTGCTTGAGCAAGCTGATGGCGCCGGCCAGCACATCCTCGGTAGCTTTGACAGTCCCTTGTACGGCCATGGCCACGCCGCCAGCGGCGCCAGCTTTGGCGTTCACGCCGCCGTTCAGGGCGGTGGCGCCTTCCACGGTGGCCGATTGCATGACGATCAGGTTTTTCATGACGGTCAGGTCGCCCGTGCAGATGGTGCTCGGTGCGTTCGACGTCACCGTGTCGGCGGTGATGGTGGCGGTGCCGCCCGGCAGGGTGGCAGTCAGCGCATGGGCCACATGGTCATACTGCACCACGGCGCCGTCGGGATAATGCGTGGTGTGGACAGTGGCGCTGGACTCGGGCGCGTCAAATTCCTGCGAGTACAGTGCGGGCAAGATGATGCCGCGCGTCAGGTCGCCGCCTGGGGAAAAGACGATCACCTGTTCGCCGACTGTGGGCGCCGACCAGGTGCGCGTGCTGCCGGCGCGCCGGGTGGCCCAGTTCAGCCATTCGGTGGTGAGTGTCGGCCCGAGCCGCACGCGCGCCTTGGCCCCTTTGATCTCGGCAATGGTGCCCAGGCGGATCAGGTTTTGCAGCAAACGGAGGAGGTCGGACAGGTCGGCGTTCATGCAGTGCATGTTGCCGAAGTCCGCGTGCGGATGCACGCGGGGGCGGGTTGATAAGCGGCTTAGTGACTTGCGACCATGCGCATTGGAGTTAGAAGTGTAGAGATAGAATAAAAAATAGTACTCTCATAAAATTAATTTGCAGTACGCTGCTTATTTTTTGAATTACGCAAGCGGTAGGTCCAAAAATTGACGTTTCGTTGAGCGAAAAGCATATTTAGTTCTTTCGCCTTTATTGCTATTTCTGTGCCATTTTCGCTTAATTTTGCAGTCGTGTAGTCATCATTCGAAACAACAATCAATCCATCTGCAACCATACCTTCAATATCACTTATTAGTGATCGGTGTTCCTTGTACTGTTCTAGGACCTGGTTCCAATTTTCACGATCTAGAAAAAGCTCAGACAACGTTCGACTACCACCGTACTTATGCAACAGTATCTCCTGTTGCGATTTTCGCAACACTTCCTCAATTTTCTTTTCTTTCCCACTTTGCTCAAGACCAAGATGCCTGACTAGGCGTTCAGCTGTATGAACAACTTCTTGCTCAACAAATCTTGAAGTATTAGTTTGGTTTGAAGAATTGGTTTGGTAACGTTCACGTTCCAAATATTGCGAATAATATGAATCTTCTTGCATTTGAGGACGGAATTTCGTTTGCAAAAGAAATAGCGCAAATAGAAATATTGGCACATTTGCAATTGCAGCTACCACAAGAACAGCGCTGGCCCACTCTGGCTTTGAAATTTGTTGTGCCGCAACTAGAAAAGAGCCATTGACAACGATTAGTCCCACGAGCCAAGCTGCTAAAAGTTGGATGGGCTTTGTAACCTTGTCGGGGCTTATCTTATGCTCAGTCATGCTTAACCTTCCTAGAAATAGTAAAATTGTTATTTAAACTTTAGCATACTTTCATTGTGGAAAGTATTCAAAAAGAATGACAATATGGTATTAACTTTAATGCCATCCATCTTTAATGTATTGTAAAAACCTTTCTCGTACTATCTCTTTATCCGTATTGCTCAAGCCTAAAAGAGGGCGAGCTGGATAGAGGCGGTTTGTCCCTTCTTTTGTTACGCGGTCCTTCAGCCCCTCTTGATGCACCCGCGCCACGCGCGCCACCCAGCCAAAAAATCCGACTTCTATCTGATCGCCAGTCGCCTTTACTTTCAGATGTTTGGCGGTGCGAATCTTGGCGAACATCGCCGCCTTCTGCCGCTTGATGCGCCCATTCTTTCCCTTGAATTCTTTGCGTCGCTTGCGTGCCGGATAGGCCGTACCGTCCGGCCCCTGTTGCGCCTTGATGCGCTGCGCCTGGCTGCGGCGCAGGTCGATGGCCACCTTGTGATTGATGGCGCGGCGCTGGGCCGGCTGCAGCTTGGCCAGCAGGGCGCCGGCCCAGGCTTCCAGCGCGTGCAGGTCATCGCTCATGGCGTGGCCTCTGGCGTGCGCCATTCGGCCAGCAGCTTCTCGCCGTCATACAGCTTCCAGAACTCGTCCGTATAGGCGGGCATGTGCTGTATCTCGGCCAGGTGCTTGATGTCGAGGCGCCCGGCCTCGCCGGTCTTGACGGCCACGCGTTCGGTCAAGTCCAGCTTGATGGAAATATCGACCGTTTCATGGTTATTAAAATCCACCTCGAAGGCGATGCCGTGCTTGCGGGTTTCCTCGTTGGCCATCAGGTCGAGCTGGTGGACTTTCAGCCAGGCGATCAGGGCCACCATGATGGCGTCAGCGTCGCCCGCGTAGTCGGTCACGATCAGGTTGAGCTTGAAGCGATATTCGAAGGAGAGGGAGGCGGTGGCCGACGCCACCACGTTGCCTTCATCGGCGAAGACCAGGAGGCGGTCGGGGTCGCGCTGCAGGTCGGGGATGGCGGCGGCCAAGTGTTGGCGCAGGCTATTCGGTTTGTACATGGTAGGTGTCTCGTACTAGGTTGTAGGCGTCGATGCAGGCGTTCAGCTGGCGGGTGGCGTCGTCGCCGTCGCCGGCAATGGCGTCAAGAGCTGCCGCAGTCGCTGGGTCAAGTTCGGCGCGCGTTTCATGCCGATGGCCTGCGGCAGCGGTGGGATCTGCAGTTGCAGCGCACTGGCCGCTGGCGACGGGGATTGACAGGCGCACAGCGCCGCTGCGCACGTCAGCATGGAAACGGTCGCGTTCAGTTTTCGCATGGGTTTGTTCCTGGGTGAGGTGGTCGGCGCGCTGCGCCAGGGCGGCGCCGGCGGCGCGCTCCAGCGTCAGCACGCGGGCGGTGGCCTGGGCCAGTTCGGCGGCGGCATTGGTTTTGCTGGTGGCGGCCGCCCGCTGCAGTTCGGCGATGCTGGCGTCCTTGCGCCAGCCCTGCGTCGTCCAGCCCGCGATGGCGCCGCATAGCAGGCAGGCGGCCAGCGGGTGCCAGGTGAGCTCAATCACATGGCCACCCGTTCCTTGATCCAGCCGAACAGAAAACGGCGCTGGCTCTTGTTCGCTTCGGTGATTTCCAGGTAGCGCGCTGCCTGCAGACCATTCAAGGCGCGCAGCAGCACGGTGGCGCCATCCTGGCCGCGCCATTTGAGAAAAGCGGCCAGCGCACCCAGCGACTGCGCGCCCAGGCGGCCATCGACGAACAGGGCCGGATAGCGCGCGCCCGTGTCATTGAAGCCGTTCAGCCAGCGCTGCAGGAACTCGGCCGCACGGTGCGGCCCCATGTTGACGCCCGTGTCGATCACTTCGGCGCCGATGCCGGCATGGATGGCCAGCACCTGGTCGAACTTCGGTTCCGTGATGTAGCGCGCCGTGTAGATGGCGCGCGCCACGCCCACGGGCAGCTCACGCATCGGCCCCGTGTAGCCGTTGGCACGCGCCACGGCCACGGTGATGCCGTAATTGGTTTCGCCGCCCTTGTCGGCCGGGTCGTTCACGTAGCCGCCTTCGGCGCGCAGGATGGCGTCGATGACGCGCGCGATCAGGGGATTATCGGTGGTGGCCATCAATGCTCCCTCGCGTCGTTGACCAGCTCGGCGATGTCCTTGTCGCTGCGGCGCTGGAACCACAGGGCCACGGCGCGCGATACCCACCAGCCGGGGGCGCCCACGATCAAGTCGATGGCGGAGGCGTTGACCACGGCGCCGACACTGGGAAGCTGGGCGCACAGCAGCTGATACGCGGTGCCGCCCAGCAGGCAAGAGAATACGCCCGCGCAGGCCAGGCGGGCGACAAATTCGCCCTTGTTGAAGGTGCCGTCGGCATTCAGCGGCGGCAGCACGATGTACAGCATGGCGGCGCCGACCATGCCCAGCGCCGCCTTGAAGCCGTACAGTTTGACCAGGGTGGCGAAACCACCAAACGATTCTGCGGACATTGCTTGATACTCCTGGGTGAAGTTAGATAGATTTTTCATGAGGGTAAAAATGGTGGATTGCTGCGTTAATCCCACAACTGCACGATGTCAGCAGCCTGGCCCGTGCTGGGCGCCGGCTCGGGCAGAGTGACGACCAGGCCGGCCGGCAGCACGGCACCGTGGCGCGCCAGCGCGGGATTCATTTCCAGGGTTTGCTCGACGTATCCCGCGCCGTCGCCCAGGTAGCGCCACACCAGGGCGTCTACCGTGTCGTGCTGTTGCGTGCGTACCTGCATCAGATCAATTCCACGGTCAGGTGCGTACGGCCGACCATATCGGCGATGGCCCATTGCGCATTGCGCCGCTGCGCGCCTGGGGCGTCGTCCATCCACTCCATGCTTTTTTTGTCGCTGACGGAGGTGGCCGTGCTGTCGTAGTCGCGGTAGCGCTCGATCAGATCCGCTTTCGCCGTGCTGTAGACGGCGCGCCGGTACTGCGCCAGCAGGCGGGATTCGCGGTTGATGCGCGCGGCCGGCACGTCCACCAGGGCGGCGCTACCGGCAGCCGCCTGCTTGCCATGCCAGTCGGCCAGCTCGCGGTTGACGTGCAGGATGGCATCGACCACGGCTTGCACCAGGCGCGCGTCGGTGACGGTGCCGTCCAGGCGCATGGCGTCGCGCATATCGGTGAGCAGGATGTCGGGAAACCAGCCGTCGTTTTCGATGATGCCGGCGGCCGGCGCTGGCGGTGCCGGGGCGGCGCCAGGCTGGGTTGACGGGGGCAGGGCCATGAAGGACATACGGGGCGCTTTCATAAATGGGCGGTGGACGGGGTTCATCAGGCCAATATCGTTGACGATGCGTGGCCAGAATCCCCCCGTGCCGCCGTGCTGCGGGGGATGCTCTTACGCGGAACCGGCCGCGCGCTTGAGGCGCCGTTCCAGCCGTTCCATATCTTTCTTGACGCCGCACGACTCGGACAGGGCGCGCGCGCGTTTCAACTGGGCCATGGCCGTCTCCGCCTGCGCCACCAGCGCCGGGGCGATGTCCGTGTCGTCGGCTTGGTCCAGCACGGCGATCATGGCCAGGCCGACGGCCTTGTGCAGCTTGGCGCGCGCCTGGTCGGGCGCATCGCTGGCGGCCGTCAGCTGCTCGACGGTGCCCAGCACCTGGGCCGCGTGCTGCGGATCGCTGGCCAGCTTGCCGTGCAGGAAGCCCTCGGCAAATTCGTCCAGCATCAGGGTGGCGATGTCGCGGCTGTAGGTGTCGGGCAGGGTGAATTTGTGCGCCAGCGCGTATTCGGCCATGACCAGGGCGCGCGCGTACTCGCCCGTGTCGATGTGCCACACCAGCAGGGTGGCGAAGACGTCATCCTGCGCGCCCTTGCCGCCGGCCAGCACGCCGTCGATCCACTGCGCGTAATCCGGCAGCAAGGTGGCCTTGACTTCGATCTTGCGTTCGACCGACTGGATGGCTTTCAGGCGGCGGCGGTCGTCGGCCAGCTTGTAGAGCATCATTTCGTAGGCCGTGCCGGTGGTGACGCCCTGCGGCGCGGCGGCGCCGGCCGTGCGCTCGGCCAGCATGCGCGCGCGGTGGCGCAGGGCGGGGGATTGGTTCGCCATTACTTGTCTTTCAGCTCGATGTTTTCCACCAGTGCGGCCAGGCCCAGGTCTTCGATCACGTAGGCGTCGTTGGACGACTCGTAGTTCTCGATGCGGTCGCGCTTGGGTTCGTCGAACACGCGGCGGCGGCGCGCGCCGTCCTGGAAGTAGATCGACAGATTGTCGAAGCGCGTAATCAGGATCGCGTTGTCCGGGAAGTAGGGCACGCGCGCCGCTGGCAAGCCGCCAATGCGTTTCTGACTGATGATGATGTCGGCCGCCAGGGTTTCCGTGGGCGCCTGCTTGGTGTTGACCAGCGGGAAGTATTTGTCGTTCAGCAGCTTGCGCCCGACGATGGCCACCAGATTGGTGTCTTCCTGATACCACGGATCCAGCAGGTTGACGGCGTCCGTCACGGCCGCGTCCAGGTTGGCATAGTCGGCGCCGTCCACGTCGCCGATGATGACCTTGCCCGGCATGCCAGCGGCCACCAGGCCCAGCACGCGCTCGGGCGCCTGCTCGCGCAGGTGCTGCAGCCAGCCTTTATTCACGTCTTGCAGCAGCGGATTGGCGGCCAGGTCGGTGGTGGCCATGACTTTCACGCCATTGAAGCCGATGACGATGCGGTCCAGCGCCTGGCGCGTGAGAATGGCGTTGGCCACGCGCGATTGAAAGTCCTGGAACTTGGCCCAGGCGTCCAGCTTGGCATAGCTCAAATGCGTGTCGAAGTTGGTTTGCTCGCAGCGGTATTTGGTGCTGTCCATGGTGGACAGGTCGCGCGTCTCGCGTTCCTTGTCCTTGGTGTTGGTGCGGCTGGCAATCGGGCCGGACACGCCCAGGCCCAGCTTTTCGCCTTCCTGCTCGCCCACGCCGATGATGTTCACTTTTGACAGGAACTCGCTCGATTCCTGCATCTTGTTTTCCAGCTTTTGCTGCACGCTGGGCGTGACGCTGAAGGTCTTGGCCACGTTGTCCGTGTCGTTCAGTTGGCCCAGGCGTTTCTCATATTGGCTAAAAACCAGACGCGTTTGCTTTTTCATAAATCAATGCTCCGTTGTTGAATGGGGGTGGTGAATGTCGCGCGCGCTTAAAACTCGGTCTGCACGGCGCCATCGCCGCCGGTGGCGGCCGGGCGGCGCGGGCCGTTGCCGGGTGCTTCGTCCATCTGCGCCTTGAAGGTGGCCAGCTCTTCCTGCGTCGCTTTCTGCGCCTTTTCCGCCGCGTCGAGGCGCTTGAGGGTGTCGGCGTAGTTGTCGTTGACGGTGACGACGTGGCCGGCCAGCGCCTGCACGGCTTCGCTGATGTCGGCGAACTGCGCGGCGTCGGCGCCGGATTTATTGGAGAAGCGCGACAGCAGGTTCTTGACGGCGTCGGCCAGCTTGGTGCCCTGCGGCTCGTCAAATTCCAACGTTACCTCGACGGCCGAGGTAAACAGGTTGGCGCTTTGCTGCTTGCGGCTGGCGGAGAATTTCAGCGCCTCGGTGCCGAGGCTGGCCGGGCTGTCGGTGACGCCCAGGCCGACCAGGTAGGGCTGCGACGAGTCGGCAAAGTCGGGCTGAATTTCCAGGCTGGTGTACAGCTTCTGTTTCGCCTTGTTGATGGCCACCAGTTCCGGCGTGGGTTCGATCTGCGCGAACAGAGCCAGTTTCTTGCCGTTGTCGGTGTCCACTTCCTCGGCTTTTACCGCGATCACGTCGCCGTAGGCCTTGAACTGGCTGTCGGGCAGGATGCCGCGAATGTGCTCCAGCCAGATGCGCGCGCCGTAGGTTTTCGGATTGTAGGTGGCGGCGATCTGCTCGATGGTGGCGCGGTCGATATTGCGGCCGTCCGTGGTGGCGCCTTCGGTGGCGACGCGAAAGAATTGGGATTTAGGCATGGTGGCGTGTCTCGGTTGATCAGATAACGCCATGGTCAACGTCTTGGCGCTGCGATTCAATGCGGCGCGGGTTGCTATGGGCCATAGCGACTTTTGCCTTTCCCCGCTCCGCGCGCGCGCGGCCTACGCTGGCGGCATGTTAGGAATCCATCAAACCCCTGAAGAAAAAATCGCCGAACTGGCCGTGCCCGAATCCGAGCCGCGCCGTGCCGCGCGCGCCCTGTACTGGAAGGGCTGGCGTATTTCGTCCATCGCCCGCCACCTGGGCATCAAGCGCAGCACCATCAATAGCTGGAAAGAGCGCGACGAATGGGACAAGGCGCAAGCCATCGAGCACGTCGAGGCGGCGGCCGAGCTGCGCCTGGTGAAGCTGATCGAAAAAGAGGTCAAGAGCGGCAGCGACTATAAGGAAATTGATCTGCTGATGCGCGCCATCGTGCAGGCGGCGCGCGTGCGGCGCTACGAGCAACCGGGCGGCAACGAGGTGGACTTGAATCCCAAGCTGGCGAACCGCAACGCCGGCCCGAAGAAGAAGCCGACCCGCAACGATTTCAGCGAAGAACAGAAAATCCAGCTGCTCGACGCCTTCCAGGACTCGCTCTTCGATTATCAAAAGGTGTGGTTCCGCAACGGCGACCAGCGCACGCGCGCCATCCTCAAGAGCCGCCAGATCGGCGCCACCTGGTACTTCGCCCGCGAGGCGCTGGCCGATGCCATGGCGACGGGCCGCAATCAAATCTTCCTGTCCGCCTCAAAAAGCCAGGCGCACGTCTTCAAGCAATACATCGTGCAATTCGCGCGCGAGGCGGCCGGCATCGAGTTGACGGGCGACCCCATCGTGCTGCCGAACGGCGCGCATCTGTATTTCCTGGGCACCAATGCGCGCACGGCACAGGGCTACCACGGCAATTTCTACTTCGATGAATTTTTCTGGACGCAGAATTTTCAGGAACTCAACAAAGTGGCCTCGGGCATGGCCATTCACAAGAAGTGGCGCAAGACCTACTTTTCAACGCCATCCTCGACCACGCATCAGGCTTACCCGTTCTGGACGGGTGAGCTGTTCAACAAGCGCCGCGCCAAGGCCGACCAGGTCAACATCGACGTGAGCCATGGCCGTCTGTCGTCGGGTTTTACGGGCGAGGACAAAATCTGGCGCCAGATCGTCACCATCCTGGACGCCGAGCGCGGCGGCTGCAACCTGTTCGACGTCGACGAGCTGCGCAACTTCGAATACAGCCCCGACCAGTTCGATAACCTGCTGATGTGCAATTTTATTGACGACTCGGCCTCGGTCTTCCCGCTGGTCGAGCTGCAGCGCTGCATGGTCGATTCGTGGGTGGAATGGGACGACTACAAGCCCTTGCTGGGCCTGCGCCCGTTTGGCAACCGGCCCGTGTGGATCGGCTATGACCCGGCCTTGAACGGCGACAGCGCCGGCTGCGTCGTGCTGGCGCCACCGATGACGGCAGGCGGCAAGTTCCGCATCCTGGAGCGCCACCAGTGGCGCGGGCAGAGCTTCGAAGACCACGCTGACGCGATCCGCCAGATGACGCAGCGCTACAACGTCGAATACATCGGCATCGACACGACCGGCATGGGTATCGGCGTGCTGCCCATCGTGCGCGGCTTCTTCCCGGCGGTCACCGCCCTGAACTACTCGCCCGAAGTCAAAACCCGCATGGTGCTGAAAGCCAAAAACATCATCAGCAAGGGCCGGCTGGAGTTCGACGCCGGCTGGACCGGCATCGCGCAGTCCTTCATGGCCATCCACAAGACCCTCACCCCCAGCGGGCGGCACGTGACCTATGTCGCCGGCCGCAGCGACGAAACCGGCCACGCCGATCTGGCGTGGGCCTGCATGCACGCCCTCGATCACGAGCCGTTCGAAGGCACCACTGACAACCACCAATCTTTCATGGAGATTTATTCTTGAGCAAAGCACGACACTTGCGCGCACGCGGCCAGCAGGCCCAGCCCGCCCCAGCTTCCCCCGCCACGGCGCCGGCCGCCGCCGGCATCGAGGCGTTTTCCTTCGGCGACCCCACGCCCGTGCTCGAGCACGCCGACATTCTCGACTGCTTCGAATGCTGGAAGAACGGTCACTGGTACGAGCCACCCGTCAACCTGGCCGGCCTGGCCAAGTCCTTCAATGCCGGCGTGCACCACAGCAGCGCCATCCATTTCAAGGCCAACGTGCTGGCGTCCACCTTGATCCCCAGCAAGTACCTGTCGCGCGAGGCCTTCAAACGCATGGCCCTGGACTTCCTGACGTTCGGCAATGCCTACCTGGAAGACCGACCCAGCCGCAGCGGCAAGGCGCTAAGCTATCAGCACGCCCTGGCCAAGTACATGCGGCGCGGCGTCGATCTAGATACCTATTTTTTCGTGAACAGTTATCAGGCCGTGCACCAGTTCGACAAGGGCCGCGTCTTCCACTTGATGGAACCGGACGTGAATCAGGAGCTTTACGGCGTGCCGCAGTACCTGAGCGCCCTGCAATCGGCTTGGCTCAACGAGGCGGCCACCCTGTTTCGCCGCAAGTACTACAAGAACGGCTCGCACGCGGGTTTCGTGTTCTACATGACGGACGCGGCGGCGAACACGCAGGACGTGGACAACCTGCGCCAGGCCATGCGCGACAGCAAGGGGCCGGGCAATTTTCGGAATCTGTTCATGTACGCGCCCAACGGCAAAAAGGACGGCATCCAGATTTTGCCGGTGTCGGACGTGGCCGCCAAAGACGAGTTTTTCAACATCAAGAGCGTCACGCGCGACGACCAGTTGGCCGCGCACCGCGTGCCGCCGCAGCTGATGGGCATCTTGCCGAACAATGCCGGCGGCTTCGGCGCCGTCGAGCCTGCCGCGCGCGTCTTCGCCCGCAATGAGCTGGTGCCGCTGCAGGCGCAGTTCGAAGCAATCAACGAGTGGGCCGGGGTGGAAGTGGTGCGCTTCGCCCCGTATGACCTGGGCCTGGGCAAGGAGACAGCGCAATGAGCGACCATATCGACAACACCGACAAGATCATCTTCGCCGAAGTGGCGCGCGGCTTGGCCGCCGTGCGGCGCCGGTCCGCTCTGGTGGCGCATGGCTGCTGCCACTACTGCGACGAGGCGCTGGCGCCCGCGCTGCTGTTTTGCGATGTGGACTGCCGCGACGATTACGAGAAGGAGCAAGCGGCCAAGGCCCGCGCCGGCCGCGCAGGATGACCGGCACGCCGCGATAGCCGGTACGGCAGGGCCGCGATAGCCCAGCCGCGCCGGAGCGCGCCAGCCACCGCACAGGCCGCCCCCGGGGCGGCTTTTTCACGTCCTGATGATTGATGTTGCACCAGAAGCAAGAAAAAGGCCCGTTTCAGCCCGGCGCGCGCAGTTGTCCCCCCTCCACACCTGCCCGCTATATAGGGCTCTTTTGACTCAAATTTGCGCCATGGCCGAAGGCGCATGAGGACTGGAGCGGCGGGGCCAAGAGGGTGCATGCGATTTGACGCATTTTGACGCACTTTGAGCGCTTTTTTGTGCGGTGGTGTTGCGACGTGGGAACGGTGTTGTTTTCGCGCTGCGCCGCGCCCTGGCGCGGTTCTAGCCCATGGATTGGTGTTTATGTTCTGAGCATCATTCATCTTCATGCCTCTGCATCATTGTCGAATATTGCGACCTCAAAAACTCTTGATATACTGTATGTATATACAGTATTTTATTCAGGTGTCACGATGATTGTTAAAATGTTAAAGATGCGCCTTGCTGGCGTGGAGGTACCCAAGCGACGGCTGCATGATCGCTACAACTCGGCACGACCCGGAACGTTGGAAGTCATTGAAACAACAGACCAGGGCTTGCACCGTCTGGTGAAGCTGGCCCGCTTCACTTACGGAGAGAGCGGAAACTACGTTGACACACTTTTTGATGTTAATTTGCTCTGGTATCGGGATGGGCGCATGGTGTTGTCAGGGTTTGAGCGCAGTAAAGTGGATATGCAATTTTGCGATTATGCGCAGTCCTGGCTGTGTTTTGTCGGGACGGAACCGCCGCCAGTGCCAGAAGGCAGGTAGAATAAATTGCATGTGCGCCGACTATACCCCCAGCCGTAGCGATCAAATCGAACAGCATTTTGCTGTTCGCTCCCCTCAATTTGACCTGCCGCCGGAAGCCTGGCCCGGCTACATGGCGCCGATCATTCGCGCGTCGCACGAGGTGCCCGGTGAGCTGGAAGTCGCGCCGGCATGCTTCGGAATGGTTCCGCATTGGGCCGATATGAAGCTGGCGCGCCAGACCTATAACGCCCGCACCGAAACCGTGGCGCAGAAGCCATCTTTCCGCAATGCCTGGAAGCGCAAACAGTTCTGCATTATCCCTGCCGAGAATTTCTTTGAACCCTGCTACGAAACAGGAAAGCCGATCCGCTGGCGCATTGAGCGCGCCGATGGGATGCCGGCCGCCATCGCCGGGATATGGGAATTCCGGCCGCAAGACTTGCTGCTGTCGTTCTCGATGCTGACGATAAACGCCGATGGCCACTCGCTCATGCAGCGCTTCCACAAGCCGGATGATGAAAAACGCATGGTGATGATCCTCGACCCGGACCAGTATCAAGGCTGGCTCGATGGTTCCCTTGTGAGCGAAGAGGACTTGTTCCAGCAGTATCCAGAAGAGCGCCTCGTTGCTGCAGCGGATCCACTTCCGCCGCGTGTAAAAAAATGAACACGGGCAGGGTGCTTGCGAGCGAGCGGCAGGTCTGACAATCGGACAAAAGCCAAACAGCTTTGTGCTTCAAAGCAGGGCGAATTTCACGACACCAGTTCTATAAAAGCAGAGGCCGAGTCCAAATGTCAGACCTGGATCCCACCATGCGACCCTGATCGGTACTCATTGTGCCATCTTGACTCGTTGTTTAATTTCATCTTCAGTCATATTTGCAATTTCAACAACGTTTCCATCAACGTATAGCGACTGAGTGTGTGAGTCGGAAATAGACAATGTAAGTCCGATTTGTGCTTGACTGCTGCAATGTGTAGCGTGGCTTGCCGCTCCAATTAATGCAGCGGCAGCTTGAATTGCGCCACCAATAGTTTTCACACTTATTATGCTTGAAAGGAAAGCATCTTGAGCCTTACATTTTTCTTCCTCAGAGACATCTAATGGCCAATTGATAACGAGTTTGCCCGCTTGAACTTCCCCTATTCCTAGATTGGCATCAAGCAACACTGACTGCGCAGGTGTTTTTAACTGGCCAACAAATATTGTTGTATTGTAAATTTCATCCAACTCAAAACCTGTTTCGTCAGCTGCCAATTGTGCCATTATTGAAACATTTTCTCGGATGGTAGAAATTGTTTCCTCATGAGAGGTCGGGCATTTTTCTTTTAATAGATCTAAAATTTTTGTGCTCAAATCACTTGAGCCTGCTGCCGCTACCCATCCTGGCTCTATGAATCTAATTTTTCTGTAATGGTATGGAAAAAAAATTGTTCTCCCAGTGCTGGCTTCCTTCATTGGCGCATCATCGTCCATCGGCCCATCAATGAAAATGTAATTATCATCGGCATGGATGGTTACGCGTGTATCTGCTGCGGCCATCGTTATGAATCGATCTGAATAAACAAAGCAACACGTCATAGACACTCACTAAGTGGTAATTTACGGGTATTAAAAGGGCAAAAAAAGCTGTCATTTTGTTGTCATTCCTAGGCTAAAACAACCCAAATAATGACAGCCTTCATCTTGCTAACTACTTGATTCTAAAAAATCAGTGGTGGAGACGGCGGGAATCGAATCCCCGCCAACAGGAATCACACCCCTGGACCTATCTAGATATTTGGATAACGAGCAATATTGTCGACGATAAAGCTATCAATGGCGGCTTGTTTGTGAATGGTCGGTGGCACCGTGTCCGTTTTGATCATTCGTTCGATCTTGAGAGCAATGTCTTTCATTCCCAAGAAATGTGTGTTCGCGACTCGGTTGCAATAGTAAAGCATCTCATACCACTCGGAGCGATTTAGCAGATTGCTGTCCGGGACACCGCGTTTCGATGGGTCGTCGCCGCCGGAGGTGGACTTCGGGTAGGAGTATTGCAGATCGGTTTTTTTGAGAGGGGTAATGCGGTGGTCAGTTGCCATAGGTCTCTCCAACGGAACCTGCCGCCAAACGGCTGTTTAGCTTAGCAGTCCAGATAGCAATGTTGGCATACCTTAAGGAAAATTCAAGTGTCTTGTTGAAAGAAAGGTAGCGTACCTTTCATAGCAAAATCGTTTCCGCATCGCCTGTCCATAGCGGCGAAAATAGGAGGGAAATGAGGCGATAGAAAACCTTGGATGCGGAATGAAATTTAATCTAAGCTTTTGATATTGAATGAATATTTTGGAGACTTGAAAACTAGCGACGGGTTAAACTGTTCGTGAGTTCGAATCTCACCGCTTCCGCCAGGAAATAAAGAAACCGCCTTCGGGCGGTTTTTTATTGCCTGTCGGAAGCGAGCAGGGCGCCTTCGCGCCCTGCGTGTGAGATTCGAAGGGCTGGGCCTACCGGCCCAGCCCGCCCCGAATCCTCCAACTGCTGCCGCTGCGCGGCAGCCCCGCGCGCCGCAGGCGCGCGTTCGTGATTTCACAGCTTTTCGACTGAGCCAGCTTTCACAGCACCTACGCCTCAGTCCGTGTCTGAAATCCGGACCTGACCCTCGCGTCCCTCGCGTCCAGCCACCAAAGCGACACGCAACAGGCCCGCCCTTATCCGCGATCGAACAGATCATCGATCTCGCCTCCATAGTCAGGCGTTGAGCCGTTGCTGGAATTGTAAGAGCGGTCGTCATATGAATTCTGGAAATATCCGTCCATATCATCCTGGACATCATAGCCCTCGACAATTTGAATGCCGAGCAAACGCGAGGTTGAAACGCCGAGTTTTTCGAGCTTTGCGTCGACTAATTCTGCAAGGCGCTCGCGCGCTTCATCGTATTCCCCATATTGGAAATCGCGATAGGCATCTGAAGTTTCAATGAAATCGGTAATATTATCAGAGAGCATCTCGTGTAAATGATCCTCGATCTTTGCTTGGACTCTGGAAAAATCGGTTGTTGAGTGGGGAATCGAATCCATTAGGCTCCAGGCAGACGCAATTTCATGGTCGTTCCCGATTCGGTGAGTCTGGTCATCGAGAAATTCAAGAGCCTCAGAGCCGGAAAGATCGCCGCTTTTCAACCCCCATTCCACAATCCGAAAAAAATTTCCGATTTGTCGCATGTTTAATTTTGCCCCTATTATGCGTCTGCATATTACAACTAGGCCAGCATCGAGATCGTCGTTGGTTGAAAGTTTGGTAATTATAAAAAACGTTAAGTCAGAAATGTATTCGAGCGAATAGTCGTGAAATTTCACCTCTATCATTCTTCCAACTATCGCGGTCGCAATTTTTTGGCAATTGCTCTTCGTAATGGTTGAATTTTCGTAAAGACTAATCAGAGTGAGTACGGAAGCCGAAGTTTGTAAGCAAAGAAATCCGCGTTGAAGCATTGAAATATTTCCGGAGAGCCTCGGAAGAACAAAGTCGCCAATGGACGGGTTAAATAGATCAATCTCGACATTGTGACCAGAATTTATGTACCGATTGAAAAATGAGCCTGTTAATATTTTCAAATTCGTGTGAAAATCCTGTCGCCCTTGCATATTTTGGCACCCCGGCAGCGTGATAAATTTGTGGTATGCCGATGATAATTTATCCTCAATAATTCTTTGCCCGTTCAATACTACAAGTACGATCAAAGCACGCGAGAAATCGTCCTGCTGTGCCGTGAACGGGTGCTCCCATATGTGGGCAGGATTGTCCAAAGACTCTTCGATGTAACGCCAGTAGTCGGCCGCGTCGATTTGTTCAAGTCTGGAGAAATCTGTGATGTAGCTGATCAATCGCGGATTAAAGTTGGCGTGCTTGATGATGCTGCGGTACCGTTTTTCCCTATATATTTCTTCTACATGTTGAGCCGTAAGGTCGGAATGCCATATATGGTTATAAAGTATTCTTGCTTTATCGAGTTCTGAAAGCGAGGCAATCTTTAATTCATACTCTTTCTTTTCGAGTTTTTCATGTTGGAATGTGTCATGTAGTATCT
The DNA here is from genome assembly GCF_034427795.1 of Janthinobacterium sp. GMG1. Taxonomy (NCBI): domain Bacteria; kingdom Pseudomonadati; phylum Pseudomonadota; class Betaproteobacteria; order Burkholderiales; family Oxalobacteraceae; genus Janthinobacterium; species Janthinobacterium sp. GMG1. Next base: position 16,084 of record NZ_JAXQNT010000006.1, read on the forward strand.
TTCCCTGATTAAGAATAGTGCTCCGCGAGGTGAGTACAAATCGTTTATTTTTGTTTCGTACAACTCGTTTTATAAAGTTTGTTATTTTACTGCCTTCGTGCCCACTTAGCGCCTCTAGATAGTTGCGTCCTAAAAAGTCATCAAAGTAAAATATTTGTTGTGAATCGGCATCAAAAACGCCTTCTGCCTCAATAGTGTCATCTTCAATTTTTAAGAAAGAAAACTCCTTTGCCGCATAATGCAAACAAAGGTGATCCGCCAATGTGGTTTTTCCTATTCCGGGTTCGCCAGTGATTATAACTATGCCGCACGTTTCGAGTTGTGCAAGGGCTTTGCCATGGTTTGATGTCACAACGTAACGATCACTCTTTTCTTGAATTTCGAGCAGAGAATCACGGCTGCGACCGAGTATCGCTCGGTTCATAATGTGCTTGAGAATACTTGAACTATGGAGCCACAATTTGTAGTGACGTTCTTCTATTTTTTCATGGGCGCGCAGCAGATCATTTAAATCTTCATTGCCGAAAATATCATTTTCATGTTTTATATGTGGCGACAGTGCGGCCGCGATTTTTTGTTTGTCGGTTCTGGATAATGGATTAGATACGGCTAATATATACCTGGACGGATTTAGTTTATCGATTTTTGGCTTCTCAACATTGGATAGCGAGAGAAGCAAACTTGAAAACGGTGTTCTTGCCCAATGCTTACATTGCAGGACCACTTCGCCACCCTCTTCAGCGAAAAAACGTCCATCTACTCCCAAGTCGCGTCCTGGTTTAAAACGCTCAAATCGATGCCCGAATGTTTGGCTCAGTATATCGGCGCACAGAACCTCAAATTCTTTGTCGTTCAATGCTTTAAAGTCGTAATCTGACAAGTTGTCCCCCTATTTGGTCGCTGGAGTAGATCACATCGCCTTCTGAAGGGCAAGGGGACCTTGATGCTTCTGCGCCTGTTGCGGTGGCGCCGAATTAACCTAGGCTGCTGATTTGCAATAACTCCCTCTCGACCAGCTACCTACTGCCCTGGCTCTACGATTGCCTTGTGCATGGGCGGATCAACTATTTCGGCGCCCTGGGTCAACGACAACAAGTCGGCCGGAAAAACGGTACCTCCTACAGAGATGGCCGGGTCCGGGTGCATTCTTCTTTGGAATGGATAAATTCTGTGGCAAGCTACGGCCGCCTTGGCAGACGGGGGGCGCCGACTTTCGGCAACTCAGCAGATGGGGGTTGTATCAAGGAATTCTTTTTAGGGGCATGTTTGGGGGCATGCTTATCTCATCGCCTATGGTAAATCTAGGCTTAATGCGGGTTTCAAGAGGTAGTTCGACTGCCACCGCTCGTCAGAAAATAAAGAAACTGCCCTCCAGTGGTTTTTACTTCGCTCACCACTAAACGTCGCTTTTCTCCCGCTGGTCCGCCGAAAGCGCAGTTCGTCGCAAGCTGTTAGTTCTTTGTCGCCATCTCCTTTATCTTCCTTGTTGAGCTGGCGCGAACGGTCGCGCTGCCGAGCCTTTCAACGGGGATGTCCACATGCTGAAACTTCACACGCGTCGCCTCGCCTCACCGCTGCTGCTGACACTGCTTTTACTACTGCAAGCTCCTGCCAGCCAGGCTGACTCCGTCTCCACCGCCACCACTGCTTCCGCACTTGGTGAAGAAGAAGCGCTGGCCGCACGCATCAACAGCGAGATCGCGCCCCTGTTCAAGGCCAACGAGCCTGGCGCGACGATCATTGTCACGCGGGATGGCCTGACCGTGTTTCGCAAGGCCTATGGCATGGCCGATGTGGCCAAGGGCTTGTCCATGACCCCGGACACGGTGATGCGCATCGCCTCAATCACCAAACAGTTCACTGCCACCGGCATCTTGATGCTGGTCGATGAAGGTAAGCTGGCCCTGGGCGACGACATCCACAAGTTCTTTCCCGACTACCCCAGCGGAGGCCAGCGCATTACGATCGAACATCTGCTGACCCATACTTCGGGCATCGCCAACTATACGAACAAGCCGGGCTTTGAGGCGGGAATGAACACGGATCTGACCGTGAGTCAGATGATAGACAGCTTCAAGAACGATACGCTCCAGTTCGAACCGGGTACCCGCTACGCGTACAGCAATTCAGGTTACTTCTTGCTGGGGGCGATTATCGAAAAGGTATCCGGGGTATCGTATGCAAAATTCGTCGAACAGCGCATCTTCGTGCCGCTCGGTATGGTCAACAGCGCTTACGATGGCCATGAACGTGGCAGCGCGATGCGCGCCCAGGGCTATACGCGCAGCAGTGCCGGCGCTGGCTTCGAACCAGGCAAGGCGGTCAGCATGACGTTGCCGTATGCAGCCGGCGCACTCGTGTCCACAGTGGACGACCTGGCGCGCTGGGATGCCGCCGTCAGCGCAGGCAAACTGCTTCAGCCTTCCACTCAGCAGAAAGCGTTTACCGCCTATGTCCTGGCCGACGGCAAAAGTGTCCCCTATGGCTACGGATGGAGCGTGCGCGAGATGCGCGGTATGCCAATGCAGTCACATGGCGGCGGCATTCCCGGCTTTTCTACTTACGCGTTGCGTCTGCCCGAGAAACAATTGTATGTGGCGGTGCTGAGCAATGCCGACAGGGGCCTTCCGGGGGGCGAAATGATCGCGTTGAAGGCGGCGACTATCGCAGTTGGCCATGTTTTTCCCGACTAGATTGCGCCTCTGCCCGAAGCCAAGGTATTTGAGGAGTACGCAAAGCCTTTGTTGCACGATGCCTTTGTGTAGGTATGTTGGTAGGTACGGCTTTCGTTGGGGACGAAGGCACCGCCTGGCCCGCCCCGACTCCTCCAACCGGCGCTGCGGAGGCGGGCGGTCACCCTGTGTCAAGGATCCGTCTGCAGCCTCCGCCTGCAACGCACGCGCAATCTGCCAAAAACGTGGCCTTTTATTCCCGGCCAAGCGCGGCAAACAGATGGCAAAATTCTCATCTTGCATGGTTTTCAACTAGGACATTTTGTCCCAATGTATGGATATTGTTTTCAAGTAGTATGCATCAGAGCGTGCAGCAACACCGTCCTTGTATGGCAGTCGCTGACGTTTTCGCCGCTCTCATCTGCATATGGCAAATCACTGCGCCCGATGCCATTGTTATTTCATCGGTAGCTATAATGACAGAGTCAAACAGGGTGCCTGGGAGATGGTTGGAACAGAAGCTGCTGAAGCAGCGTTTTGAGGTGGTGCTCCTCACGATAGATAGTGTCAAGTAATAGACTGGAAATACTCAAAATGACGGATTTGGATTGGACCCCTATAGTCTTCGTGACGTTCAAGGCTCTCGTGCTCGGCACGGGCATGTTCTTCGCCATCAAGTGGCATTACGATCAAGGGAAGAAGGACAAGGATAAGGCGAAGCAGAATCGCGCGGTGCTGCGCGCGAGCGGCAAGGTGGTCACAGTCTTCGTGCTATTGCTCGTGGGCCTGGGGATCGCCACCTTCTTCTTTATCAGGATGGGCGGTCTGGAGTTGGACTTGACCCTCCCTTGATGGCAAAGAATAGTCGGCCGAGATCCAGTGATGCGGCTAGTGGGCAGCGTCGGCAGGCGGGTCGAAGAAAACAGTTATGGTATCTCGGTATCTTATGATAATTTAAGCAATACTAACCAGCCAGAGTGGTGTATAACAAAAGATGTCACGGCATGTGTGACGCATGGAGCCGGCGAGTGTTGTGTTCGCCCGGAAACATCATAAGGAGAGTGCTATGCCAAAGTACGTTATTGAGCGTGATATTCCCGGGGCTGGCAAGTTATCAGAGCAAGAACTTCGAGCCATTTCGCAGAAATCATGCGGTGTACTAAACAAGATGGGCCCACAAATTCAATGGCTCCAAAGTTATGTTACTGGCGATAAAATCTACTGTGTTTACATCGCTGCAAATGAGGAACTGGTTCGCGAACATGCCCAGCAAGGAGGCTTCCCTGCAAACCGTGTGTCGGAAGTCATTTCAGTAATTGACCCGACTACGGCGGAATAGGGCCGCCCAACAAAGTACGTTAGTCCCGTTCCTGGCGGAGTTTCACTCTGTTAATGCTGGATGTGGCTGGGGCATACGCTCGCGAGGATAGTTCGGGCTTGCGCTTTGGAGAGGGTATGCCGGTGGGTACCGTTTACGCGCCGGTGGCGCGCGTTCGTGGCTGTCGTCAGTTTCGACTGAGCCAGCTTTCACGGCATCCAGCGCATCGCTCCGCGTCTGAATGGCGGAACAGCCCTTCGTTTCGGTGCTGAAAAAATTCCTCCCTATGTGTCTTGTTTGTCGAGAAGTACTGTGTAAAAATACAGTGTCAACTTTCAAAAAGGACACCTCATGATCAAAGGCAGTTGCTGCTGTGGCTCAGTAAAGTTTGAATTGGCCTCACCCCCAGGCATGATGGGCATGTGTCACTGTTCGCGTTGCCGGAAGGCCGGAGCGAGTGCCCTGGCCTTCGTGGATAAAAATGCATTTACCTTGCTGGAGGGGCGGGAATTTATTCAACGATATGAGCCAGAGGCTCCTTTTAAATACGCTAGAACTTTTTGCAAAAAATGCGGGACTTCTTTGGGGGAGATTGGTTCAGAGAGTGATTCATTTCCAATATCGCTTAACTGCCTGGATGATGACCCTGAGGTAAGAATACAATTTCATGTGCATGTTGGCTCCAAGCCTGCATGGTATGAAATTTTTGATAATGCCAAACAGTTTCAAGAAAGTCCGACATAATAAAAAAGCCAGTCATCTGACTGGTTTTTTTATCGCATTCATGACACTCCGAAGAATTCCGATGATCGGTTGCTGTCAGGATGGCTCCTCCAGCCATACCCTCGCGAGCTGATCATTTATGCGCCACCGGCCCCTTGGCGATCGGCACAAACACTTCCCATTTATCTTGTATCGTAGGCTTGACGGTCTTGGCGCAAATCACAGCAACATTCGGTCCGGACAGGCCATGGCCTTTCGGAACCCATTGCACACGCAACGCTACCGCACATTTCGTCACCAGAATCTTCCGGTTCGGCTCCAGGACTTGCCAACTTGTTCCATTTTTTGCATTTTCAGCTGCCATGAACTGTACTGCTGCATCCCTGATCTCAAACAAGCCATGGATGTCACCGCGTGTCCGGTCTTCGTCAAGCGTGCCAGCGAGTGCTGATGAGGCACCAGCAACAAGAAAAAGGGCGGCAACAAAGGAGGTGGACATGCGTTTATTTAATCTTAACGGTACCCACATATTTACAATCCTTACCAAGTCTGTTTGATATCAAATAGAGATATGGAAGGTTCCACATTTCCAGTGTCTGCATTGTCACACAAGCTACCGCAGCTCGTTCGTTTGCTGGCAGGATTCCTATTTGATTGCGAGGTGGCGTATGAAGGCCCGCGTTTCCTGAAGTTCCGGGCATTTGAATGAGCGTCAGATGCGTGGCGGGGACGGGAACAGCCTTCTCGCCCCCGCAACTGGCATACTATTAATGCATATGCCAACATGAGCAATGTTTGCAGAAACACGCTGCGCCCAATTACCTTCCACCTTTGAACCCATGAAAAACATCACCGTAGAATATCGTCATAACTTCCCCCTCGATCCGCTCGATGTCGTCCATGTCTTCGATCAATCCGGAATCAAGCGTCCTACCGACAATCTCCCGAGAATCGCGCGCATGTTCGCCGCGCCTTGTCTCTTGCTGTCGGCCTGGGTGGATAATGAGCTTGTGGGACTGGCCCGGTCGCTGACGGACTATGCCTACTGCTGCTATCTGTCGGATCTGGCCGTCAACAAGCAGTACCAGGGTCTGGGTATCGGCAAGGAACTTGTCAAGCGCACTCAGGCTATCATCGGCGACGAAGTATCCTTGATACTGCTCTCCGCCCCGGATGCCATGTCTTACTATCCGACGCTCGGTTTTGAGCCTGCCGGCAATGCCTATGTCATCCGGCGCAAATATTGAGCGCCCTATGAAACCCGTCTACACCCTTGCCGAAGCCCTGGCAAAAGACCCCAGCCGCGTCGCCAAAACCCAGTCCCTCACCCGCGACAGTTCCAGGCCCCACATGGGCCTGAAAGGCAGTCACGGCCTGTTCGCTTCCGAAGCCTGGTGGGAAAGCATCGAGGCCAAACGCCTCCAGACGCAAACCTTGACGGGCAGCATCGAACGAACGTATTTCGCGGGCCAGGACAGCCGCCGTGGCGATCAGGTCAACAGCTTCACCTTGCGCCTGGCGGATGGCTCGACAGTCGACGAAAGCATCTACACGAATCACAAGCAGGACACCAGGCTGTTCGTGCCTGGCGCCATGGTGACGATGGTCTACGTGCTGGATGAGCTGAAGGCACAGCCGGCTGTCGACGGCGGTGTCAATTACGCGCGAACCGTGCTGGAAGTGGCCGTTTTTACGCAGTAAGGCAATTATGTCCAGTTGATACAGCTCCCCCAAGCTCCTGTTTCCTGTCAAAACCATCCCTCTAATTTGCATTAAATTAAGGATATTTCAGGGGGAGGCGAGATGGCCGACGAACTTAGCGGTGAAAAATGGGGGCGGAAATTTCCAGGTAGCACCAACACGAGGGATTTATCAGGAAATTTTCGTTTGGCAGTAGAAGATTTTCTATATGCAATGAAAGAGGCGGGGATCAGGGTTGCAATCAATGCCACCTACAGACCGCCACAGCGCTCTTACCTGATGCATTATGCGTGGAGACTCGCAAGAAAACAGCTGGATCCCCAACACATCCCAAAAATGGCGGGTGTGAATATCGAGTGGGATCACGGTGAAATTGACGCATCGGTCAAGGCTGCAAAGGCGATGTTGATTGTTTTACAGATTCATCATTTGCCCATCAAACCTGCACTACGCTCGCAACACAATTCTGGTCTTGCGATTGATATGGATTTGCTGTGGAACGGAACGGTAGAGGTGAAAGATGCGAGCGGTAATATGGTGAAGATTGCCACTTTGCCGAGGACAGGCATGAACAGGCAACTTATCGCGGTCGCTGCAACGTATGGTGTCAAGAAATACAACGGGCCTGGAAGCGACCGGCCACATTGGTCTAATAACGGCTATTAAAGGAATCCATGCGAGATTTTTTTCTGATGGTGCCAGTTTACTTTGTTTGTTCTTTTGCTTTTTCAGCCGAGCCACTCCCCAAGGATGTCAGCAGATTTATCTATAACGCTGAAGCATGTGGACACTTGGCGGGAGAGTTTGATGGCGAGCTACCGAGGAGGCAGCAGGATGACATTCTCAAGAACATACATAAATACTGCAAGGCGGCGAAAAATCAGCTGAGAATTCTCGAGATGAAATACCAAGGCAACGCCAGGATGATGAAGGTCATCAAGAGTAATGCGAATGATGCGGTGACCAGTTATGAACGGGAGTGATGCTTATCTCTGGACGGCATTCATTGGCCTCCCGGATAAGCGCGAGGCGCAAGCTGCCGCCACAGCAAATTTTCGCAAATTTGACCTATGCGAATTTCTCACCCGAATTCGTTTGACCGCCCCCCGCGCCAGGTCTAGAGTCTACAAGGAACCCTCAACCGACCACGATCGCCTCCCATGGCCAAGCCTTTTCCCTTGAATCCCAAGAACCCCGAACGCATCTGCTGGGGTTGCGACAAATATTGTCCGCCGGACGCCATGCGCTGCGGCAATGGTTCCGAGCGCACGCAGCATCCGATCGAGCTGTTTGGCGAAGGCTGGAATGACTGGGGACTGGAGGCGGCCGACAAGGACGACCAGGACGACCAGGACGAGCACAAGCCCTGACGACAAGCGCACCACATGGCGCGCCGCTACAATCGCCTCATCGCCCATTCATCCGAGCTGAGGAAATACCCATGCAAGAGATCCTGTCCAGTTGGCTGGCAAGCAGCGCCGGCGATTGCCAATCCGTCGAGCACCCGGCCGTGCACACGATCGATGAAGCACTGGTGCACGTGCCAGCCATGCCTGGCCTGATGGTCAAGAATCTATTCGTGCGCGATGAAAAGGGCCGCCGGCATTTTCTCGTCATCGTGCCCTTTGACAAGCGCATCGACCTGGCGGCGCTGGGGCGTCTATTGCCAGCAAGTAAGCTGAGCATGGCCTCGCCCGAACGTCTGTTGCTGCACCTGGGCATCACGCCCGGTTCCGTCAGCCTGTTTGCGCTAATCCACGACAACGTGCAGGCGGTGGAACTGGTACTGGACCAGGTCGTGTGGGAAGCGGATGCTGTGCAAGTCCATCCGCTGCGCAACACGGCGACAGTGGCGCTGTCGCATGCCACTCTGGTCAATTTCCTTGCCTATACGGGGCACGTTCCCCGTATTCTGGACGTGCCGGCGGCGATCTGAAAGCACCGTTTCAATGCCCGGCCACGGGCGCGCCGCCGCTGCGCCGTCCCGGCCGGAAGCCGTGCGCGCGGGCCGACCAGGCGACGAGGAAGGCCAGCACGAGCAAAGCCACCATGGCCCACGGGAAGGCGCCGGCACCCCAGGTTTCCAGCAAGGCGCCGCCCACCACGCCCGCGGCGGCAATCGCCCCATTCCACGCCACCACATTCATCGACAAGGCCACGTCGGCGCCGCTGCCGGCCGTGTCCGCCAGCGCCGTTTGCAGCAGGGTGGCCGCGCCGCCAAAGCTCAGGCCCCAGACGGCCATGCCCAGGTAGATCACAAAGGGAAGGTGCACTGCGAGGCCCAGCACGATGGCCGTCGCGGCGAACACGGCCAGGCTGGCCAGCACGGTTGCGCGCAGGTGGCGCTCGACCAGCCGGCCCGTGATCCAGATGCCGGCCATGGCGGCGGCGCCGAAGACGAGCAGCACCAGGTCGACCCGCTGCGTCAATCCGGCCGGCGCCACGAACGGGGCGATGTAGGTGTAGAGAATGTTGTGCGCCAGCATCCAGGCGATGACGACGGCCAGCACGGGGCGCACGCCCGGCGTCGTGAAGACGCGGCGCAGGGGCAGGCGTTCATGGACGGATAGTCCCGGATAGTCAGGCACCTTCGCCAGCACCCAGGCGATCAGGATCAATGTCAGGGCGGAAATGATCCAGAACGCGGCGCGCCAGCCGACCAGCGAACCAAGCAAGGTGCCCAGCGGTACGCCCAGGGACAGGGCGACGGGCGCGCCCACCATGGCCAGCGCCAGGGCGCGGCCTTGCTGGCGGGGCGCCACCATGCGCCGCGCATAGCCTGCCAGCAAGCTCCACGCCAGTCCGGCCGCCATGCCGGCAAAGAAACGGGCCGCGAGGGTCAGCCAGTAGTGGGACGACAGGGCCGTGACGGTATTGAACGCGAGAAAGCCGATGATGGTCAGCAGCAGCACGTTGCGGCGGCGCCAGCCGCGCGTGGCGATGGTGAGCGGAATGGCTGCCAGCAGGGAGCCGAGCGCATAGGCCGTGACCATTTGCCCGGCCAGCGCGGCGCTGACGCCGAGGCCCGCGCTGATCTGCGGCAGCAGGCCGGCGGGCAAGGTTTCAGTGACGATGCAGATAAAACCCGTCATGGCCAGGGCCAGCAGGCCGGCGACGGGGAGGCGGTCGGCCAGCGCAGGGCTGGTTCCGGTGGTGAGCGTAGCGTGATTCACGGCAAACATCCTTGTCAAGTAATCGGGCGCAGGAATCCCCCGACCGTTATAGCGGTATATATGTATCGATCGGTATAAATATAGGCGATGGCGTACCGCGTTGTCAACGACTTCTGTATCGAGTAGTATGTAAGTGGCACATGAGTAGATGAGAAGGAGCGATGGATGGCGCAAATGGGACGGCCGCGCACGTTCGACCGGCAAGCAGCGGTCGAGCAGGCCATGTTTTTATTCTGGCAGCAGGGATATGAATCGACTTCCTTGAGCCAGCTCAAGGCGAGCCTGGGCGGCGGCATTTCCGCGCCCAGCTTTTATGCGGCGTTCGGCTCGAAGGAAGCGCTGTTCCGCGAAGCGGCGCAATGCTATCTGGACACGTTTGCCCGCGTGACGGAATGCCTGTGGGACGATGGCCTGGCGCCGCGCGCGGCCATCGAGCTGGCCTTGCGCCAGTCGGCCTGCATGCAGTCCGAGCCGGGACATCCGCCCGGCTGCATGGTGGCGCTCGGCTGCATGAGCGCGCCGACGGCCGAGCATGCGGCCGTGGCCGCGCCTCTCACCGCGTCGCGCGCCCGCACCCGCGCCGGTTTCGTGCATTGCGTGGAGCGGGGCATGGCCAGCGGCGAATTGCCAGCGGGTACGGACGCGAGCGCGCTGGCGTCCGTCTTCGACAGCTTTTTATCGGGCGTGTCGATTCAGGCCCGCGATGGCGTTGGCTACGCCGTGTTTGACGCTGCCATCACGCACATCATGCGCGTCTGGGATGCCAACCGTTTGACAACCTAGGCCGTAAAGCGAAACTCCAGCACATCGTCGCCATACTTGTCCGTCTCGCCCGTCGCCGTCCAGCCCAGGTAACGGTAAAAGCCGTAGGAGCGCGAGGCGGGATCGCTGGAGCAGCCGAGGAATAGCCGCTGGTGGCCCTGCGCGCGCAGTTCCGTCATCACCAGTTCCAGCAAGGTCTTGCCGATGCCTAAGCCTTCGAATTCCGGCAGCAGTGCCAGGACGATGATTTCGCCCGTGTCGCGCTCGCCAAAGCAGTAGCCTACCAGCTGGCCGTCGTGATGGCAGACCTGGCCAGGCAGGCTGCCCGAGCGCATCATTTCCGCCCAGGTGACGGTCGTGATGCCCACTTCCGCCAGGCGTTCCTCGGAAACGGCGTTTTGCCGCGTCTTGCCGCGCAAGGCGATAAAGGCCGGGGTGTCTTCCGCCCTGGCGGGATGGAAGGTAATCGATGCTGGGTGTGTCGTCATGTATTAACTCGATGGTGTCGGATGAATGGCGGGCAGGACAGGATTAAAATCATTCCCAAGGTTTGCGCATGATTTTCGCGTGACGCTGCCAGTCAACTACTTTTGTATTCTCGATGGCCTGCTGGCCGGGATTGCCGCTATCGATGATTTCATCCTTGACGATGATCAAGGCGTCTTTTTCATTCAAGCGGTATTCCCGATAGCGCTCGCAATCCTGTTCGCGCCGGGCGGTGGTGATTAATTTGTCAGCCCGCCACGCATAGCTGTCTTCATAAAAACATTGCGCGGCGCAGCCGCAATTGGGGATGCCGCCTTCGATTTTTTGATCGGCTGTGCTGATATCCAGATTCGGAATGGCAGACATGGGTTGATTGAAACGGTATTGCTTCGCCGGCGCATCCCACAGCCATACATCGGAACAGCGGATGCGTCCCTGGCTATCCGTGTAACCGGTAACCCACAGGTCGGCATGGCCGTCGAAATTCATGTCGACCAGCAGCGCATGCAAATTGCCCGTGCCGCTGGTGCTGCAACTTCCAGGTATCCACTGCTTCCCGATTTTCAGCTGGTACGTCTGTTTTTCATCGTGATTCGCATAGCGGATATCGGCCGCTTGCCGTACTTTGCCTGTCGCGGCTTTGTCCAGGTGCAAGGTGCCGCCATAAACCGAGGTGGAAATCAGGGATAAAAGCAGAACAATCAATTTCATGGCGTTATTCTTGGGCGGATATTGGGCCCCAAATGTAGGGCACAATGCCCCGATTATATCGGGCGGAGAATGATGATAACGCATGATTTGGGCAATGTGCCACACCATTCCCTATCGTGCATTCTGCGCGGAACAGTGCTGTGTACAATGCCCAAAAATCCCCGAATAAGGAATTCTGATGACATCCTCTCCCGAATCTTTGAATGAAGCGGGCATTCTCGCTTATAACGACGGTCAGCACGCCGAGGCATTCAGGCAATTCGACGCGGCTGCGCGCACCGGCGATCCTGCCGGCCAGCATTTATTGGCCAGCCTGTATTACCAGGGCCATGGCGTGACGCAAGACTTGCCGAAAGCGGTGGAACTGTTCACGGCAGCCGCGCAGGCGGGCTTTCCGCCGTCGCTGGCCAATCTGGCCCTGATGTATGCGAGCGGTGATGGCGTCGCGCAAGACATGGCGCAATCGCTCGCGTATGGCCGCCAGGCGGCCGAGGCGGGCGATGGCCAGTCGCAATTCAACCTGGCGCAGGCCTACCGCAAGGGGACTGATGTACCGCAAGACTTCGCCGAGGCGGCCTTCTGGTACAAGCAGGCGGCCGAAGCCGGTTCCCTGTCGGCGCAGAACGAATACGGCTTGCTGTACGCGCAAGGGCAGGGCGTGGAACTCGACTACGTGCAGGCGTATGCGTGGATCGCCATGCCGGCCGAGGCGGGCAGCGCACAATCGATCAAGAACCGCGACCAGTTGCTGGAAATCCTCACGCCGTCACAGCAGCAGGCGGCGCGCGCGCTGGCGGCAGAGTATGCGACGCAGTATGGCGTCAATCCACACTAGATTTCTTTGCCGGCAGCTTGCTGAGCACACCTGCCGCATCGAGTTCATAGCTGTCGAAATCGCGCGCGAGGAATAGTTCACCCGAGTAATGCAGCCGGGCTTCCGCTTCCAGCTCGGCCATGCCTTCCGCATGGTGATAGCGGGCGCTGAAGTGGGTGAGGATCAGGTTCGGCAAGCGGGCCGCTTCGGCGAACTGCGCCACGCGCTGCACGGAACTGTGCGTGGGGCCGGGGCCCACTTTCTGCAGCATGGCTTCCGTGTAGGTGGCTTCATGCACGAGCAGTTGCGCGCCGGCACAGGCGTCCGTCAGCAACGCTGGCGTGTCGTTGTCGCCGCCAATCACCACCGTGGCGCGCTGCGTGTCCGTCTGGCGGAAGGTGGCGGCGTTTAATACCGTGCCATCGTCCAGGATTGCATCCTGGCCAGCCTGCAAGAGTCCCCAGGCGGGGCCGGGCGGCACGCCGGCTGCCTGCAGGGCCGCCTTGTCCAGCTTCCATCTGCTTGTTTCTAGCGCAAAACGATAACCGACGCTCGGGGCGCGGTGCGACAACGCATGGCGTGAGATGGTCAAGCCCGCCTCCTCATGCACGACTGGCGCGCTGTCCACGTCGATATGAATCAAGGGGTACGTCAAAAACAGTTCCGTGTGCAGCAGGGTGGCGTCGATCCAGGCCTTGATGGCGGCCGGGGCGATCAGCAGCAAGGGCTTCTTGCGTCCCGTCATCGAGGCGCTGGCCAGCAAGCCAGGCAGCCCATAGCTGTGGTCGCCATGCACGTGGGTGATGCAGATGCCCACCAGGTCGTGCACGGACAGGGGCAGGCGCTGCAGCCGGTGCTGCGTGGCTTCGCCGCAATCGATCATCCACCAGTCGCGGTTGTGCGTGGTTTGCAGGGCCAGCGACGTGACATTGCGGTGGCGCGTGGGCACGCCGGAAGACGTGCCGAGAAAAGTCAGTTTGAACATGGGCGCATTATGCGGCAAGCCACCGCCGTTGCCAACGCGCCAGCCTTCAGCTTGCCCGTGGCGCGCTCAATTTGTCCTTGTAGATGCGCCCGTTCTTCATGATCAGCAGCAGGCTTTCTTCCGGCTGGGCGAGGAAATCGAGGTTCTTCGTGGGATCGCCATCGGCCACCAGCAAGTCGGCAAACGCGCCCACGGCCAGCTTGCCCAGAGTGCCCGGATAGGGCGAGCGCTGGCCGGACAGGGCCAGCAGTTCGCCATTCTGCCCCGTCGCCTGTGCCAGCAAGGTCAGGGGATCGTAAAAGCGCGTGAGTTTCGCCAGTTGGCGGCCCTGCGTGGGCGTGTTTTTCGCGCTGAACAGGATGTCCGTGCCCCAGCCCGTCCTGATGCCGTACTTTTGCGCCAGCGCATACGCCTTCACCGTGCCTTCGGATACGATGGTTTGGCTGGCCTTGCGCGCCGCATCGGGGTAGACATTCGCATCCGCGTCTTGCAGGAAAGGCTGCAGGCTCCACCACGTGCCCGTGTCGCGCATCAGGCGCACGGCATCGTCGTCCGCCAGCTGGCCATGTTCGATGCTGCGCACGCCTGCGCGGATGGCCCGCTGTATGCCTTTCGGCGTGTAGACGTGGGTCATCACATACGTGCCCCAGTCGGCGGCCGCTTCCACGCCGGCGCGCAGTTCGCGTTCCGAATATTGCGTGCTGTCGAGCGGGTCGTACATCGACGCGACGCCGCCGCCGGCCATCATCTTGATTTGCGTCGCGCCCAGCATCAGCTGCTCGCGCACGCGGCGCAGCACTTCCGCCTCGCCATCGGCGATCATGGCCATGCCCGCCGTTTCCGCCATGCCCAGCGGCGCGTTGGCCGCGCGGGGAATCTCCGAGCGCAGGCGGAAGTCGCCATGGCCCGAGGTTTGCGAAATCATGGCGCCCGAGGGGAAGATGCGCGGACCGTCGACGATGCCTTCATCGATGGCGCGTTGTAAAGCAAAGGCGGGGCCGCCAGGATCGCGCACGGAGGTAAAGCCGCGCAGCAGGGTGCGCTGCGCTTCCTGCGCCGCCACCAGATACAGATAGCCAACGTCGGACGTCATGGCCGTCACCTGGTTGATGGCGGCCAGCATGGTGTGCCAGTGGGCGTCGATCAGGCCCGGCATCACCAGCTTGCCCTGGCAATCGATGACGTGCGCGCCTTCCACCTTCTCGCCGGCCGGCAACAGGGCGGTAATGGTCGGGCCTGTCACCAGCACGTGGATACCGGAGCGGGGCGTCTTGCCCGTGCCGTCGAACAGGCGCAGATTGGTCAGCAGCAGGGGGCGCTGGGGCGTTTGCGGCTGCTGGGCGATGGCGTTGCTGGTGGACAGGCCGATGAAGGGCGCCAGCATGGCGGCCGCGCCACCGAGAAACTGCCGGCGCCGCATGTCCGCCATCACCCGCTGATGCAGGATGGTGAAGACGGTGCCGCCGCAATCGCAGGCACGCGGCTTCAAGCCGCCCGTTTGCCACGTATCCATCAGATGCTGCTCTTGTGCCAGGGCCATCGCCGCCATCCTTTCATCGCTGCCGCGCCAGCATAGTGGCTGCAGGCAAAGTTAACAATAGGAAACTATTGTCATAGTTGGCCTGCAGCGGCGGCAAGTCAAGCGTGCACTTGCTTTACGGCAAAGAATGTAGCATCGGCTGTTCAAGGTGCATGCTGGCCGCTATTTCCCCTTTCGCCCGCCGTGTAATCGACAAAGCCGTCGCGGCGGCAAAAGCTGGCCAGCTGCATGCCGGCCTGGCGCGCGATGCGGATGGCCAGCGAGGTGGGCGCCGAGATGGTGGCGACGAGCCCGATATGCATGCGCGCCGACTTGCGCACCAGTTCATAGCTGGCGCGGCTGGACAGGAAGACGAAGCCGTCGTGCATGGCGATGCGGTGCAGCGCCAGGTAGCCGATCAGTTTATCCAGACCGTTATGCCGGCCCACGTCCTCGAACACTTTCACGATGGCGCCCTCGGCCGTGCACCAGGCGGCCGCATGCACGCCGCCCGTCTTGTGCATCAGCTCCTGGTAGGGCAGCAGTTCGCGCGCGGCGCGGCCGAGGATGGCGCTGCTGGCGACCAGCGGCGGCAGGGGGCGCGTGATCTTTTCCGGCACCAGGTCCAGCAGGGCCAGGCTTTCGATGCCGCACACGCCGCAACCCGTGCGCCCCGTCAGAGCGCGGCGGCGGGCCTTGAGCTTGATCAAATCCGGCTGGGCGATGGTCAGCCGCACTTCCGCGCTGTCCGCGCCGCAGCACACGTCGAGGTCGTAGATATCGCGCACGCTGCCGACGATGCCTTCGGTCAAGGTAAAGCCGACGGCGAATTCCTCGAGGTCGCGCGGCGTGGCCATCATCACCGCGTGGGCGATGCCGTTGTAGACGAGGGCCACGGGATACTCCTCGGCCACCATGTCGTGGCCCGCCGTGGCCACGCCGGCCTGGTGGCGCACCATGGGAACTTCCAGATAACCGTCGCGTTCGATGGTGGTGATGTCGCATTCCATGATGTGTGTTCTCCCGTTAATTGATTTGATAGCGCGGACAAGGCCGTATCGAAGGCGGCAGCGGGTCGCCATGCAATTCCAGCAGCGAGCGTTCCGTTTCCCGCGTCATGGCGTTCAGGGCCAGGCAGTTGGGCGCCAGGCCGAATGGTTCGGCGATCTGCTGCGCGATGGCTTCCAGCGCAAACAGGGTGTAGGCAACAAACACGGAAATGAGGGGCGTGGCCACGCCGATGGCGTCCACCAGGCCCAGCGGCAGTAAAAAACAGTACATGTAGACGGTGCGGTGCACCAGCACGCCATACGGATACGGAATCGGCGTGTTCTGGATGCGCTCGCAGCCGGCCACGGTGGCGGCCAGGTCGTTGAGCTGGGTATCGAGCATCCACAGCAGCTGCGTCTGGCCCGGCTGGCGCTGCACGGCGTCGTGCAGCATGGCACGCACGGAATGGAGCACGGCGACAGGTTTGAAGTTGACGCCCTGCAAGCGCTGCACGTCCTCGGCCGGAAGGTAGCGCGCCAGGTCTTGCTGCGGGTCCGTCTGGCGCAACTGGTGCTTGAGTGCATACACGAAAGCGATCAGGCGGCGCAGCAGCAACTGGTGGTCGAGGCCGCTCGTCTCCTGCGGCAGATACGTGAGCGCCTGCGAAGCAAGGGCCCGCGCGGCGATCAGCAATTGCCCCCAGATATGCCGCGCCTCGACGAAGCGCGCATAGCTGGCGTTGTTGCGAAAGCCGAGAAAGATCGCCAGGCTGATGCCGACCATGGGAAACGGCGCCGTATCGAGTGGAATCTTGACGCCGAAGATACGGCCATCCGTCAGCAGGGCCAGCGAACTGACGACCAGCATCAGCAGCAATTGCGGGATGATGGCTTGCAGCACCGAGCCATCCCAGACGAACAGCATGCGGAACCAGTTGGTGGTAGGCCGAATGATCATATTTGATTTCGCTCAATGCTTGCGAGGCACGACCTTGCCCTCGAAGACGTAGTATTGGAACAGGTTGTAGCCGATCATGATCGGCAGCATGGAACCCATGCCGATCAGCATGAAGATCAGGGTCGGCTCATCCGATGCAGCCGCCGTGATGCTCAGCTTGCCCGGCACGAGGTCGGGGAAGAAGCTGATGGCCAGGCCCGCGAACGAGGCCAGGAACAGCACGATGGCGCCGCGGAACGGTCCGCGCACGCCGTTCACGTGCACGGCCCACAGGATGTAAATAAAAGCGCTGGCGGCGATGGCTGCCAGGGCCAGCAGCACGCCGAACACGCCCGGCTGCGCCCAGCGGTCGTGGCCGATGGCGCTGAAGACCATGGTGCCGGCCGACAGCACGATGGCGGCCGCGACCGTCGCCAGCACGCTGGCCGTCGCATAGCGGCGCGCTGCCGCTTCCAGCTGGCCGCCCGTCTTCTTGATCAGGTAAGTGCTGCCCAGCAGGCAATAGCCGGCCACCACGCCCAGCGCCGTGCAGGCCGTGAAGATGCCGCTCAGCCAGCCCGGCTGCAAGCCCGTGATGACCTCGCCCAGCACCACGCCTTGCGCCACGGCGGCCAGCAGGCTGCCCACGCCGAAGATCACGTCCCACAGGCGCTTGTTGCCGGCCGCATGGCGGAACTCGATCGAGGCACCGCGCATGATCAGGCTGGCGATCAGCAGCATGATGGGAATGTACAGCCCTTCCAGCAAGGTGGCGTAGGCGCTGGGGAAGGCGCCGAACAGGGCGCCGCCCACTACCACCAGCCAGGTTTCATTGGCGTCCCACACGTGCTCGATGGACTGGAAGATCAGGTTGCGTTCCTGCTCGCGGCGGGTGAACAGGCTGAGGATGCCCACGCCCAGGTCGAAGCCGTCCGTGACCACGTAAAAGATCAGCATCAGGCCGATCAGGCCGAACCAGGCATTGCCCAGCATGGCATGCGAATTGATATCCATTACAAACTCCTTGATTGGTAGGGGCGCATTTCAGTACCCCGCGGCATGGGCAGCGTCCGGCAGCGGCAGCGCCACATCCGGGCCTTGTTGCAGCCATTTCTTGGCAAACACGAAGAAAGTGACAAACAGCACGATGTAAAACACGAAGAACATCAGCATGCTGCCGGCCACGGCATGGGCCGCCACGTCGGAGACGGCGTCGCGCGTGCGCAGCAAGCCGTACACGACCCACGGCTGGCGTCCCACTTCGCGCACGATCCAGCCGCACTCGACGGCGATATAGGGCAGCGGTATCGTCAGCACCCAGGCCAGCAGCAGCTTGCGGTTGCGCACGAACTCCTGCACCCGCCCACCTACCTTGCGCCAGGCCACGAAGGTCCAGAACGACAGCAGCACGAACCACATGCCGATGCCGGCCATGGCGCGGAAGGCGTAGTACAGCAGCGGCAGCATGGGCGGCTGGTCTTCGCGGGCGATGTCGGCCAGGCCCGTGATCTTGCCCGTGGCGCTATGCGTGGCGATCACGCTGAGCATGCCGGGCACTTCGATGGACCAGTCATTCTTTTGCTCCGCCTGGTTGGGCCAGGCCAGCAGGGACCAGGCCGCGCCTTCGCCATCGGGATTCGTGTGCCAGTGGCCTTCGATGGCCGCGCCCTTGGCGGGCTGGGTCTTGAAGACATCGACGCCGCTCGAATCGCCGAGCCACACTTGCAACGGTGCAATGACCAGCAGCAACATCAGTGACAGCTTGAACGAGCGGGCGAAGAAGGCCGGCTCGCGGCGCTTGAACATATACCAGGCGGAAATGCCGGCGATGACGAACAAACCCGTTTCCACGGCGGCCACCCACATGTGGCCCACGGCCCAGGCCATGTCGGGATTGAAGATGGCGGCCACGTAATCGATGACGATGATCTTGCCGTCGACCACGCGCACGCCGGCCGGCGTCTGCATCCAGGAATTGGCGACCATGATCCAGAACGAGGAAATGCTCGACCCGAGCGCCACCATGCCGGTGGCAAACAGGTGCACGCCCTTCGGTACGCGGCCCCAGCCGAACATCATGATGCCGATGAAGCCCGCTTCCAGCATGAAGGCCATGGCGCCCTCGAAGCCGAGGATGTTGCCGATGAACTGGCCGGAATGGTGCGAAAACGGCGCCCAGTTGGTGCCGAACTGGAATTCCAGGGGAATCCCGCTGACGACGCCGACGGCAAAGTTCAGTACCAGCAGCTTGCTCCAGAAGCGCGCGTGGCGGTAGTAGACGGGGGCGCTGGTGCGCAGCCACAGCGCCTCGACGACAAACAGGAACAGCGACAGGCTGATCGTCAATATGGGCCACAGGATGTGGAAGATGGCCGTCATCGCAAATTGCGCGCGCGACAGGTCCAGGGTATCGAAACCGAACATGGCGTTCTCCTGATCAACTGAGGGCGGCCGAAGGCGACAGCAGCACGGGGATGGATTTGAAGGTCGGCGTGCGCGAGCCTTCGCCCACGCTGTCGAGCGGCACCAGCGGATTGGTTTCCGGGTAGTAGGCGCCGATGCAGCCGCGCGGGATGTCGTACTCGACCAGCAGGAAGCGGTCGGCGCGGCGTTCGATACCGTCATGCCATACGCCGATCAGGTCGACCCAGTCGCCGGCCGCAAAACCCAGCATGGTCAGGTCATCCTTGTTGATGAAGACCACTCGGCGCTGGCCGAACACGCCACGGTAGCGGTCGTCCATGGCATAGATCGTCGTGTTGTACTGGTCGTGCGAACGCGTCGTCATCAGCACCATCAGGCGCTCGCCATATTGCTGGCGCGCACGGTGGATCGGCGTGTCCAGTTCCACGGCGTTGACGAGGAATTGCGCCTTGCCGCTGTCCGTCTTCCATACGCGTTCGCGCGAGGCGATTTTCAGGTGGAAACCGCCTGGCTTGGCCACGCGCAAGTTGTAGTCGAAAAAGTCGTCAAAAACTTGTTCGATGGAATCGCGCAGCAGCGCATAGTTGCCGGAAAAGCGCAGCCAGTCGATCTTTTCGCTGCCCAAGGTCGCTTGCGCCATGCCGGCCACGATGGCGATTTCCGAGCGCAGATTGGGCGAGGCGGGCTGGTTCATGCCGAACGAGATGTGCACCATGCTCATCGAATCTTCCACCGTCACGCCTTGCGCCACGCCTTCCTGCACGTCGATTTCCGTGCGGCCCAAAGTCGGCAGGATCAGCGCATCTTTGCCATGCACCAGATGGCTGCGGTTGAGCTTGGTAGCGATGTGCACGGTCAGGTCGCACGAGCGCAGCGCATCCCACGTGCGCGGCGTATCCGGCGTGGCCATCGAGAAATTGCCACCGAGCGCGACAAACACTTTGACTTTCTTTTCCAGCATGGCTGCGATGGTGCCGACGGCGTCATAGCCGTGGTGGCGCGGCGGCTCGAAGTTGAAGACCAGGCCCAGGCGGTCGAGGAATTCCTTGGTCGGCTGTTCCTCGATGCCCATGGTGCGGTCGCCCTGCACGTTCGAGTGACCGCGCACGGGACACAGGCCCGCGCCGCGCTTGCCGATATTGCCGCGCATCATCATCAGGTTCGACAGGATTTGCACGGTGGCCAGCGAATTCTTGTGCTGCGTCACGCCCATGCCCCAGGTGGCGATGACGGCCTTGCCCTTCACATAGATCTGCGTCAGTTCCTCGATCTTGTCGCGCGCCACGCCCGATTCGGCCAGCAGCAAGTCCCAGCTTTCGGCGCGCAGGTCGGCCGCGAAAGCCTCGAAGCCCTTCGTGTGCTCGGCGATGAAGGTGCAGTCGAGCACGCGCTCCTGGCCGTGGGCGATGGCCGCGTCATCGAGCTCGACTACGCGCTTGGCCATGGCCTTGATCAGCGCGAAGTCGCCGCCCAATGTCGGGCAGATGAACAGCGAGCAGATGTTCGTGCTGCCGCCCGTGAGCATTTCCAGCGGATGCTGGGGGCTGGTGAAGCGCTCCAGGCCCCGTTCGTGCAATGGGTTGATGGACACGATGGTGGCGCCACGGCGCGACGCTTCGCGCAATTCTCCCAGCATGCGCGGGTGGTTGGTGGCCGGGTTCTGGCCGAACAGCAGCAGGGTGTCCGCATGCTCGAAGTCGTCCAGCAGCACCGTGCCCTTGCCGATGCCGACGGTTTCCGGCAAGCCGCGGCTGGTCGCTTCGTGGCACAGGTTGGAGCAATCGGGGAAATTGTTCGTGCCGTAGGCGCGCACGAACAGCTGATACAGGAAAGCCGCTTCGTTGCTGGCGCGGCCCGACGTGTAGAAGGCGGCCTGGTTCGGGTCGTCCAGCGCGTGCAGGTGGTGCGCCACGAGGGCGAAGGCGTCGTCCCAGGAAATGGCCTGGTATTTGTCGCTGGCAGAGTCGTACACCATGGGGTCCGTCAAACGGCCATGTTGCTCCAGATCATAGTCCGACTGCTCCATCAATTCGGTGACCGTGTGTTCCTGGAAAAACTCTGGGCGCACGCGCTTGCTCGTCGATTCTGCGGCCACGGCCTTGACGCCGTTTTCGCAGAATTCAAACGTCGACGCGTGTTCGCGGTCGGGCCAGGCGCAGCCGGGACAGTCGAAACCGTCGGGCTGGTTTTGCTCGAACAGCGAGCGGTAATTGCCCGCGCTGACTTTTTCCTTGAACAGATTGATGGCCACATACTTGAGGGCACCCCAACCGGCCGCGGCATGGGTGTAGGGCGCGATGCGCGCGTCGGACTTTGGCTTGCTCATGATGACTCTCCTGGTGATATGCGATGGGACAATCACATGGTAGGGGCGGCGGACTGGCCCGTAGGCGCACAGTTCCGGACAAAAAAACAGAGTACAGATGGCAAGACGACGATGCCGGTCGCGCCGGCGCCGGCCGTGATTTATGATGTACACAAGGAGAAAAACATGCACAAGGAAGACAAGGAGGACGGAGTCGACGCGGCGCTGATCGCCCTGCTGGCGCTGCTGTGGGAGGCGCGGCAGGAGGCGCCGGAGAAACCGTGGTCGCTGGCCAAGCTGGCCAAGCGGGCAGGAGTACAGATGAGCACTTTGCTGCGCCAGCTCAATGCGCTGTCCAGTGCGGGACTGGCAAGCGTAACGACGGCGGAGAACGGCGGCGGCAGCGCTTCGCTGAGTACGGCGGGCGCCGAGCTGTGCGCCAGCGTGTTCGCGCCACCAGGAGAGTAAAGCCGAATCTGTACTCTATCGCCTGGCGCCGGACTGTACCTCCTTAAGTGCCTGCTTTCGTCCTATGCTACTTCCAGACGAACGCACATCAAGGGGAAGCACAATGAACACCATCAGGTATCAGCAGCCAGCCATCTGGCAGCCAGACTATAGTGAACCCTGCGTGGACATGCTGGGCCGTCCCCTGACGGACTTGCGCATTTCCGTCATCGATCAGTGCAATTTCCGCTGCACCTATTGCATGCCGGCCGAGCTGTACCCCAGCGATTACCCGTTTCTTCCCTCCAGCGAGCGCCTGTCCTTCGCGCAGATCGAAACGCTGGCGCGCGCCTTCGTGCGTCTGGGCGTGGATAAAATCCGCATCACGGGCGGCGAGCCGCTGCTGCGCAAGAATCTGGAGCAGCTGATCGAGACGCTGGCGAAGCTCACCACGCCGGACGGGCGCGCCGTGAGCATCGCGCTGACGACGAATGGCAGCTTGCTGGCGGCCAAGGCGCGCTCGCTGAAGGATGCTGGTCTGGACCGCGTCACCGTCAGCCTCGACAGTCTCGATAACGGCATTTTCCAGCGCATGAATGGCGTCGATTTTCCCGTCGAGAAAGTGCTGCACGGTATTGAGGTAGCGCAAGCCGTGGGCTTGAACCCCGTAAAGGTCAACATGGTCGTGCAGAAAGGCGTCAACGACAGCCAGATCGTGCCGCTGGCACGCCATTTCCGCCACACGGGCGTGATCCTGCGCCTGATCGAATTCATGGACGTGGGCGGCATCGGCGCCTGGTCGCGCACGCACGTCGTCACGTCGGAGGCGGCGCGCGCGCTGATCGCCGCCGAATTCCCCCTCGTGTCGCTGGGCGAAGGCAAGCCTGTCCTGCACGAGACGGCCAGCCGCTATCGTTATCTCGATGGCGGCGGCGAAGTGGGCTTCATTTCCAGCGTGTCGCAGCCGTTCTGCGGCGACTGCAGCCGCGTGCGCGTCTCGTCGGACGGCAAGCTGTTTACCTGTTTGTTCGCCCAGGACGGCCTCGACCTGCTGCCCCAGCTTGATACCGGGCAAGGGCTGGAAACCCTGCTGCGCCAGCACTGGCAGCGGCGTGGCGACCGCTACTCGGAAGTGCGCGGCGCACTGGCCCAGCTTGGCGGGCGCAAGCAGTATCCCACCGTGCGCATGTCGCTGGTGGGCGGATGAAGGATGGGCCTAGAGGAATTCGGTGATGAGTTTGCCGAGCAGGATAATGGCTTGCTCGACGCCCACGCTCCACGGATAGCTGTAGTTGAGGCGGATGCAATGCTTGTAGGCCTGGCTGACGGAAAACATGCGCCCCGGACCCACCGTGATCTTGCATTCCAGCGCGCGCCGGTACAGCTGCATGGAATCTATGTCGCCGGGCAGCTCCACCCACAGCACGTAGCCGCCCTGCGGGTGCGAGATTTTCGTGCCAGCAGGAAAGAAGCGCTGCACGGCGGCAGCCATGATGCGCGCCTGCTGGGCATAGGCCTTGCGGGTGCGGCGCAGATGCTGTTCGTAGCCATCGTTTTGCAGGTATTCGGCAATCGCCAGCTGCGGAAACGAGGACGTGGCCAGGGTGTTGAGGAATTTGAGTTCCTCCACCTTGCCCCGGTAGCGTCCGGCCAGGGCCCACCCCACGCGCTGCGCGGAACTGAGGCTTTTGGAAAACGAGGAACAGTGCAGCACCAGGCCCTTGCGGTCGTAGGACTTGAGCGAGGACGGGTGGGCGTCGCCGTAGTACAGCTCGTTGTAGACGCCGTTTTCGATGGCGGGCACGTCGTGCTGCTCCAGCAACTGGACCAGGGCACGCTTGCGCTGGTCGGACATTTGAAAGCCCAGCGGATTCTGGAAGTTCGGCATCACCATGACGGCGGCGATCGGTTGCTGGGCCATGATGTCGGCCAGCGCCTCGATGCTGATGCCTTCATACGGATCGGTGGACACTTCCACCACTTTCATGCCCAGCCGTTCGACGGCCATCAGCATGGCATAGAAGGTGGGCGACTCGACGGCGATAGTGTCGCCCGGCTTGGCCACGGCTTGCAGGCACAGGTTGATGGCTTCCGTGGCGCCCACGGTGACGATGATTTCGTCGGGATCGACGGCCAGGCCGTTTTCCATGTAGCGGCGGGCAATTTCGCGGATCAGCTGCGGGTTGCCCGGCGGCAGGTCGTCCGTCACGCTCCACGCGCGGTTGCGGCGCGCCACGGTGCCCGCATACTGGTTGATGCGTTCCCACGGAAACAGCGACGGATCGGGGTAGGGCGAGCCCAGCGGTATGGCGTCATGCAAGCCGATCGAGCGCAGGGTCGACAGCACCAGGCGGCTGACGTGCACTTCCGCCGGCACGGGGCTGGGATGCGAAGCCTGCATGCACAGGGACGGTGTGGCCGCATCGCTGGCCCGCTGGCGCACGAAGTAGCCGGACTGGGGGCGGCTTTCGATCACGCCCATGCCTTCCAGCTTGACGTAGGCGCGCAGCACCGTGGTGATGCTCAGCTTGTGCTGCTGGCTGGTCTGGCGCACGGACGGAATGCGTTCGCCGGGCAGGAGCACGCCCTTGTCCACCAGTTGCTCGATGTCGCTGACGAGCTTTTCATACAATTTCATGCAATGGTATCCATTCTTATTCTTGCTCTACGTCATTGCATTATCGTCCAATTCATGAATACCTATAGTTACAGTTATCGCATGTTGCCTAAAGCATGTTGCCTAAATGAAACTGCCATCCGGCACTTCTGGTTTAAGATCCACATAGAAAACAAAAAGAGGAACATTGGTTATGGCAATTCCACAAAGCATGCTGTCGGTCGTCGCGCGCGACGAAGTGCATTTGCAGTTCAATGTGAAGGCCGGCGTCGACCTGCGGCAGCTCTTCAAGTTACTTGGAAAGCTGTGGGAGTCCGAAGTCACGGGTATCCTCGATCCCACCCTGAACCGCCACCATCAGTTGACGGGCGGCACGGCCAATGTGGTGCTGGGATTTAAGCCCGAGCTGTGGCGCGCCGCCTGCCCCGGCTGCGTGCCGGACAACATGGCCTCGTTCGCGCAAGACCTGGTAGGCGTCAACGGGAAGACGGCGCCGGCCACCCAGCATGATTTCTGGGTCTGGATCACGCAGTCGAACGCGGCCACCCTGTACGACAGCATGCGCACGACGCTCACGCTTTTGAGTCCCTTCGCCGAGCTGGCCAGCGAGCAGGTGTGTTTTCCGTATCACAATAACGTGACCTTCGACGGTTTTGCCGACGGCGTCGCCAATCCGAATCCGTTTCGCGCCAACGGCGTGGCCATCATTCCGGATGGCGAAGCGGGCGCGGGCGGTTCGACCGTGCTGCTGCAAAAATGGCGCATGGATGTGGAGCGCCTGCGCGCCTTGCCTGTGCATGCGGCGGAGCAGGTGTGGGGCCGCACCAAGGCCGGCAGCCATGAATTGTCGCCGCTGCCCGTCGATTCCCACGTGGGCCGCAACCAGTTCATCCGCGATGGCGAGGAAGTCGATATCGTGCGCCGCAATGCCAATTACGCCAATGCCGGCGAGGCGGGCGTCATGTTTGTCGGTTTTTGCAAGGACATCACGGTGACCATGGGCATGCTGCGGCAAATGTACGGCGTAGGCTATGATGGCGTCACCAAGACGGACCGGCTGCTGGATTTTTCCACGGCGCTGTCGTCGGCGATCTATTTTGTGCCCAGCATCGATGCCTTACTGGCCGTGGGTATTTCGCCGGCGGATCCCGGCTAAGGACCGCTCCGGCGGTCCCTATTTTCACTTTAAAGGAGTTTTCCATGCGTATTCGTCCCGCCACACTGCTGTCCGCCCTGATCTTCGGCAGCGTCGTCTTCAGCGCTTCCGCCTCCGCCGTCGGCCTGGGTTTCCTGGCCGATACGCCGATGGCCTACCTGAACAAGAACGACAAGCCCGTCTTCGTGAAAGCCGTCACCGACGTGCTCAATGACAAGAAGGATGGCGAAACCGTGCAATGGAGCAATGAAGGCTTGCGCAATTCCGTGCGCATCGCCGCCGAGATCACGGCCAGCGATACGCAAAAGACGGAGGCGCAAACGTGCCGCAAGGTGCAGGTGGGCTTGAGCGCCAAGGGCCAGGAACAGACCCTCAAGCTGACGGTCTGCAAGGCCGGCACGGCCGCCTGGAAAGTGGCGAAGAGCTGATCGTCCGTGCATTTCCCTTGCCGGTTCTGCACCGGCAAGGTACGACTTTCTCATAAGTAAGTGTTGCAGCGGTTAGAATCACGTTTTACCCTCACTTTTCTCACCTGCATGCAGCAAAGTCGCCTCCTGTTCTTCCGCCTGGCCGGCCAGTTTCGCCGCTATGGCGCCATCGTTGCCGCCACCTTGCTGGCCGTGGGCGTGGCGTCCGCCACCGATGTGTTGTTAATCCGCCAGTTGCAAAACGTCGTCGACGCCATGCGTGCGACGGCCATCACGCAGGTCGCGCCCGCGTCCGGCGTGATGGGCATGTTGCAGGGCTGGGTCGACCGTTTCTTGCCGGCACAGGCGGGGCAGGTGGACTTGTGGGTGATTCCCGCCACCATCCTGGGCCTGGCCGTGCTGCGCATGGTGTCGAGCTTTGCCGGCGATTATGGTTCCGTCTGGTTATCGAGCCGGGTGCAGGCCGATTTGCGCGAAAAGATGTTCGCCACCATCATGCGCCTGCCCAGCCGCTTTTTCGATACCACCACCACCAGCCTGACGCAGTCGCGCGTGGCCTTCGACGCCAGCCAGGTGTCGCAGGCGGGCTTGAACGTGCTCAACGTGATGGTGCGCGATTCCGTCGCCACCGTCGGCTACCTGATTTTATTGTTCAGCATTGACGTCAAGCTGGCCCTGTTCTGCATGGCCTCGATGCCCATCGTGGCCATCGTTGTGACCCTGGCGGGACGCCGCATGCGCCACCTGAGCAAGAGTTCGCAGCAAGCCGTGGGCGAGCTGACGTCCGTGCTCGACGAAAGCATCGGCGGCCAGCGCGTCGTGAAAATCTTCGGCGGCCAGGATTATGAACAGGCGCGCTTCGTCAACGTGGTCAAGCGCAACCGCCAGCTGGCCGTCAAGCACGCGGCCACCTCGGCCATGAATTCCGGCTTCATCATGATGCTCGTTGGCATTACCCTGTCGTCCGTCATCTATTTCGCCATGTTGCGCGCGCAAAGCGGCGCCATCACGCCGGGCGCCTTCGTCGCCTTCATGGGCGCGCTGATGGCGATGCAGTCGCCGATCAAGAATTTGACGAAGATCAATGAGCCGCTGCAGCGGGGCCTGGCTGCGGCCGAGTCCGTCTTCGGCCTGATCGACACGCCGCTGGAACCGGACCCGGGCACCATCGCGCCCGTCACGGTGCACGGCAATCTGTCCCTGCAGAACGTCAACTTCCGCTACAACAGCGACGATCCCGATGCACCCACGGCCTTGAGCGACATCACGCTCGACATCCGCGCCGGCGAAACGGTGGCCCTGGTGGGCGGCTCCGGCGGTGGCAAGACAACCTTGCTGGGCTTGCTGCCGCGCTTCTATGACGTCAGCGGCGGCCAGATCCTGCTCGACGGCGTGGACCTGCGCGATTACGCCTTGCTGGCTCTGCGGCGCCAGTTCGCCCTCGTCAGCCAGGATGTGATTTTGTTCAATGACACGATGGCGGCGAATATCGCGTATGGCGACCCGGCCCCGGACCAGGACAGGATCGAAGCGTCGGCGCGCGCCGCCTACGCGCACGACTTCATCATGCAGCTGCCGCAAGGCTACGACACCCAGGCGGGGCAGAACGGTTCGCGCCTGTCGGGCGGGCAACGCCAGCGCCTGGCCATCGCCCGCGCCCTGTACAAGGATGCGCCGATCCTGCTGCTGGACGAAGCGACCAGCGCACTGGACACGGAGTCGGAGCGTTCCGTGCAGGCGGCGCTGGAAGTGCTGATGCGCAACCGCACCACCATCGTCATCGCCCACCGCCTGTCGACCATCGAAAGCGCCGACCGCATCGTCGTCATGCAGGGCGGGCGCCTGGTGGAAGCGGGCAGCCACACGGACTTGCTGCAGCAGGGCGGCGCGTATGCGCGCCTGCATGCGAGCCAGCTGTCTCCCGTCAAGGATGGCGTGGCCTAGCACCTTAGAACACGTGAATTTCCTGTAATACCAGCGTGGCGCCCTCCACGCGGAACGTGGCGGTCAGATCCGACCAAACGCCATTCAGGGGCAGCGAATGGCGCGCTTCGGCAAGCGCCGCGCCGCCGTCCTGGCCAGCCAGGCGCTCGACGCAGCGCTCATGTGGCGCGCCGCTGGCTTGGGCTGCCGGCGTGACGCGATACGCCGTGCCATCCGCATACGGCTCCGGCGAACCATACCCTTCGATCACGGCGCGCAGCAGCGCCGGCGTCCAGCCGTAGTACGCGTCGTGCGCCGTGCGCGCATGGGCGCACGCGTAATCGCCGCGCGCCAGGTCGGAGATCCAGGCATCGATGATGTCCAGTATCTGGGTGTCGCTGGGGGTGGCGGGCAAGTGCATGGATTTCTTTCGTGACGGGGGAAAACGTTGCTTTCCATTATGATGGCGCCCACACAATAACATTGCAATGGAACACAATGCAGACACCACAGACGATGCGCTGGCTGCTGGCCGCCGCGCTGGCCATGGGCGCAGCCCTGCCACTGGCGGCACAGGAACAGCCCGAAGGGCAAACGCCAACGCCAACCTTACAGGAGGAAGACCACACCATGTATCTGGATCAAAATTTCATGCCCAGCAACCAGCGCCGCGCCGTGTATGCGCTGCGCACGCCACCCGTGCGCGACGAGGCGCTGGGCGCCTGGCATGTGCGCCTCGAATTTCCCGACACGCCGGGCGTGCTGGCCTTTGAAACCTACACCACGGACCTGGACCTGAGCCAGGTCAGGTTCGTGAATTTTCGCAAGTCCTACTACGAAAATGGCCAACTGCAGCGTGAAACCTACTTCAATGCCCAGGGCGAGGAGCTGCTGGGCGGCTGCGTGTACTTTGAAAATGGCCAGGTCCAGCAGCGGGTGACGGCCTTGCCGAACGGGCGCGACAGCATCTCTGAAACGTACCACGAGAATGGCCAGCTGGCCTACAAGACGCTGTATCACGACGACGAGATGGCCGATGGCGAGCATGTGTCGTATGGCGCGAATGGGGCCGTCAGCAGCCGCTCGTATCAACGCAATGGCAAGATGGATGGCGTGCAGGAATCGTTTTATGCCGATGGCAAGCTGTTCCAACGGGGACAGTATGTCGATGGCCAATGCGAGGGCGAGTTCGTCACGTATGCCGAGGACGGCAGCGTGCTGGCCAGAACCGTGTGGGTGCACGGCAAGCCTGACGGCTGGTCGTTTGAAAGCCATGGCAATGGCGTCATGTCGAACAAAACGCTGTACCGGAAAGGTGCCGTGCTCAGCTTGCAAACGTGGGGGCCGAGTGGCCGGCCCGTGTTTGCCTGGCAGAAAGACGCGCAGGGGCGCGACCATGGCGACACGACGGATTGGCATGCCAACGGCGTGCGCGCCAGCGTGACCCCATTCGTCAAAGGCCAGCGCCACGGCTTGCTGCAAACCTGGTACAGCGATGGCAGCCTGCGGCAGATCGTGCCATACGAGCACGGCAAGAAGCACGGCATCGAGCGCCAGTGGGACAAGGCAGGCAAGCTGGTGCTGGAACAGGCGTGGCGCGATGGACAGCCTGTAACGAGCAGTTAGTCGAGCGCATCCTTTGCAGGTATCATGCAGGGATTCCGGCCCGCCAGCAGGCGCGAAGCCGGCAGGATAACTGGAGGCAATGGTGGTGGAAGCGGAAGTATCGGCGATGGCCAGGGCGCAAGGCATGGCCTTGCAAAACATGCGCGTCGTCATGCGCGCGGCGCAGCGCCACTCGGCGCAGATCGAAAAGCAATGCGGCGTGTCGGGCGCGCAATTGTGGGTGATGCAGGAATTGCTGGAGCGGCCGGGACTGCGCATGGGCGAGCTGGCCAGCAAGATGTCGATCCACCAGACGACGGCCAGCAACCTGGTCGAGGCGCTGGTCAAGAAAGCCTATGTGCGCAAGGCGCGCGACCAGCCCGACCAGCGCGTGGTCACCCTGACCCTGACGGCGCAAGGACAGGCCGTGATCGCCGGCGCGCCACAGCCGGCGCGCGGCTTGCTGCCCAGCGCGCTGAGCCAGCTCGATGCCGCCAGCCTGGCGCACCTGAACCAGGGCTTGAGCGCCTTGCTGGCCGTCGTCGCTCCCGATGACAGGCAGGCGGGCATGCAACCGTTTCCGTTTACGATGTAGTTTCCCGGCCCGCTTGCTGCTGCGGCAACCGTTGCAGCTGCAATTGCGCCAGCGCCCCGTACAGCGGTTCGCTGAGCACGCGCGAGACTGTGCTGGCGACGACGGCGCAGGCCATCAGGCTCAGCACCATGCCGTGGCCATCGACCATTTCCATGACAATAATAAAAGCCGTCAGCGGCGCCTGCGTGGCGGCGGCCAGGAAGCCCACCATGCCCAGCGCGATCAGCGCCGGCGCGTGCGGATAGTGCAGCAGCACGGCGATATCGTGGCCGATGCCGGCGCCGATGGCCAGCGATGGCGCGAAGATGCCGGCCGGCACGCCCGACCAGACGGTCAGCCACGTGGCCACATATTTGAAGGCAACAAAGGCGGGCGCCACGTCGGACGAGCCTTCCAGCATGGCGCGCGTGGCCACGGTGCCGCTGCCGAACGTGGCGCCATGGCTGGCGATGCCGATGGCCGCCACCAGCACACCGCAGACGGCGGCGAACAGCACGGGCCGACCCTTTCTCCACGCGGACAGTTTTCCCAGCGGATTGCCCCGGGCGGAGGCCAGCAGCAGCCGGGCAAACAGGCCGCCCGCCACGCCTGCGATCAAGGTGACGAGTAAACCCGGCAAGGCCAGCGCCAGGCCGATGGGGCCGGGATGGATGATGCCGAAGTGCGTGGCGTTGCCGTGGATCGACACGGCCATCATGCCGGCCAGCACGATGCCGGCCACGATCAAGCCGCTGTTGCGCTGCTCGGGCGAGCGCGAGAGTTCCTCGATGGCAAACATGACGCCCGCCAGCGGCGTGTTGAAGGCGGCCGCGATGCCGGCCGCGCCGCCGGCCACCAGCAGCGAATGGGCGCTCACCTGCGAGTGGCGCGGCAGCCAGCGGCGCGCGGCCAGCATCACGCCAGCCGCAATTTGCACGGACGGGCCTTCGCGCCCCAGAGACAAGCCGCCCAGCAAGCCCCCCGCCGTCAGGCCGATTTTCGCGGCACTGAGTTTCAACGAGACAAATAGCGAGCGCTGCTCGGGCGCCACGGCCGGATCCAGTGTCGCCATCACTTGCGGGATGCCGGAACCGGCCGCGCCCATCGCGTAGCGGCGCGTCAGCCAGACCAGCAGGGCGGCGCAGGCTGGCGTCCACAGCAGGGCAAACCACCAGGCCTTGCCGTTAAAAAAGAGAAACAGGTCCAGCGCTTCCTCCGCCAGCCACGTAAAACCGACGACGACGAGGCCCGCGATGGCGGCCATGCCGACGACGACGGCGCGCGACCACCACAGGCGCGGGTTGGCAAATTCATGCTTGAAGGCAGAGGGAATATCGTGCAAGTGCTTCATTGCGGCAAGTCCAGGAAGGGGCGCGCAGGGCGTCGGGGAGACTTGCCATTATATAGATGTATTTGTTCAAATGTATTTGCGGGATTTAATTTTGGTACTGCAGTTGCGGAACTGCTACACGAACAGCTCGCGCCGCGCGCTCTGGCTGATGGCGATGGTGGCCGGGTGGCTCAAACGCCGTTCCGTGGTGATCGCATACACCTGTTCGACGAGGCTGTCGACCCGGCCCAGCGCCACCACGGCGTACTGTTCGCAGACCTGGGGCGCGATGACGGTGGGCGCAAAGAACAGGCCGGCGCCGGACTGGCCGAAGGCTTTCATCATGGCGCTGTCGTCGAACTCGCCTACGATGCGCGGGTGCAGATTGTTGTCGCCCAGCCACTGCAGCAAGCGCCCGTAAATGGCGAAGTCTTCGCCGGGCAGCAGCAGCGGCGCGCCGTCCAGGCATTGCGGAAAGCCCCCTGTCAGGGTGGCGGCCAGCGCTGGCGTGCCGAACAGGGTCATGCCGCTTTCGCCCAGTAAATGGTTAAAGCCGCGCACGCTCAAGTGGGCCGGCATGGGGCGGTCCGCCATGATCAGGTCGAGCCGGTGCACGGCCAGGTCCGCCAGCAGGCTGGCCAGCCGGCCTTCGCGGCAAATGATGCGCAGCGGCTCGGCCAGTCCCAGCGCGGGCGCGACGAGGCGGCAGGCGATCAGTTTCGACACGGAATCGGCGCAGCCCACGCGGAAGGTCGTCGTCGTGGTGCGCGACTGGTCGCGCACGATTTCCAGCAATTCATCGCCCGTGCTGAAGATGCTTTCGGCATGGCTGAGGATGCGCCGCCCCGTGTCCGTCAATTCCAGCTGGCGCCCGCTGCGGCGGAACAGTTCCACGCCCAGGGTGTCGGCAAACTCGCTGAGCTGTCCGGAAATCGATTGCGGCGTCAGGTGCAGCTGCTCGGCCGCGCGCGCGATGCTGCCCGTCTTGGCCACCATCCAGAAATAGCGCAAGTGCTTGAAGTTGAGTGTCGACATGATATTTCCAGGTAATAAATACATCGAGTTTTTCGATGTATTCTTAAATTATATTCGATTTGTTCGATGTTTATATTCAGACTATGATGGCTGCTCAATTCATGCAAGGAGAGTGCCATGGACTTCAGGATACAAACAGACAGTTGCGGAGGCCGCCGATGAACGGCTTGGAAAGTATTGCTACGGCACCCATGTGGGCCGGCTTCATCGCCTTTGTCCTGGTGATGCTGGCGCTGGACTTGTTCGTCTTCGGCGGCAACAAGGCGCACAAGGTCAGCGTCAAGGAAGCGGCGACGTGGTCGCTCGTGTGGGTCAGCCTGGCCCTGCTGTTCAACGGCGGCCTGTGGTGGTATCTGAACGGCACGGCCGGTCCCGAGATCGCCAACCAGAAGGCGCTGGAGTTTTTCTCCGGCTACCTGATCGAGAAAGCCCTGTCGGTCGATAACGTGTTCGTCTTCCTGCTGATCTTCAGCGCCTTTCAGGTGCCGATCCAGTACCAGCGCCGCGTGTTGATTTATGGCGTGCTGGGCGCGATTGTCATGCGCGCCGTGATGATCATGGCCGGTGCGTGGGTGGTGAGCGAGTTCAGCTGGGTGCTGTACCTGTTCGGCGCCTTCCTGTTGATTACCGGCATGCGCATGCTGGTGGCGGCCGATGCGGAGCCGGACGTGGCGAACAACCCGGTGCTGCGTTTTGCCCGCCGCCACTTGCGGGTGGCCGATGGCGACCACGGCGAACGTTTCTTCGTGGCAAAGGGCGGTTTGCGTTATGTCACGCCGCTGTTCCTGGTGCTGATCCTGATCGAGGTGACGGACCTGGTCTTCGCGGTGGATTCGATCCCGGCGATTTTCGCCATCACGACGGATCCGTTCATCGTCTTCACGTCGAACCTGTTCGCCATCATGGGATTGCGCGCCCTGTACTTCCTGCTGGTGGATGTGGCTGACCGCTTCCACATGCTCAAGTACGGCCTGGCCATGGTGCTGGTGTTCATCGGCGCCAAGATGCTGATCATGCCGTGGTACCACGTGCCGGTGGAAGCATCGTTGCTGGTAGTGGCAGTGCTGATCGTGTCGAGCTGCGTGGCGAGCGTGTTCATCACCCGCAGCGACAAGAAGTAAATGTGGTACGGCGCGCCCCGCGTGGCGGTGGCGCGCCTTTTAATTGACTAATAGAAAGAGTAGAAAATCATGCGTACGTATGAAGTAAATAGTCCCCAGGCAGCGGGACGTATCCTGGCCCTGATGATGGTGGTCGATGGCAACCTGGCCAGCGCCGAGCTGCAAGCGATGCACCGCAGCAAGATCCTCGAGCATATCGACCTGGAACCGGCCGCCTTCCAGCAACTGCTGCAAGACCTGTGCGACGACATGCTGACCTCGACCGTGCATGGCGCCGTGCAGCTGGCCAATGGCGTGATCGACAGCCTGCTCGACGAAATCACCGATCCCGACTTGCGCCGCAAGCTGCTGCAAGCCATGTGGAAGATCGCCGACGCGGACGACTGGCTGGCCGATGGCGAAGCCGTGTTGCTGGCCCGCGCCAGCGCGGCGTGGTCGGCGGAAACGAACTTCCGCGCGCACGCTGCCTGAGGCACATCAAGCCGTCTTGTGCCCCATGGCAATGACGGCGGCGCCGGCCAGGGCCAGGCCCACGCCGGCGATGTCGGTCCAGGCGGGCGTGATGCCGTCCACCAGCCACAGCCATCCCAGCGCCGTGGCGATATAGATGGCGCCATACGTGGCATACACGCGGCCGCTGGCGGCTGGATGCAAGGTCAGCAGCCACACGAAGATCAAGAGGCTGATGGCGGCCGGCAACAGCAGCCAGGCGCTGCCCTTGTTGCTCAGCCACAGCATGGGCAGGTAGCAGCCCAGCAGTTCGGCCACGGCCGTGACAGTAAACAGCCCGAAGGTGCGGGCCAGTCCTGTCCACTCAATGGCGTCGTTCATTGCATTCCTTTTTTTCAGTCGAGCCGCCATTGTAGACGGGAGAGCCTTCATTGAGCTGCAGGGCAACATACAGCAGCAAACGGTCATCCGTGTCATCCAGGTCCAGCCCTGTCAGTTCGGCGATCTTTTGCAGCCGGTAATCGAGGGTGTTGCGGTGGATGTGCAGGGCCCTGGCCGTGGCCATCGGATGGCTGTGGTGGCGGAACCAGGCGGCCAAGGTGCGCATCAGGGTGCCCGACTTGCGGTCGTGCGCCTGCAGGCGCGCCAGGGTCTGGCGCAGCTGCTCCGCCTGCCAACCGGCTTGCAGGCCGGACAGCAGCACGGGCAGGCTCAGTTCCAGATAGGAAAAAGTAGCTTGCCCGGCATCGCGGGCGCGCCCCACGCGCGCCGTCTGCTTTGCCGATTCATACGAGGCCGTCGCGCCATCGAGGCCCGGCAAGGCCACGCCCATGGACAGGGTGGCGGGCGGCGTGAGCGCCTGCTGCGCCACCTGGTGCAGTTCGAGCAGGCGCTGCCTGGCCTGTGCCGCGCGCGCCTGCTGCGGGCCGCTGGCGGGAAAGGCGTCGAGCAGCACCAGTTCGCCCGGCGAGACGACGGCCATCAGCAGTGACGGCCAGCGGGCCGACAGGTCGGACTGCACTTGCTGCAGCTGCGTCAGCACCTGGTCCAGCCGTTCGCCCGGGCCGTCTCCCGCAGCGGGAATTTCCAGCACGAACATGGCGCGCGGCACGCGCAGATCGACCGCCAGGCGCGCCGCCCACGCCTGCATGCTGGCGTCCGAAATGCCCGTGCGGTAGACGAGCTGGAACACGAATTCCTCGCGGTAGCGTTTTTCGTGCTGCAGCTCGCTGACCAGCCGCGCCTGCTCCAGCATCATTTCCGCCATGGCGCGCACCAGTTCGCCGAACTGGCGCACGGCGTCCGGTTCGCCCGTCAGGCCCAGCACGCCGCAAATCTCGCCGCGCACCGTCAGGGCAGGTTGATGCCGGCCCGCGTGCCGGGCAGCCTGGCCATGTCGGCCGCGCCGATTTCCACGCTGGCGCGCCGGGCCAGCGCCAGTTGCGCGCCCGGATGCAGGTCCCCCACGCGCTGCGGGTTGCCGCTGGCCAGGATCACGCCGCGCGCATCGATGACGTTCACGCTGAAGGGAATGATGTGCATGGTGCGCCGCACGATGTCTTGCGCCAGGGGAAAGTCGATGCTCGGCATGGGTGTCCGCCTTATGATCTTGTGCATTTGCATGGAATCATTCGATTGGATACCCAACTTCTTAGGGCATCCGCACGATGACTGTTTTTGCCGTCGATTGTACGATGGGCTGGTCACATCCCATAAAAAAATAGTCAGGAGACACCCATGACCACCCAACCAGGCGCCAGCCTGTCCGCCGGCGCGTCCGCGCAGGACCGCGTGCGCGAAGGCGCCTACCGCAAGGTCACCTTGCATCTGATTCCCTTCATCTTCATCTGCTACCTGTTCAATTACCTGGACCGGGTGAATGTCGGCTTTGCCAAGCTGCAAATGCTCGATGCGCTGCAATGGAGCGAAAGCGTGTACGGCCTGGGCGCGGGCATTTTCTTCATCGGCTACGTGGCCAGCGGCGTGCCCAGCAATCTGCTGCTGCACCGCCTGGGCGCGCGCAAGGTCATCGGCACCCTGATGATTGCCTGGGGCATCGCCTCGGCCTGCCTGATGTTCGTCACCACGCCGGCCGCGTTTTACTCGCTGCGCTTCATCACGGGCGTGTTCGAGGCGGGTTTCTTTCCGGGCATCGTGCTGTATTTTACGAACTGGTATCCCGCTTCGCGCCGGGGCCGCATCATGGGCCTGTTCATGTCGGCCATTCCCATTTCCGGCTTGCTGGGCAGCCCCTTATCGGGCTGGATGATGCAATCGTTCGCGGGCCACGGCGGCCTGGCTGGCTGGCAATGGATGTTCCTGCTGCAAGGCATACCCACCGTGCTGCTGGGCTTTCTCGTGTATGTGCTGCTCAATGACGGCATCGCCCAGGCGAAGTGGCTGACTACGGAAGAAAAGCAGCTGCTGCGCGCCGACCTCGACGAGGACGAACGCCAGCGCCGCAACAGCGCGAATACGGCCGACACCTTTGCCAGCGTGTTGCGCAACAAGCACGTATGGATGCTGGGCCTCGTGTATTTCTGCATCCAGATGGGGGTGTATGCGATCAACTTCTGGCTGCCCACCATCGTCAAGTCGCTCGGTTTCGCCAGCCCCGTGGCCGTGGGCTGGGTCAGCGCCATTCCCTACCTGTGCGCCAGCATCTTCATGATCTGGGTGGGCCGTTCGGCCGACAAGCACAAGGAACGCCGCTGGCATTTGAGCGGCCCCCTGCTGATGGCGCTGTGCGGCTTGCTGCTGGCCACCCAGGCGCACGGCAACGTGGTCATCGCCCTGATCGGCCTGTCGCTGGCGACCATGGGTGCGCTGTCCGGCCTGCCCATGTTCTGGCCTTTGCCGACGGCGTTTCTCGGCAGCGCGGCGGCGGCCGGCGGCTTGGCGCTGATCAACTCGCTGGGCCAGGTGGCGGGCTTCGTCAGCCCCTTCCTCGTCGGCTGGATCAAGGATGCGACGGGCGGCACCGACGTGGCCCTGTATATTCTTTCCGCAGTCATGCTGCTGGGCGCCATACTGGTGCTGCGCGTTCCCGCGCGCATCGTGAACCGTTGAACGAAGCTGCCATCGAACTGGAGGAATTGACAATGACGACCACCGCGGCGCCGCGCGCCTTGCTGCAAGCCATGTTCCAGGCCGCCATCGCAGCGGCCCAGCCATCGCACTGCATCCCGCCCCATTTGCCGCCTGCGCCCAAGGGCCGGCTGATCGTCATCGGCGCCGGCAAGGCGTCGGCCGCCATGGCGCAAGCCGTGGAACAGCACTGGCCGGGGCCGCTGTCCGGTCTCGTCGTCACGCGCTACGGCTATACCGTGCCGTGTGTGCGCATCGAGATCGTTGAAGCGTCGCACCCTGTGCCGGACCAGGCCGGCATGGACGCGGCGCGCCGCATGCTCGATCTGGTCGCCAACTTGCAGGCGGACGATACGGTGCTGTGCCTGATTTCGGGTGGCGGCTCGTCCCTGCTGGCCTTGCCCCTGGAGGGCATCAGCCTGGAAGACAAGCAAGCCTTGAACCGCGCATTGCTGGCGTCGGGCGCCAGCATCGGCGAAATGAATTGCGTGCGCCGCCATTTGTCCGCCATCAAGGGCGGGCGTCTGGCGGCCGCCTGCCATCCGGCGCAAGTCATCACTTTGGCCATTTCCGACGTGCCTGGCGACAAGCTGGGCGACATCGCTTCCGGCCCCACGGTGGGCGACGCCACGACGTGCGAGGATGCGCTGGCCATCGTGCGCCGCTATGGGATCACATTGCCGGACAGCCTGCGCGCCGTGTTGGAAAGCGGGCGCGGCGAATCCGTGAAACCCGATGACCCACGCCTGGCGCGCACGCAGACGACCCTGATCGCCACGCCGCAGATGGCCCTGGAAGCGGCGGCAGAGGTGGCGCGCGCGGCCGGCGTCACGCCGTATATATTGGGCGACAGCCTGGAAGGCGAGGCGCGCGACGTGGGCAAGGTGATGGCCGGCATCGCGCTGCAAACAGCCTTGCGGGGCCAGCCGTTTCCCGCTCCGTGCGTGCTGCTGTCGGGCGGTGAAACGACGGTCACCGTGCGCGGCAATGGCCGCGGCGGGCGCAATGTGGAATTCCTGCTGGCGCTGGGCATCGCGCTCGATGGACACGAGGGCATCCACGCGCTTGCCGGCGACACGGATGGCGTCGACGGCCAGGAAGACATCGCCGGCGCGGTTCTGGCGCCCGACACCCTGCAACGGGCCTGGGCGCTGGGCATCAAGCCCCGCGACAGCCTCGACAACAACGATGGCCACGGCTTCTTCCAGGCGCTGGACGATAGCGTGATCACGGGCCCGACCTTGACGAATGTCAATGATTTCCGGGCCATCCTGATCAGCTGAGTTTAGAAGCCCTCGAGTACGATTTTTCCCTTCGCCGTATTGCTTTCCAGCAGGGCATGCGCGCGTTTCAAATTCGCGGCATTGATCGTGCCGAAGCGCTCGGCCAGGGTGGTCTTGATGACACCCGCGTCGACCAGCTGCGCCAGTTCATCGAGCAATTCATGCTGCTTGACCATGTCGGCCGTCTGGAACAGCGAACGGGTAAACATCAGTTCCCAGTGCAGCGACACGCTCTTGCCCTTGAACTTGCGCACATCGATGTGCTCGGGGTCGTCGATCAGGGCGAACTTGCCTTGCGGCGCGATGAGTTCCACGATTTGCTCGAAATGCTTGTCGGTCTGGTTCAGGCTGATCACATAATCGACGAGCGGCAAACCCAGGCGCGTGATTTCCCCCGCCAGCGGCAGGCTGTGGTCGATCACGTGGTGGGCGCCCAGTTCCTTCACCCAGTCGGCCGTTTCCGCGCGCGACGCCGTGCCGATGATGGTGACACCTGTCAATTGCCGGGCCAGTTGCACCAGCACGGAACCGACGCCGCCGGCCGCGCCGATCACCAGCAGGGACTTGCCCGTCAGGCTCTTGTCGCGGCTGAGCTGCAGGCGATCGAACAGCAATTCCCAGGCCGTAATGGCCGTCAGCGGCAGGGCGGCAGCCGGAGCAAAGTCCAGGCTGGCTGGCATGTGGCCGACGATGCGCTCGTCGACCAGCTGGAATTCGCTGTTGCTGCCGGGGCGGTTGATGGCGCCCGCGTACCAGACTTTATCTCCCACCTGGAACAGGGTCGCGTCGGGGCCGACGGCGGTGACGACGCCGGCCGCATCCCAGCCCAGCACTTCCGGCTGGCCGTCTTTCGGGGCGCGGTTCTTGCGCACCTTGGTGTCGACGGGATTGACGGAAATGGCGTGCACGGCGACGAGCAGGTCGCGTCCCGTGGCGGCGGGCACGGGCAGCTCGATGTCGAGCAGGGCGTTGGCATCCGTGATGGGCAGGCTGTGGTGGTAGGCGATGGCTTTCATGTTCTTCCTCGTTGAGTGGATACCGTATGATGGTGGCAATGCCGGCCTGGAAACAGGGGGGGCGTACCGAAACACTTTCAAAGGAATGCTGAAAATTGCTGCGACTCGATGACTTGCAGGTATTTGTGCGCACGGCCGACCGCGGCAGTTTGTCGGCGGCCGCGCGCGAACTCGGCATTTCGCCCGCGCTGGCCAGCGCCGCCGTCAAGCGTCTGGAAGGGGAACTGGGCATGCGCCTGCTGGCTCGCACGACGCGCTCGCTGAGCCTGACGCCGGAAGGCACGCAATACCTGGAGCACGCGCGCGAAGCCTTGCGCCTGCTGCGCGCAGGCCACGATGCGCTGCTGGCCGGCAAGGACAGTTTCGGCGGAACCTTGAAAATTGCCATGCCATCGGACCTGGGCCGCAACCTGATGCTGGGCTGGCTGGACGAGTTCCAGCTGCGCCATCCGAAACTGCAGTACCAGCTCAGCGTCAGCGACCGGGTGGCCGACATGGTGCGCCAGCAAGTCGACGTGGCCATCCGCTATGGCCAGCAAGACGATTCGAGCCTGATCGCCATGCCGATCGCGCCCGCCAACGACCGGGTGCTGGTGGCGTCTCCCGCCTACCTGCGCGAATACGGCCCCCTGCTGGCGCTGGAAGACTTGTCGCAGCGCAATTGCCTGCGCTTCGCGCTGGAAGACGGCTTGCATGACCGCTGGACCTTTTACCGCCTGCCCCAGCGCGAGCAAGTGACGGTGTCCGTGAGCGGCAACCGCAGCGCAGACGACGCCGACCTGGTGCGCCGCTGGGCCGTGGCGGGCCTGGGCATCGCTTACAAATCGCGGCTCGACGTGACTGGCGACCTGGTCGCCGGCCGTTTGCAAGCGCTGTTGCCCGAGGTGGCGGGCGAAGCGACGCCCTTGCACCTGGTCTGCACGCACCGGGCGCAGGTGACGCCGCTGGTGCTGCAATTGCGCGATTTCCTGCGCGACAAATGTGCGCAGCTATTGAAACAGCAAGATTGAGCGGAGATTATTCCTTCGCGGGGTGCCCGCCCCGCATCTGAATATCATCGATTCTTTAAAATCACCTCACTCATGTATTGATTCAAATCGCGAAAATCCTTCACCCGCCAGGCATATGGCGCGATCTTGACGCCATTCTCTTTCAAGGTCTTTGGAATCAAATCGCCATTCGGACGCAGTATGACCGACGATACGATTACGCCCGGATAATCCTTCAGGCGTTTTTTGAACGCGGCGCTTGTCAGGTCAGGCGTGGGAGGCGTGCTTTTATTCGCCAATGGCCCGGTGCCCTTGATCTCCGCGCCATGGCACACGGCACAGCGTTGGACATACAGCGTTTTCCCATTCAGATTCTCCGCCAGGGCTGACGGCGTTTGAATCAGCGATAGCGTTCCTAATGCAGCGATAAATAATATTTTCATTTCTTTTAATGTGGACGTATTGTATGGATAATGTCTGGTTCGAGAGAAAATACGGCGCTGCCATTGCAATACGCAATTCTCCCGATAACATTTTATCCGAGATTATTCATCATAATGCGCCCGTACCCGCGAGCGCTGGGCTGGTGAACAATCCTGCTTGATTACAACTCGTTGCAAATGGCAATCATGCGCAGGTCAACCTGGGCGTACCCTCAAGCATTCTGCATGAAACCGCTTGAAGGACTGCCATGACCCCACACCGATTCTTGCCGACGACCTTGATTTCCCTGCTCTTGCTGGCCGGCTGCGCCGCGACCGGACCTGCCGTCCAGTCCGATCACCGCGCGCAGACTAGTTCCACACAGGACGTTGCCATGC
This sequence comes from Janthinobacterium sp. GMG1, assembly GCF_034427795.1. Classification (NCBI taxonomy): domain Bacteria; kingdom Pseudomonadati; phylum Pseudomonadota; class Betaproteobacteria; order Burkholderiales; family Oxalobacteraceae; genus Janthinobacterium; species Janthinobacterium sp. GMG1. The sequence continues at coordinate 57,485 of NZ_JAXQNT010000006.1, forward strand.
TGGAACGGGTCAGCTGGGGCGTGAACGGGGGCAGCGTGCGCCAGGTGCAGGACAAGGGCTGGAACGCCTGGCTGCAGGCCCAGTTGCACCCAGGCAAAGCCAGCTTGCCGCCCGCCGTGCAGGCGCAAATCGACGCCATGACCATCAGCCAGGTGCCGCTCGATCAATTGGTGGTTTCTATGGAGCAAAAGCGCAAGGATGCGGCCGGCGTGATGGATGACATGGCAAAGCAGCAGGCGCAAAAGGATTACCAGCAGGAACTGAATCGCCTGGCACGCGAGGCGGCCACGCGCTCGCTGTTGCTGGACGTGTATTCGCCTAACCAGTTGCAGCAGCAACTGAGCTGGTTTTGGCTCAACCATTTCAGCGTGCACCAGGGCAAGCACAACTTGCGCGCCATGGTGGGCGATTACGAGGCGAACGCCATCGCACCACATGCACTGGGGAAATTTCGTGACTTGCTGGGCGCGACCGTCCACCATCCGGCCATGCTGCGCTACCTGGACAATGAAGCCAACGCCGCCAAGCGCATCAATGAAAACTATGCGCGCGAGCTGATGGAGCTGCATACCCTGGGGGTGAACGGCGGCTACAGCCAGGCTGACGTGCAGGAGCTGGCGCGCATCCTGACCGGGGTGGGCGTGAACCTGGGAACGGACACGCCGAAGGTGAAACCGGCGCTGCAGTCGCAATATGTGCGCAAGGGCTTGTTCGAGTTCAACCCGAACCGCCACGATTACGGCGATAAACAATTCCTCGGGCAAACGGTGAAGGGCCGGGGGCTGGCCGAGCTTGATGAAGCGCTGGATCGCCTGAGCCGCAGTCCCGCCACGGCGCACTTTATCAGCGGCAAGCTGGCCCAGTATTTCGTCGGCGACAATCCGCCCGAAGCGCTGGTGGCGCGCATGGCGGCCACCTTCCAGCACAGCGACGGCATGATCGCCGACGTGCTGCAAACCATGTTCGACAGCCCAGAGTTCCGGCAATCGCTGGGCAAGAAATTCAAGGACCCCATGCATTACGTGGTGTCGGCCGTGCGCCTCAGCTATGACGACAAGCCCATCCTGAACGCGGGCCCCATGCTGAGCTGGCTTTCGCGCATGGGGCAGCCCCTGTACGGCCGCCAGACCCCGGACGGTTATCCATTGACGGAGGCCTCCTGGGCCAGCCCAGGGCAAATGACGACGCGCTTCGATATTGCCCGCACCATCGGTTCGGGCAGCGCCGGCCTGTTCAAGACGGATGGCCCGCAGCCGCAGGAAAAGGTCGCGTTCCCGCAACTGGCCAGCGCCCTGTATTACCAGTCGCTGCAGCCAGGCCTGAGTCCGGCCACGCGCCAGGCCCTGGAGCAGGCCGCTTCGCCGCAGGAGTGGAATACCTTTTTGCTGTCATCCCCTGAAATGATGCACCGCTAAGTTGAAACTGAAGGAATCGCCATGAATCGTCGTGACTTGCTGAAAGCCCTGGCCGCCGCGCCCTTGTTCACTCACGCGGGCAGTCTGCTGGCCGCACCCGCCACGGATGCCAGGCTGCTGTTCGTCTTCCTGCGTGGTGGCTATGACGCGAACAACCTGCTGGTGCCGGTCGGCAGCGATTTTTATTATGCCTCGCGGCCGAATATCGCCATCGCGAAACCGGGCGAGGACAACGGCGCGCTGGCCTTGAACGCGGACTGGGCCCTGCATCCGGCCTTGCGCGAAACCATCTATCCCATGTTCACGGGCGGCGAGGCGGCATTCATCCCGTTCGCTGGCACGACGGATTTGACGCGCAGCCATTTCGAGACGCAGGACAGCATTGAACTGGGACAGGAGATCGGCGGGCGCCGCGACTTCCGCTCGGGTTTCCTGAACCGTCTGGCGCAAAGCCTCAATAGCAGCAATCACGCCATTTCTTTCACCGACCAGTTACCCCTGATTTTCCAAGGCGGCGTGCAAGTGCCGAACATGGGGCTGCGCTCCGTGGGCAAGGCGGGCATTGATGCGCGTCAAAGCCAGGTCATCGCCGCCATGTACAAGGGCACGCCCCTGCAGCAACCGGTCAGCGCGGGCTTTGCCGTGCGCGACGATGTGACCAAGGAATTGACGGGCGAGATGCAGGCGGCCAACCGCAACGCCATCAGTACCAAGGGCTTTGAACTGGAAGCGCAGCGTATCGCCCGCTTGATGAAGGACAAATACAAGCTCGGCTTCGTCGACGTGGGCGGCTGGGATACGCACGTGGGGCAGGGCGGCGCCAGCGGCTACCTGGCGGGGCGCTTCGAGGAGCTGGGGCGGGGCCTGGCCGCGTTTTCGCAGGAAATGGGCAGCGCCTGGCGCAATACGGTGGTGGTCGTGGTCAGCGAATTTGGCCGCACCTTTCGCGAAAACGGCAACCGCGGCACGGATCACGGCCACGGCAGCGTGTTCTGGGTGCTGGGCGGCGGAATCAAAGGCAAACAGGTGGCGGGCGAGCAGGTGGCGATTGCGCAGGCGAATTTGTTCCAGAACCGCGACATGCCCGTGCTGAATGAATACCGGGCCGTGCTGGGCGGCTTGCTGCGCCGCACCTTCGGCTTGACCCCGGCGCAGCTCGACCATGTGTTCGCCGGCGTGAAACCGGTGGAGCTGGGGCTGGTGTGATGCTGCGAACCTCCGTGTTACGCTACGCCTGCGCAACTGGCGCGTAGCGGATACTGGTGGCCTGTGGCGCCGGGCACGAATGGAGTGGCATGAACGATACCCAGCGCGACATTGTCAGCGCAGGCTTTTCCCTGGCCTTGATCGCCGTGACGGCCTTCGTCATGCAGCGTTTCTTTTTGCCGCTCGTGTGGGCCGGCATCCTGTGCGTGGCCACCTGGCCCCTGTACCTGCGCGTGCGCGCGGCGCTGGGGCAGCGCACCATCATTGCGGCAGCCGTGCTGACCCTGGCGTTCGCCTGCATCTTCATCATACCCGTGCTGTTCGGCGTGGCGCAGGCGGCGCGCGAAGTGCCCGTGCTGGCCAATTTCGTCGTCCATGCGAACACCGACGGCTTGCCCGTGCCGGACTGGGTGTCGCATATTCCGCTGGCCGGCAGCGCCATCGCCGACTGGTGGCAAGCCACCCTGAGCCAGCCCCATGGCCTCGGCCACTTCTTTGCGGGCAGCGCCGTGGGCGGCTTTCATTCCGCGCGCGACATGCTCAAGGTGCTGGGCGCGGACGTGTTCCACCGCCTGGTCGACTTCGGACTGGCGTTTTTATGCCTGTTTTTCTTTTACAAGGATGGCGAAGCGCTGACGCGCCAGATCACGGCCGTCGGCAGCCATTTCCTGCGCCCCGAACGGTGGGGTCGCTATGCGCAAAAGATTCCTACCGCCATCCGCGCGACCGTCAACGGCCTGGTGCTGGTGGGCCTGGCCGAAGGCGTGCTGATCGGCATCGCCTACGCCATCGCCGGCTTGCCTTCACCGGCCCTGTGGGCGTTTGCCACTGGCATCCTGGCCATCATCCCGTTCGGTGCGCCGCTCGCTTACCTGTGCGCGGCTGCCTTGCTGATCTTCCAGGGCAATGTGGGCGCCGCCATCGGCGTGGCCGCGTGGGGCACCGTGGTGCTGTTCGTGGCTGACCACTTCGTGCGGCCCGGCATGATCGGCAACGCCACCCGCTTGCCCTTCCTGGCCGTGCTGTTCGGCATTCTGGGCGGCGTGGAAACCCTGGGCCTCGTGGGCCTGTTCATCGGCCCCGTCGTGATGGTGCTGTTCGTGACCTTGTGGTACGAAGCGAATGTGTCTGACCGCGTACCGTCTGCCAACGTAGCTGCCAACGCGCTTGCCGGCGCAGCTGCTGAAACACCTGCCAGCCCGGCCGCGCCGGAACGCACACAGTAGTGAGGGGTCGGCCAGCGTGCCGCTGGCCGGTACTGAGGCGTTCCCGGCGTGGCCGGACGGAGCACCTGGACCGCTACGCGGTTAAGGTGAACTTAATGCGCTTTAGATAAGATCAACAACCAACGGCGCATCAGCAGCACTTCAACATAGCCCGGCTCGATGCCCGTACCGCACTCGATCAAGGGATTGACGGTGTAGTAGCGCTTGCGGAAGTCGCGGCAGACGAGGATTTCGCGCTTGCCCATGCGGACGAGGAAAGAGCTTGGGGCGTATTCCAGGCCGAACCGTGAGCCAAAACCGCTATTCAATGTTGCCATGACAATTCCTTTGAGGGAGATGTGTTGAACGAGTCATCAGAATAGCATAACTACTGTATGAATACACAGCTACTGTATGAATAAACAGTATTTTTTTATTGGTGTGGTTTTTTTGATCATCCCGCTTGATTTGAGGAGTAAGTAGTTTGCAAGAGAAGAATGACATGGGCATGACCACGGGCTGGACCACGAAACTGCGCCGCTTTGTCGAGGCGCGCCTGTCGCCCGAAGGCGAGCTGGGCCTGCATATGACGGTGGGCGTGGCCTTGATGCTGGTGGCCATCGTGGTCTTTCACGAGATCGCCGAAGCCGTGATGGGCATGGCCCAGATCACGGTAATCGACTTGCAGGTGGCGCAGTGGTTCAATCAGCATGCCGTGCCGTGGATCACCAGCTGCCTGCTGGTCGTCACGCACATGCATGGCGTGATCGGCGCCATCACCCTGGCCGTCTTGCTGGGCTGGTATCTGCACCGCAAGGGCGCCGATTACTGGCTGTTTACCCTGCTCATCACCATGCCGGGCGTCATGTTTTTGAACCTGCTGCTAAAGTACATTTTTGTTCGCGCGCGGCCCAGTTTTGACGAACCCATTCTGCAGACGGCCTTGAGCACGTACAGTTTCCCCAGCGGCCATACGGCCACCTCGACAGCCCTGTACGGCTTGCTGGCCGCTTACCTGATTTGCCAGACGGCGCCGGGCGCGTGGGGCAAGCGCATCACCATCGCGCTGGGCGCCTTCCTGATGGCGTCACTTGTGGGTTTCAGCCGCATTTACCTGGGCGCGCATTACCTGAGCGATGTACTGGCGGCCATGGCGGAAAGCTATGGTTGGCTGGCCATCTGCATCGCCGGCGTGTCGACCCTGCGCCGCCGCCGGCATATCCGGCAAACCAAATAAGGGGAGTGATCCTGAGCAAGATTGCAGTCATCATCAATGCGGGTGCCGGTTGCGGCTATGCGCCTGACTGGGCGCAGCAGCTCGAAGCGAAATTCGCCGCCGTGGGGCTCGACGCTGCCATCACCCTGGCCGCCAGCGGCGCAGACATGATCGCCACGGCCGAACAAGCCTTGCGCGATGGCGCGCCCATCGTCGTGGCCGGTGGTGGCGACGGCACCATCAACGCCGTCGCTTCCGTCGTGGTCGGCAGCGGCACGCCGTTTGGCGTCTTGCCGCTGGGTACCTTGAACCATTTCGCCAAGGATTTGAATATTCCGCTCGAGCTCGATGCGGCGATTGCCAACGTGGCGCAGGGCGTGCCGCACCAGGTCGACGTGGGCGAAGTCAATGGCCGCATCTTCCTGAACAATTCCAGCCTGGGCCTGTATCCGGACATCGTGCGCGACCGCGAAAAGCAGCAGCGCCGGCTGGGACGGGGCAAGTGGTTGGCCTTCAGCTGGGCGCTGCTGGCGGCCTTGCGCCGCTATCCCTTCCTCAGCGTGCAATTGAAACTCAAGGACGCCGTGCATGCGCGGCGCACGCCCTTTGTTTTCATCGGCAATAATGAATACCTGATGGAAGGCTTGAATATCGGCGAGCGCGAGCGGCTCGATGGCGGCCAGCTGAGCCTGTACGTGGCGCAGCGTCCGGGCCGCCTGGGCTTGCTGAAGCTGGCCTTGCACGCGCTGTTCGGCAAGTTGTCGCAAGCCAAGGATTTTGACGTGCTGACGGCCACCGACCTGGAAATCGCGACGCATCACCGCCGTCTGCGCGTGGCCACCGATGGCGAGGTGACGATCATGAATACGCCGCTGCAGTACCGCATCCGCCCGGCCGCGCTGGCGGTGCTGGTGCCAGCGCCGGCACCGACTGGGGAGTAAGGCATGCGTACCATCGTGCATTTGTCCGACTTGCATTTTGGCAGGGTCGACGCGGACCTGCTGGCGCCCTTGCGCGCACTCGTCGAGCGCCTGGAACCGGACGTGGTCGTGGTCTCGGGCGATTTGACGCAACGTGCCCGCAGCGCCCAGTTCCAACAGGCGCGGCACTTTCTCGACAGCTTGCCGGGGCCGCAAATCGTGGTGCCGGGCAACCATGACGTGCCGCTGTACAACGTCTTTTCCCGCTTCCTGACGCCGCTGGTGAAATACCGGCGCCATGTGACGGACGATTTGTCGCCCGAATATGTGGATGAGGAAATCGCCGTGCTGGGCATCAATACTGCCCGCTCCCTGACCTTCAAGGATGGGCGCATCAGTCACGAACAGATTGATTTCCTGCGCGAACGCCTGGGCCGTTTGCCACCCGGTTTGACGCGCATCATCGTCACGCATCATCCGTTTGACTTGCCGGAAAACTTCGACAAGGATGATCTGGTCGACCGCGCCCCGCAGGCGTTGCAAATATTTTCCGAGTGCGGCGTGGACTTATTGCTGGCGGGACATTTGCATGCCAGCGTGGCGGGCAACACGGCCGAGCGCTACAAGATCGCCGGCTACGCTGCCCTGATGGTGCAGGCGGGCACGGCCACATCCACGCGGGGCAGGGGCGAGTCGAACTCGTTCAATGTGCTGCGCGTGGAAAACAGTTGCATCCGGGTCGAGCGCTACAGCTGGAATGAAGACAGCGCCGACTTTGAAAAGGTCAGCACGGAAGCGTTCGAGCGCCAGGGCGGCGTGTGGGCCAGCTTGCGGCCGCTGTAGGTTTCCTGTAGGTCGGATTAGCGCGGCGAAGCCGGGCGTAATCCGACAATATTGTTGGCTTTGGTAATGGTTGTGGTGATGTCGGATTACGCTCCGCTAATCCGACCTACGCTGGCTGCTTGAATGCCCTGGCGTCGAAAGGCTGGGGTTCGCCGCTGGCCTCTCCTTCCAGCAGCGCCGCGCGGATCGCGTCGAGTTCGGCGCTGCGCTCCTGCTCACGCCGGATCAGATCGCGGATGTATTCGCTGTCGTTGGTATAGCGTCCGGCGTCAATTTGCGCCTTGATCCAGTCGTCTTGCTGGTCCGTCAAGGTAATGGTCTTGCGCACGGTTCCCATGATGGTCAACTCCAGAAATGAGCAATACGACGATCGTCATACTATTGGTGCAATATAGTGCATATCAGTGCGAATATCCAGCCGTTGAACTACGCCTACATTTACAGCCAGTAGTTCATGAAACGCGCCGCCCACTCCTTCATGCGGTCCGAGATGGGCCGCGTTTCCCATTTTGCTTTGGTGATTTCTTCCGAATCGCGCAAGTCTTCCTGGAAAGCGTTTTCCATTTCGCGCCCGAAGCTGTCGCCGAGCACGATCACGTTCAGCTCGCTGTTGTGCAGGAAGCTGCGCATGTCGATGTTGGTCGAACCCACGGTCGACCAGGCGCCGTCGATGACGGCTGTCTTGGCGTGCAGCACGGCCAGTTTCAAGTGAAAGATGCGGACGCCGCCAGCCAGCAACTGGTCGTACAGCGCGTGTCCCGCGTGGAACACGAGGCCGCTGTCGGACACGCCGGGCAGCACCACGGTCACGTCCACGCCCCGTTTGGCGGCCGCGACCAGCGCGTCGACCGTCTGCTGGTCGGGCACGAAATAGGCGGATGTGATGTGGATGGATTTCTTGGCTTCCTGGATGGCCAGGATGTACGCCTTGTAGATTTCAAAGCCGCCGTCCGGCTCGCTGGCCACGACGCGCACCAGCTTGTCGCCCACTTCGGAAAGTACAGGGAAATAATTGGCGTCCGGCAAGTCGGCCTGGTCTTGCTGGGCCCAGGTGCGGATGAACAGCCACTGGAAGGCGGCCACGGCCGGGCCTTCCACTTTCACGTGGGTGTCGCGCCAGCCCACGTCCTTCTTGTCGGTGGCTTTCGATTTCGAGCGGAACAGCGAGCTTTTCGCGTAGGTATCGCTGATATTGATGCCGCCCGTAAATGCCATCTTGCCGTCGACGATCAGCACCTTGCGGTGGTCGCGGTTGTTGATCTTCCAGTCATCGCCCTTGAGCTTGGCGGGATTGACGGGGTTGAAGGCGACCAGGTGGATGCCGGCCGCGCGCATGCGCTCAAAGAACGCCTGTGGCACGCCGAGGGTGCCCACGCTGTCGTAGATGACGTTGACCGTCACGCCCGCCTGCTGCTTTTCGATGAGCATGTCGGCAAACTTCAGGCCCAACGGGTCCTGGTCGAAGATATAGGTTTCCAGGTTAATGCTGTTTTTCGCTTCGCTGATGGCCTGGAACATGGCGGCCATGGTTTGCGGGCCGTCAAACAGCAGGGTCACCTTGTTGCCCTTGATCAAAGGCACGCCCGTGGCCGCCTCTTCCAGCGCGGCCTGGGTTTTCAGATCCATGCCGGATCTGGCCCACCGCTTGTTGAGCAGGGCGGCCCGGCTGTTGACGTTCAGCAAGGCGCCCTTGCTCGTGATCACATTGGGCTTGGCCACCGGTTCGAGGGTGGTATTGAGATTCTTGACATTGGGCAGCGAGGCGCATGCAGCCAGGGTCCAGCACAGCAGTAGGGCGGTGAGGCAGGGTTGCATGCGACTAGCGGTCATTTTTGAGCCTTGGTCGTGGGTGACAGGTTTGCCGACTCGTCGACCAGTGCCAAAGGTGGCGGGTTTTTCGAGCCGAAGAAGAAGACGATGGGCGAGCGCAGGAAGCGCTTGCCCAGAATCTTCAGTAATTGCATGCCGTGCTTGAAGCGTACCTGGCGCGAACGCAGGGCGACCCACAGGGCCAGGCCGAAGCTGACCAGCAGGTTGGCCGTGCCGATGGCGAAGATGCCCGACAGCGACTTGACGGCCAGTTGCCAGCTCATGTTGTGGTCCAGGCCCACCAGGGCCGTCGCAAAGTTGGCGGCCGAGAAGGTGATGTGGCGGATATCGATCGGCAAGCCGATCAGGAAACCGAGGGTGCCGATGGAACCGAGCAGGATACCGAAATAGAAGTTACCCATCAGCCCGCCCAGGTTGTTTTCCAGGTACATGCCCAGCCGTTGCAGGCGTTCCTGGCCGATCACCCGGCCCAGGCCGCGCAATTGCGCGATGCGCTGCGCCCAGCGCGTGTACAGGGCCTGGTTGTCATAGTAGCCCGAAATCAGGCCGGCCACGAACAGGCACACGCCGGCGATCATGGCGTAGAAGATGGCGGGGCTGCCGATGGGGTCGATATCGTGCAGCAAGTGCATGGCTTTTTCCGGCGTCACCAGATTGTGTCCCGTGATCGCCTTGTAGCCGAGCGCGATCAGCCAGGCCGTGGGCATGGCGGTTGCCAGGTTGCCCAGCACGGCCATGTTTTGCGTGCGGAAGACCTTGTTGATCAGTTCCGCCATGCTGTCGAGGTCGATATTCCGTCCATCCTTGCTGTGCAGGCCGGCGGCGATGCGCGAGGCCGTCATGGCCGGCTGCTTGGTGGCCACTGTGAAGTGCAGCAAGTGGATGAACATGAAGCCGATAGAGTAATTCATGCTGAACATGAAGGCTTCGACCAGCGGCGCCGAGCGCAAATACGACATCAATATCTTGAACAGGGCCATGAAGCCGATGATCACGCCCGCGCCGGCCGACGAGAGGAACATGGCGCCCATCTCGCGGCGGTTTTCCGCGATGTAATGTTCGCCCGTGCGGCTGGCGTTTTCCGTCACATTGCGCGCCAACAAGTTGATATTGTCGGAAAACAGGTCGCTGACCTTGTACTTGTGGTTATGCGCGCGTATCAGTTCCAGCGCCAGCCCGACGGCGCCCGCGCGGCGGCGGCTGACCGGTTGCGGGTGCAGCAAGTCCTGCGTGGCGTCCACCGTGATGGCGGCGATGTCCACGTTGTTCGATGCCGGCAGCTCGCCGCTCGTGTCGACCAGGAACAGCAGCTTGCGCAGGCGCTCGATGCTTTGCGCCAAGGCCACCAATAAATACGTCAGGGGAATGCTGGTGCCCTGGTACAGCGCCTTCTTGCGGATCTTGGCGATGACGGCGTCGCACTGGTCCAGCATCACCAGCAAATGACGCGCATCCTCGATGTGCTCGATGTCGCCTTGCAGCAAATTCGTGTAGGCGTCCAGGTAGGCGTTCACTTCCGTGTTCTGCACCATGAACGGCGACTGGAACACTTCAATTTCATTGTGGAAACGCGTCAGTTCCGGTTCCAGGCCCATGGCGCAGACGCGGTAGGACAGGGTGCGGATGGCGTCGAGCATGCCTGGCAGCATGATGTTGCCATCGCCGACGGCCAGTTCGATGTCGTCGCTGGTGAGCACGTCGAACAGTTCCAGCCAGTCCGTGGCGGGCACGTTGCTGATCCACAAATAATCGGTTTTCAGGTACAGCACCTGGTCGAGTGCGTCGTTCAGGTATTCGTCGCCGAGGGCGGGCGGCAGCATGCGGTAGGCGATGCGGCGTTTCAATTCCGTGAAGAAACCGCTGTTCGACAGTACGCCGATATCGGTGTACAGGCTGGCGTGGCGGCGCGCGGCCAGCACGCGCAGCACGTATTCGTGCAGGGCGCGCGCTTGCGCGGGGTTACCTTTGAGAAGCTGGCGCAGGGTGCGCACGTTGGCAATCGCGGTAGCGCTGTCGTGCGAGCGCTTGGGACGCAGTGAGTTGAATAATTCCACCAGCAAGTCGATATTGCTGGAGTTGGGGTCAATGCGTTCGAGGATAGCTAGCATGCAGAAAAAACGGGCGAGCCGCTGTCGGTAAAACCAGTAGTGTACCGCCTGCGTCAAATCGCGCAACGTTCGCCACCGAACATTGCTTTACGGCAGGGCCTGCATTTCACGCCATTTTGCCGCAAATTAGCTGAATCATGGTCAATCTTGCGTGTTGTCAGTACGCGACGCGTAGTCAGGGACTAAGCTGAAGTTTCTGTTGTACAACGCACGGATGGCTGGACAAAAAGCGAGGATAAGGTAACACTAAGATCAGACACACAGCGCATGTCCTGATCAATACCGGGAAGTTTCACCCACGTTACCGAGATATTTATCATGCAGACCTCGTATTTTGCGCTTGCTGTGATAGGGATGGGGCCGTGGCTGCTCTTTGCACCGGCCCAGGCTGCCGATGGCGCAGGCAGTGCCGCATCCAGTAACGTTGCCGTGTACGGCGTGCTCGACGCGGGCATCGTGGCCGAGCGCGGCTGCGCCGCCAATTGCGCCGGCACCAAGGTGTCCGGCGGCGTCGCGTCCGGCTCGCGCCTGGGCGTGCAGGGCCGCGAAGCCCTGGGCAATGACGTGTCCGCCGTATTTACCCTGGAAGCTGGCGTGCAGAACGACACGGGCCAGTCGGAAGAAGGCCGCTTGTTCGGCCGCCAGGCCTACGTGGGCCTCGACAGCCGCCTGGGTGCGCTGACCCTGGGGCGCCAGTACAATCCCCACTACCTGGCCCTGACCGATGTGGCCGACCCGTTCAAGGGCGGCATGGCCGGCAGCGCCGGCAACCTGGCCGGCTACAGCATGAAACGCTATGACAATACCGTCAAATACGTGACGCCCGCCTTGCGCGGCGTGACCGCCAGCGCCATCTACAGCTTTGGCGAGTCGCCGTACAGCAATGCCAACAACCGCGCGTATGGCGCCACCCTCGGCTATTCGGCCGGCGCCGTGAATGTCAGCGTGTCGCACCAGCGCAAGAATAACCTCATCCTCGCTTCCGGCACCTTGCCCGCCATCGACATGTCGGCCCGCAACACCCTGATCGCGGCGAATATCGACCTGAAAGTGGCCACCGCGTTTGCCGCCATCGGCATGAACAAGGGCTATGGCAGTTCGCCGTGGGACCCGAACAACGCCTACAGTGCGCTGGCCCTGTCGATGTCGTCGTCGGACAGCCGCGACACCTTGCTGGGCGTGTCCGTGCCCGTGGGCGGCTTCAAGCTGCTGGCGTCCTGGGTGCGCAAGGATGACCGCGACCTGGCCAACCGCGACGCCAGCCAGGTGGCCGTCGGCCTCACGTATTCCCTGTCAAAACGCAGCGATTTCTACGCGTCCTACGCGAAGATCCACAACAGGAACGGCGCCCGCTACACGGTGGGCAATGCCAGCGATGCGGGCCGCGGCGACGCCGCTTTTAACATGGGTTTCCGTCACGGCTTCTGAGCTGTTGTCGTAGCCGGGGCCGGGCAGCTGGCGCCCAGCCACTTGCCGTTGCTCGTTACATTTACCTGTTCCGGCGTGCCGCGCGCGCTGGTCGTCACCGCCAGCTGCATGTTGAACGCCTGGTCGCCTGTAAACATCACCTTGCCTTCGCCGCTCGATTTCGGATTGGCGCAAGTGAACGACACCTGCATGCCGCCCGCGATATCCGTATTTTTTGATTTGCAATCGCCGGGCTGGCCCGTGGGAATCTGCTTGCGCGCCGCCATGTCCGGCGTCACGCATGCCGTCACGCGGACGGCGCCGTCGGCGCCCACGGTGGGCATGGCCATGCCGCGGCTGGCCGCCATGTTTTCCAGCTGCTTGCGTTGATCGGGGGGAAGGTTGCCCAGTTGTTGCAGCACCATGGACATGGCATTGTCGGTGGCGGCGTCCGGCGACGCCATCTTGCTGTCGACTTGCCACAGGCCCGGCTTGATGGTGGCGGCGTGGGCACCGGCCTGGCCGCCCAAGGCGGCGCAGGCCAGCAGGGACAGGCGTAGCAAAGAGTGTTTCATGTTGGCGTCTCCAGAAAAGGCAGACCCCAGCATACGGCATGGCAAGCGGGGCACGCTTGCCATTGTGTTACAAACTGTGATCTGGCTCGATGCGGCGCACGTCCACGCAGGCGATGCGGCGCTCGTCGGCCTCAACGATTTCATAACGCAGATCATCGAGTTCCAGCACTTCGCCCACGGCCGGCATGTTTTCGAAGTGCGCCAGCAGGAAGCCGGCCAGCGAATTGTATTCGCCGTCTTCGCTGACCAGGGTTTCCGTCTCGAACACTTGCTCCAGGTAATGCAGGTCCGTCGCGCCGTCGATGCGCCAGTGGCCGGGGCCCAGCACTTCCACGTCGGGTTGCTCGTCCTCGTCGGGGAATTCGCCGGCGATGGCTTCCAGGATGTCGATCGGCGTCAGCACGCCTTGCACGGTGCCGAACTCGTCGACCACCAGCACCAGCTGGCCGCGCGAGCGCTTCAGCGTTTCCATGGCTTTCAGCACGCCGGCCGCTTCCGGCACGACGACGGCTTCGCGCATGCTGTCCGGGTCGATCTTGCCGCGCGATACGAGGTCTTCGATCAGGTCCTTGCTGCGCGCGATGCCGACCACGTTGTCGAGGTCATCATTGCAGACAGGAATCATGCTGTGCGGCGTTTCGCGCAGCAATTGCAGCATTTTGTCGCTGCTGTCATTCAGGTTGACCCACGAGACGTCGCCGCGCGGCGTCATGACGGAGCGGATCGAGCGTTCGGCCAGGGTCAGCACGCCGCTGACCATGTTGCGCTCTTCCACGCCGAAGGCGGAGACATCGGGTATTTCCTTGACTTCATGTTCTTCCACGGCTTCGCGGCCCTTGCGCCCGCCCAGCAGGCTCAGCACGGCTTGTGCCGTGCGGTCGCGCAGCGGGGCGTTCGACTGCAATTTGAGGAAGTTGCGGCGCGCCAGCTGGTTGAAGAATTCGATGACGATCGAGAATCCGATGGCGGCGTAGAGATAGCCTTTCGGAATGTGGAAGCCCAGGCCTTCGGCCACCAGCGACAGACCGATCATCAGCAGGAAGCTCAGGCACAGCACGACGACGGTGGGGTGGGCGTTGACGAAGCGCGTCAGCACCTTCGAGGCCAGCATCATGACGACGATGGAAATGACGACGGCCGCCATCATCACGTACAGGTTTTCCACCATGCCGACGGCCGTGATGACGGCGTCGAGCGAAAACACGGCGTCAAGCACGACGATCTGCGCCACCACGAGGCCGAAGCCGGCATAGACTTTCGGACCCGTCTGGGCGTGCGTGACGCCTTCGAGGCGTTCGTGCAGCTCGGTGGTAGCCTTGAACAGCAGGAACAGGCCGCCGACGAGCAGGATCAGGTCGCGTCCCGAGAACGAGAATTGCCAGACAAAAAACAGCGGCGTGGTCAATGTCACCAGCCAGGAAATCAGCGAAAGCAGGCCCAGGCGCATGACGAGGGCCAGGGTCAGGCCCAGCACGCGCGCCTTGTCGCGCTGGTGCGGCGGCAGTTTCTCGGCCAGGATGGCGATGAAAATCAGGTTGTCGATACCCAGTACGATTTCCAGTACGACCAGCGTCAGCAGGCCGACCCAGATTGTCGGGTCAAATAACCATTCCATGTGTGTAACCTTGTAAAGTCGATCAGTGTAAAGCGTGCCTGGCGGCTAAAGCCCCGGGCGTGTGGGTGCTGCATGCATGTCTTCAGGGGCGGACGCGCGGCGGCCGGGTGGCCAGCCGCACGTCCGCTTCGGCAAGTGCGCCCGGTCCCGCTTGCCAAATGATGGCGCAAAACGGCGCCCCCTGGCGCGAGGTCGGGTACAGCGTGATGGGGTCGTTGTCGCATTCTTCGCTATCGCAGCTGTCGCCAGGCAGGTCCGCATGGAGGCTGGCGTCGGCACAATCGATGCTGAAGGCGGGCGTGGCGGTAGTGCCGGCCGCAATTGCATGCTGGAATGGGGAAGGGCTGGCGTAGGCCATGCTGGCGAACGCCTGGGGTAACGCGATGAAAACAAAAAGGCAGAGCAGGACGAGAGCTCGTCTCATATACAGGCAGATAGTTCTGGAACCGTGGAGTATAACACGGGCGCATAACCGCTCGATGACAGGACTTGCATAAGTGATACGTATGCCGTAAATTACGAAATAGCAATAATTTCACGTGGCGGCGAAGACGCAGCGCGGGCCCCGTGACTATTCTTGCGTTCGTATCACATCGCGCCTGCGCCGATTGCTTGCGCACGTCTATAACGTAGTGTTACCAGGACTCTGCCTTGAAACCCATTACCGCCCTCCTGCTTGCCGCCGGCATCCTCTCGCCTTCATTCATCCTTGCCGCCACCCCGGTGGAAGCGGCGCCGACCCAGAAAGCCGGCAAGGCTGCGCCCAACCGCGCCGCCGCCGTCAAAGTCACGTCCGTCGAAGGCATCACCGAATACCGCCTGGCCAATGGCTTGCGCGTGCTGCTGTTCCCCGATGCCAGCAAGCCGACCCTGACGACGAATATCGTCTACCTGGTCGGTTCGCGCCATGAAAACTATGGCGAAACGGGCATGGCCCACTTGCTCGAACACTTGCTGTTCAAGCCTAGCGCCAACTTCGGCGTCAAGAAGGGCACCAAGACCCCGGTCGAGATCCTGAATTCGACGGGTGCTCAGTTCAACGGCACCACCTGGTATGACCGCACCAATTACTACGCCACCTTCCCCGCCAACGACGACAACCTGCGCCAGATGCTGGCCATGGAAGCGGACCGCATGGTCAACGCGGCCATCGACCAGAACGACCTGTGGAATCCGAAGACGCAAAAGGGCGAAATGACCGTCGTGCGCAACGAGTTCGAGATGGGCGAGAGCGACCCGATCGGCGTGACGAGCGAACGCATCCAGGCCATCGCCTACGACTGGCACAACTACGGCAAGTCGACCATCGGCGCCCGTTCCGACATCGAGCAGGTGAATATTCCCCGTTTGCGCGCGTTTTACCATAAATATTATCAGCCGGATAACGCCGTGCTGATGGTGGCGGGCCGCTTCGACGAAGCCAAGGTCTTGAAGCAGATCAATGAGCTGTTCGGCAAGATCCCGAAACCGACGCGCGTGATCGAGCCGACCTACACGGCCGAACCGGTGCAGGATGGCGAGCGCGCCGTGACGGTGCGCCGCAGCGGCGGCACGCAGTTCGTCGGCGCCGGCTACCACGTGGCGCCGTCCGGCAACCCGGACGCCGTCGCCATCGAAGTGCTTGGCCACGTGCTGACGGACGCCCCGGCCGGCCGCCTGCACAAGGCGCTGGTGGAAACCAAGCTGGCCAGCAAGATCGAATACAACTCCGTGAGCAACCTGGAGCCGGGCTACAACCTGTTCGGCGCGCTGGTGCCCGTCGATGGCAACCTTGATGCGGCGCAAGCGGCCATGCTGAAAGTACTGGAAGAGCTGAAATCGCAGCCCATCACAGATGCGGAAGTGGCGCGCGTGAAACAGCAATTGACCAAACAGATCGAACTGGCCACCTCGAATACGGCACGCCTGACGATCGCCCTGACGGAGTCGCTGGCGGCAGGCGACTGGCGCCTGTTCTTCCTGCAGCGCGACCAGCTCGACAAGCTGACGACAGCGCAGGTGCAGGCGGCGGCCGAGAAATACCTGAAGAGCTCGAACCGTACCCTGGGCCGCTTCATCCCGACCGATGCGCCGGACCGCACCGTCGTGCCGGCCTACGCTGACGTGGCGCCGCAACTGGCCGGCTACACGGGCCGCGCCGTGGTGGCGCAGGGCGAAGCGTTCGACCCGAGCCCCGACAATATCGAAGCGCGCACCACGCGCTTCACCTTGCCGAACGGCTTGAAGGGCGCCTTGTTGCCGAAGAAAACCAAGGGCAGCACCGTCAGCGTCGTGTTGAAATTGCAGATTGGCAGCGAAGAAAACCTGCGCGGCAAAGCGCAAGTAGGCGTCTACACGGCCAATCTGTTGTCGCGCGGCACGGATAAACTGTCGCGCCAGGAAGTGAAGGACAAGTTTGACCAGCTGGGCATGCAAGTGGCGATTTCGGGCGGCGCTGAGGGTGTCACCGCTATGCTGACAGGCAAGCGCGAGAACTTGCCGGCCGCCATGGACTTGCTGGCGCAAGTGCTGCAAAAGCCGGCCCTGAACGAAACGGAATTCCTGGAATTGCAGCGCGAGCGCGTGGGACGCGCGGAGCAGGAGCTGCCTGAACCGCAACCGCTGGCCGTGAACGCCTTCCGCCGCCTGCTCGACGCCACGCCGGAAGGCCATGTGCGCCACGTGGCCACCCTGCCTACCGAGCTGGCACAATGGAAAGCCATCCAGGTGACCGACGTGAAAGCCTTCCATGGCGCCTATTATGGCGCCGCCAACGCGACTTTTGCTGCCGTGGGCGACTTCGACCCGGCCGCGCTGAAGGCGCAGGTAGCCAGCCTGTACGGCAGCTGGAAGGCGCAGCAGCCGTATGTGCGCATTCCCGACGCCGTCAAGCCCGTCAGCGGCGAGAAAGTCACCCTGGAAACGCCGGACAAGGCGAACAGCGTGCTGTTCGCCATCCAGCCGATTCCCCTCAAGGATGACGCCGCCAGCTATCCGGCCTTGCTGATCGCCAATCACATGCTCGGTGGCGGCGCCTTGCGCAGCCGCCTGGCCGACCGCATCCGCCAGAAGGAAGGCCTGTCGTACGGCGTCGGCTCGCAAGTGAGCGTGCCGTCGCGCGAACCGGCCGGCTACTGGATGGCGTACGCCATCAGCGCGCCGCAAAACACCGTCAAGGTGGAAGCGGCGCTGCGCGAGGAAATCGCCAAGGTGCTGGCCGACGGCTTTACGCAAGAGGAATTGGCCGAGGCGAAGAAAGGCTGGCTGCAATCGCAAGAAGTGGGCCGCACGCAAGACGCTGGCCTGGCGCGCGATCTGGCCGGCTACCTTGCCGAAGACCGCACCATGGCGTACGACAAGGACCTGGAAGCGAAAGTGGCCGGCTTGACCCTGGCGCAAGTGAACCAGGGCCTGCGCGAATACCTGAAGCCCTCGGCCGTGTCGGTGGTGGTGGCGGGCGACTTCGCCAAGGTGGCGAAAGAGGGCGAAAGCGGCGCCAAGGCAACGACGTCGAAATAAGCTACTTCAAAATAAGCTGTTTTAAATAGAAAAACCCGTTGGCAAGTGACCTTGCCAGCGGGTTTTTTTACGATCTTGATTTTGATGTCAACGTCCCGACACCGGACAAAACCGTAGCGAGCGGAAGGGAGAGGTGGCCGAGAAGCGCAACCGTACTAAAGTACGGTGAGCATCGCAAGCCGCCTATACCGACGCGCAGTAGGTTTGGTTCGGTGTTACCCCCGTGGGGCTAATTCTGCTACGTAGATTTCCACGCGGCGATTGCGTGCGCGTCCCGAGGCATCCGCATTCGAGGCGATCGGCTCGCGGGCGCCGCGGCCTTCCGTGACGACGCGGGTCGGCGAGACGCCGCGCATGGACAGGTAGTCGCGCGTGTGGGCGGCGCGTTCCACCGACAGCGGTTCGTTGATGGAATCGCTGCCCGTGCTGTCCGTATGGCCGATGATGCTGACCGTGGTGTTCGGGTTTTCGTTCAGGGTGGCGGCAAAGCGGTCGAGGATGGGGCGGAAGTTGCCCTTGATGTCGGCGCGGTTGGTGTCGAAGGAAATATCGCTTGGAATTTCCATTTTCAGGCGGTTATCGGCCGTCTGCGACACTTGCACACCAGTACCCTGTGTCGCTTGTTCCATCGCGCGCTTCTGGTTTTCCATGCGGTTCGACCAGATATTGCCGACCACGGCGCCAGCTGCCGCACCCAGCAGGGCGCCGCCGGCCGTGCGGCCGCTGCTGCCGCCACCGGTGGTGCCGCCGATCAAGGCGCCCAGGCCCGCGCCGATGCCGGCGCCCGTGGCCGTGCCACGTTGCGTCGAGGACATGTCCGCGCAGCCGGTGGCGGCCAATGCGATCACCAGCATGCCGATCAGGGATTTGGCGCCAGGGCCTTTTTTGAATGTTTCTTTCATGGATTTTCTCCTTGTTTTGTTATTGGGACATACCCAGGAATTACCTGCACACGTTACTGCAAAATGGCGCGGCGTGCCAGTGCACGCACACTGCAGGCAAAAAGGCGGCGCCCGTTTGCACGCGCGCCGCTCTTGTCAGGCCAGACTAACGGCCTGGGCTATAAACCGCGCCCGCTGATCAGGCGCAGCAGCACCATGATCACGGCGACCACCAGCAGGATGTGAATGAAGCCGCCAATGGTATAGGAAGTTACCAGGCCCAGCAGCCAAAGAATGATGAGTACGACGGCGATTGTATACAGCATGATGTGTCCTCCGAGAGTAATGTGTGGATGACGGCGACTGCCGTGGCCTTGCAGGCGCTGGCGCGTGGCGCCGTCATCGGTTCTTGTCATTGCGCGGCGACTGGGTCGCTGAACGCTGATGCCATGACTAAGTGTCTACTTTGTTTCCCTTGCGTTCTGTACGCTGTCGTACACAAGTCTCAACTATCGTGAGCGGTCGGCCTGTTCATCGGCCATGCCCGGCACCCACGCCAGCATGCCGGCCATGCCGACGGCGCCTGCCAGGCAACTGACCATGCCGCCGGTCAGCAGCAGCATGACGCCGAACACGGGCCCGCCCGCTTGCGGCGCCAGGTCCAGCGCGCAGAAGCCCAGCGCGGTGGCCAGCAAACCACCGCCAATAAAGCCCAGCCAGATCCTGTTGCTGCCTGTCTTGTCGTCTTGCATGGCTACTCCTTGATGACGTTTCGTTGAACTTTCCTGAATGCATCATCTCGCGCGACGGCAAGCTCATCTGTACGCCAACGAACATTGCCAAAAAGAAAACGCCCGGACAGGCCGGGCGTGTGTTTTATTTGCAACTAATCGCGGCAGCGGCACCGCCGCGGTTTGCTTAGCCCATGGCGCGCAAGCCGCCGTTGACGACGCGTACGCGGTCGCCCTGGCGCCAGTTTGGCGCGGCGCTCTGGTGCACGGTGCGCGTCTTGCCGTTATCGAGGCGCACGACGATGTTGTAGCTGCGCGTGGCGCGCACGCTGCCTTCGATCTGGTTGCCGGCCACGGCGCCGCCGACGGCGCCCAGCACGGTGGCCAGTTGCTTGCCGTGGCCGCCACCGACCTGGTTGCCCAGCAAGCCGCCGACGACGGCGCCGCCGGCCGCGCCCACGCCGCTGCCTTCGGCGCGCGTATTGACTTCATGGATGGCTTCGATCACGCCGCAATTGCTGCACACCTGCGGCGCCGGGGCGGCCGCGTATTGTGGCTGCGGCTGCGGCTGGCGCACCGGCTGCTGCTGTGGTTGCTGTTGCTGCTGCTGTGGCAGGGCGGCCAGCGGCTGCGTTACGGACGGTTGCAAGTTCGCTTGCGGCTGGTTTGCCTGCAGGTTGGCCATTTGCTCGGCCGAGGTGCTGGCCGCCAGCGGCTGGCTATCGCCCTGGGAGGAAGGCAGCCAGCCCATCAGGGCAGCCGTGCCGACGCCGCAAAACAGCAGGACAGCGACGGCGGCGGCAAGTACCAGCGGATGAAGGGATTTGGTGGTGGTAGTCATGGAAGGCTCCTTGGTTTTTTTAAAATAATAAAAAGGGTCATGCGTGTTCTGCGTGTTATTTGCGTCTGTTGCCAGTGTGCTGTGCCGCTTGCTCCGCTTCCGTGCGTCACCGTACATACAGGGCCGGTACTGCACCGTAGGCTAGGTAAAAATTATGTCGAGTTGTAACGACACCAAGGAAAAGCAATGCCACCAACGACTGCCAGCATGACCCTGTCCCGCGATGCAGGCCGATCCGGCCTGGGTTCGCCCGTGGGCGCGCTTGACGCCGGCAACCGCTTGCTGGCCAGCCTGCCCGAGCACGACTTGCGGCACCTGACGGCGCTGTTCGATACCGTCACGGTCGAGGTGGGCGAGGTGCTGTACGAACCGGGCCAGCCTATCGGCCACATCTATTTTCCCGGCGATTGCCTGATTTCGCTGCTGGCCGTGGCGGAGGGCCGCATGACGCTGGAAGTGGGCTCCGTCGGCCGCGAAGGCGTACTGGGCGCGTCCGTCGCGCTCGGTCATGACCTGGCGCAAGTGCGTGCCGTGGTGCAACGTTCCGGTACGGCCAGCCGTATCGCGCGGGCCGAGTTCTGCGCCGAGTTCGCCCAGCTCGAGTCCCTGCAGCGCTTGCTGTACCGCTACACGGACACCCTGCTGGCGCAAGCCATCCAGATTGCCGTGTGCAGCCGCTTCCACGTGCTCGAAGCGCGCCTGGCCCGTTCGCTGCTGATCACGCGCGACCGCCTGCAGTCCGAAAAATTTCACCTCACGCATGAATTTCTCGCCCACACCCTCGGCGTGCGGCGGGTCGGCGTGACCAAGGCGGCCAGCGCGCTGCAACAGCAAAAACTCATCACCTACAGCCGCGGCAATATCGAGATCCTCGATTCTGCCGGCCTGGAAGCCGTTTCCTGCCGCTGTTACGAGCTGGTCAAGGACAGCGGCGCCATCGGCATGGCCAACGTCTTCGTCTAATTTCCTCAGAATAAATTTTCAATTTCATCAACGGAAGCCGGACGCAAAAAAGCGGGGCGGACGCCTGCGCGCCCACCCCGCTTTTGAGACAACGATTACTTCGGCTTGACCTGGTTACCGATCACGCCGCCGACTGCGGCGCCGCCGACTGCGCCGACTGCGCTGCCGCCCGTCAGCACGGAGCCGGCAACGGCGCCGACGCCAGCGCCGATGGCGGTGTTTTTATCCTGGCCGGACATGTTGGCGCAAGCAGTCAAGCTCAGCAGCAAAGCGGCAACGGAAGTGGTAGCGGCGATTTTTTTAATGATTTGCATGATAGTTCTCCTATGAATTCGGACCTCGTGGCGCCGGCATGGTATGGGCCGGTAGGACTTCGTATCGCCACGTCTTGGGTGTTTCAGGCACGATCACAGAATAGGATTCTGGCAAGGCAGGGTCTGTTCGGCAACGCACATAGGGGTGTAACAATTGTAATCGCGCACGGCTGCCGTATCTGCTCATCTCCTTCAACGGCTTTTGCGCGGCGCCTTGCCCGGTTTCGGCGCCACCGGCTTCACGCGCGCCTGGGCCAGCAGTGCCGCGCATTCGCTATCCTCGACGGGGCCGGTATTCACCAGCGGCAGCAGGGCCGCCACAGGCGCCACCACGGCCAGCGCCAGTGCACCACCGGCGCGCAGGGCCAGCACGCCCTTGTCGACGCTCACGTCGGGCTTGCTGAAGGTGCCATGCACATACAGGGGCGAGCGCAGCGAAAAGATGCGCAAGCCCTTGCTGTCCGGTCGCAGGGTCAGGTCCAGCCGTTCATCGGCCAGGTTCACCGTGCCGTCGATATTCAGGACGGCATCATCCGTGTCGACGATGAACTGGCGCGTGCGCATCAGCCCCTTGGTGACAACGAAATCGGCGGCCATGCAGTTCAGCCTGACCTGCTTGTCGCCAGACAGTTTGGCCAGCACGACACTGCCGATATTCAAGCCCATTTCTTCCAATAACAGCTTGCTGATGCTGCCCCGGTTGATCAGCGCGCGCACTTCGCCGTTCGAGCTGCCCAGCAGGGTGGCGACGGAATTGCCGGTGGCCGACAGCGACGCGTCGCCATTGATTTCGCCCACGCTCGCTTGCAGGGCCGGCAGGCGGGGAAACAGTTGCTGGATGTGCAGATGGCGGGCGCTGGCCTTGAGTTCGGCCGCGATGCCGTTGGCGATGACCTTGCCGCTGCCGTCGAGCTTGATCTGCGACGTCAGGGTGCCGCCCGCCACGTTGAAATTCAGGGGCGTGAGCGAGAGCACGCCATCTGTCAGCACCACATGCGTGTCGAGCTTGCTGATCGGCAGCTCGGCATCGCGCGTGATCTTGTCCGCCGTGTAGCGCACGTCGGCGTCCAGGCTGGTCCAGCGCTCCGTCTTGAAGGTTTCCACCGGCAACACGCGGCCGGCCGGCTGCGTCGACGGTACGCCCCGTTCCTTCTTGCTGGCGCTGGAATCGGCGCCCACCAGCGGACCGAGGTCTGAAAATTGCAGCAGGCGCGAATGGACTTCGCCCGTCAGGCGCTTGCGCGGCGTGCTGGCGGAAAAAGCCAGCTTGCCACTGATGTCGCTGGAGCCCACCTTGCCGCTGAACTTGTCGTAGACCCACTCGCCGCCGCGCGGCGCCAGGGTGCCCGTCAAATGGCCTTCCGTGCTGAAGTGCGGCGTTTCCGGCAGCAGCACGCCCGTCAAGGGATACAGGCGCGCCATGCTGGGGCCGGATAGCTTCAGGCGCACGTCGAGCGCGGCCAGGTTGGTCGGGCGGGTCAATGTGCCTTCGATGGCCACGCTGATGCCGCTCGCGCGCATGTCGGCCTGGATGGGGAAGGGCGTGCCTTGCCGCTGCAGCGACAGCACGCTGCCCGCCTTGCCGCCGCCCTTGACGGTTTCGCCGCGGTAGGTGCCGGACAGTGTCCACGCGATGCCGTAGCGCGCATCGTCCGCGATGGTGTCGACATCGGCGCGCATCGCCGTTTTGCTGACGCCATCGTCCAGGGTCACGGTGCCCTTGCTGAAGACCACGCTTTGCAGTTCCAGCTGCCATGGCGACGGCTGGTCCTGCTTGTCGAAGGTCCAGTTGTTCTTGCCGTCCTTGCTGCGCAGCAAGCGCACCTGCGGCTTGTCGAAGCGCAATTGAGGAATGATGATTTTCTTGTCCAGCAAGGCCAGCGGATTGAGCGAGAACGCCAGCTGGCTCACGCTGGCCAGTTGCGCCTGGCCATCCGTGTCCGCCATGGTGTGCGGGTTGCCCAGGCGCACGTCCTTGGCTTGCAGGTGCGGCCAGGGCAGATAGTCGCGCCAGGTTTTTTGCCCCGCGTTAGTTGGCTGCTGCCACGTCAGCGCCAGGTCGCCCTCGATGGCGAACGGCCTTCCCATCGCTTCGCTGGCGCGCGCATTGAGCCAGGGCTTGGCGCGGTTCCAGTCCATGTTCAGCAGGATGAGCGAGGCGGTGACGGGCAGGGCGATCAGCACGGCGGTGCTGACGAGGGTGATTTTCTGACGACGGGAGAGCGGCATAAGCTGATTCTTTCTGGACAAGTAGTTGCGATGCTACAGGAATCGCTTCAAAGCCGGGCCTGTTTCAGGGTTTGCTGGCGGACACGTGCGCTGGCGCACGTTGCCCATGCAAGTATTGTCGATTTCTTACTCTATGTGCGGCACCGAACGGATATGCGGGGAACCGGAGCCTATAACGTCATACATCAAACGCAGTTCCTGATTCCAGATGTACCGATATCTACCCCATGCTTCACATTCTCCAGGAGAAGAAAAATGACAAACCGAGATTTCAAGATGTCCCCATTGGCCGCCTTGGCCGCCTGCGCCACCGCCGTCGTCCTGATGTCGGGCTGCTCCAGCCTGAAAACGCCAGCCACGGCCGACGTCGCCGTGTCGCGCGCCGCCGTCGATAACGCCGCCAGCGCCGGCGCCGCCGACCTGGCTCCAGATGAAATGCGCTCGGCACGCGAAAAAATGCGCATGGCCAACCAGGCCCTGAAAGACCGCGACTACAAGACGGCACGCGACCTGGCCGACCAGGCGCAAGCAGACGCCAAGCTGGCGCAAAGCAAGGCCAACTCGGCCAAGGCCACCAGCGCCGCCGATGAAATCAACGAGAACATCCGCGTCATGCGCGAAGAGCTCGACCGTGCCAATCAGCAAGCTCCAAAACAATAACTAACAACAATAACTAATAACAGGACCCCATCATGAAAAAAGCTACTTACACCACCATTCCCGGCCTGCTGGCCATGGCCGCTTTTGTCGCCGCCTGCAGCTCCGCACCGACCACCACCAGCCTGCTCGACCAGACGCGCGGCGACTACATGGCGGCGCAATCGAACCCGATCGTGTCGACCTATGCGCCACGCGAATTCCGCGAAGCGAGCGCTGCCCTGGAAGCGGCAAACGCGGCCGCCACGCGCCAGGAAGATAGCGAAAAGGTCGACAAGCTGGCCTACCTGGCCAAGCAAAAGATAGCCACGGCGCAAGAAGTTGCCAAGCAGAAAGCGGCGGAAGCCGATATCGCCAACGCCGGCAAGCAGCGCGACCAGTTGCGCCTCGATGCGCGCACGCAGCAGGCTGACCAGGCCACGGCCCGCGCCCAGTCGGCGCAAGCGGATGCGGAAGCGGCCAAGGCCCAGGCGCAAGCGGCCGAAGCGTCGGCCCGCGATGCGCAAGCCCGCGCCGCCGGACTCGAAGCGCAGCTGGCCGACCTGGCCGCCAAGAAAACCGAACGCGGCATGGTGATCACCCTGGGTGACGTGCTGTTTGGCACGGACAAGGCGAACCTGACGGCCGATGGCGCGAATACGGCGCGCAAGCTGGCCGACGTGCTGAAAAACAACCCGCAGCGCACCGTGCTGATCGAAGGCTTTACGGATAGCACGGGCGGTTCCGCGCACAACCTGGAATTGTCGCAACGCCGCGCCGAATCCGTGCGCAATGCGCTGCTGGAGCAAGGCATCAGCCGCGACCGCATCGCCACGAAAGGCTATGGCGCCGCCTATCCGGCCGCCGGCAATGACAGCGCGGCGAACCGCCAGCTGAATCGCCGGGTGGAAATCGTCTTGTCCGAGGACAACACGGCCATTCCCGCCCGCCGTTAAGCTGCGTCAGTTGACGCGGCAGTAGAAAGGCAGCACCGGCCGAAGCTTGACCGGTGGATACCCATGCAAGACTTGAAAGGAAACATCATGACCCAAACATCTGTTGAGATTCCAGCTGGCATCGATACGGCCGCCATCCGCGCCGCCGCCAAAAACCTGGACGACGGCGCCGTGACGGCCGGCTACCAGGGCGACCGTCAGGAGTTGATCACCCTGTTGAATGGGGCGCTGGCCACCGAACTGGTGTGTATTGCGCGCTATAAACGCCATTACTACACGGTGAGCGGACGCGACAACGGCAGCATCAAGGCCGAGTTCCTGGAACATGCGCAGCAGGAGCAGGAACACGCCGACTGGCTGGCCGAACGCATCGTGCAATTGAATGGCAAGCCAGATTTTAATCCTGCAACATTGCTTGCGCGTAGCCATGCCGAGTATGATGACTCTGAAGACGTGCAGAGCATGGTGCGTGCCAATCTGATCGCGGAACGGGTAGCGATCGAGTCATATCGCCAGATGATCGTGAAAATCGGCGACAAAGACCCGACCACACGCCATTTGTTGATCAAAATCATGGCTGTCGAGGAAGAGCACGCCGATGATATGCGCGATCTAATGGAATAGTGTTTTTGAGTAAAGTAGGTATAGTAACTACATTCATCCACAGCTAAGGAGCTAAACCATGTTGGAAAACAATATCACCACCGTTAATAACGATGTCAAAACCCTGGTCAAGGATGCGCAAGCCCTGTTCAGCGCCGCTGCCGCCCTGACGGGCGAAAAAGCCGATGAAGTGCGCGTCAAGGGCATGAAAACCCTCGACGCCGCGCTGGCCAAGGCGCATGAAGCGCAAGCGTCGGCCATCGTTGCCACCAAGCAGATGGCTGCCCAAGCTGACGGTTATGTCAAGGAAAACCCATGGCGTACCGTGGCTGTCGCCGCTGGCGTCGGCGTGCTGGTCGGCTTCATCCTGGGCCGCAAGTAATCCACTGTCAGGAGCGATATGGACAAGTCTGCTTCGTCTCACCAGGGGCCGGGATTGATCGGCTCGGTTGCCGGCCTGGCCAAAAACGCCGTCGGACTGATGTTGTCGCGGCTGGAACTGGCCACCATCGAACTGTCGGAAGTGCGCAATCACATGCTGCAGCTGATTGTCATTTTCGCGTTGGCGACCGTGGCGGGCTTGTTTGCCATCGCTTACGGCAGCGTGCTGATCGTCTTCCTGGCCTGGGATAGCCTGGGCTGGAAGATCCTGGCGATCATGACGGTCGTGTTCGTACTGCTGGCCATTGCGCTGGTCATGTATGCGCGCGCCATGCTGCGTCAAGGAAAGCTGTCCATGCCGGCCACCATGGCGGAATTGAAGGCTGACCGCGACATGCTGATGTAAGCGGCCTCACGAGGAGAATTCATGTCGGAAAACGACAAACTGGCGGCGCAAGCCGCCCGCAAGCGCCTGCTGATCGCCCAGGGCGAAATGTACCGCGTGGGCATCGTGCATGCGCGCGCCAACGTGGGCTACGCATTGCGTCCCGAGTCGATGCTGCAGGGTGTGGTCGAGACGGCGGTCGGCTTTGCCGGCCACCGGGTCGAATCGCTGCTGGCGCCGGGCGGCATGCGTTTGCAAGGCGCCATGCCTTACGTGCTGACGGCGCTGTCCTTTATCGGACGCAAGAAGCTGGTCAAGCCGGCCCTGGTCCTCGTGGCCGTGGCCGCCGTCGCCGCCAGCTGGCTGCGCCGCAAGCGCTGAACGCCAGCCGTGTTGCACAGGAACGCCGTCATTGACGGCGTTTTTTTGGCTATGTCACCATCAAATGTGGGAATGCGCCCAGGGTTGCTTTCAATAACGTTTCTGGTGAACGGATGCGTCTGGCGTCGAGTATCCAGCGCCAGCCCAGGTAATTTGGCAGGTAGCGCGTGGCCACGCCATGAAACGGACCGAGCCATTGTCTCAGGCGGCTGTGATACGCATTGACGTTCTGCACATGCGCGGCGCCCTGCACACGGATGCCGGCGCGCAAGTTGACGGCCTCGTGGCTGATACCCGCTTCTCTCGCAAACGCCCGGTAGGCCGCATGACCATCCGTTACCAGCAGAACATCCTTGTCGATAACGGGCAACAAACATCGGTGCAGCTGCGCCTTCGTCAACGCGCCTTTGCCCGTGACGAAATCGAGGGTCTGGCCCGTGCGGTCGCGCGCCACCAGGATGCAAACTTGCTCATTCGATATACCGCGTTTAAAGGCATGGCCGCCCCGGCGACGGGCCGGACGCGTCATCTGCCTCGATCCCTTTTCCGATTCCAGCACGTAGAGTTCATCGGCCTCGGCGATGCCATGCAGGCCATGCGGCCGGTCCGTCTTCGCCACGCTGAGAAAGCGGTGGCGCCAGCGAAACGTGGTGTTGCGGTGTAATCCCAGCTGCTGAGCGGCCTGGCGCACCGAGGCGGAATCGAGCAGGCAATCGGCATACGCGATCCATAGCGCCTTGTGACGCAAGCGGGCGAGCGGCGTGCCCGTCAAGGCATTGAAAGTGCGCCCGCAAGGCACGCAGCGGTAGCGCTGCAAGCTGTGCGCATGGCCATGCCGGTGCAGGTGAGGCGAGCGGCAGGCGGGACAGGCCAAGCGCGGCTGCGCCACGCTTTCCAGCAACGCGATGGTCGCGTCGTGCGGTGCGTTGCCACACAGCAGGGCCATGCCTGTCTGCCGCTGGCGTCGGTTCAGGTGAGCAAACTGGGCGATAAAACGCATCCATTCGGCTGGCTGCATGATCTGCTCCCTGTGTGGTAAGTATGCAGAGTCAGACAGCAATGCCATAGGAAGATTCCGGCATTTCCCCTATTTGTCGATGACAGAGCCTTTTTTTTTGCCCGTACCCAACGTCCGGCGCAGACCGACGCAATCCCTTACAATGATTCACGCCGCATCCGCGCGGCGGACAGAGGGCCATCTTGATGACGAATTCGAAGACACCGATCAATCAGTTAAATCCCTCGCGCCTGCGCATCGTGCTGGTGCTGCAAGGCGGCGGCGCACTGGGCGCCTATCAGGCGGGCGTCTACCAAGCGCTGCACGAACATGGCCTGGCGCCCGACTGGGTGGTGGGGACCTCGATTGGCGCCATCAATGCCGCCATTCTGGCGGGCAACAAGCACGAAGACCGGCTCGTGCGGCTGAAACAGTTCTGGCAGCGCGTGGCGCACCGCGACAGCGTCGACATGAATATGATTTCCGACCAGCAGCGCCGCTCGAACATCTGGCTGGCCACGCTCGATACGGTGCTGCGCGGCGTGCCTGGCTTCTTCAAACCGCGCACCTTCAGCCTGTTTTCCGCCGGAATCGCCGTCAAGCCGGAAGAGGCCAGTTTTTATGACACCAGCGAGCTGGCCAGCACCCTCGAGGAACTGGTCGATTTTGATTACCTGAACCAGCCTGGCGGCATGCGCCTGACGGTCAACGCCCTGCGCGTCAAATGCGGCAGCCTCACCAGTTTTGACAGCCAGCAGCAGTCCCTGACGGCCGATCACATCCGCGCCAGCGGTGCCTTGCCGCCCGGTTTTGCCGGCGTGCGCGTCGATGGCGATTTATACTGGGATGGCGGTTTGTACTCGAACACCCCGCTGGAAACCGTGCTCGACGATACGCCCCACGTCGACACCCTGGTCTTCATGGTGGACCTGTGGAGCTCGGAAGGGCCGGAACCGAGCACCCTCGACGAAGTGCAGACGCGGCAAAAGGACGTCACCTTCGCGTCGCGCTCGAAGCGGCATATCGCCGATTACGTCAATACGCACACCTTGCAGCGCAAATTGCGCGAACTGTACGCCGGCCTGCCCGACACAAAGCATAACCGGCAGCAGACAGAAGAGCTCGTTGCGCTGGGCTGCGACAGCACCATGCACATCGTGCGCCTGCCATACGCGGGGCGCGACTGGCATATGGCGGCCAAGGACATCAATTTTTCCAAGGGCTCCATCGAGTGGCGCTGGGAGCAGGGCTACCAGGATGGCTTGCGCGCGATCAAGGCGGCCGGCTGGCTGGCTTTTGTGACGGAAGACACACCGCTGGTTGTGCACGAGTTGCCGCCTTACGAGCGCGACGCCGCTTAGTGACGCCTGTCAAAACCTGCTGCGCGTCGGTATAGGCGGCCTGCGATGCTCACCGGCTCGGTGCCCCCGTACCTTTGTACGGTTGCGCTTCTTAGCCACCTCTCCCTTCCGCTCGCGACGGTTTTATCAGGTGTTGCCGGGAGCGGCTTATCACTGCGGATGGGCTGCCTCGCGCAGTTTTTCCGCGTTCGCCATGTCTTGCCGATACGTGTCTTGCGCGTCCTTCAGGCAGCTGGCGCGCGCGGAGGATGGTTCCGAGCGGCAGGCTTTCTTGGCTTCCGCCAGGGCGGCGGCGATTTCCTTGCGCAGGGTGCGCAGCTGGGCTTGCGCCGTGCTGTCTTCCTGGTACCAGCGTTGCGGGTCGCCCGGCTGCGGCGTGGCCGTCTGCGCCAGCGCGAATGGCGCCAGGCTGCAGGCGAGCAGGGTGGCCAAGAGTGTGTTGTGGATAGTCATGATATTTCCTCCTTGAAATAAAAAAGGCGCCGTAGCGCCTTTTTTTACAACCTGCCCGTCAGTAATAGCAGGATCAGTATCACTACGACCAGGCCGGCGATGCCGCTGGGGCCGTAACCCCAGTTGCGGCTATGCGGCCAGGTGGGCAGGACGCCGACCAGGGCCAGGATCAAGATGATCAGAATGATGGTGCCCATGGTATCTCCTTGTTGGTGCATGGTCCGGCGCAGGCTTGCGGACAAGCCCGGCCAGGGGATTAATAGCGGTAGACGCGGCCGTCAACGACGCGCACGCGGTTGCCCGGGCGCAAATCATTCGCGTTGTCCTGCACCACGGTGCGGTATTCGCCGTTGTCGAGGCGTACGCTGATCTGGTAAGCCTGCGCCTGCTGCCTGCGGCCTTCCACCTGGTTGCCCACGACGCCGCCGGCGACGGCGCCCGCCACGGTGGCGGCCGTGCGTCCGCCGCCCGAACCGATGGTATTGCCCAGCAGGGCGCCGGCGATGCCGCCGACCACGGCGCCGGCGCCGCTGGTTTGTCCGCCACCCTGCACGATCTGGATGGAGTCGACGGTGCCGTACATGGCCGATTCAGGCTGGTTGGCCGGGTAATACTGTTGTGACTGGGACGGGCCTGTTGCGCAACCGCTCAGTACGGCGGTGGCGGCGAGCATCAGTGCAGCCAAAGTGGCGTTGGTTTTCATTTTATTCTCCTGACGAGGTGAGGGTGTAGTGCCATCTTAGTCATGCCCCTGTCGTCAGTCTGTACGCTGCCGCACGTACTTATTTCGTGTCGAAATGATATTTTTCTTCACGGTGATCCGGCAAAACGTTGTTATTTCTCCCTGTCTGCCTTCCGCTTTCAAAATAAATTACTTGTGTACGGCAGCGTACAGAAGAGCGGCGGCGATCCACGTAAAACGGTAGTCATGCCAAGCAGACATGCTTGCTACCACCAGGGAGAAATACATGAACAAGAATAAGCTCTTCACCGCCATCGTCGTCAGCCTGGCGTGCGCCGCCTGGGGCGGCCAGGCAGTGGCTGCCACGCCGGAAGCAAAAGCAGCCTACAAGGCGGCCAATGAGCAGGCGGGCCTGAATTACAAGCTGGCACATGCCGAATGCGAAAAAATCACGGGCAACCCGAAGGATGTCTGCATCGCCGAAGCGAAGGCCGTGCGCACCTACGATGAAGCAGTTGCTCAGGCGCAATACACGAATACCCTGCGTGCCTACACCAAGGCGCGCATCAAGATTGCCGATGCCAACTACGACGTCGACCTGACGCGCTGCAATGCGCTGACTGGCAACGACAAGGATGTCTGCGTCAAGCTGGCCAAGTCCACCAAGGTGGCGGCCCTGGCCGACGCCAAGGCGGACAAGAAAGTCATCGAAGCGCGCAGCGATGCGCGTGAAGCAAAAAGAAAAGCCGAGTACAAGGTCGCGACAGAAAAATGCGATGCATTAGCCGGCGCAGCCAAGGATGACTGTATCAAGGCTGCAAAAACCCAGTTTGGCTACTGAGCTCCCTCCGGCGCGCAGTCACCACACTGGTATAAGAAGCTCATTGTGAGCACATTGATTGACCACTCCTAAGGAAAAAACCATGAAATTCACTAAATCTATCGCTACTGGCCTTTTCGTCGCTTCCCTGTTCGCTGTTGCAGGTTGCGCTTCGACCCCAACCAAGGAAGGCACGGGCGAGTACATCGACGACGCGGCCATCACCACCAAAGTGAAAGCCAGCATCTTCAATGAGCCTACCCTGAAATCGACGGAAATCAACGTTGAGACCTTCAAGGGCGTGGTTCAGCTGAGCGGCTTCGTGGCCCAGCCTTCGGATGCCGCCAAGGCAGGCGAAGTCGCCCGTGGCGTCAAGGGCGTGAAGTCGGTGAAAAACGACATCCGCGTCAAGTAATTGCCTGACCTGCCGCAGCGGCCAGCCCCATGGCTGGCCCTGCGGCCTCCACCGACCGTCGCGGGAATCGCATGCATATCCAGCCTACAGATACCCCGCCCGAGCCGGTGGCGGCTGCCTCCACCGAGCCTGCCGGGCCACCTCCCGGCGCACCCGTGGAGCAGCCAGACGCATCCCTGCGTTTGCCGCTGCATGTCAATGCGCGCGGCATGGCGCTGGGCATCATCGCCACCGTCAGCTTCATTTATGCGCTGCAGTGGGCACAGAAATTCCTCATTCCCGTCATTTTCGGCATTTTCATTGCCTATACCCTCAATCCCGTCGTTGCCTGGCTGGAAAAGCTGCGCCTGCCGCGCGCCATCGGCGCCACGGCCGTGACGGCCCTGATCCTGTTCGGTTCCCTTGTCGTGGTCGAGCGCGTGCAGGGCGAATTCGAATCGATCGTGGAAGAACTGCCGGCCGCCACGCATAAACTGTCGCGCCTGATCGCCGCCAGTACGGGCGGCAAGAACAGCACCTTCCAGAAGATGCAGGCCGTGGCCAATGAAATCGAGCAAGTGGCCGCCGGCGCCGAAGCGCGCCGCAACAACCGCCGCGCCGCCGCGGCCGAGGCGCCCAACTTCAAGATCATGGACTGGGTCTGGGCCGGTTCGCTGGGCCTGGTGGGCTTCCTCAGCCAGGCCACCATGGTCATCTTCCTTGTGTTTTTCCTGCTGCTATCGGGCGACACCTTCAAGCGCAAGCTTGTCAAGCTGACGGGGCCGTCACTGAGCCGCAAGAAGGTCACCGTGCACATCCTGGAAGACATCAATACGTCGATCCAGAACTATATGTTCATGCTGCTCGTCACGAATGGCTTGCTGGCCGTCCTGATGTGGATCGCCCTGCGCGTGATCGGCCTGGAAAATGCGGGCGCCTGGGCCATCGTGGCCGGCTTGCTGCACATCATGCCGTATTTCGGCCCCTTGCTCATCACCATCGCCACGGGCCTGGTCGCCTTTTTGCAGTTCGAATCGCTGGAAATGGTCTTGCTGGTGACGGGCACGTCGATGGCCATCGCCACCCTGGTGGGCACCTTTGTCACCACCTGGATGACGGGGCGCATCGCGCGCATGAATCCCACGGCCGTGTTCATCAGCCTGCTGTTCTGGGGCTGGCTGTGGGGCGTCTGGGGCTTGCTGCTGGGCGTGCCCATCATCGTCATCGTGAAGGTCGTGGCCGAGCGCGTGCAGGGCATGGAAGTGGTGGCGGAATTGCTGGGCGAGTAGTTTGCTATCACGCAAGAAAAACGGCACCCGCGGGTGCCGTTTCCGCATGTGGAGCGAGGGAATCAGGACTGGTGGCGCTTCAATATCTTGACTTGTACATCGCCATCGTCCGTCTTCGGCATATCCTTCATGCTGCCCAGTTGCAGGGCGAACTGGCGCGTAAACTCGGCACCGAGAAAGAAGATTTGCGCCGAGTAATATACCCACAGCAGCAGGGCCACCAGGGACCCGGCCGCGCCATAGCTGCTGGCCACGCCGCTATTGCCGATGTACACGCCAATCGCGTATTTTCCCAATGAAAACATGAAGGCCGTGCCGATGGCGCCGATCAGCACGTCGCGCCAGGACAGCCGCACGCGCGGCAGCATTTTATAGATGACGGCAAACAGGCTGGCGATGACGGCAAAGCCGATCAGGTTCGACAGGATGGTAAACAGCACGGCCGTGTCTTTCCACACGCCTTCCCAGAAGTTGGCGAGGATCGCCATGGCCGCGTTCACCACCAGCGACACCATCAGCAGGAAGGCCAGTACCAGCACCAGGCCGAAGGACAGCAGGCGCGTGCGCAGCATGTCCCAGGCGCCCGCTTCCTTCAGCGGCGGCACTTGCCAGATTTCATCGAGACTGGCTTTCAGCTCGGCAAACACGCTGGTGGCGCCAAACAGCAGCAGGGCGCTGGCGATGAGGGTGGCGATGCGCCCCTGTTCATGGTTTTTCGCGCCGGCCAGCACCAACTGGATGGCTTCGGCGCCCTGTGTGCCCAGCAAGCCCTGCAGTTGTCCCATCAGCTCGCCGCGCGCGGCGGCCGGGCCATAGAAAAAACCGGCGATGGCGATCACCAGCACGAGGATGGGGGCGATGGAAAACAGGGTGTAATAGGCGAGGGCCGCGCCCTTGCTCGAGGCGCGGTGTTCCAGCCATTCGGTGACGGAACAGACGAGGACACTGCGCATCTGCTTGCTGAACGGCGCCAGGCCGGCCAGCTTGGGATAGCGGGTAGAAATATTCATGATGGCTTTCAATGCAAAAAAGGGGCGCGAGCCCCTTTTTCTATTCATAAGTGGCGTACCACTGTCGAGCTTACTGCACGCGGCGTTCGATGGTGATCTGTTCCACTTCAACGCGGCGGTTTGGTTCCAGGCACTTGATCAGGTCGGCACGCTTCTTGTTATCGCAGGTGACGACAGGATTGGTGGAGCCCTTGCCTTCGGCCGTCAGGCGGTTGGCGGCGACACCGTGACCGACCAGGTATTCCTTGACTGCATCAGCGCGCTGCTGTGACAGTTTCAGGTTGTACTTGGGCGAACCGATGCGGTCGGCATAACCACTGATGACAACGTTGTTGACGTCCGGCGACGCGTTCAGCACGCGGGCGATCTCGTCGAGCTTGGTCTGTGTCGGACCCAGCTTGGCGCTGTCGAACGCGAACAGTTCCGTAGCCGCCATCGTCACTTTTTCAAAGCGTGGCGGCGGTGGTGGCGGTGGTGGCGGCACGACCACGACGACTTCTTCACGCACTGGCGGCGGTGGCGGTGGCGGCGGCGGTGCAGGTGGTTTGTCGAACGCGAAGTTCAGGCCCACGGTGACATAGTAGTTGTTGGACTTGCTGCTCGGATCGAAGGTATTGCCGCGCAGGAAGCCGTGCACATTGCGCACGTCAGCCTGGAACGACAATTGATCGTTGATCGTGGACTGGAAGCCCAGACCCACGCTGGCGTAAGGCGAGCTCTTGCTGCGTTCGCCAAAAGCGAAGCTGGTGTCCTTGTCGCGCTGCATGCCGGCACCAACGAGCAGGAAGGGGCGGAAGGCTTTGCGCGAGAACATGTACAAGCCGTCTACGCCCAGCGTATTTTGCTGGTAGCGCTGACCGCCATCCTTGGAACGGGCATACGTGGTGCCCAGCTGGATATCCCAGTCCGGCGAAACGGGTTTACCGAAACGCAAGCCTGCGCCATAGCCGGTTTTATCCGTGGCGAAGTCGGAATCTGGCTTGAGTGCGTTGAGGCTAGGTTGAATGTACCAGGAGGGATTGATTTCCTGGGCCTGTGCGCCGAGGGCGGAGCACAGAACTGCGGCGGCAACGGCGATTTTTTTTAGATTATTCACAAGTAACTCCCAACGTTGATAAGAGATTTTCTCTACTGCATCAATGCGACAACTGCCAGACATGCTATTGCTAGAGGTAGACAACAATTCCAGGTGCGCTTTCTTGCGATAAATGCACTGCTGTTGGACTAGAGAATACGGTTGCAGGTTCAAGCGGTCGGTGCGTTGGCGCACAAAGCATTGTTGTATATCAATGGTGTTGCAGATTCACGACAAAGACTTCCGTGTTGAAAAAAACTAATTGGTCTCGGGAAATTTTTGCAATCACGGCCACTTCCTGGCGCCGCGTCCAGAGGCAATCGTACGACTTGTTACCAGCGTGCCACTGTATATTAGCAACAATGATGAGCTTGATAACTAATATTACATTGATGTTGTATTCCTGCCGCGTTCTGTTGCCTTGCGGGGCTTCTTCCGGGCAACTTTTGCGCGCCGCAGCCAGCTCCGCCACTTTTCATCAAGGAGTCACCCGTGTCTGACCTGCCCCATGTTGTTTCTTCCCCGCTGTCCGGCAAACTGGGCCCGCTGGGTCTGCTGCTGTCGCTGGGCCTGGCCATGCCAGCCTGGGCCGATAGCGGCGTGTCCCTGTTTTCACCGAGCGGCACGGTCAAGGCCGTGCGCCAGGTGCGTGCCCAGTTCGCCACGCCGATGGTACCTTTCGGCGACATGGGCTTGCCCGCGCCGTTCGCCATCGATTGCGGCAAGGCCGAGCCGGCCGTCGTGGCGGGCGCGGGGCGCTGGGCCGACGAGCGCAACTGGAACTACGATTTCGAGCGCGACTTGCCGGCCGGCGTGGCGTGCAGTTTTAGCTTGAAAGCAGGGCTGAAGGACCTGGCCGGCAAGCCCTTGCAGGGAAGCACATCCTACCGTTTCACCACGGGCGGGCCGGCCATCGTCGAGGCCGTACCGTATGACGGCCAGCCGTATATCGATGAAAACCAGATCTTCGTGCTGGGCCTGGACGCCGCGCCGAACGACGCCAGCGTGGCCGCGAACGCGTATTGCCGCGCCGATGGCATCAATGAAAAGATTCCCGTGCGCCTGCTCAAAGGCAAGGAACTGGAGCAGGTATTGACCCTGCGCAAGAGTTTTCTCGATCGCTACCTGACCGTATATTTCAAGAAGCGGGGCACTTTATGGAAAGTGGGCATGCCCGTCGCCAGCAAGGGCGCGCCGCCGCTGCCCGTGACCGTGCTGCAATGCAAGCGCAGCTTCCCCGCCAACGCCAAGGTGTCGCTGGTGTGGGGCGAGGGCATCGCCAGCGCCAGCGGCATCGCCACGGACAAGGCGCAAACCCTGCAGTTCAAGACGCGGCCCGATTTCACGGCCAAGTTCAGCTGCGAGCGCAGCAATCCGAAGGAACAGTGCATACCCTTCCTGCCCATGCGCGTACAGTTTTCCGCCCCCGTGAGCGCGGCGCAGGTGCGCGCCATGACCCTGAAGGGCGGCGGCAAGACGTATGCGCCGACGATTTCAAAAGACGAAGAAAAGACGGAATTCCTGTACGGCGCCACGTTCAATGGCCCCTTCCCCGTGCAAGCCAGTTTCGTGCTGAACTTGCCGCCGAAGCTGACGGATGACGCTGGCCGCGCCTTGCTCAACCGCGCGCGCTTCCCCATGACGGTGCGCACGGGCGAACAGCCGCCGCTGCTGAAATTCCCGGCCCCGTTCGGCATCATCGAAGCGAAGGGCGACGGCTTGCTGCCCGTTACCGTGCGCAATACCGAGCCCGTGCTGTCGGGCAAGGAGGTCGCGCAGCCATCCGCTGCCGCCACGGGCGCCACCTTGCGCGTGCCCGACAATGACGACAAATTCATCATCGAGTGGATGCAGCGCCTGACCGGCAATGGCGACGGCGGCGAATACTGGCAGCCCTACGCCCAGTATGCGGGCAACATGAGCAAATCCGTGCTGGCGGGCGCGGCCGGCACGCGTCCCATCAGCCTGCCGCGTCCCGATGGCAAGAAAACCTTTGAAGTGATCGGCATCCCTTTGCAGAAGCCGGGCTTTTATGTGGTCGAGCTGGCCAGTCCCATCCTCGGCAAGGCGTTGCTGGGCAAACCGACGACGGCCTACATCCGCACAGCCGCGCTGGTGACCAACCTGGCGGCCCACTTCAAGCATGGCGCGCAATCGTCGCTCGTGTGGGTGACGTCGCTCGACAAGGGCGCGCCAGTTGCGAAAGCGCAAGTGGCCGTGCGCGACTGCGCCGGCAAGCTGCTGTGGCAAGGCGCCACGGGCGCGGACGGCGTGGCGCACATCCCCGGCGAGCTGGCCAATTCCAGCTGCAAGAACAATGGCCGCTACTTTATCAGTGCGCGCAGCGGCGGCGACATGACGTTCACCCTGTCGGACTGGGTCGGCGGCATCGAAGCCTGGCGTTTCAATTTGCCCACGGACGACACGCGCGCCGACAACACCCTGCTGGCAACGGTATTCGACCGTACCTTGCTGCGCGCCGGCGAAACCGTGCACATGAAGCATTTCATCCGCAAGCACACGGGCGAGGGCATGAGCCTGGTTGACAAGAATAACGGCCCCGGCAGCGCCACCTCCGTCGTCATCACGCACCAGGGCAGCGACCAGAACTATCAATTGCCCCTGCGCTGGTCCGCCAGCGGCACGGCGGAAAGCGACTGGGTCATCCCCGCCGACGCCAAGCAGGGAGAATACAGCGTCACCATGGCGGGACGCCCGTCCGGCAGTTTCCGCGTGGAAGCGTTCCGCGTGCCCACCATGAAAGCCGTGCTGCAGGGACCGAAAGCGCCCGCCGTGCAGGCGAAGCAGCTGGCCCTCGATGCACAAATCACGTATCTGGCCGGCGGCGCCGCCACGAATGCGCCCGTCAAGCTGCGCACGGTGCTGCAAGACAAGAGCGTGACGTTTGCCGACTATCCCGACTATAGCTTCAGCAATGGCGACGTGAAGGAAGGTCTTGTGAAACAGGGCACGGGCTACGACGACGATGAGGGCGAGTGGCAGGATGAAGGCCATGGCGGGCGAGCCGGCGCCGGTGCAGCTGCCGCGCGCACGCAAAGCTTGACCCTGGACAAGGCGGGCGGCGCGCGCATCGTCATTGACCAGCTGCCGCAACTGTCCACGCCGCGCGACCTGGTGGCGGAAATGGCGTTCCAGGATGCGAATGGCGAGACGGCCTCGGTCGCCACGCGCGTACCGCTGTGGCCGTCAAACTATGTGATCGGCATCAAGCCCGATGCCTGGGCCTTGAGCAAGGATGCCTTCAAGTTCACGGTGGCCGTGCTCGGCACCAATGGCAAGCCCGTGGCGAATGCCCCGGTCGCCGTCGATTTCTTCCAGCGCAACAGCTATTCGCACCGCCGGCGGCTGATCGGCGGCTTCTATGCGTATGAAAACAGCAGCGAAGTGGTCAAGCTGGGCCCTGCGTGTTCGGGCAAGACGGACAACAAGGGCCTCTTGATTTGCGACGTGAAGGCACCGGCCAGCGGCAATCTGGTCTTGCGCGCCCGCACGCAGGATGCCGCCGGCAATGCGGCCGTCGCCAACCGCGAAACCTGGGTGGCCGGCAGCGGCGACTGGTGGTTCAACGCCAGCGACAATGACCGCATCGATGTGCTGCCGGAAAAGAAACGCTATGAACCGGGCCAGGAAGCAAGCTTGCAGGTGCGCATGCCGTTCCGGGCGGGCACGGCCCTGATCACGGTCGAGCGCGAAGGCATCCTCGACACCTATGTGCGCCAGCTCAATGGCCGGGAACCGGTGGTGAATATCCCGGTCAAACCGAACTACGCACCGAATGTGTATGTGTCCGTGTTTGTCGTGCGGGGCAGGGTCGATGGCGTGCAGCCGACGGCGCTGGTCGACCTGGGCAAGCCCGCCTACAAGATGGGTATCGCACCGCTGAACGTGGGGTGGCAGGCGCATGAACTGAACGTCATGGTCGTGTCCGACAAGGAAGTGTATAAAACGCGCGACAAGGCGGAAGTGTCCGTGCGCGTGCGCCGCGCCGATGGCAAGCCGTTGCCGGCAGGCGCCGAAGTGGCGCTGGCGGCCGTCGACACGGGCTTGCTGGAACTGATGCCCAACGATAGCTGGAAATTGCTCGATACCATGATGGCGCAGCGCAGCCTCCAGGTGGAAACGGCGACGGCGCAGATGCAGGTGATCGGCAAGCGCCACTTCGGCCGCAAGGCCTTCCCGGCCGGCGGTGGCGGCGGCAAGGGCGCGAGCCGCGAATTGTTCGATACCCTGCTGTTCTGGAAGGGCACCGTCAAGCTCGACGCGAAGGGCGAAGCGACCGTGCAAGTGCCGCTGAACGACTCGCTGACGGCATTCCGCATCGTGGCCATCGCCAGCGCGGGCAAGGAATTGTTCGGTACGGGCAGCACGGACATCCGCAGTTCGCAAGACTTGATTTTGATGTCGGGCTTGCCGACCCTCGTGCGCGAAGGCGACCAGTTGCGCGCAGGATTTACGGTACGTAACACCTCGGCCGCCGCCTTGAACGTGGAACTCAACGCCACGGCGGCTGGCAAGGCCTTGCCGCGCCAGAGCTTGACCCTGGCGGCCGGCGAAGCGCGTGAAACGGGCTGGGATTACCAGGTACCGCTCGGTGCGCAAACGGTCGTGTGGGATATCAGCGCGAAAGCGGGAAGCCACACGGATAAACTGAAAATCACGCAAAAAGTGGGCCAGGCGACGCCCGTGCGCACGTATCAGGCAACCTTGCAGCAGATCGACAAACCCGTCAATATGTCCGTGCAAATGCCGGCCGGCGCCTTGCCGGGCCGGGGCGGTATCCAGACCAGCTTTGTCGCCAAGCTCGGTGGCGAGCTGCCCGGCGTGCGCGAGTACATGGCCGCCTATCCCTACACGTGCTTCGAACAAAACACGTCGAAAGCCATCGCCCTGCAAGACCAGGAGGCGTGGAACAAGCTGGCTGCCAGCCTGCCCGCCTACCTGGACAGCGATGGCATGCTGAAATATTTCCCCATCATGGAACAGGGCAGCGACAGCTTGACGGCGTATGTGTTGTCGGCAACCCGCGAAGCGGGCTACGCGATTCCGGAACAGACGAAAAACCGCATGGAAGCAGCCTTGACGGCCTTCGTGCAGGGCCGCATCGTGCGCCGTTCCGCGCTGGACACGACTGACCTGGCCGTGCGCAAACTTGCTGCGCTGGAAGCGCTGTCGCGTTCGAACAAGGTGCCGCCCGATGCCCTGGAGAGTATCAGCATCAACCCGAACCTGTGGCCTACCTCGGCTGTCATCGACTGGAGCTTGTTGCTGCAACGCACGCCAAGCCTGGCGCGCCGCGATGCGCTGCTGGCCGAGGCGCAGCAGATATTGCGTTCGCGCCTGAATTTCCAGGGCACGACCATGGGCTTCTCCACCGAGCGCAAGGATAACTGGTGGTGGCTGATGGTCTCCGGCGACGTCAACGCCAACCGCCTGCTGCTGGCCGTGATGGACGACCCGGCGTGGAAGGATGACATCGGCCGCCTGGTGCGCGGCAGCATGGGCCGCCAGAAGAAGGGCCGCTGGGATACGACTGTAGCCAACGCCTGGGGCACCCTGGCCATCAATAAATTCTCGGCCAAATTCGAGTCCACGCCCGTGACGGGCGCCAGCGCCGTCAAGCTGGGCAGCGATACGCAAGCCCTCGTGTGGAATGGCGCGGCGAAAGTGGGGCCCGTGCTGCAAGCGTGGCCGAAAGGCATGGATACCCTGGGCCTGGCGCACAGCGGCACCGGCAAACCTTGGGCCACCGTGCAAAGCCTGGCGGCCATCCCGCTCAAGGCGCCCGTCTCCAGCGGTTATACGATCAAGAAAACCATTACTCCTGTGGAACAGAAAACCACGGGCCAGTGGTCGCGCGGCGATGTCTACCGCGTGCGCCTGGACCTGTCGGCGCAGGCGGACATGAGCTGGGTGGTGGTCGACGACCCGATCCCCGCCAGCGCCACGGTGCTGGGCAATGGCCTGGGCCGCGATTCGCAGCTGCTGACGGCCGGCGAAAAATCCACGGGCTGGGTCTGGCCCACGTTCGAGGAAAGGGCCTTTGACGCCTTCCGCGCCTATTACGCCTTCGTGCCGAAGGGTAACTGGAGCGTGGAATACACGGTGCGCCTGAACAATGCCGGGGATTTCAGCCTGCCAGCCACGCGCATCGAGGCCATGTATTCGCCCGAAATGTTTGGCGAGTCGCCGAACGCGAATGTGAAGGTGGCGCAGTGAAAGGGTTTGTTTTACTGATGGGCGGCCTGTTGGCCGGCCCGGTCTTCGCTGAAGCGATATTGACGCCGGCCCAGGTGCAGGCCGCGTACCGCAGTTCGGAAGCGCAATTGCTGGACCGCAGCGGCGTGCCCCTGCAATCGTTGCGCGTGGATATGAAGGTACGGCGCTTGCCGTGGGTGCCACTGGCTGATATTTCACCGGCCGTGCAACAGGCCGTGCTGCTGGCGGAAGACCAGCGCTTCATGCGTCATGGCGGCGTGGATGTGTCCGCGCTGGCCACGGCCGCCTGGGACAACCTGTTTTCAAAAAAGCCCCGGGGGGCCTCGACCATCACCATGCAGCTGGCGGGCCAGCTGGACGCGGATTTGCAGGCGTCCTCGGGCGGACGCAGCCTGCGCCAGAAATGGGACCAGATGCGTGCCGCCCAGGCTATCGAAGACAGCTGGAGCAAGGCGCAGATTTTCGAAGCGTATTTGAATCTGGTCTCGTTCCGCGGCGAGCTGCAAGGCATCGCGTCCGCCTCGTACAGCCTGTTCGGCAAGGCGCCGTCGGGACTGAACCAGACGGACGCCATCATCCTGGCCAGCCTCGTGCGGGCGCCGAACGCGCCGCCGGCCACCGTCACGCGCCGCGCCTGCGCGCTGGCGAAAGAGTGGCGCATGGACAGCAGTTGCCAGCTGATCGGCCAGCGCGTGCAGACGGCCCTGCAGCGCAATGCGGTCTACGCGGAACTGGCACCCGCGCCGCAAGTGGCGCAGCAGTTGCTGAAACAGCCGGGTGCGCAAGTCGCCAGCACCCTGGACGGCCCCTTGCAGCGCTTCGCACAGGAAAATCTGCGCCAGCAGCTGGCGTCATTGCGCGAGCGCAATGTCAACGATGGCGCCATCATCGTGCTGGACAACCGCAGCGGAGAAATCCTCGCCTATGTGGGCAATGCGGGCGGCAGCCACGTGGATGGCGTGGCGGCCCTGCGCCAGGCCGGTTCCACCTTGAAACCGTTCTTGTATGAACTGGCCATCGAGCGCCGGCTGATGACGGCCGCGTCCGTCATGGACGACTCGCCGCTCGATGTCGCCACGGCATCGGGCATGTACGCGCCGCAAAACTACGACCGCAACTTCAAGGGCTATGTCAGCGCTCGCACCAGCCTGGCCAGCTCGCTCAACATTCCCGCCGTGCGTACAGTGCTGCTGACGGGGCAGGACGGCTTTTACAATCGCCTGAAGGACGTGGGCCTGTCCAGCCTGACGGAAGCGGCCGAATACTACGGCCCCTCGCTGGCGCTGGGCTCGTCCGAAGTGACCCTGCTGGAACTGGCCAACGCCTACCGCGCGCTGGCCAACGGCGGGCTGTACAGCACCGCCAGCCTGCAGCCGGGGCAAGCGGGCAAGGACAGGCGCCGCGTGATGGAGGCAGGCGCCGCCTTCATCGTGGGCGACATCCTGGCCGACCGCGCCGCGCGCAGCATGACGTTTGGTTTGCGCAACGAGCTGGGGACGAATTTCTGGAGCGCCGTCAAGACGGGCACGAGCAAGGACATGCGCGACAACTGGTGCATGGGTTACTCGGCGCGCTACACG
This sequence comes from Janthinobacterium sp. GMG1, assembly GCF_034427795.1. Lineage (NCBI taxonomy): Bacteria > Pseudomonadati > Pseudomonadota > Betaproteobacteria > Burkholderiales > Oxalobacteraceae > Janthinobacterium > Janthinobacterium sp. GMG1. The sequence continues at coordinate 100,522 of NZ_JAXQNT010000006.1, forward strand.
GTGGGCGTCTGGGTGGGCAACTTCGACGGCAAGCCCATGTGGGACGTGTCGGGCGTGACGGGCGCCGCGCCCGTGTGGCGCGACGTGATGGACTATCTGCACAGGAACGTGCCCAGCCATGCGCCGAAAGCGCCGCCAGGCGTATTGCAGCAGATGGTGGCGTACCAGCCCGCGCTGGAAGCGCCGCGCCGCGAATGGTTTATCTTTGGTACGGAAAGCCCCGTCATCGCCGTGCTGGGCGACACCGTGAAGCCGCCCGCCATCGTGTATCCGGCCGAAGACAGCATCCTCGCCATCGACCCCGACATTCCGCCCGCCCTGCAGCGCGTCTTCTTCCAGGCCCAGGGCAGCCGCGACTTGCGCTGGATGCTCGACGGCAAGGACATGGGCGCGGCCGCTGAGAGCATCAGCTGGCGCCCCGTGCCGGGCAAGCATGCGCTGGCGCTCGTCGACGGCGCCGGCAAGACGGTGGCGCAGGTGGCGTTCCAAGTGCGGGGCAATGCGCTGGCACAGCTTGCCGTGCAGGGTAAATAATCAGTTTGATGGATAATTCGCCGGGTCGATGGCTGGCGTGACGTAGTGCCGCAGCACATCGCCGCCGTGCGGATGCTTTTGCGTGCGGCGTTTTTCGTCCGACGGCGGGCTGACCAGCACGATGGTCGCTTCATCCGGGTTGCGCAGGTTCACCACGGCGCTGACGCCGCCATCGCGGTAGCTGCCCATCACGGCGATGGCCATTTGCACGAACAGGGTGGCCGCTCCTGTGTTGCCCAGGCGCTGGTCCGTATCGATCCACTGCGCGGTGTTGCCGCTGTCGAGTTCCGTGCCGCCATCTTCCGCATGTTTCAGTAAGGTCTTGTGCAGCGCCACCAGCTGCGCCTGATTGCCACCGGTGGCGGCGACCAGGCGCGCCGGGGCGGCGGGGCGCTCGGCTTCCGGCAAGCTGCGCAAGGTTTGCTGCCAGCCCGCCTGCAAGGCTTGTTCGCGCTGATCGCGCCGCGTGAGCGGCTTGCCATCCTTGTCTGTCATCTTGACAAACGTGGGCCTGTGGATGAAGCCGAAGGTAGGCAGGCGGTCCAGCTGCGCCAGTTGCTCCTTGTTGAACGGCAAGGGAAACCAGGGCGTGGGTTGCCAGTCTTTCGGCGGCTGGTAGGTCTTGTGCTGAAGCCTGTCGAGCATGCTGACGCTGCCTGTGCCGCGGATGTCGGGGCGCTGCGCGAATTGCGCGGCGACGGGGAGCCATTCGGCGATGCTGGGCTGGCGCTGGGTGAAGGCATTCGGGTCTTCTTTTTTGTCAGGGTGCGGCACGGCCCGCATCAATTCGTCATACGCCAGATACAGGCGCCGCGCCACACCGTAGGTATTCAAGTCATCGACGCTGTCCTCGGGCGGCGCGTCATCGTAGGCGAACTTGCGCACGGCATCGATGCGTTCACGCCGGGCCAGCACGAAGAGGGCGGAGGTGTCGGGCATTTCGGGTATATAGTAGCCATCTTTGAGCAATTCGGGAGTGTTGGGACTGCGATTGATATCGCGCGATTCCATGCCATCATGCGAATTCAAGATGATGTATGGCACGTCAGGATGGGCGTCAAAAAATGCGAAAACATCTTCTAGAATATGCTCGGGATGTTCCTCGAAGCGTCGTGGCCCCGCCACAAACAGATGCCAGTGCATGCCGGAAGAGGCGGTGCTACCTGCCAGACCCATAATGGGCGAGTGTGGTGTATCTTGCAGCGCAGGATCTGCAATGGGACCTTCGGCGTTAAAGATGGGCACGGCAAAATACATAGGGGTATTCAGCGCGCCATTTTCGAGCGAGTCGCCTGCGCGTCCCCCACTGGTGCCTGCTTTGTCCAGGCTGCTCCATGGATATTTCTTCTTATCTTGTTCGCGGATGCTGGCATAGGCATTTCCCTTTTGCAGGGCTTCCCACAATTTCCCTTGTCGGTATTTGTCCAGGGTGACGCCGAGACCGATAACCTCCAGCACATATTCCCGCTTTTCCTGTTCGCTGGGCACCATCTGCTGCACTTGCGGCTTTGCGACGACCATAGGCTTGGACGAGTGCAGCCAGCGTGAGCCTAGCAATGTGGCTGCCACGAGAGGCGGGATCAGCAACAGCCCATGCAGGTACTTCAAGACTTTGCTGCTCATCGTGGACTCCAGCAAGAAAGGTGATGGGCTGATCAGTAATGACCAAAGCAATAGCAGTGCCAGTACGCTGGCGACTGCATACAGCGGATATTGCAAGCGGAGGAATAAGCTTTTCATCTTGGTATTTCGTCGCTGGCTTTATGGACGACCGGCGTGACGACTGAATCAGTACGCCTGCCGTTGACTATTTCACATACAACGGTGGAAGGCAGGCCCTCATGTAGGGCGGGAATACAAGCGGGAAGTTCTCCCGAACTGTAATAGCGCGCATTACCTACGATAATTGCCTTACGCGCCGCAGGCTCGGCAGACAAGTAAACCGCGAAATTTTTTGCAAAGGTATCCCACTTCAATATCGATAGGCGTGATATTTTTTCATCGGTTTTCAGCCGCCAATCCGCCACCGCACACAAATACCGATAAAACTTCGGATCGCTGCTCGCCTTGCCCCCGCCGATGGCCACGTCATATGCTGTCACGTTGCGATGGTTTTCCGCGTTGCCGATGATGGCCCCGTGGAAGGATTTTGGGCTGACCTCGTTCTGCCAGCGCTTGCGCGCCTCGTTCGGCGTTTCTTCGCGGTCGACAATCAGCTTGTCGCCGCCGCCCGGATGGCGCGAGACGCGGTCGAGTTTGCATTGGTCGCCCGCTTCCTTGCCCACGTTCAGGGCCTTTTCCACTTGCTCGTGCTCGCCCGCGCCGAACATGCCGACGCCGTATTCGGGAATGCGATGCTGCTTCGGACGCGGATCGGCGATGACTTCCTGCCTGCGCATGCGCAAACCTTGCTTGCTGGTTACCGCGATGGCCGCATCGATCGGGTCGACCTCCTCGCACGGTCCTTGCTGGTCGCGCGGCAGCCTGGCCTGGTCGGACTCCTTCGGGAATTGCCCAGGGCGGATCTCGCCGCCGTCGAGCACGGCTTTCCCGGGTACGCGCAAGGCTTCGCCATTGATCGTACGCAAGCCTTCGCGCCGTCCCGTTTCCGTGGAAAAGATATTCCATTTACTTGGTTTGACGGGCGGCCACTGTGACTCGGCATGGTTGCCGCGGTGGCCCCGGTTGGCGCCGGCCACGTGGGCATGGTCGTCCTCGCCATCCAGGCGCAGGGCGAAGTCGTGCGGCGGTTGGCCCACCAGCACCGGCCCATTGTTTTTGCCAGCGGCGTCAAGGCGTTGCTTGTTGGTGAAGACGCGCTGGTAAAATCCCTTGCCCAGTTCCGCCAGCGGCTGGCGATGCTGGGATTCCTTGTCCCAGTAGGTGGGACCGTCACCCCAGATGCTTTTGTCCGTCTTGCCCTTGGTTTTGGACAGGCCATGACCGTCGATGTGGTCGGGTATGCCTTGCCAGCCGATGCCCTGCATATTATCCAGTGCCACCGTCATGTCTTCGGGGCAGAAGTACAGGTAGACCTTGCCCCGGTTGTCTCGGTCCGCTTCCGCGCGCCATGCCGCGCCCGCCATCCCATGGCAGACGGTGTGATCCTTGATCTGCGCAAAGGCTGGTGTGGCGTGCTTTTTTGCCACCACGCCCTGCACGATCTGCACCAGCGTTTGCAGGCGCGCATGCAGGGTCTGGCGATTGCTGATGGCGTCGTACTGGTTTTCCATCGCCGCATCCCGGCCGCCGCCAAAGATGCGGCTCGTTTCCGCCGCGCCGAAGAACATGGTCGTGTCTTCCACCAGGCTGTAGGGCGGATGCGTGAGGATCAGCGTGTCGGCGGGCCGCCTACCCTCGTCGAGCAGGAAGGCCTGTGCCAGCAGCGAAATCAGACAGCCCTGGCTGTGCGCCACGATGGAGACGACATCGTTGCTGTCGTAATCGCGGATCATGGCGATGAGCGCGGCCAGGCGCTTGGCCGCCAGCACCATGTACATGCGGCCCGGCGCCGTCTTCAAAGGGCGTACGGGATCGCCGCCCACGTCGTACGGAGAGAATAATCCCTTGTTCCACATGTCGGGCAAGGTATTGGTGGCATTGCCGAACGGGCCGCCGTTCTTCGACATGTCCTTGTCCAGGCGGTTGCCATAGCGGTCCGTATTCTGGCCGTTGACCATTTTGCTGGCGTTGCCTTGTTCGCGAAAGCCCCAGTAGAACGGGATGACGGGACTGTACGTCGTGTCATCATGCTTGCGCTTGAAGTAGACCGCGTCCGGATCGGCGATCACTTCACGCTTGTCGGCCTCCTGTGGCAGGCGGTAGGTGGCCGGGGTGAGCACGTGGCCGCCGCCATACATGCGCGCATCGAGTCCCTGGCAGAGTCCTTTTTCCACGGCGCCAAAACTGGTGCCGACGTCGTTCACGCCATGGATGACGATGACGTTGCCCGGCAGCTCAGGGCGGATGCGCACGATGGCGTCGTTGAGGCGGCCGCAATGGAGCAGGGCGATGTTCTTGCCGCTGGTGTAGGGAAGTTTGGGATAGGCCATCGCCGCTCCATGCTGACCAGACAGGCCAGTGTAGAGGGGCGGGATGGCGGATTAATTGCGTTTACGCAAGCATTGCGGAAAAGAAGGCGGCCTTACGGCGCACTGATGATCTTCGTCAGCGCGATGCGATACGCGGGCTGCACGTCGCCATCCTTGTCCAGCTTGTCCGTCATGATCACGCCGTAGCCTTGCGCGTACCACACGTATTCGCCGCTCTTGCCTTTGCTCTTGCCACCGACGTCGCGCAGTTCGAACTTGCAGGCGTCGGGGAAGCGGCGGCCGCCCAGTTCCAGGCGTTCCCAGCCGAGGAAGGTGATGGAAAAGTTGCGCTCGTCCGTGCGCGTGGAGGTGGTGATCTTGTCGGACAGGCCCGCCAGCGGGTAGTGCGTGCTCGTTTGCTTGTCCGTGAATTGCACGCGCACTTCCTGGCCGGGGCGCATGGTGGCGGGGATGGCGGACTGCGGCGTGTAGACGTTCTTGCTGCGCACGGTGCCGTCTTCATTGTAGTGGACGTTGCCCGTGAGAAATACCTGGCCATCGCGGATGTCCTGGTAGGACGTGGCCAGCAGCACGCCGCCGTTGAGGATCAGCTGCGTGCCCTTTTGTTTCTTGCCTTCAAAGGTTTCTTCGACGTTGACTTGCGCGTCGCCATTGTTCTTGCTGAACTTGATGCCCGTCGTCAGTTCCATGCACTCGCCCACCGTGGGCGCTGCCTGTACGCTCGCGGCGGCCAATACGCCTGCCGCCATCATTCCACACCATGCTGCTTTCATTGTTTTCCTGGCTATCTTGCAAAGGCGCGATGATAGCGTGCCTGAAAGCAACGTGGCGCAGCGCTGACACTATTTCGTGGGAGCGACGGGGATGCTGGGCACAGCCGGTGTGGACGCTGGCGGCGCTGTGGGCTTCCCGCGCCGCGTGCGCTTGTCCGTGCGCGCCTTGGCGGGCTTGGCGTCGTGGACCAGCTTGCCCTTGTTGTCCAGTTTGTCGGACTGGTCCGATTGCTGGCCCGGATCATTCGTATTGTTGGTGTGGTTGCCCGTCTGGTTCAGATTCGTCGTCGATTGGGCTTGCACCCAGGCGCCGCCGACGGTCATCAGGGTGGCGGCCAACAAGAGAGCGGCGGTTTTCATGGCAGTGTCCTGTGCAGAAATGAGTAAGAGCTTGCATTCTCACACAGGATACCGCCGGCACGGGTAGGACGCGGCCTCATGCTTGTGTCGGCTGGTTGCTACTGATTATCGGAATTGCTCCGTCGAGATATCAAATCGCTTGAGCTTGTCGTACAGGGTTTTCTTCGGAATATTCAGGCTGGCGGCCGCGTCGATGACGTTGCCATTGTGGCGGCGCAAGGCTTCCTCGATGATGGAAATCTCGAAAGTGTCGACTTGCTCGGCCAGCGAGGCTTCGCGGCAGCCGGCCGGGCTCAGAGTATCGTCGAGCAAGCCCAGCACGAAGCGGTCGGCCACGTTGTGCAGCTCGCGCACATTGCCGGCCCAGCGCTGCGCCATCAGCGAGGAGATCAGTTCGCCGCTGACGAGGGCAGCCGGCTGGCCATAGCGCAGCGCCGCCTGCAGCACGAAAAATTCGAACAGCAAGGGGATATCCTCGCGCCGGTTGCGCAGGGCAGGCAGGGTCAGGCTGGCCACGTTCAGGCGGTAATACAGGTCGGGCCGGAATTTGCCCTGTTCCGCCAGCACATTCAAGTCTTCCTTGGCCGCGGCGATGACGCGGAAATTGACGGAAATCAATTTATTGGAGCCGAGCCGCTCCACCTGCCGTTCCTGCAGCACGCGCAGCAGCTTGACTTGCAGGGCCAGCGGCATGCTTTCGATTTCGTCCAAAAACAGGGTGCCGCCGTTCGCGTACTCGATCTTGCCGATGCGCTGGCGCTGCGCGCCCGTAAACGCGCCTTCCTCGTGGCCGAACAGTTCCGATTCGAAGATCGACTCGGGCAGGGCGCCGCAGTTGATCGCCACGAACGGGTGGTCGCGCCGTTCGCTGAAGTCGTGCAGGCAGCGGGCGATCAGTTCCTTGCCTGTGCCCGTTTCACCGAGGATGATGATGTCGGCCGATTTGGGCGCCAGGTTCAGTACCAGCTGGCGCACCTTGGCCATGGCCGCGCTGCGGCCCACGATGCGCGCTTCGATGCCGACCCGCTGCTCGAGCTGGCGGCGCAAGTTCATGTTTTCCAGCACCAAGTGGCGTTTATCCAGCGCGCGGCGGCACACTTCCACCAGCAAGTCGGCGGAAAACGGTTTTTCGATGAAATCGTAGGCGCCACGGCGCATGGCGCCCACGGCCATCGACACGTCGCCGTGGCCGGTGACGAGGATGACGGGCAGGCTGGCATCCTGCGCCACGGCGATATCGAGCAGTTTCAAGCCATCCATGCCGGGCAGCTTGATGTCGCTCAATAAGATGCCCGCAAATTCGGGCACTAGGTAGGGCAGCGCTTCTTCGGCCGTGGCGACGGCCGTCACTTGCAGGCCGGCCAGTTCCAGCGATTGCCGGGCGCCCTTGCGCACGACGGCATCGTCTTCCACCAGCAGCACTTGCATGCCTTCAAAATTATTCTCGTGCATTTGGTGTTTCCCCTGTCTCTCTATTCTTTTCCCCCGGGTCGCAGCTCAGGGTGATGGTAAATTGCGCGCCGCCCCCTTCCTGCGCGCTGCGGTTGCGCACGGCCAGGGCGCTGCCGGCCGCGCGCAGTATGCCTGCGCTGATCGACAATCCCAAGCCCAGCCCGTGTTCCTTGGTGGTATAGAAGGGGTCGAAGATCTTGTCGAGCGAGGCCAGCGGGATGCCGGGGCCATTATCGGTGATATGCAGCACGGCGAGGTCGCCTTCGCGGCGCACCTGGAACCAGATCTGCACGGGCTCGCTTTCCGGCACGGCATCCATGGCATTGGTGATCAGGTTGGTAAACACCTGTTCCAGGCCGATGGCGTTGCACAGCACGATGATGTCGTCCTCAAGCCAGCTTTCATGCAGGGTCAGGCGCTGCGAATGCTTGCGCGTGCGGATTTGCAGCATGGTTTGCGCAAATGCCTGGCGCACGCTGACGGGCTTGCGCGCATCGTCGCTGCGCCGCGCAAAGCCCTTCAATTGCGACGTCACATAGCCGAGCCGCTTGACGAGGTCGGAAATGGTCGACAGGTTATCGAGCGCATCGTCGATGCGCCCGCGTGCCAGAAACACCTTGGCATTGTCGGAAAACGTTTGCAGGGCGGCCAGCGGCTGGTTCAGTTCGTGCGTCACGCCGGCCGCCATCTGGCCGATGGCGGCCAGTTTGCCGCTTTGCACCAGTTCCGCCTGGGCATAGCGCAGGGTCTGTTCGGCCCGCTCGCGCTCGGCCACCTCGGCTTGCAGGCGGCCATTCGCGTGCACCAGGTCGGCCGTGCGCTGCTCGACCTTGATTTCCAGCTGTTCATAGGCGCGCGCCAGGGTTTGCTGCGCATTGAGCTTGTCGGCGATGCGGCGTCGGCGCTGGCGAGCATACATCAGGGCCAGCAGCAGCAAGGCCCAGCCCAGCGCGGCGGCGATGGCCGCGTTGCGCGCCGCTTCGTCGACCTGGTCGAGTTCGGCCAGCACGGTGATTTGCCATTGCAGCGGGCCCAGGGCGCGGTTCACGGCCAGATAGTCTGCGCTGCCGGACAGGGCGGGCGTATCGCCCGTCTGCGGACGTTCCAGGGTCATCACGCTGGCGCCATCGGCGAACTGGCGCCGCAGCCGGTGCGGCAAGATGGGCAGGTTTTCTTGCAGGAACTGGCGCTGTTCGCTGATGTTGTTCTTGGCGTCCGCCGACAGCGGGGCCAGGGTCTTGAACTTGAAGGCGGGTGTGGTGGCCAGGATCAGCACGCCATTCGCATCCTTGACCCAGATCTGTTCGCCCGCGCCCGGTGTGCGCCACGATTGCTCGATCCAGTCCAGGTTGACCTTGGCGGCGACGATGCCGATGATGCGCCCGTTGCGCTGCACGGGTTGCGAAATGAAATAGCCGGCCTCGAAGGTCGAGGCGCCGATGCCGTAGAAGCGGCCGATGCCGCCCGCGAACGCATCCTTGAAATAGGGCCGGAAACCGTAGTTGACGCCGACATACGAGCTGCGGTCTTGCCAGTTGCTCGACGCCAGGGTCGTGCCCTTGTCATCGAGCACGTAGACGGCAAAGGCGCCCGCGCGGCGGTTCATGTCGACCAGGTAGGCGTTGATCTGCGTGACCTTGTCGGCGCTGGGTTGTTCCAGTAATTGCGCCACGGCATCGCTCTGGGCCACGGCCAGGGGCAGGAATTCGTACTTGTTGAGGGCGCCGCCGATGGATGCCGCATACAGTTCCGCGCGCGAATCGAGCGTGCGGTGCAATTCATCGAGCTGGCGCTGCTTGACCCAGGCGTACGACGCCCACGTCAGCACGACCAGCGACCCCACGGCCAGCAGGGGGCCGAGCGCGGGTCTCAGGGTCCGTTTGCCGAATGCCATGGTGCTCCGTGTGTCGGGTTAAGCGCGCGAGGGCCGCCAAGGCGGTATTGTAGTGTACGGTGGGATTCGCCTTGAATCGGCGAATCCTGATCTATATATGACATGCAAATATTCGGCGTCTGACAAAACCGTAGCGAGCGGCGATGATTTGTGGCCGAGAAGCGCAACCGTACTCTAGTACGGTGAGCATCGCCGGCCGCAAAGCGCGCCGCGCAGTAGGTTTGGTCAGACGCTACCAGCCACTAATCGGCGGTACTTGCCATCGTTTCCGCATTGTGATGACGCTGCTGCTCTTCCATCACCATCTCGCCCAGCATGCGTTTCAAGCGGTTGAACTCGGGGTCGCTCGGATCGCGCGGGCGGGGCAGGTCGATGGCCACGTCGCGCTTGATGGTGCCGGGACGGTAGGTCATGACGATGGTGCGGTCGGCCAGGTAGATCGATTCCTCGATCGAGTGCGTCACAAAAACGATGGTGGTGCCGAAGACTTTCCAGATTTTCAGCAATTCATCTTGCAGGTTGCGCCGCGTCAAGGCGTCCAGCGCGCCGAACGGCTCATCCATCAGCATGATCGGCGAATCGAGGGCCAGCACGCGGGCAATCGCCACGCGCTGGCGCATGCCGCCCGACAAGTCTTTCGGGTAGCGTGCGCGGAATTCCGTCAAGCCCAGCATGCTCAGCAGCATGTCGACCCGTTCCTTGATCTCGGCCGGCGTCTTGCCGGCGATTTCCAGGCCGAAAGCGATATTGCTCTCGATGGTCATCCAGGGGAACAGCGCGTATTCCTGGAACACCATGCCGCGGTCGGGACCGGGTTCGGTGATCAGCTTGCCGCCGGCCAGGATCTGGCCCGACGTCGGCTGCGAAAAGCCGGCGATGGCGTTGAGCAGGGTCGACTTGCCGCAGCCGGATGGTCCCAGCAGGCAGATGAACTCGCCGCTGGCGATTTCCAGGTTGATATCCTTCAGGGCGATGACGTCCGCGCCGCCCGTGGTGAAGATTTTATTGACTGCATTGATATTGATCGTGGTCATGGCCGTTCCTCTTAGTGTTCCAGGCCGCGGTGCCACTGCAGCAAATGATTATTCAGGGCATTCATGGCCATATCGATGGCCAGGCCGAACAGACCGATGGTAAACATGCCAGCGATAATCTTGTCGGACCAGAAGTACTCGCGCGCTTCCAGGATGCGGAAGCCGAGGCCGCTGTTGACAGCGATCATTTCCGCCACGATCACGACGATGAAGGCCGTGCCCATGCCGATGCGCGCACCGGCCAGGATGTACGGCGTGGCGGCCGGCAGGATGACGCGGCGGAACATGGTCATCTGGCTGGCGCCCAGGTTGCGCGCGGCGCGGATGTAGATGCCGTCAACCTGGCGTACGCCGGCGATGGTATTCATCAGCACGGGGAAGAAGGAGCCGATGCTGATCAGGAAGAAGGCGGGCGGATTGCCCAGGCCGAACCACAGGATTGCCAGCGGAATGTAGGCGATCGGCGGAATCGGGCGCAGCACCTGCACCAGCGGGTCGAACAGTTTATAGATGGTCTTGTTGGTGCCCATCAGCAAGCCCAATGGCAAGGCCAGGCCGGCGCCGATGGCAAAGCCGCCCAGCACGCGCGACAGGCTGGCCCAGGCGTCATGCGGCAATTCGCCGGAGAACATCCACACCAGGTAATTGCCCGTTTCGGGCGTGTAGGCTTCCATCGGCACCAGGTATTCATACCACTTCACCAGCACGGCAACGGGCGAGGGCAGGATTTGCGGGTTGATCCAGCCGAATGTCGACATGGCTTGCCACAGCAGCAGCACGGCGACGGGCACGGCGGCACCGTGCGCGAAGCGTTTCATCATTTGAATATTCATTGTGATACTTTCAGATTAGCGAGGTGCGTAGGACTTTTTGGCTTTTTCCAGCAGATCCAGCTTGACCCAATCCTTGGCGGCAGGCGGTTTGGCCATGCGGCCCACGCCGAATTTCACCATGTAGTCGGTGGTCAGCTGCACGTGGCTTTGCGTGATGTCTTCCGTGAAGATGGCGTTGTCGATGGCGTCGCGGTAATCGTCGGTCGTGATCTGGTTCTTGAACATCGATTCACGCACGTATTTTTCCGCCAGTTTCGGGTCGGCCAGGAAGGCGCGCGTGGCAGCGACGAAGCAATCCATGAAGCGCTGGGCCACGGCCGGCTTTTCCTTGTACATTTTTTCCGTCATCACGAGGGCGCGCACGGGCTCGCCCAGCGGCGTGTCGTAAGGCTTGATGATAGCCGCGCCGTATTTCTTGTGGATCGCCTGGGTCGAGTATGGCTCGGACTGGCTCATGACGTCGATGTCCTTGGTCAGCAGGGCCTGGTTCAAGTCCGGGTAGCCCATGTACAGGATCTGCACGTCCTTGCCCGGCTTGTCGGACCAGGTCAGCTTGGCCTTGGTCAGTTCGGCAAACAGCAGGATTTCCTGCGGGCCGCCGCGCGTGACGCCGACTTTCTTGCCTTTCAGGTCGGCAATCCCCTTGATGTTCAGGTCAGGGCGGCCGACGATCTGCACGCCGCCCTTGGCGAAGCCGCCCACCAGGTACACGGGCAAACCCGTGGCGCGGCCCGTGATGGCCGCTTCCAGCGCGCTGGCGGACACGTCGATTTCGCCGGCGATCATGGCTGGTACGATGTCGAGGCCCTTGGCGAAGATGCGCTCTTCAATTTTCAAGTCGTATTTCGGTGCGATTTCCTTCATGTAGGCGACGGCGCCGTAATGGGCGAATTTCAGGTTGCCCAGGCGAACCAGGTCGGCCGCATGGACGGCCAGCGGGAATTGCGCGGCCAGTGCGACGGCCACGGTCAGTGCCTTGGTGTTCAGGAAGGACGAGATGCGGAAGGTGCGTGCCATGCTGTTGTCTCCAAAAGGTAGATGGTTTTATATAGTGGGTCAGGCTGCCGCTCTGATGGCGGTTATGAAAATATAAAAGCATCTTCCGTGCCAGTGGAGCGCATTTTGGCGTTTATTGCAAGTGATTGTTTATAAAGGTTTAATTTGAATCTATTGAAAATGGGAAATGGCGAGATTCCGTCTTTCCGCACGGCGAGGGGAAAGGCTGTGCGGATAGCCGCATTTCCGGGTGGCCGCTTCGAGGTGGGTTGGCGGGGCAGCATGCCGGTGAACCTTCAGGGCGTGGCCGACTCCAATCGTAAAAAAACGCGTTGCAAACAGGCTGGCAACGCGTAACTCCCCCGTGGAGTAGGGATGGCGCCGCGCGGGCGCCGGTATTGATGCCGTGCGCCGGCCTTACTTTGGCGCCGTGGCGGGCGGCAGGGCGGGCGCGGTGGCGGGATCGGTCAGCGGCGCAGGCGGCGTCGTGCTGCCGGGACCCGCTTCCGGCATGGCTGGTGTGACGGGGGCAGGCATCACTTGTGGGGTGGAGGCGGGGTTGGGCGCCGTTTCGGGCAGGGGCGCCTCGGCCGGTTTTTTACAGGCGGACAGGGTGACGAGCAAGGCGGCGGCCAACAGGGCAGGTATTTTCATGATGTTTCCTTTGCAAGAGTCGAAGGATCGCGATGCGGGCGGCAGGCGCCGCGCGCGAAGCTTGAATTTATTGCAATGGCGCTTCCGCTTCTGTTCGCTATTTCACTTTGCGCCACGAATCGAAGCACACGTTAGTCATACAGGGATTTTAGATGTCATTTTTAGATGCCATGCGAGAAATGATTCGGTAGGGCAATATTTTTCACTTTCTTGCTTCTAATGTTCGTTAACGCACAGACCGTAGCCGCCGACACGGGCATTCTGTGTCCAGACGCTCAGGATTCGTGGTGTTCTGGTATAAAAATTGCCAAGAACTTAACAATCCGGGCTACCGGCAATCGTTTAAAAGGAGTATTCAAATGCATGCAATGACTCAGTCTCACGTGAAGAGCGAATTAAAGGCAGCGCACCAGGAACTTCGTAGCCCCGAAAAAGGCTCGCAAATGGTAGAACGCGCAGCACCCATTCCCCCGGAACGCATGAATCCCATTTCCATGGCCCCGATCGAGCGCGTGCGTTCGACGTCGGCTACCTTGCGCCGCATCGAAAACATGCAAAAGCTGATCGGTGAATTGTCGCTGCACGAGATGCTGGCCGACGAAATTGCCTGGTTCCTCAAGTTTTCGCCATCGGGCGCCCGCAAATACATCCGCGACCTGCGCGAAGCGGGCGTGATCGAACTGGCCCGCTACATCGAAGGCACCGCCACCTATCTGGGCAAGGCAGTGTACCAGTTGACGCCAGACCCTGAGCGCGTGCGTGCCTTCCTGGCCGCCATCGTCCAGCCAAAACGCGAAGGCGCGCCACCGCGCAAGGACCGTCCAGGCTTGCGCGAGCAAAGCATGGCAGGCAGCGGCCGTCACTTCCACATCCTGGCCGATGACACGCATTACGCCATCCGCGTCAACCGCGGTCCCGTGACGCGCGACCCGCTGGTAGCTGCCTTGTTTGGTGCGCCACAGCAGAAAGCTGCAGAATAACGCCTGACCAAACCTACTGCGCGGCGCGCTTTGCGGCCTGCGATGCTCACCGTACTAGAGTACGGTTGCGCTTCTTAGCCACAAATCATCGCCGCTCGCTACGGTTTTGCCAGGCGTTGGAACGTTGTAATGAAAGAATGAAAGCCGGGTTACGCCCCGGCTTTTGGCGTTGGAGCCAGCCCTTTGATCTTGGCGGATTGAAAAGATATTAATCACCCCCATGTGGGCTGGACTGCCCGCCCGTTCCGATGCGGGTTCATTCGAAGGAGCTTGTCCTTGTCTGCCTACGCCGCCTTGTTATCGTGTCCGCCACTGCCTTGCCTGAAACGGGATTCCGCATGAATCCGCTGTTGTGGATCGCCCTCGTCACGGCCGCCATCGTCTTGTCGCTGTGGTTTCCCCGCTGGCGCTTGAAGCGGGCGCTGTCCAGGCCCCTGCCGGCTGAAGGCCTGGCCGTGCTGGAAAAGAATATTCCTGTCTACAAGCATATGCCGGCGCCGCTGCAGGAGCAGTTGCGCCGTCTCGTCGTGCAATTCCTGTATCAAAAGAAATTCGTCGGTTGCGGCGGCCTGGTGATCACGGACGAGATGCGCTACACCATCGCCGGCCAGGCCTGTTTGCTATTGCTGAACCGCCAGACCCAGGTGTATCCGGAACTCGACACCATCCTCGTGTATCCCAACGAATTCATCGTCACGCGCGATGAAGTGGGGCCGGGCGGCGTGGTCACGCCATCGGCGAATGGTCTGCTGGGCGAATCCTGGGGCGATGGCAGAGTGGTGCTGGCCTGGGACCACGTGCAGCGGGGAGCGGCCGACTGGAGCGATGGCCACAATGTCGTGCTGCATGAATTTGCGCATCAGCTTGACAGCGAATCGGGCGCCGCGAATGGCGCGCCGTACCTGCCCAGCGTGTCGAGCTACCGCAGCTGGGCCACGGTGCTGTCGCGCGACTTCGACAACTTGCGCCACGACGCCATGTACCAGCAGCAAAGCGTGATGGACCATTACGGCGCTACGAATCCCGCCGAATTCTTTGCCGTGGCCACGGAAACCTTCTTTGAAAAGCCGTACCAGATGGCCGAGCACCACGAGGAGCTGTACGCGCAATTCTTGCAGTACTACAAGGTCGACCCGCGCGACTGGATGGCGCCGCCCGTGGAACCCGAGCACATGGCTTCGCCATTCCCCAACTTTGCCCAGCACTGGTAAGCGGGGACTTTAACCCAGCAGCCGCTGTTTCAGCGCGGGATAGCTGCTGCGCGAGACGGGAATGCCCGTGCTCGTCTGCGTGTCGAGCGCATACTTTCCGCCTGCCGCGATCTGCAGCCGCTTGAAACCGAGGCTGTTGACGATGTAGGAGCGGTGTACGCGCAGGAAGTGGGGCGGCAGCAGGGCCATGAGCTTGTCGATAGGCAAGTCGTGAAAGCACTGCTCGCCGCTGCGCAGCACGATATTGCTGTAGTGGCCATCGGCTTGCACGTGGTCGATGTCGGCCATGACGATCCATTCCAGCGCGCCCCGTTTCTTGACGGCCAGCGAAGCGGCGTCCGTGTGCCGTCCCGTATAGCGCTGCAGCGCCTTGTGCAGGCGTTCGCGGCTGAAAGGCTTGGCAACGAAGTCGAGCACGCCAAACTCGAACGCCGTGATCGAGCGTTCCGCGTGGGCCGAGACGATGATGGTCTGGAAGCGTGCATCGGCGGCCAGGCGCAGCAGGTCATAGCCGTCCCCGCCATGGAGGTTCAAATCCAGCAGCAGCAAGTCGACCCGCTCTTGCCCCTGCTCCTGTGCCAGGGTGGCCAGTGCCTGCGGCACATTGTCATGCAGCACGAGATTGCGAAGTCGCGCGCCGAAATGCGCGCGTACCTCGCGTTCGAGGCCTTGCGCGATCAGCGGTTCATCTTCGAGTATCAATACATTCATGGCGTCGCCGGCAAGGTAAAGGTGAGGTGCCAGCCTGCCTGCTGCTGTTCGCAGGCATAGTGGGCCGCATCGCCGAACACGGCGTGCAGGCTGGCGCGGATGTACTGTTCGCCCACGCCGCCGCCCGCATGCGGGCGCGCCTCGCCTTCGGGCAGGAGCAGGGTAAGTAATTGCGTTTGCGCATGTTGTGCGATGCGCAGGACAAAGGCCGCGCCGTGGCGGTAGCGGTTATGGCTGAACGCGTTTTCCAGCGCCGTTAGCAACAGGGCGGGCGGCACGGTGATGCCCGCTGCCTCGCCATCGAGTTGCAGGCTGCACGGCTGCTGCAGCCGCGTGCCCATGATGCTCAGGTAATTCTCGCACAGGGCCAGTTCCTGCGTCAGGGCGATGCTGGGCTGCTGGGCAAATTCGTTGAGCATGCGCAACTCGGCGCCCAGCGCCTCGATGAAGGTTTCGGCCGCCTGCGGCGATTGCGCGTTGAGTTCGCTGATCAGGCTGAGAGAATTCATCAGGAAGTGCGGCTGCATGCTTTTGCGCAAGAGCTGGTTTTCCAGCTGCTGGGCGCGCGCTGCCTTGCTGCGTTCGCGCAGCAACTGCGCCAGCAATTGCGCGCATAAAGGCAGCAGCAGGAAGCACACGACGAGGGCGAAGCCGCCTTCGGCAAACTGGCTGCCCGTCAGCAGGAACAGGGCGCACGAGGCCAGCGCGATCAAGGTGCCGCCGCGGCTGCCCGGCAGGCGGCGCCACACGGCGATCAGGCTGAGCGCCAGGCTCGCTGCCAGGCCCGTCAGAAACATCCACCAGCAGCGCGCGTCGAAATGCGTGGGCAGCGCGCCGGCCAGCGCGATGCACGCCAGCAGCACCGCCGCCGCCAGTGGCCAGCGCGGCAGGCGGTAGGCCGTATAAAAATACAGGGGCAGCAAGGCGGAAAACAGCCAGGTCAGGGCGCTGACGGCGTACAGGCGCGGCATGTGCATGGGGTAGGCATAGCCGGTAACGCTGCGCCAGAGTTCCGCCACCAGCAACAGCGCCGCCAGCAGGCACAGCGCGGCAAACATGGCCCAGTGCCGTTGCCGCTGATACAGCGCCGTCAAGCCGAGGAACAGCAGGGACACGGCGCCCAGCGCCCCGGCCAGCAGCAGCGGCGGCAGCCGGTACCAGGCCAGCCCCGTGCGGTAGTCGTGCCGGTCGACCAGGTACAGCGCATAAAAGGGCGACGCCAGGTGCGCCGGCACCTGCTGCGTCGACAGCAGCAGGCGCAGGTGGTGCGTGCCCTTGGTCAACTGCTGTGGCGTCAGGTGGATGGCGAAATCGATGTCGCCCGCGCGTTCCCCGCTGGCCTGGTGGGCCGGCTGGCCATTGCTGCCGATCAAGACACCATCGAGCCACAGCTCGCTGGCGGCCAGCGCCGACAGCACCAGCAGCTGCGTCGACGAGGGCGAGGCGGCCAGGGTGACATCGCGTTCCACGCACAGCAGCTGGCCCGGCCGCACCAGT
Organism: Janthinobacterium sp. GMG1; assembly: GCF_034427795.1. Taxonomy (NCBI): domain Bacteria; kingdom Pseudomonadati; phylum Pseudomonadota; class Betaproteobacteria; order Burkholderiales; family Oxalobacteraceae; genus Janthinobacterium; species Janthinobacterium sp. GMG1. Next base: position 117,503 of record NZ_JAXQNT010000006.1, read on the forward strand.
TGCTGCAGCGTGGCGGCGGGCACAGACGGCGGGTTGCCGCAGGCGCGCCAGCCTTCGTCCAGCCAGAGCGGAGTCATGGCGCAGGCGAAAGAGGGCAAGGCCAGGCAGCACAGCAGAAGGAAGCGGAAGAAGGAGGGCATGGCGGGCATTGTAGCTGCTCATGTGCTACCCCTTTGCAACATTTTCATCCATTTCGGTGCCGTTCGTGCGGGCTGCGTGCATTTCGTGCACGGCCCGCCAATAGTGTGTGAAAGACACTTACCATGCATCAGCGCCGTGCTGTGGACACGGCCCTCACCATGGAATCATGACTATGCAAAGCAGCAAATACTACGGTTTCGCCGGCGCGCTGGCGCTGTTCTGCGGCGTGGCGCAGGCCGCCTCCGCGCCCGCTGCTGTTCCCGCTCCTGCGCTGGCCGCGCGCCTGGCGGATTTCGACGGCTGGGTCGCCCAGCGCATGGGGGCGGAACGCATTCCGGGCGTGACCGTCGGTTTCAGCCAGGGCGACGTGGAATGGGTAAAAGGCTATGGCTATGCGGACCTGGAAAACCGCGTGCCGGCCACGGCCCGCTCCAGCTACCGGCTGGCGTCCGTCACCAAGCCCATGACGGCAGTGGCCATTTTGCAATTGGTCGAACAGGGCAAGATCGACCTGGATGCGCCCGTGCAAACCTATGTGCCGTACTTCCCCGTCAAGCCGTTCCCCGTGACGGTGCGCCAGTTGCTGGGCCACCTGGGTGGCATCGACGCCTACCGCAACAGCCAGGTGGAACAGCATTTCAAGGAGCACAAGGATACGCGCCAGTCCATCGCCGTCTTCGAGCAGTTCGACCTGATCGCCGAACCGGGCACGCGCTTCCGCTACACCAGCTATGGCTACAACTTGCTGGGCGCCGTCATCGAGGGCGCCTCGGGCGAAAGCTATGGCGGCTACATGCGGCGCCACGTGTGGGGGCCGCTGGGCATGGACGCCACCGTGCTGGATGACCCGGACGCCGTGATTGCCCACCGCGTGCGCGGCTACCGGCTGGCCGGCAAGGAGTGGAAGAATTCCGAATTCGTCGACATCAGCAGCCGCTTTTCGGCCGGCGGCACGCGCGCCAGCGTGCCCGACATGCTGGCGTTCGGCAGGGGTGTCCATGCCGGCAAGATACTGTCGGCGGCCAGCGTGGCCGCCATGGTGCAGCCGATGGCCACGCGCGCCGGCCGCTTGACGAACTATGGCATGGGCTGGGAAATCTTCCCTACGGGCGGGCGCTACGCCATTGCCCACAGCGGCCAGCAGCCGGAAACCGTCACCTATCTGTACAGCTTTCCCTCGCGCAAACTCACCCTTGCCGTTGCGTCCAATCTCGAGCGCGTCAATCCGGAAGCCTTCGTGCAGCGCCTGTTCGAAGTGGTCACGGGCGAACCGTGGCAGCTGAACACGTATATCGCCGATGCGGGCGCGCAGCGCGCGTACCAGGTGGCGCAAGGCCTGTTCGAGGAAGGCCGGGCGTATGCCGAGCGCACGAATGAAGCGTACGCCGATGCGGCCGCCACGCGCGAGGCATTTACGCAAATCAACCAGCAAGCGCTGGCGCCCGACGCCAGGGCGGCGCGCGCCTACATCGAAGCGGCCCGCCATCCCGCAGGGGGGCGCGTGTTTCTCACGGCCGGCGCCAGCATGGCCAGACAGTTGCGCGACGCGGGCGTCGACCTGAATCAATATGCGCGCGGCGGCGCGCTGGCATTTGCGCGCGACTATATCCAGTTGTCGCAAGGCATAAAGGCCGGCGACTTGCCCCGCTTCGACCCCTCCTTCGAGCAAGCCATCGTGACCCTGGCCGCCAGCTGGGACCGCACGGCCGCCATCGCCTGGCCGGCAGCGTCCGTCCCCATCGCCGCACGCGATAGCCAGCTGCGCGCGGCCTTCCGCGGCCAGCGCGCCTATCCCGATTTCGTGCCCGAGTTGCTTGATCTGGCGCAAGCATCGGCCGCGCGCGGCGAGACAGACGCGGCGCTGGCGGCCAGCCGCCTGGCCGTGGAACTGTATCCGCTCAGCGACCGCGCGCATGCGCTGCAAGGCCTGACCTTGCTGCGCGCAGGCAAGACGGAACCGGCCGTCGCCGCCCTGCGCCTGGCGCTGGCCCGCGACCCGCTGGGTGCGGCCAGCCCCGCGGCGCTGAACCTGGAAGCGTATCGTTTGAAAGGCAGCGGCGCCGTGGCGCAAGGCATGGCCGTGCTGCAGGCGGCCGTCAGCCTGCATCCGCAGGACGCGAACCTGCAGGACAGCCTGGCCGAGTTTTATGTGGAGCAAGGCTTGCGCCCGCAGGCCGTCGAGGCCTATCGCCAGGCACTGCAGCTCGACCCCCGCTATCCGGGCGCCGTGGGGGCCAAGGCAGCGATCATCCGCCTCGGTGGCGAGACGAAGGCGCTGGCGCCTTAGATGAAATCTGCATAAACATGGGTGAAAAGATTCCTTTTTGGAAATAAGAGCGTTGCGGTCTAATGGCGGCATTCATTGTCCACCAGAGGAATTCCATGCAGACCCGCCTTCACTTCGCCGCGCTTCTTTTCACTTCCATCGCCTTCACGCAGGTGGCGCAAGCGGACCAGCTGGCCGCCATCAAGGCAAAGGGCGAGCTGGTCTGTGGGACCCTGGGCACGGACGAGCCGAACAGCTTCATCGACGCCAAGTCGCGCCAGCTGGTCGGCTATGAAGTGGACCTGTGCCGCGCCATTGCCCAGGGCCTGGGCGTCAAGCCGGTGATCAAGCAGCTGGCCGTGGCCGCCCGCATTCCCGAATTGCAGCAGGGCCGCATCGATATCCTGACGGCGTCCTTGACGCATAACAAGGAACGCGAAGCGCTGATCGATTTTTCCCTGTCCACGTTTTACACGGGCCAGCGCGTGCTGGTGAAAAAAAGCAGCAATATCACGACGGTCGCTGGCCTGGCCGGCAAGAAAGTGCTGACCGTCAAGGGCGGCACGCAGGAACCGAATATCCGCAAGGCCGTGCCTGGCGTGGACGTGGTGACGTTCGAGACGGCGGGTCAAGCCTATCTGGGCTTGCAGCAAGGCAAGGGCGTCGGCTATGTCGACGATGAAGTCTCGCTGCTCAACAATTACGCCAAGCTGGGCGCTGCGCAAAAAGACTATATTGTGCTGCCGCAAAACATCAGCCAGGAAGTGTTTGCCTTCGGCATCCGCAAGGGTGAGACGGGCGTGAAAACAGCCGTCGACCAGGTGCTGCGGGAACTGGAAAAGTCGGGCGAAGCGGAAAAACTGTTTTTCAAATGGTATGGCCCCACGAGCAATGTGAAGTTCCAGAAACGTACATTCAAAATTGAATCGGACAAGATTGCTGCCTAAGCAAACCGACTGCGCGGCGCTTTGCGGCCTGCGATGCTCACCGTGCTCAAGCACGGTTGCGCTTCTCGGCCACAAATCACTGCCGCTCGCTACGGTTTTCTTAGGCATCAATGATATTTCACTATCATGTTCCAATTTGATCTGAACTTTCTGCTGGCCGGCGACTATCGCGACTGGTTGCTGTCCGGCCTGCTGCTGTCATTGCAACTGATGGGCATCACCTTGCTCTTGTCCTTGCCGCTGGCGTGCGGCGTGGCCATGCTGCGCATGGCGCCGTCGCGTCTGCTCAATGCCCTGGGCGCCGCGTATGTCGAGCTGATCCGCAACGTGCCCTTGCTGGCCCACTTCCTGTTCTGGTATTTCGGTGCGCCCGAATTGCTGCCCGACACGTGGAAGGAGCGCTTGTATGCCGGCAATATTGAAGCCGTCAGCGCCATCACGGCCCTGACCTTATATACAGCCGCCTACATGGCGGAAGACATCCGCAGCGGCATCCGCGCCATTCCTGCCCAGCAATTCGAGGCGGGCAGAGCGCTGGGTTTCAGCTTTCTCGCCACCATGCGCCTGTGCATCGTGCCGCAGGCGCTGCGGCTGGCCGCGCCGCCGCTGCTGTCGCAAACCCTGAATTTGTGGCAAAACACCAGCATCGCCACCGTCATCGGTGTGGCCGAGCTGATGTACCAGACGCAGCGCGTGGAAGCGGCCTCGTTCCGCAGCGTGGAGGCCTTTGTCTTCGCCAGCATTGCGTATCTGGCCGTTTCGCTGGTGATCGCGGGCCTGGCGGCCTTGCTGCAAAGGAAGGTGTCCTGATGCTGGAACTGATCCATGACTACTGGCTGTATTTTCTTGTGGGCCGCTATCCCGAGGGGCCGCTGGGCGGCCTGGCGCTGACGGTGCTGCTGGCCAGCCTGGCGCTGGTGCTGAGCCTGCCCGTTGGCTTGCTGCTGGGGCTGGCGCGCATCAGTCCGTGGCGGCTGCTGCGCTGGCCCGTCGCCGCGCTGATCCACGTGGTGCGGGGCATCCCCTTGCTGCTCGTCATTTTCTGGGCGTATTTCTTCCTGCCCAGCATCACGGGCCATGAAAGCGGGCAATTCGGCACCATGCTGGCGGCTCTCGTCATCTTCGACGGCATTTATCTGGCTGAAATCGTGCGTGCCGGCGTGCAAGCCGTGCCCAAGGGACAGGTGGAGGCGGCCCGTTCCCTGGGCTTGAACTACCTGGACAGCATGCGCCAGGTCGTGCTGCCGCAGGCGCTGCGCCACATGCTGCCCTCGCTGGTCAACCAGTTCGTCTCGACCATCAAGGAAACCTCGCTGGGAACCATCATCGGCCTGGCCGAAGTGTCGTTCATCGCTACACAAGTCAACGGCCTGGTGCTGACGAAACCCGTGCAAGTGTATTTTTTGCTGGGCATGACGTACTTTGTTTTATGTTTCAGCCTGTCGCGCGCTGCCTTCTGGCTCGAGCGGCGCCAGGCGCGACTCTTGAAAGCGGCTGCATGATTACCTTTGACAACGTCAACAAATACTATGGCGACTATCACGCCTTGAGCGGCATCAATGAACACGTGGCCAAGGGCGAGGTGCTGGTCGTGTGCGGGCCGTCCGGTTCCGGCAAGTCAACCCTGATCCGCACCATCAACCGCCTGGAGGCGATCGCTTCAGGCCGCATCACGGTGGCCGGCCAGGACATTTACGCGCCGGGGCTGGATGTGAATGCCTTCCGCTCGCACATCGGTTTTGTCTTCCAGCAATTCAACCTGTTTCCCCATTTATCGGTACTCGATAATTGCGCGCTGGCGCCGCAGCGCTTGCGCGGCCTGTCCCGGCGCGAGGCGGAGGAGCGGGCGCTGGCCCTGCTGGAGCGGGTGGGCCTGGCGCACAAGGCGCATGCCATGCCGGCGGCCCTGTCGGGCGGGCAGCAGCAGCGCGTGGCCATTGCCCGCGCGCTGGCCATGCAGCCGCCGCTGATGCTGTTCGACGAACCGACCAGCGCGCTGGACCCGGAAATGGTGGGCGAAGTGCTGCAGGTGATGCGCGACCTGGCGCAGGGCGGCATGACGATGGTGTGCGTGACGCACGAGATGGGCTTTGCGCGCGAGGTGGCGGACCGCGTCTGGTTCATGGATCACGGGCAAGTGCTGGAACGGGCCACGCCCGAGGATTTCTTTGCGCGGCCGCAACATGCGCGCGCACAACAATTCCTTTCCGATATCCGCAGCCCGTTTGGCGTGAGCACATGAGTAAATACATGAGTGAGCGGCTGTGTGCGTAAGCGAACGGTATTTCGCGGTCGGTGAGCGCACGCTAGAGGAGTGGCGCATGGTGCGCCAGCAGCCGACGAGGAGGACCGTATCATGTCACGCATCATCGCAGGTCATTTTCAGTTGCAGGAACAGATCGACGCCGCGCGCGCCGCGCTGAACCAGGCGGGCTTTCCCGACAGCCGCATCAGCGCCTTCTTTGTCAACCAGCCGGGCCAGCACGACTTGCACGCGCTCGGCGGCGACCGCGACATGTCGCCGGGCGCGAAAGAGACGCCGGAGGGCGTGGTGGAAGGCGTGGCCGTCGGGGCCGCCCTGGGCGCGGGCATCGGCGCGGCCACTACCCTGGCGACGGGGCCGCTGGGTCCCGTGGTGGGTGCGCTGGTGGGCGCCCACGTAGGCTCGCTCTACAGTTTCAACAAGATGAAGGAGGCGGGCGAACCCGAGAAAAATGGCGAAAAGAATGGTGAAAACCGCCGTCAGCCACGCCATCCGGGCATGCTGATCGCCGTGGCGCTGGGCGGCCTCGACGAGCGCGAACGGGCGCTCGAAGCGCTGCACCGGCTGGGCGCCGAGCATATCGAGGAAGCGGAAGGCACGATTGCGAATGGCGACTGGCATGATTTCGACCCGCTCAGCATTCCCGTGCTGGTGGCGTGAATCCATAAATTCCGCACCGCATGAAATTTAGGTATGATCCTTGTTAGTATTGCTAATTATTGGTAAACAATGCCGACAGGGATAGTTTCCGCGCGCCCGAAGTGACACTGGACCAAGGTGACTGCCCGTAGTACTTGCCTCGCATGCTAACGAGTATGAATAGGAGGGCGCGTCATGACACAGGCATGGTTCATTCTGACACGGGCCGATGGGCGCGACATCTGCGCGCCCTCTCCGGCACAGCTGGCCGATGCGCTGGCCGAGGTTTACCGCGGCGGCGTCACACAGGACGGCAGCCCGGCCGCCGTCCTGTTGCGCTTCGGCTACGACGATGGCTTGATGTATCAGGTCGAAGTCGCTAGCGGAGGCGAAGTCACTTTCGAGGAATGGTCGGACCGCGATTGTGAAATCGCCCTGGCCACGCCGCGCCACATGTCGGCCCTGCCGCAGGGCGACGCGCTGCAGCTGTGGCAATGGCTGGCGCAGCGCCAGGTGGCGAAGATCCGCAGCCAGCCCTGGCAGGGCGGCTAGCCCGTCGCTTTCAACTGGCTCAGTGCGCCATCAGCACGGGGATCGTCATGCTTTGCAGAATCGTGCGCGTGACGCCGCCCAGGATGGTTTCGCGCAGGCGCGAATGGCCATACGCTCCCATCACCAGCAAGTCGACCGACAGGTCGGCCGCATGCGACAGCAGCACTTCGCCGATATCGCCGCGCCGCACGCCACCACCATCGAGCAAATGCAGCCGCGCTTCCACGCCGTGGCGCGCCAAGTAGTGCGTCAGCTCGGCACCTGGATGTTCGCCGTGCTCGGCGGCATGCACCTGGGCGTCGAAGATGGCCACGTGGACTTGCCCGGCCCGCTGCAGCAGGGGCAGGGCAGCGCTCACGGCGCGGCTCGCTTCCTTGCTGGCGTTCCAGGAAATGAGCACATTGCGCGCGGCCGCCGGCGGCGCCAGCAGGGGCAGCGGCGGCGCATACGGCACGATCAGCACGGGACGGCCCGAATGCAGCAGCACATAGGCGGGAAAGTCGCGCATCACGGACGGCGACTTATCCTTGGCATTGTATTGACTGATGACGACCAGGTCCGCATAGCGGGCCAGCAGGCTGATGCCGCCCGCCGCCTCGTCGTCGAGCACGCGCTGTTCGAACGAGGCGACGCCGGCCGCGCGCACCTGCGCCTCGAAACCGTCGAGGGCGCGCGTCGCCCGTTCCCGCAGGAAATTCAGATGCAAGCTCAGGTTCGGATCCGCATCGAGGTCGGGCTGGTTCTGGTACAGCAGCCGCGACACGCCCGTCAGCGCCACACCCGTCAGGTGGCCGCCGCACGCCTGGGCGATGCTGGCCGCCGCTTCGATGCGGGCATTGCGCCCGGCGCCGTCGTCGATGTGGAGCAATACGGTTTTATATGTCATGGCCTGGCCTCTCGCTGTGCAGTAGTGGCCATTCTGGCACAGACGGGGAGGCGGCCGCGCACGCATGCGCCATGCTTGACAGGCTGGGCACTTGATCTGGCGCAAAGCTGACGATAAAAACTGCTCCTACACTTGATGCCACGCAGAACAACCATAACAAGCGGAGAGAGACAATCATGAAAGAACAAAAGGTAGCGCTGGTCACGGGTGGCATGGGCGGACTGGGCACGGCCCTGTGCCGCCGCCTGCATGCGGCGGGCTTTGCCGTCGTGGCGGCGCATACGCCGGGCAATGCACGGGTGGCAAGCTGGCTCGACACGCAGCAGTCACAGCAGTATTATTTTCATCCCCTGGCCATCGACGTGGGCGATTTCGATGCCTGCAGCGAGGCCGTGGCAAGCGTGCTGGCGCAGTTTGGCCGCATCGACGTGCTGGTCAACAACGCCGGCATCACGCGCGACCAGAGCATGCGCAAGATGGAGTTGCCGCACTGGGCCGAGGTCATGCGCACCAATCTCGACAGCCTGTTCAACATGAGCAAGCAGGTGCTGGAACCCATGCTGGAAAAAAAATGGGGCCGCATCATCAATATCTCGTCCGTCAACGGGCAGAAGGGTGCGTTTGGCCAGTGCAACTATGCGGCCGCGAAGGCGGGCGTGCATGGCTTCAGCAAGGCGCTGGCGCTGGAAGTGGCGCGCCATGGCATCACCGTCAACACGGTCTCGCCCGGTTACCTGCGCACGCAGATGGTGACGGCCGTGCCGGCCGATATCCTGGAAACGAAGATCCTGCCGCAGATTCCCCTGGGCCGCCTGGGCGAGCCGGACGAGGTGGCTGCCCTGGTCGCTTACCTGGCGTCCGACGAGGCGGCATTCGTCACGGGCGCGAACATCGCCATCAATGGCGGACAGCACATGAGTTAAGCAAGCGTGTAGCTTGCACAGAGGCAATGGCAGTAGAGGAGACCCGTCCACCCAGCCGGCGCACAGACGCTGGCGCAGGACGGAAGGCAATGGCAGTCACGCTGGAAAACACGGGGCAGGGCAGCGATGCCTTGCCCTTTGTTGTTACGCCGCCGTCATGCTACGGTCAGTGACTCAGCGCTGGGTTTTTTCCAGCCGCGTCTGGCAATCGATGCACAGGCGCGCTTCCGGGCGCGCGTTCAGGCGCGACAGGCCGATGGCCTCGCCGCAGTTGTCGCACAGGCCGTAGCTGCCATCGGCAAACTTGGCCAGCGCATGCTTGATGATGGCCAGCTGCGCCTGGTTGTGCTCGGCCGCTTCGCTGACGAGGGCGTTCAAGGTGCGCACGCTGGCGTTGTCGGCCGGCGAGGCTTCGATTTCATTGAGCAGGGAGGCGCGCGCGTCTGCTTCGGCCGCTTCGTTCTCGATCTGTTCCAGCAACGCCAGCTTGCGTTGCTCCAGCACGCCCTGCAGGCGCTGCAGCTGGTCTTGCGGCAATCCATTCATGGCTGTCCCCGATAGGCGTCTGTCCTATATGGTAGTCCAGGATGGGCGACTCTGCTTGCGCTACTACCCGCGCCGCGTTTGACGCGGCGCAGGCGGGCAGGGGCCGTTCTATGCTGGTTCTTTCAGGCAGTTGACCATCCAGGCGACGCCGAACTGGTCTTTCAGCATGCCGAAACGCTTGGCCCAGAACGTTTCCTCCAGGGGCATCTGGATGTTGCCGTCACGCGCCAGCGCGTCGAACACCCGTTCCGCCTCTTCCGGCGTATCGACGGTCAGGCAGATCGAGCTGCCGTGCATGCCCTTGGCGCCATCTTCGCTGCAGCCGCCGTCCGAGCCCATCAGCATGGTCGGCCCCAGCTGCACGGAGCCGTGCATGATCTTGTCATACCAGTCTTCCTTGACTTGCTCCTGCATCGGCGTGCCGCGATACGGCATCAGGCACAGGTCGGTGCCATGCAGGTGCTGGCGGTAGTATTCCAGCGCTTGCGCGCAGTTTCCATCGAATTGCAAATACGGTTCGATACGCATGTTGGTCTCCTCTGGTCGCCCCGCAGGCACGATTGCCAGGCGGGGACGTCCCAGTATAGGCGCTTGCTGGCCGATTTCAATCAGTCTGGCGCCATCTCTTGCAGCCGCTCACGCACCTTGCCCAGGGTACCGAGGATGCGCTCGGGATTGCCGGCGAGGACGGCGCTGCCCAGGTGCAACAAACTCGTCGCCAGGCTGATCCAGTGCCGCACCTCGTCGTTGCGAGCGATGCGCAGGCGCACCGTGTCGAGCAGGCCGCTGAGCTGGCGTTGTGCCGTGTCCAGCCCCGCCACCGTGTGCCCGGCCGCATCGGCATACAGCTGGTTGGCTTGCTGGCGCAAGGCCACTTCCAGGGCGAAGACGGCTTGCGCCTGGCTGTGGCTGATGCCACTGTCTCCCTGGCTGGCGCGCCTGCGGATGGCGCGCATGACGGCGCCGTGCAGGGTGACGGCTGCCTGCGACAGGCTGTCGGCCAGTTGCTCCACGCGCATGGCGCTGCTGAGAGCTGCTTCGCGGCGTTCGTTGCCGCTGCCTACCGATCCATCCATCTTGCCTCCGTGGTGGTGAGGGCGGCGGCGAGCTGGGCGTGTTCGCGCCCCAGTGCCGCCAGTTGCCGGCGCGCCAGGGTATGACGCAGGCCATAAAGGCGGTATTCCTCGGTTTTGCTTTGTTGCATGTTTTTCGCCAGCACGGCCAGCAGGCGCTGCTGCGGCGTGTCCGCATACGCGATTTCCACGTCGAGCAAGCCGAGCACCATGTCGCGCTCGTTATCGCCGCTCTTGTCGTACAGCGCCAGCAAGCTGTCGAGCGCGGCCAGCAGGGCTTGCAGCGGCGCATCGCCGTCGTGCAGCACTTGCGCCAGCTGCGCCCGCTGGCTGGCTGCGCTGCCCAGGCGCGACAATTGCTGCAGCAGCAAGGTGTAGGCGCTGACATGGCGGTCGTCGATGCCGCTGCCCGGCCAGGCGCGGATGGCGGCGCCGGCGCTGGCCAGTTCCGGCTGCACGTCATAGGCATCGGCATCGGCCAGCCGGCCCAGCGCCTGCAGGTACAGGCGCACGGCCTGCGCCAGGCGCGCCACGTCCGCCTGCGCGGCGCGGCGCTGCGCGTCGAGCAGGCGTTCGCGCGCGTCTTCGGCCGGTGACAGATAGGGGCGGGCGCGCTGGTAGCTGTCGACGTGGCGCTGCGACAGTTCGCCGAAGGTGGTCAGGGCATTGCTGCCGGCGGCCAGGGCGCGCACCTGCGCCAGCTCGGGGCGCGCAGTGGCGCAGCCGCACAGCAGAATCGCCAGGCAAAGGTTGATGCAATGGACGCGGCAATGGCGGGCGGGCAGGGCAGACACGTCACCTCTCGACAGGAAATACTGCATGGAAAGGTATTGTCGTGCCGGCCTGCGCCGCCCGCCTTGTGCGGGCGCAAGCGCGCTGCGATCAGCTGCCCGCGCTGGCCGTCAATTGCTCGCGCCAGCCCAGTCCGGCAACGGTGTCGCTGGCGGGACGGTATTCGCAGCCGACCCAGCCAGCGTAGCCGACCTGGTCGAGCAGCTTGAACAGATGGCGGTAGTTGATCTCGCCCGTGCCCGGTTCATGGCGGCCCGGCGTGTCGGCGATCTGGATGTGGCGGATCAGGGGCAGCAGGGCGCGGATGGTGTTGCTCAGCTCGCCCTCCATGCGCTGCATGTGATAAATGTCGTATTGCAGGAAGATGTTGTTGCGCTGGCAGTCGGCGATGATGTCGGCCGCCTGCTGGCTATGGTTCAGAAAGTAACCGGGCATGTCGTAGCGGTTGATCGGCTCGATCAGCACGTTGATGCCATGCGGACGGCAGGCGTCGGCCGCAAATTGCAGGTTGCCGATCAGGCTTTGCCGTGCCCGCTCCAGGCTCATGCCGGGAGGCACGATGCCGGACATGCAGTGCAACTGTTTCGCCCCGAGTGCCAGCGCGTAATTGAGCGCCAGTTGCACGTTGCCGCGAAATTCCTCGCCCCGGCGCGGATCGCAGGAAATGCCCCGCTCGCCGTGCTCCCAGTCGCCGGGCGGGAAGTTGAAGACGGCCAGCTGCAGATGGTGGCGTTCCAGCCGCATGGCGATCTGCCGCGCCTCGACGGCATAAGGAAACAGAAATTCGACGGCATCGAAACCCGCTTCCCTGGCGGCGGCAAAGCGGTCGAGGAACGGCAGTTCGGTAAACATCATGCTGAGGTTGGCAGCGAAGTTCGGCATGGCGGCACGCAGGTCAATAGGATGGACACTATCCTAGCCCAAATCGGCAATCGGTGGCGTGCATAAAAAAACCGTTCCAGAAGCAAGTCCTGGAACGGTTTTTATTGCTGCGATACGCTTACCCGCAGGTATTAACGGCCGCGGCCACCAGATCTGTGGTTTGCCGCCGAACGCGGCGCATTGCCCGAACGGTTGCCGCCGCCACCGCCGCCCGCTGGGCCGGCGCTGCGTGGCTTGGCGCCGCTGCCGCCGGTTTTCACGCGCACCACGGCGCCGGCTGGCGCGCGGCTGTTGTTGCGGTGGCCGCCGGTGCCGCTGCGCAATTGCACAGGCTGGGCGCGGGCGTTCAGGTCGGGCTCGAAGCCTTCGATGACTTCGCGCGGCAGGGTTTGCTTGATCAGCTTTTCGATGTCTTTCAACATTTCGTGCTCATCCACGCAGACCAGCGACACGGCTTCGCCCTTGGCGCCGGCACGGCCCGTGCGGCCGATACGGTGCACATAGTCTTCCGGAATGTTCGGCAAGTCGTAGTTGACGACGTGCGGCAACTGGTCGATATCGATACCGCGCGCGGCGATGTCGGTGGCGACCAGCACTTGCAAGGTGCCATCCTTGAACTCGGACAGCGCGCGCGTGCGTGCCGACTGGCTCTTGTTGCCGTGGATGGCCAGGGCGCCAATGCCGTCCGCGCCCAGCTGCTCGACCAGTTTATTGGCGCCATGCTTGGTGCGCGTAAAGACCAGCACTTGCGTCCAGTTGTTCGACTTGATCAGGTAGGACAGCATCGGGTGCTTCTTGTCGCGGTCGACCGGATGGATCTTTTGCTTGATCACTTCCACGGTCGAATTGCGGCGCGCCACTTCGATCATGGCTGGCTTGTTCAGCAAGCCATCGGCCAGGGCCTTGATCTCTTCCGAGAAGGTGGCCGAGAACAGCAGGTTCTGGCGTTTTGGCGGCAGTACGGCCAGCACTTTCTTGATGTCGCGGATGAAACCCATGTCGAGCATGCGGTCGGCTTCGTCGAGAATCAGGATTTCCACTTTCGACAGGTCAACCGTGCCCTGGCCCATGTGGTCCAGCAAGCGGCCTGGCGTGGCGACGAGGATGTCGACGCCATGCTTGAGCTGCTTGATTTGCGGGTTGATGCCGACGCCGCCGAAGATCACGGTCGAGTTCAATTTGGTGTACTTGCTGTAGGCGCGCACGCTTTCCTCGACCTGCGCGGCGAGTTCGCGCGTCGGGGCCAGGATCAGGGCGCGGATCGGGCGCGTCGAGGTGTTGCTGGTGATGGACGCACCATTGGCGTCCGTCGACAGGCGGTGCAGCACGGGCAGGGTGAAGCCGGCCGTCTTGCCGGTACCGGTTTGTGCACCGGCCAGCAAGTCGCCGCCAGCCAGCACGGCGGGAATCGCCTGCGACTGAATCGGGGTCGGCACGGTGTAGCCGTGTTCGGTAACGGCACGTACGATAGCGTCGGACAATCCGAGGGAGGAAAAGGACATGGTAACTTTATTGTGAGATCGGCCTGTCGCCATCGTGAGGCGCCAGTCGCAGGCAATCAGATTAGGGGTCGAAAGACAGCGGCAAGGGGACTGGTCATATGTGCCGCACACGCGAAGTATAACAGCATGGCAAAAACGCGCCTGTTTTGTTTCAGCTTTGCAATGCCGCAAGTAAAGAAAAGCAGCGCCTAGTCGTCGATCTCGGCGACGGCATAGTCCACGCCCTGTGCATCGAGCCAGGCGCGCAGGGCTTCAAGGCCGTGCCAGGGATCCGGGCGCAGGTGCTGGCATATATACAGGCCGGCGTCCGTCAGCCTGGCGTCCGTGTCCGGCATGGCGCCTGACGCTTGCGGCAGCGCCGCCAGCTGCTGCTCGATGTGCTGGCGCTGTTCCTGCGTCAGGCTGGCCGTGATCCTGAATTCAAATCCCATGGTTACTCCTTGATGAACAGGCCGCTGTTGCGGCTATTTTCTATTATCGAAAAAATTGCACATAGCTTGGCATTCTTTCCGTTTTTGTTTTCAAATCATCTCGTCCATACTGCATAGCACTGGCCCGGCACACACAGCGTGACGCAAGGGCAGGAGCAGAAGCACCGTATAACGACATCCGTAATTTCATATTCAATTATTTTCACTAAGGAAAACATCATGCCTATCGCTACCGCCCAAGCCGCCCAAAAACTGCTGACCCCGAACGATCATACCCTGATCATGATCGACCACCAGTCGCAGATGGCGTTCGCTACCCGTTCCATCGACCTGGCCCTGCTGCGCAACAATGCGGCCCTGGTGGCCAAGGCGGCAGCGGAATTCAAGGTGCCGACGATTTTGACGACGGTGGCGGCGAAATCATTCTCCGGCCCGATCTTCGACGAGATCCAGTCCGTCTTCCCGGATCAGGCGCCGATCGACCGCACCAGCATGAACACCTGGGAAGATGCGCGCATCGCCGACAAGGTGAATGGCTACGGCAAGGGCAAGATCGTGCTGGCCGGCTTGTGGACGTCGGTGTGCATCGTCGGTCCCGCGCTGTCGGCGCTGGAGCAGGGTTTTGACGTCTACGTGATCGCCGACGCCAGCGGCGACGTCTCCGACGAAGCCCATGCGATGGCGATGCAGCGCATGATACAGGCGGGCGCGCAGCCGATGACGTCCGTGCAATACTTGCTGGAACTGCAGCGCGACTGGGCCCGCGGCGAGACCTACAATGAAACGGTGGCGACGGCCGTGGCGCACGGCGGCGGCTATGGCCTGGGCCTGATCTACGCCAAATCGATGTTCAACGCCAGCGAAGGCCTTTGATTTTTTGCTGATTTTGGCTCCGCCGCCCGCCGGCGGGGCCGTGTTTTCATTTGATTGGGGAGTTTCCATGCACGCACACACGATCATGCTCAACGGCCGTTTCCACACGGTCGACAGGACGCAGCCGCTGGCGTCCGCCGTCGCCATCGCCGATGGCAAATTCCTCGCCGTCGGCGACGTGGAAGACGTGATGCGCCATCGCGGCCCCGCCACGCAGCTGATCGACCTGGCTGGCCGCACGGTGATTCCCGGCCTGAACGATTCGCACCTGCACCTGATCCGCGGCGGCTTGAACTACAACCTGGAATTGCGCTGGGAAGGCGTGCCGTCGCTGGCCGACGCCCTGCGCATGCTCAAGGAACAAGCCTTGCGCACGCCGAATCCGCAATGGGTGCGCGTGGTGGGCGGCTGGACGGAATTCCAGTTCGCGGAAAAACGCATGCCGACCCTCGATGAAATCAACGCGGCCGCGCCCGATACGCCCGTTTTCATTCTGCACCTGTACGACCGCGCCCTGCTGAACCGCGCCGCCCTGCGCGCCGTCGGCTATGACAAGAACACGCCGAACCCGCCCGGCGGCGAAATCGTGCGCGACGGGGCCGGCAATCCGACCGGCTTGCTGATCGCCCGGCCGAACGCCATGATCCTGTATGCCACGCTGGCGAAAGGCCCGAGCCTGCCGCGCGAACTGCAAATCAATTCCACGCGCCAGTTCATGCGCGAATTGAACCGCCTTGGCGTCACCAGCGCCATCGACGCGGGCGGCGGCTTCCAGAATTATCCCGAGGATTACGCCGTCGTCGACGAACTGGCGCAAAAGGAGCAGCTGACCATCCGCATCGCCTACAACCTGTTCACACAAAACAAGGGCGCGGAACTGCAGGACTTCCAGAAGTGGACCGGCATGGTCAAGCCCGGCGACGGCACCGACTTTTACCGCCACAATGGCGCCGGCGAAATGCTCGTGTTTTCCGCCGCCGACTTCGAGGATTTCCTCGAGCCGCGCCCCGAGCTGGCGGCCGGCATGGAAGACGAGCTGGAAAAGGTCGTGCGCCACCTGGTCGAGCAGCGCTGGCCGTTCCGCCTGCACGCCACCTATGACGAATCGATCAGCCGCATGCTCGACGTGTTTGAAAAGGTCAACCGCGACACGCCGTTCGGCGGCTTGCACTGGCTGTTCGACCACGCGGAAACCATCAGCCCGAAGAATATCGACCGGGTCAAGGCGCTCGGTGGCGGCCTGGCCATCCAGCACCGCATGGCCTTCCAGGGCGAGTATTTCGTCGAGCGCTATGGCGCGGATGCCGCCAAGGCCACGCCGCCCGTGCAGCGCATGCTGGACGCGGGCGTGCCCGTGGGCGGCGGCACGGATGCGACCAGGGTCGCCAGCTACAACCCGTGGACGGCGCTGTACTGGCTTGTTTCGGGGCGCACCGTGGGCGGCCTGGCCTTGACGGATGCGGCGGGCAGATTGTCGCGCGACACGGCGCTGGAACTGTGGACGGCGGGCAGTGCCTGGTTCTCCAGCGAGCAAGGCAAGAAGGGGCGCATCCGCGAGGGCATGCTGGCCGACCTGTCCGTGCTGTCGGCCGATTATTTTACGGTGCCGGAAGATGCGATCAAGTCCATCGAGTCCGTGCTGACCATGGTGGGCGGCAAGGTCGTCTACGGCCAGGGACAATTTTCGACACTGGCGCCGCCTTTGATTCCCGTGCTGCCCGAGTGGTCGCCCGTGCGCGCGGTGCCCGGCCATTACCGGCCCGTGGCCAGGCCGGCGCAAGCGCAAGCCATGCTGCCGCACCAGTGCGCGGGCGCCTGCGGCGTGCATGCCCACGCCCACGACCGGGCGCGCAAGTCGGCCGTGCCGATCAGCGATTTTTCCGGCTTCTGGGGCACCTTGGGCTGCAGCTGCTTTGCCTTCTAACCGGTGATCAGGCCTTATTTGGAAATGCGCAAAATGGCCGAGGCGAGCCGCGTAAAACAGGGGCTCAGGTCGCTGTCGGTGGCTGCATAGCAGTACAGGCCCACGGGTTCGGCCGGTTTGCGGCAACGCGTAGGCGCATCGCTCGTATTGGCCATGCAGCGTAGCAAGTCTTCGCCGATTTCATTGTCTGGCCCTGCCTTGCCCTTCAGCGCGGCTCCCATGCCCAGGGTAAAGATGTAGGTTTTTTCCAGGCGCGCCTTGCTGGCCATCGCTTCTGCCAGGTTGCGCGATGCACGGTGCATATTGGTCCACTGGAGTTTTCTGGTGGACATATCGTTGTTCACCGCACGCGGCGTAGTGGTCACGATGGGGAATTCGCGCAGCGTCACATCGTCGGCCTGGGCGGGGGAATTGTGTGCGTTATACCAGGCCGGTAGTTTACTGATCAGGTTTCTAGAGCAATCGGTCTCGGGCGCGAGCTTGGTGCTGGTTGAATTGATACGGTACAGTCCATCTGTCGCAAAACCGCTCGATGGTAAGTCGTCGTACACGGCCAGCGCTCCAGCGAACGGGCACTTGCCACTCATGCTGGGGAAAAAGTAAGAGGAAAAGGCGGACGGAGATCCATCGGAAAAGAACACGATGACGCGCAGGCTGGAGCGATTGCTCTGGCTGATGCCCTTGAGTTGATCGAGGGCATTCCACATGCCTTCCGAGTAATTCGTGCCGCCAACAAAGTTGAAGTTGTTGATCGCGGCGTTCGCGCTCGTGCGATCGAAGCCACGGTCGGATTTCTTGATCTGCAGGTCGACTTGCGCGCCGCTGGCGAAATGCAGGAGGCCGACGCGGTCCACGGTGGAGTTGAATTTGTTCAGGAAGGACTTGCCCGCCGCCCGCACGGCGTCGGCATTGGATTCCAGCGACCCCGACGTATCCATCACCAGCACCATGTCCAGGTCCTTGCGGATGGTTTGCGCGCTGGCAGCCACGTTCAGTGTCTTGAAACCGAGTATGCCCATCAGCGAGACGGGCAGGGTGGCGGTGGCCGAGACGTCGATGGTGACGGTGCCCTTGTTGAACGTGACGTCGACCGGATTCAGGGTCGGCGTCGACAGCAGGAACTGATCCGGATAATTGATGTCAAAAAACTCCTTGGCCGACTGGCGCGCACTGGCCCGCTGCTCCGTTTCCGAGTTGCCCGTGGTAACGCCACGCGCCGCCGCCAGGCTGGCCGAGTCGACGGCCGCATTGAGCTTGGCCTTGACGAGGTAGCCGAGGGCCGAATCGACGGCCAGGCCCACCGAGGCGATCAGGACGACGGCCGACAGCGCCACCATGATCAGCACTTGTCCGCCTTGCCGTTTGTAGGAAATGCGCATCAGAATATCGTCATCGAAGTCAGGTCGGGGCCCAGGGTGGGCGTCGTGCTGTTGCCAAATTTCAAGGTGCCGAACAGCATGTCGAAATTGTAGAAAGTTTCCACGGCGTAGATCAGTTCGCCGTCGGCCAGCTGGTTCTGCATCAAGGACACCGTGGGGGCATCGTTGTCCTTGGCGATATTGGTGCACGTGCCATTGCTCCAGCTGCCGCACCGCCACACCTGGCTGGCTGGCAGGTAGCCGCTGGACTTCGCGCCGGCATCCCAGCGGTATTGTTCCAGCACGATATTGCGCAAGCCGCTCTTCGCCGTGTAGCCCATGATCTTGGTGACGTAGATCATGCCGCGCTTGTTCATGTCCAGCGGCGGCGTGCTGGCGGCCAGCGCATTCATGATGGTCTGGCTCGAGCCGCTCAGGTCGGACGTCGAGCGCGAAGCCAGGTTGGCGCCTTCACGGCTGATATTGAGCAGGATGATCTTGGCCTGGATGGCGCGCGACAGGTCGACCACCATGAATAGCAGCAGTGCCAGCAGCGGCAGCACGATGGCAAATTCCACGGCGGCGATGCCGCGCGCGGCGCGTCTTGCCGC
Source organism: Janthinobacterium sp. GMG1 (assembly GCF_034427795.1). NCBI lineage: Bacteria > Pseudomonadati > Pseudomonadota > Betaproteobacteria > Burkholderiales > Oxalobacteraceae > Janthinobacterium > Janthinobacterium sp. GMG1. Next base: position 136,112 of record NZ_JAXQNT010000006.1, read on the forward strand.
AGGGCGTGAACGCATCATAGGCCGCCAAAGCTTTCATTGCGCATGGTGGCGGCCACTACGTTGGCCGATTTGCCGTCCTTGTAGAAGGCGGCCATCATCGGCGTGGCGAATGTCCAGTTATATGCGACGGAGATGACGACGATATCGCCGCTGTTGCCAAACATGCCGGCGCTGGTGCCGCTGCTGCCGTTCACCGTGATGACGGGATTGACCTTGTCGTAGATACCCATGGAACTGGCTTTCATTTTTTGAATGACGGCCTGGTAGCGTTGCTGGTTGCTGCTGGCCGGGTCGAGATCGCTGTTGCCCGTCACCGCATAGCGCGCGCCTTCGCGCACCGCATGCTGCATGGTGAGATTGGCGAAATACGCCATGCTCAATTCGATCACGCCGATCATCAGCAGCAGGAAGACGGGAGCGATGATGGCAAACTCGACAAGGGAGGCGCCAGCTTGCCCGATGCCGGCGGGCGGGGGGCGGGGAAAGCGGGGCGTAGCCTTGCTGAGCATCATTTCAGGTATCCAGGTAAAGGCTCGCGCCTGCGTATTTAGGCTATGTATTCAAATCAATTTGCCTCGGCTCATTTTAGCGCGCTTTGCGCGAGTGAGGGTCGCATTAAAATGCACGGAAATCAAGTTTATTATAATTTACATAGTAAATGACAGGCTTTTCATTCCTAATTTCTAATCCTGGGAGTAATATGCGGGGCGTACGAAAATTAAAAAATAATTAACCATTCTCCGGCATGCCGGGAAAATGGTAATTTTTGTAAAGATGAAATCAGTATGCTGCAACAGAAACAATTGCAATGGGGAAAGAATACCGTGGCGGCCTTGCCGCCGGAGGATCATGCTGACTTGCAAATGATCTTTGGCATGCGTTTATTGTTGGCCGTGATGGCATTGCTGACGCTGATGATCGATTCCGGCCATCAAGGTATGGCTGGGCAATTCGCCCCGGTGATGTTGTCCCTGTATCTGCTGTATGGCGCGGCATTGCTGGTGTTGCTGCATTTTCATCGCGGCAATGGCAAACGGGTGTATTGGCTTGATGCAGGCTGGTGCGGCCTGATCGTGTGGTGCACCGGCGGTGGCGAGAGTTATTTTTTTCCCTATTTTTTCTTTGCGATCCTGGCCTCGTCGTTCCAGCGGGGGCGCGATGAAGGCACCCGGATAACGCTCGCGTCCTGCGCCTTGCTGGTGCTGGCGTCGGTGCTGTCGGAGCAGGAACCGAACTTGCCGCTGCTGCTGTTGCGCACGGCGTTTGTCATGGCGCTGGGCACCATGATCGCTTGCTGGGGCGGCTTGAGCGTGCAGCACAAGCGCCGCCTGGCCTTGCTGCGCGAAGTGAGCCAGCAATCGAATCCCCGTTTCGGCGTCGATCATACGGTGGCGTCGATGCTGGAGAAGGCGCGCGTCTTCTTTGGCGCCAGCAGCTGCATCCTGGTCATGCGCGAGGGCGGCGCGGCGCATTGGCAGTTGCGCACGGCGCTCGATGACAGCCGGGGCAATGGCGGGCGCGTCAGCCAGATGAGCGAGGCAGCCGTGGCGCCGCTGATGGTGTTCGAGGCCAGCCAGAGCGTGCTGTACGCATCATCGCTGCGTTCGCGACTCGGGCTCGGCCCTGCGTGGCAGGGCAAGGCGCGCGCCAGCGCCACCTGGCAGCGGCTCGACCTCGACGCCACGCAGGGCACGGCCCTGACGGAACTCTTCGATGCGCAATCCTTCATCAGCGTTCCCTTGCCTTTGCATAAGGGGCAGGGCCGCCTGTATGTGCTGGCGGCCACGGACCGGCTGTCGAAGGCCGACGCCACGTTCCTGGCGCAGATCGTCGAGCAGGTATTTCCCCAGATAGAGAACATCGCCATTCTCGACAAGCTCGCCTCCGGCGCCGCTTACCGCGAACGGCAGAAGATTGCCCGCGATTTGCATGATTCGACCATCCAGCCCTACATCGGCTTGCGCCATGGCTTGAGCGCCTTGCGGGCCAAGGTGGCCGCCGGCAATCCCTTGCTGGGCGACCTCGACAAGCTGATCGAGATGAGCGGCCAGGTCATTGGCGACTTGCGCCAGATGGCGCAGACGGTGCGCGGCGGCCAGGAGCGGCATGACGAGCCCGAGCTGCTGGCGGCGTTGCGGCGGCAGGCGCAACAGTTGAAGAAATTCTTTGGCATCGACATCGAGATCGTCTCGGAGCGGGCGTTCGTCCTCAGCGACAGGCTGGCGGCGGAAGTGTTTCAGATCGTTAACGAAGGCATGAGCAATATCCGCAGGCATACGACGGCCCGCGAGGGGTGCGTGCGCCTGGCCTGCGGCACGCATGCCGTGTCGATCTCGATCGAGAATACCGCCGAGTCCGAAGCGTCCCGGCGCGCCCCGTTCATGCCCGCTTCCATCGCCGAACGGGCGCTGGCGCTGGGCGGCACCGTGCAGGTGGGCCAGGCGGCTGGCGGCGCGACGGCGGTGCGCATTGAAATTCCCGTGTAAGGGCCTGGCCCTGCGCGCCGTGGCACATAAAAGGTATACATCCATGTTAAATCCGCATCCGATTCGCGTCATGCTGGTCGACGACCATAAGACCATGTTGTGGGGTCTGGAAAAAATGCTGGAGGAAGCGTGCCCGTCGATGGAAGTGGTCGCCAGCGTCAGCAATATTGGCGATGCCGTGGCCCTGAGCTGCAGCTTGCAGCCCGATATCGTCGTGCTCGATGTCGATCTCGATGGCGTATGTTCCGTCGATTTCGTGCCGGCGCTGGTGGCCAATGGCGTCACGCGGGCGCTGATGTTCAGCGGCACGCGCGACCAGGAAGTACTGGCCAGCGCCGTGCGTAACGGGGCGCGCGGCGTGATCGGCAAGGAGGTGGCGGCGGCACAGGTCATCGACGCCATCGCGCGCGTGCATCGCGGCGAACTGTGCCTGGACCAGGCCTTGCTGGGCAGTCTGCTGGGAGCGCTGATCAAGCCGGCACCGACGCCGGCGGCGCCCGATCCCGAGGCGGCGCGCATCGCCTTGCTGACCCTCAAGGAGCGCAAGATTGTCGCCATGATGGTGGAAGGCAATGGCGCACTCAACAAAACCATCGCGCAGCGCGCCTTCATTTCCGAGCAAACCCTGCGCAACCATTTGACGTCGATTTACAGCAAACTCGATGTGGCCAACCGCCTCGAGCTGTATGTGTACGCCTTGAAGAATGGCCTTGCGGCGGCGCATGAATATTGAAGCCGGTACAAATGTACTGATGTCACGCAGAAAAAAAGCTCTTTTGTACCGGCAATAAAATTACTTTTGTCTGTTTAATATCAATATTTATTTAATTATAATATATGCATCAGCAATCGGTAAATACCGCTGAATTAGCCAGGCTGATATTGCGAATAGGGACAAAAGCGGAAAAAATCCGGAATAAAGATGATTTTCCAGGCAGCGCGCATGTATTGCGCGCCAGGCCCGGAAATTCATTTTCCGGGGACGTACAGTTATTGTCGCCGATGGCCTTGGTGTGTCTGATTGCACTTCTGTCTATATGCAAGGATGCGTGATATCGATTTATTGGCTGGCCGCATCCGCAGTTGCACATGACGTTGTAAAACTCACTCTGAATGGATTAATCATGAATTTCATCAAAAACTTTATCGCTGAAGAAGATGGCGTTACCGCAATCGAATACGGCCTGATCGCCGCACTGATCGCTGTTGCAATTGTTGGCGCGGTCAAATTGCTGGGCACTAATCTGTCGACCGTATTTACAGGCGTCTCGACCACGTTGACCGGCAAGTAATCAGCACACGTGCAATGGCGGCGCGCCCCTTTCCGGGCACGCGCCGATGGTGGCCCGGATCAGCCGCATGGCGCCGGGCCATCGTCGTTTGTGGCCCAGCCATCGTCCTTCGCGTGCCAGATAATCCATGTACACCGATCTTTTCCTGACCTGGTCGCCGGCGGTCCTGCTGGCCGGTTTGCTGCTGCTGGCCGTGTACCACGACGTGCGCAGCCGCCGCATTCCGAACCGCCTGGTGTTGACTGGCGCGCTGGCCGGGCTGTTGCTCAATGCCGTGTTGCCGGCTGGTGCAGGCCTGTTGACGGCCACGCCGGGCGCGCTCGGCTTCTGGCAGGCCTTGGGCGGCCTGGCCCTGGGCCTGGTGTTGCTGCTGCCGATGTATGCGCTCAAGGCGCTGGGCGCCGGCGATGTGAAACTGATGGCGATGGTGGGCGCCTTTGTCGGCCCGCTCGCCGTCTTCTGTTGCCTGCTGGCCAGCCTGCTTGCCGGCGGCGTGCTGTCACTGGCCGTGGCCGCCTGTCACGGCACCTTGCGCCAGGTCGGCAGCAATAGCTATCACATGGCCTTGAACAGCTTCATGCGGGCCATCGCGGCGCAGCGGCCCGATATTGACGCGCCCGTCGTGCCCAGCGGAAAGTTGCCGTATGCCATAGCCATCGCCAGCGGCACCGCGCTGTATCTGCTGCTGGCCGCCGCCGGCCAGCTGGACATGTTCGCATGATCGCTGGCATCTTCTGTCGCTGTTCCCATGCCTGCTGACCTGCTTGCCGCACCGGCGTCCCAGCGTGCCCCGCGCACCGTCGAAGAGACGGGCTTGCCCTTTTTTTTCCTCGTCGAACTGCTGGTCAAGGTGCTGTTCCAGCGGGGCCAGCTGCACCTGCCCGAGCTGGCCAGCTACGTCAAGCTGGGCCTGGGCGTGATCGACCCCGTCATCGTCTTCATGCGGCAGGAAAAAATGTGCGAGGTCATGCGCCGCGGCGCCAGCGGCACGGATGCCGACATCCATTACCAGTTGACGGACAGCGGCCGCCAGCGCGCCCTCGAATGCCTGGCGCGCAATGCCTACGCGGGCCCGTGCCCCGTGCCGCTGGCTGCCTATAACGCGCAGGTGGCGGCACAGAGCGTGGCCAACATGCACGTCACGCGTCCGCAGGTGCAAGCCAGCTTCGATGGCGTGGTGGTCAACCAGGCCGTGCTCGACCAGCTGGGCGCGGCCATGAATTCCGGGCGTGCCATTTTCATTTACGGCGCCGCCGGCAGCGGCAAGACTTACCTGGCCGAACGCTTGCAAGACTTGCTGCAAGGCGCCATTGCCTTGCCTTACGCCATCATGGTCGATGGCGAAGTCGTGCCCTTTTATGATCCGGTGCTGCATCTGCCGGCGGCGCAGCAGCAGGAAGCGCCGGCCGGCATCGAGCGGGCCGTGCAGCTGGACGCGCGCTGGGTGCGCGGCGTGCGTCGCCCGGCCGTGCTGACGGGCGGCGAGCTGACCCTGGAAATGCTGGACCTGCGCTTCGACAGCGTGACGCGCCTGTACCGCGCGCCGCCGCACCTGAAAGCCAACAATGGTATTTTCATCATCGACGACCTGGGGCGCCAGCGCTGCTCGCCGCTGGAACTGATGAACCGCTGGATCGTGCCGATGGACCGCGCCATCGATTACCTGTCGCTGCACAACGGCCATACCTTCCAGGTGCCGTTCGACGTGGTGGTGGTGTTTTCCTCGAATTTCCTGCCCGAGCGCCTGTCGGACGCGGCCTTCCTGCGCCGTCTCGGCTACAAGATCGAAGTGCCGGCGCTCAGCGCCGCCCATTACGAAACCGTGTTCCGCCAGATGTGCGCCACCTACGGCGTGGCATTCGACGCGGCCGCCTTTGCCTTTTTGCTGCAGCGCCATGCGCGCGGCGCGACGCCCTTGCTGGCCTGCTACCCGCGCGACCTGCTGCGCCAGGTGCGCGACCTGGCCCGCTACGAAGGCACGGCGGTGCAGTTGAGTGAAACGGTGCTGGACTGGGCCTGGAACAATTATTTTGCCGGCGCGAATCAGCGCCAGGGCGCGGACGACCTGGCCGTGCAGGAACGCCGCGAACCGAAATCAAGTTGAAGTCAGAGGAAAAACGATGCGAAATACCCGTGCTTTACTGATGTTGCTGCTGGCCCTGGTGCTGGCCGGTGCCGCCGTGCTGACGGCGGCGATCTGGATGGGCGGCCAGAGCACGCCCGCCAGCCAGAAGATCGTCGTGGCCCTGGTCGATATCGGCGTGGGCACGAAGATCAGTCCGTTGATGCTGCGCAGCATGGACTGGCCCGCAGGGGCGCAGCCGCCCGGCGCCTTTACCGACGGCAAGGCGCTGGACGGACGCATCACGCGCTCGGCCGTCAGCCTCGGCGAACCGGTACTGGAAAGCAAGCTTGCGCCGCCGGGCACGAGCGGCGGCCTGTCCTCCATCGTGGCCGACGGCAAGCGCGCCATGACCGTGCGCGTCAACGATGTGGTCGGGGTGGCGGGCTTTGCCTTGCCGGGCAACTTTGTCGACATCCTCGTCAATACCCAGGACGACCGCGCCAAGGCCAGCGGCGGCGCCGAGCTGGCCATTTCCAAGATCGTGCTCGAGCGCATCCTGGTGCTGGCCGTGGCGCAGGAATCGAACCGCGACGACAACAAGCCCAAGGTGGTCAATGCCGTGACCCTGGAATTGACGCCGGACCAGGTGGAAAAGCTCGACCTGGCGCGCAGCGTGGGCGCCTTGTCGCTGGTGCTGCGCAACCAGGTCGATCCGGCGCCCGTCAACACGGGCGGCGCCACCAAGGAGTCGCTGCTGGGACTCAAGCCGCTGGCGCCCGTCGCGGCACCGCGCGCGGCCGCCCCGGCGCGCCAGGCGCCGCGTGCCGCCGCGCCACCGGCCGAGAGCGTCAAAGTGATCACGGGCATGGATACCCGCGTCCAGCAATTTTAACCATACCAGTAGCAGGGATAGTCGATGACCTCATTTCGTACCCGTATCGCCAGGCCGCACGTGCGCCTGGCCCTGGCCCTGAGCGGCTTGACGGCGAGCTTGCTGTGGCCGGCTGGCGCCAGTGCCGCGCCCGCCGTGCGCAAGGTGGATGCCGCCAGCCAGGCGGCGCCCCTGTCGCTGGGCGCCGATATCGCCCGGCTGGGGCCGCCGATTCGCCTGTCCGTTGGCAAGTCGACCTTGCGCAGCCTGACGCGCGCCGTTTCGCAGATCGCCGTCAATGATCCGAAGGTGGCGGGCGCCAGGCTGCTGGGCAGTTCCAGCGAGCTGTATATCTGGGGCCTGGCACCGGGCAGCACCAATCTGATCCTGTGGGACAAGGATCACCGGCCCGTGATTGTCGATATCGAAGTCGGCGTCGATGCCGACGGCTTGCAGGCCCAGCTGTCACACGTGTTTCCGCGCGAAACCGATCTCAAGGCCAGCTCGGCCGGCGGCGCCATCGTGCTGACGGGCATGGTGTCGGACGCCGTCAAGGCCAGCCAGATCATGGCCATGGCCACGGCGTTCGCGCAGCGCGGTGCCGGCGAGGCGGCGGCGCCGGCTGCCGCGACCGGCGTTGCGCCAGTGGCTGGTGCCCCCGGTGCCGCCACGCCGGGCGTGAGCGTGATCAATATGCTGACCATCGCCGCGCCGCAGCAGGTGATGCTGGAAGTCAAGATCGCCGAAGTGTCGAAAACCCTCGTCGACCAGCTGGGCGCCAGCATCGGCGCGCGCGCCAGCAGCGGCAACTGGACCTACAGCTTCCTGTCGAACTTGTTGAGCGGTAATCCCAGCATGATCGACGGTTTTAATGGCAAAAACGGCAATTTCCTCACGCTCGATGCGCAAAAGCGCGACGGCCTCGTGAAAGTGCTGGCCGAACCGAACATCATGGCCATCAGCGGCCAGGAGGCCAGCTTCCTGGCCGGCGGCAAGATATACATTCCCGTCTCGCAAGACAGCGCCACCAACAAGATCACGCTGGAAGAAAAGGAATTCGGCATTGCCGTCAAGTTCACGCCCACCGTGCTCGATGGCGGACGCATCAATTTGAAGGTGGCGCCGGAAGTGTCGGAGCTCAACAAGGACGGCATCGGCATCACCACGGGCGGCACGGCCGGCAGCGCCATCCTGCCCGCGTTTACCACGCGGCGCGCCACCACCACCGTGCAATTGTTCGACGGCCAGAGCTTTGCCATCGGCGGCTTGATCAAGAACAACGTGACGACGAATATCAAGGCGCTGCCGATGCTGGGCGAGATACCCGTGCTGGGCGCCTTGTTCCGCAGCAGCGATTTCCAGACGGACCGCACCGAACTCGTGTTCATCATCACGCCGCACCTGGTCAAGCCGCTGGCCGGCGACTACGTGTTGCCGACGGATGCCTACGTGGCGCCCAGCCGCGCGCAATTCTTCCTGCAAGGGAAGATGGAAGGCGATGCCACGCCGCCGCCCGCCGCCGACAAACAACCGGGCGCCGCCGCGGCGACCGGCTTCGACCTTCAATAGGAGAGTGAGCATGCAGCGTCCGCCATTCCTTTCCGTGCTGTGCGTGCTGCTGGCGTCGTTCGCCGCCAGCGGCTGCACCACCACGCCGCACCTGGACCGCCAGTTTGGCCGCAGCGTCGATTTTCTGCGGGCACAGCAGGTGATCAACCCGCAGGCGGGACTGAACCGCGACCCCGTCGCCGGCCTCGACGGCAAGTCCGCGGTGGCAGGCTACACCGCGTACGAGAAAACCTTCAGCGCGCCCGTGCCGCAATCGAGCACCCTGACCATCGGCGTGGGTGGTCGCCAATGAAGATGTCACCGTTATCACAGAACAGGCAAGGCATATCGTGAAAATCGCCATCATATCCCGCGATGAAAAAGCATTGGCCGAGCTGGGCCGCCTGGTCGGCAACCGCAATCCGGCCGACGACGTCGATACCCGCAGCGGACCGCTGGAGCAGCTGTACTCGGCGCAAGAGCTGCCCGATGTGCTGATGTTCGACCGGCCCGGCAACGATGGCGCCGACCTGGCCGCCATCGAGCGCCTGAGCAATCAGTTTCCGCGCCTGGCCGTCATCCTGCTGTGCCCGCAGCATTCGCCTGATTTCCTGCTGCAAGCCATGCGTGCAGGCGTGCGCGAAGTGCTGCCGTCGCCGGCGGCGGCCGCCAGCGTCTACCCGGCGCTCGAGCGCATCGAGGAAAAACTCGAGCGGCGCGACAATGGCAATGGCAAGGTGCTGGCCTTCATTTCCTGCAAGGGCGGCAGCGGCGCCACCTTCATCGCCACCAACCTCGGCTATGCCCTGGCGGAAAGCGGACACAAGCGTGTTGCCCTGCTGGACCTGAACCTGCACTTCGGCGATGCCTCGCTGTTTGTCTCCGAGAACAAGCCGCTGGCCACCCTGGCCGACGTGACGCGCGACATCCACCGCCTCGATCCGTCCTTCCTCGCCTCGAGCATGCTTAATGTGTTGCCCAATTTCAGCGTCCTGGCGGCGCCGGAAGACCCGGCCCATGCCAGCGAAGTGCAGCCCGAGCATATCGACGCCATCATCAAGCTGGCGCGGCGCCAGTACGACTTCGTGGTGCTCGACGTGGGGCGCAACCTCGATGCGGTCAGCGTGCGCGCGCTCGACCACGCGGACCTGATCTTCCCCATCCTGCAAACGACCTTGCCGTATATCCGCGATGGCAAGCGCCTGCTGGGCATGTTCCGCTCGCTGGAATACGACAAGGACAAGGTGCGCCTGATCGTCAACCGGCACGACAAGGGCGGCGAAATCCGCCTGCAGGACCTGGAGGCGGCGTATGGCACCACGATCGACCGCACGGTGCCGAATCACTATGCATCGGCCGCCGCTTCGGTCAACCAGGGCATGCCGATCTTGCAGCTGGACAAGAACAGCCCCATCACGCGCTCGCTGCAGGAGTTTGCCGCCAGCCTGACGGGCGTCAGCGCCGAACCCGTGCGGCAAGGCTGGCTGAGCCGCGTGCTGCAGCGCGCCTAACTTCATTCGAACAGGAACCCTCATGGCCACTTCTCCCGTCTCCAGCCTGTCGATCCGCGAGCGCCTCGGCAATGGCAAGATCGCCACCCTGACGCCGCAGCGCGCGCCGTCGATCGACAACCGCAGCTACCGCGAGCTGAAACAGCGCATCCATGCGCTGCTGCTCGAGCGCGTCGACCTGGAAAGCATGCAGCGGCTGACGCAGGAGCAGATCCGCGACGAGTTGCGCAGCCTGGTCGAGCGCCTGCTCGACGAGGAAGCCGTCGTGATCAACGATCTCGAGCGCAAGAACCTGACGCGCGACATCCGCAACGAGATGCTGGGCTTTGGCCCGCTGGAAACCTTGCTGTCGGACCCGACCGTGTCGGATATCCTCGTCAATGGCCACCAGCAAGTATATGTCGAGCGGCGCGGCAAGCTGGAATTGACCGATGTCGTGTTCAATGACGATGCCCATTTGATGAAGATCATCGACAAGATCGTCTCGCGCGTGGGCCGCCGCATCGATGAATCGAGCCCCATGGTCGATGCGCGCCTGCCCGACGGTTCGCGCGTCAACGCCATCATCCCGCCGCTGGCCATCGACGGGCCCGTGATGTCGATCCGGCGTTTTGCCGTCGATCCGCTGCGCCTGGCCGACCTGGTCGCCTACACCAGCATGACGGCCGAGATGGCCGAAGTGCTGCAGGGCCTGGGCAAGGCGAAGATGAATATCCTCATTTCCGGCGGCACGGGCAGCGGCAAGACCACCATGCTGAACGTCATTTCCGGCTTTATCGGGCATACGGAACGCATCGTCACGGTGGAAGACGCGGCCGAGCTGCAATTGCAGCAGCCGCACGTGGTACGGCTGGAAACGCGGCCCGCGAATATCGAAGGCAAGGGCGAAGTGAGCCAGCGCGCGCTGGTGCGCAATGCCTTGCGCATGCGTCCCGACCGCATCATCCTGGGCGAGGTGCGCGGCGCCGAGGCGCTCGACATGCTGGGCGCCATGAACACGGGCCATGAAGGCTCGATGGCTACCATCCACGCCAACACCCCGCGCGACGCCATCACGCGGCTGGAAAACATGATCAGCATGGCGGCCGCCAACTTGCCCAGCAAGGCCATCCGCCAGCAGATCAGCTCGGCCATATCGGTGGTGGTGCAAGTGTCGCGCCTGATCGACGGCAAGCGCAAGGTCACGTCGATCCAGGAAATCACGGGCATGGAGGGCGATGTCATCACGATGCAGGAAATCTTCAGCTTCAAGCAGACGGGGGTGGGGGAGAGCGGGGCCGTCGTCGGGTATTTCTCGGCCAGCGGCATCCGTCCGCATTTCCTGGAACGCCTGAAGAGTTTTGGCATCGGCATTTCCAGCGCCGTCTTCGAGCCGACCCGCAGCGGGCGCTGACGCGGCATGGGCTATCTCTCGTATCTGGTGTATTTGCTGATCTTCCTGGCGGTCATGCTGCTGGTGGGCGCCGTGTATTTCAACTGGCAGTCGCGCGGCGCCGGCGCCGGGCGCGTGGCGCGCCGCTTGCGCGCGATGAATACGGCCAGCGACGACGCGCAGAAAACCGTGTCGATCACCAAGGATCGGCTGCTCAGCTCGCATGCGGGCATCCAGGGCGTGCTGGAATGGCTGCCCGGCGTGGCCGCGCTGGACCGTTTGCTGTTGCAGTCGGGCAAAGACTGGGATGTGGGCAAGCTGCTCGGCTACAGCTTGCTGGCCTGGCTGCTGGGTTTGCTGTTGGGCAGTCTCAGCCCCTTGCCCTGGTATCTGCGCCTGCTGCTCAGCCTTGCCTGCGCGGCGCTGCCGTTCCTGCTGGTGCTGCGCACCAAGGCCAGGCGGCAGGCGCGCATCGAACTGCAATTGCCCGATGCGCTCGACATGATGAGCCGCGCCATGCGTGCCGGCCATGCTTTCCCCACGGCCCTGAAAATGGTCGGCGACGAGATGACGGGTCCCCTGGCCGATGAATTCCGCGCCGTGTTTGACGAAGTCAATTTCGGCGTGTCGATGGCTGACGCCCTGTCGGGCCTGGCGGCGCGGGTGCCGAGCACGGACTTGCGCTATTTCGTCATCGCCGTGCTGATCCAGCGCGAGACGGGCGGCAATCTGACGGAATTGCTTGGCAGCATCAGCGCCATCATCCGCGACCGTCTTAAATTGATGGGCCAGGTGCGCGTGCTGTCGGCCGAAGGGCGCATGTCGGCCTGGGTGCTCGGTTCGCTGCCCTTTGCCGCTGCCCTGATGATGCAGGTGACGAACCCCGAGTTCCTCTCCGTGCTGTACCTCGATAGCGGCGGCCGCAAGATGGTGTCGATGGCCTTCGGCATGCTGCTGATTGGCATCGTTGTCATCCGCAAGATTGTCCGGATTCGCGTGTGAGGCCATGAAATGAAGCAATTGACCAGACAGAGGGTGGCACGATGAGCGGCATGCAGATGGGTCTGTTGGTGGTGCTGTTCCTGATCGTGTTCGGCATCGTCCTGGTGCTGGCGCGCTTGTTTGCGGGCAACGCGGTGCAACTGCGCCTCGATACCCTCGAGGTGCAGAAGATCGATACGGGCAGGGCGCGCCGCATGAACCAGCGCTGGCTGGCACACCTGGTCAGCCTGACCCGTCCGCTGGCCAAGCTGTCCTTGCCCGAAGAGGGCTGGGAAGTGTCGCCCATCCGCATCCGCTTCATCAATGCGGGCTGGCGCAAGAGCGCCGCACCGGCGCTGTTTTATGCGGCCAAGACGGGGCTGGCATTGCTGTTTCCCCTGCTGGCCTATCTGCTGCTGCGGCACGGCGACTACAACCTGTTCCTGTGGCTGGTGCTGGCGGCGGCCCTCGGTTATTACCTGCCCGATTTCTGGCTCAAGCATTGCCTGAAGGAGCGCCAGCGTGAGATCTTCGAAACCTTTCCCGACGCACTGGACTTGATGACCGTCTGCGTCGAGGCGGGCCTGGCGATGGATGCGGCGCTGGCGCGCGTGGCGCAGGAAATCGGCATGAAAAGCTTGATCCTGGCCGAGGAATTGCAACTCGTGACACTGGAATTGCGTGCCGGCAGCGCCAAGGACAAGGCCTTGCGCAACCTGGCGCTGCGCACGGGCGTGGAAGATGTCGATGCGCTGGTCACCTTGCTGATACAGGCGGAGCGTTTCGGCACCAGCATCGCCGCTTCCCTGCGCGTGCAGTCGGACGAGCTGCGCACCAAGCGGCGCCAGCGCGCCGAGGAAACGGCGGCCAAGATTGCGCTCAAGCTGCTGTTTCCCCTGATTTTTTTCATTTTTCCCTCTTTGCTGGTCGTGCTCATGGGGCCGGCCCTGCTGCAGATCCGCCGCGCCCTGCTGCCGGCGATGGGCGGGCTATGACGCTGCGCTGGTACTGGATACCTGTGTGGTGGCTCTTGGCATGCCTGCTGCAAGGCTGTGCGGCCACGCCCGCCGCGCCGCACTGGCAGGTACAGGGCGTGCAGCGCATCGGCCATTCCGCCGGCCAGAGTGCCGCCACGTATTTGGAACTGGGCAAGTTTTACCAGGCGCGGGGTCAGCTGGAACTGGCCGCCGGCGCGTATGCCGCTTCGCTCGCCCTCGACCCGCGGCAGCTGGGCGCGCGCAATGCGCAAGCCGTGCTCGACGCGCGCCAGGGCCGGCTGGAACAGGCTGCCACGGCGCTGCAGGCGCTGGTGCGCGACTACCCGGACGCTGCCCAGCCCAGGAACAACCTCGGTTATGTGTATTACCTGCAAGGTGAGCTGGCGCAAGCGTCCGCCATGCTCGGGCAGGCCGCGGCGCGCGCCGGCGGCACGGCGCTGGCGCGCAACAACTTGCAGCTGGTGCAAGCGGCGCAGGCTGCATTGGTACCAGCCGCCCCAGTCGTGGCCGCCGCGCCGGAGGTGCCGGCCGAGATCGAAATCATCAACGGCAATGGCATCCGCGGCATGGCGGCGCACATGCGCCAGCGCGTGCGGGAGCATGGCATGGCGGTCAGCCGGTTGGCGAATCTGCCCGGTTTCCGCCAGGCACGCAGCCAGATCCTGTATGCGCCCGGCAACGCTCGCCAGGCCGATGCCTTGCGGCAAATTCTGGCGCAGCGAGGGGAGGCCGTGCCACTGGTGGCCGTCGCCAGCCTGGGGCGCGGCGCCGGCATCCGCCTGATCCTGGGGCGCGACCAGGCTTGAACACAATAGCAGCAACACATGATCAGCATCAAAATAACAGGGAGAAGTGCATGTCAGGATTGATGAGTAACAGTTTGCCGGCGCGCTGGGCGCTGTGTCTGGCTGCCGGCACGGCAGTGACGTTGCTGGCCGGCTGTGGTGGTGGCGGTTCCGGCGGCAGCGATTGCAGCACCCTGGACCCGGGCCGCAATCCGAACCTGCCCGGTTGCGTGGTGCCGCCCGTCACGCCGGTGCTGCCCGTGACGCCTGTCGTGCCCGTGCCTGCGACCCTGGCGCTGAGCCTGAAAGACGGCGCCGGCAAGGCGACTACCTCGGTCGGTCCCGGCAACAGCGCCACTGTGCAAGCCGTCGTGAAGGATGGCAGTGGTGCCGTGTTGCCGGGCGTCCTGCTGACCTTGAACAGCAGCGACAAGAGCGCCATCTTCACCCCGGGGGCGGCCAGCGCCCTGACGGACGCGAATGGCGTGGCCACGATCGTGATCGCGGCGGGCAGCCAGAGCGGCGCTTTTGCGCTGACGGGCAGCGCCACGGTAAATGGCAGCGTGTTGACGTCGAGTATCAATTACACGGTGGTCTTCCCGACCCTGACTCTCGGTGGCGTGGGTGTCGTTCCTGCAAGCCTGTCGGCGGGCGGCACGGCCGGCCTGAGCGTGACGGTGATGAATGGCCCGGCCGTATATGCGCCGGTGCAGTCGGTCGTCTTCAGCTCGCCTTGCGCGACGGCCGGCAAGGCAGCCATCAGCAGCCCCGTCAATACAGTGAATGGCGTAGCCAGCACTTCCTATATCGACAAGGGCTGCGGCGCGCCCGACGTGATCACGGCCAGCACCGTCTTCAATGCCACCACCCTGAGCCAGACGGGCACCCTGACGGTACAGACGGCCAGCGCAGGCCAGATCGGCTTTGTCTCGGCCCTGCCGCAAAATATCGCCCTGAAGGGCACGGGCGGGGCGGGGCGGCAAGAATCGTCCATCGTCACCTTCAAGGTGCTCGACCGGAACGGCAATCCCGTCAGCGGCCATGTGGTCAATTTCGCGCTCAACACGACGGTGGGCGGCTTGAGCCTGAACCCGGCGCAATCGACCACCGGCGCGGACGGCAGCGTCAGCACCACGGTGGCTTCGGGCACCGTGAATACGCCGATCCGCATCACGGCCAGCCTGCAGGGCACGGGCCTGTCGACGGTGTCGGACCAGCTGGTCGTATCCACCGGCATCCCCGAGCAGGACAGCTTTACCCTGAGCACGTCCATGTTCAATACGGAAGGGGAGGACTTTGCCGGCTGTACCGCACCGACGGGCGCCACCATCACGGCGCGCCTGGGCGACCATTTCCACAATCCCGTACCCGATGGCACGGCCGTCAGCTTCTCGGTCGAGGGCGGCACCATCGATGCGTCCTGCCTGACGGGCCTGGTCAACACGACCTTGACGGACGGTACCGTGATTACGCAGAAAGGCGTGCCGGGTTCGTGCAGCGTGCGTTTCTGCCCCGGCAATCCCCGTCCCGCTGACGGCCGCGTGACCATCCTCGCCTATGCGCTGGGCGAGGAAAGCTTTGCCGATGCGAACGGCAACAACCTGTTCGAGAGCGGCGAGACGTATGTCGACCTGGGTGAGCCGTTCCGCAACGACCGCGCCATCGTTGGCAGCAATGCCAATTTGAAGGACGATGCCTACAGCACGGGCAATGCCGTGCGTGCCACTGGCGAAATGAAAATTGATTCGAATGGCAACGGCCTCTGGGACCAGGCCGGCGATGGGCAGTACAACGGCGTGCTGCGCGCGGCCTCCAGCGTCAATACGACGGTCGCCAACACCGTGCACATACGCCAGGCGCTGGTGCAGGTGCTGTCCGGCAGCACGGCGCGTTTCACGCCCCTGGGCGCGGCCAGCATCGACCTGGACAAATGCGTCGATGGCACGCTGTTCGAGAACACGGTGCATACTTTCCAGCTGGCCATCCGCGACAACAATGACACCGTGTTTGTCGTCAATGGCAAGGATGTCACCAAGCGGGTGTTCGACTTGCCCGGCAATCCGCTGCCGGCCGGCACGACGATCAGTTTCGCGTCCAGCAATGGCAGCATCGTCAGCGGCAACAGCTTTGTCGTGCCCAGCATCGACAGCGCCAGTTCCGCCAGCTGGATCTATCCCGTGCAGATGATCAGCGACGTGACCCAGAACGGCACCACCTGCCAGACGAACAGCGTGCGCAACGGCCTGTTGACGGTGACGGTGCGCACGCCTAACGGCATCCTGACGACGGCGTCGTACGGCGTCACGGACTGAGCGCGGGCGGTACGGGCGAAAAAAAAAGCTGCCGGAGGAAACTCCGGCAGCTTTTTTACATCAGCCCTTGCCTGGCAATCAGGCGAATGGCGTCAAGAGGGTAATCATCTGGCCAAAGATCTTCGGGCTGGCGGCGATGACGTCGCCCTTGTACAGGTAGTCCGATTCGCCGCTGAACTCACCGACGATGCCGCCCGATTCCGTGATCATCAGGGCGCCGGCGGCGATATCCCAAGGCTTCAAGCCTTTTTCGTAGAAGCCGTCCAGGCGGCCGCAAGCGACGTAGGCCAGGTCCAGCGCGGCCGAGCCGGCGCGGCGCACGCCCTGGCTGCGTTCGCCCATGATCGCGTACATCTTCAGGTATTCGTCCAGCGCGCGGGCGCTGCCGGCCACGTAGCCGGTGCCCAGCAGGGCGTTCGAGATGCGATCGAGCTTGGTGACGCGGATGCGTTTTTCGTTCAGGTAGGCGCCGGCGCCCTTGGTGGCCGTGAACAGGTCGTTGCGGACCGGATCGTAGATGACGGCTTGCGTGACGACGCCGCGATGCGCGAGGGCGATCGAGATGCAGTATTGCGGGAAGCCGTGGATAAAGTTGGTGGTGCCATCGATCGGGTCGATGATCCACTGATATTCATTCTCGTCGTGCGAGTTGGCGGAAGCTCCCGATTCCTCAGCCAGGAACGCGTGGTCCGGGTAGGCTTTGGACAGCACCTCGATGATGGCTTGTTCGGCCGCCTGGTCGACGTCGGTGACGAAATCGTTATGTTGTTTTTCCGTGACGACGACGCGGTCGAGGTCAAAAGAGGCGCGATTGATGACGGCGGCGCCGCGGCGGGCGGCTTTGATCGCCGTGTTGAGCATTGGGTGCATGTGAGCTTCCGTTAAAAGCACGCGACCGCCCAGCGTCGCCTTTCGGCGCCGGTACGATAGAGTGCAAGAATGAATTAAAGAGCGGAGCGGTGCCGAAGTGGTTAAAATCCCGGCCTGGAGTCAGCGTTTTGTGACTCCGTTTCCCGAAATTTCCTGTATCGATACCGCGCAATAGCGCTATTTTAAATGAATCTGCCCGAAATCAACACGTCTCTTTTCAAACGCCTGCGATTTATTCTTGTCGAAACTAGTCGTCCTGGCAACATTGGCGGCGTCGCGCGCGCCATGAAAACGATGGGTTTTTCCGATCTGGTGCTGGTCAACCCGCGCTTTCCCGACGCCTTGACGGATGCGGAAGCGGTGGCCTTCGCCAGCGGCGCGCAGGATATTTTGTCGGGCGCGCGCATCGTCGGTTCGATTGCCGAGGCGCTCGAAGGCTGCAATTACGCGGCCGCCGTGTCGGCCAGATTGCGCGAATTCTCGCCGCCCGTCACGGCTCCGCGCGCCATTGCCGCGCAACTGGCGGCCGGCGAAGAGCTGCACGCGGCCGTCATCTTCGGCAACGAGCGCTTCGGCTTGCCCAACGAGATCGTCGAGCAGTGCAATGTGCTGATCAATATCCCCGCCAATCCCGAGTATTCCTCGCTGAACCTGTCGCAGGCGGCGCAAGTGGTGGCCTATGAGTGCCGCGTGGCGGCCCTCGGCGATGGACAAGTCGCCAGCCCAGTCGGTTTCCATGGCGACGCGGCCAGTCTGGCGCAGGTGGACGGCATGTATGCGCACCTGGAACAGGCGCTGGTGGCCATCGATTTTCTCGACGCCGACAATCCGAAAAAGCTCATGCCCCGTTTGAAACGCCTGTTTTCGCGCACGGGGCTGGAGACGGAAGAAGTCAATATCCTGCGCGGCATTGCGCGCCATATCCTGGCGGTAGCCAAAAAAGGCCCATGATAGAGACCCGGCTGCTGCGCCAGTTCATCGCCGTCGCGGAGGAACTCAATTTCCGCCGCGCGGCCGAACGGCTGCACATGGCGCAGCCGCCGTTGTCGCAGGCGATATTGCGGCTGGAAGAGGCGCTGGGCTACCCTGTATTCGAGCGCACCAACCGCAAGGTCGCCTTGACGCCCGCCGGCAGCACTTTTCTTGCCACGGCGCGCCAGGTGCTGGCCAGCCTGGAAGAGGGCGTGGCCGCTGCGCGCCGCGTGGCGCAGGGCGTCGAGGGGCACTTGCGCCTGAGTTTCATCCATATCACGCCGTACGCCCACGTGCTCGATGCCTTGCGCGCCTTCCGCGCCGCCTCGCCCGCCGTGCAATTCACCTTGCGCGAAGCGTCGACGCAGCAGCAGGTCGAGTGGCTGGAAAAGAACGAGGTCGATATCGCCCTGCTGCGCGCGCCAGGCCGCAGCACGCCGGGCTTGCGCTTCGAGCGCCTGTCCGGCGAAGACATCGTCGTGGCGCTGCCCTTGAACCACCGCTGCGCGGGGCTGACGCGGGTGGACTTGGCGGAGCTGGCCGGTGACGATTTCGTCGCTTCGCCGCGCGAACTGGGCCAGGGTTTCCACGACCAGCTGGCCAGCCTGTGCCTGCACGCGGGCTTCGTGCCGCACGTGGCGCAGCAGGCGCGCCGTTTGCAAACGGTGCTGGGACTGGTGGCGGCCGGCTTCGGCGTCGCGCTGCTGCCGGCCAGTCTGGCCGCCTGCGCGCCAGCGGGCATGGTCATGCTGCCGCTGCACAGCGATGCGCCCGAGGCGCTGCGCCAGCTCGACCTGTACATGGCGTGGGATCCGCAGCGCACGTCGCCCGTGCGCGAGCGGCTGCTGGCGCAATTGCGGCTCTTTTCCGCCCATTGAGACTTTCAAAGTCTCGTTTCAAGATAAATAAGATATTTTACAGATGATGGTCCAGGGGCCAGCATGGCGTTTTTGATTGTCAGGAACTGCCATGTCCACCATGTCCTCGCGCACAGTGCTGCCGTCCGCCACGCTGCCATTCTCCATTTATCTGCTCTCTCTGTGCAGCTTTGCCTTCGGCTTGTGCGAATTCATCGCCGCCGGCCTGCTGTCTCCCATGGCGCGCGACCTGCACGCCAGCGTGTCGGCGGCCGGCGGCGCCATCGCCGCGTATGCGCTGGGGGCGGCCATCGGCGCGCCCATCCTGACGGCCCTGCTGGCGCGCCTGCCCACGCGCCAGGTACTGGTGGCCACCATGCTCGTGCTGGCGGCCGGCAGCGTGGCCACGGCGGCCGCGCCGGCGCTGGGCGCGCTGCTCGGTGTGCGCTTTGCCGTGGGCCTCGCGCATGGCGTGTTCATGGCCGTCGCCTCGCATGCGGCCACCAGCCTGGTCGATCCGTCGCGGGCAGGAAGGGCGTTGTCCATCGTCTGGCTGGGCCTGACCCTGGCGCTGGCGGGCGGCGTGCCGCTGGGGACGTGGCTGGGAGCCGTCTCGTCGTGGCGCTGGGTATTTGCGGCCATCGGCGTGCTGGCCCTGTGCGGCGGCGCCGGTTTGTACTGTGCCATGCCGGCCGCGCGCCAGCAGGCCGCTGCCGTATCGGCGCTGGCCAGCCTGCGCGCCATCCTGCAACCGCCCCTGCTGCTGGCGGCCGGCGTGGCGGCGCTGGTCAGCGTGGCCACCTTCAGCTTTTTCACGTATGTGTCGCCCTTCCTGCTGCAGCTGGGCGGACTCGATGCGGGCTGGCTCAGTGCCGCCATGCTGTGCTTTGGCGCGTGCGCCATCGGCGGCAACCTGCTGGGCGGCTGGTGCGCGGATCGTCCCCACGCGCTGCGCTCCAGCGTGCTGGCCCTGGCCGCGCTGGCGCTCAATCTGCTGGGGTTTTATGCGCTGCGCGCCCATCCCCTGGCCATGCTGGTCCTGTGCGGCACTTTGGGCTTGCTGTTCTTCGCCCTCGTGACCCTGTCGACCATGCGGCTGCTACGCCTGGCGCAGCAGCATTGCCCGGGCAGCGACGCCGTGGCGGCGGGCCTGAATATCGCCGCCTTCAATGCGGGCACGGCCTTTGGCGGCGCGCTGGGTGGGGTGCTGATCGTCGCCTTTGGCTTGTCCAGCATCGCCATCGGCGGCGCGCTGGCGGCGTTGCTGGCCATGCTGCTGCTGTGGTTCCAGTCGCGCAAACTAGACGCGCCGCTCTAGTTTTTGCGTTCAAACGCCCACTGCCTTTGGCGTACACTGGCCTGCAAAAGGCCGTACAAAACAAGGGGATAGGGGATATGCAACGCAGATCGTTTCTGAAACTGGGCCTGCTCGGCGCCTGTGCGCTGGCCGCCGGCGGCGCCGCATACCGGCTGGTGCGGGGGCCGGCGCCGCCGGGCCGCTTCGTGCTCGACGGCGCAGCACGCGCGGCGCTGGCGGCCATCGTGCCGGCCATGCTGGGCAGCGCGCTGCCGCAGGAAACCCCCGCGCGGGCCACTGCGCTCGATGGCGCCATCGCCGGCGTGGACATGGCCATCCGTGGCTTGCCGCTGGCGGCGCAGCAGGAAGTGCAGGACTTGTTTGGCTTGCTGGCGCTGGCGCCCGCGCGGCGCTTCGTCGCCGGCGTAAAAGATGGCTGGCGCGAAGCGGAGCCCGCCCAGGTAGCCGCCTTTCTGCAGTCATGGCGCACGCACCGCCTGGCCACACTGCAGACGGCCTATCTGGCCCTGCACGACCTGATCCTCGGCGCCTGGTATGCCGATGCCGCCCACTGGGCCGCCATCGGCTATCCGGGACCGCTGCCCGAACTGAGCGCATAAGGCATTCATGAGCACATCTCCCATTCCTGACCCCATCGCCGTCGGCGTGGCCGCCGGCTGGAACGTCACCGACGCCAGCACCCTGGACACCGACCGCACCCTGGAGGCCGACGTGGTTGTCATCGGCAGCGGCGCCGGCGGCGGCGTGACGGCGGAAATCCTCGCGCTGGCCGGCCTCAAGGTGCTGATCGTCGAGGAGGGCGGCTTGAAGTCGTCGAAAGATTTCAAGATGCGCGAAGCGGATGCCTATCCTGCGCTGTACCAGGAATCGGCTGCCCGCAAGACGCGCGACAAGGCCATCAATATCCTGCAGGGGCGCACCGTCGGCGGTTCGACCACTGTCAACTGGACGTCGAGCTTCCGCACGCCGCCCGGCACGCTGGAATACTGGCGCAAGCATTTCGGCTTGTCCGGCTATTCTGTGGATGCCATGGCGCCGTGGTTCGCTATGATGGAAAAGCGCCTGCACGTGAGCGACTGGGCCGCGCCGCCGAATGAAAACAACGACTTGTTGCGCCGTGGCGCGCAGGCGCTGGGCATCCCCACGGCCGCCATCCGGCGCAACGTGAACGGTTGCTGGAATCTCGGCTACTGCGGCATGGGTTGCCCGACCAACGCCAAGCAGTCGATGCTGGTAACGACGATTCCCGCCGCGCTGGCGCTGGGCGCGGGCCTGCTCGTGCATGCGCGCGCCGAGCGCTTTACCTTCAAGGGCGAGCGCGTCGACAGCCTGCAGGTGACGGCGCTGGACGCCGCCGGGCAGGTACCGACGGGCGTGCGCCTGACGCTGCGCGCCAAACACTTTGTGCTGGCCGGCGGCGCGATCAACTCGCCCGCGCTGCTGCTGCGCTCGCAGGCGCCCGACCCGCACGGCTTGCTGGGGCGGCGCACCTTTTTGCATCCGACGGTGATTTCGGCGGGACTCTTCCAGCAGCGCGTCGACGCCTATGCGGGCGCGCCGCAGACGATTTATTCCGACCATTTCCTGCACACGGCGCCCATCGATGGCCCGATCGGCTACAAGCTCGAAGCGCCGCCTTTGCACCCGCTGCTGATGGCCACCACCATGGGCGGCTTCGGCGATGAACATGCGCGCACCATGCGCGAATTCCCCCATGCGCACGCCTTGCTGGCCCTGCTGCGCGACGGCTTTCACCATGAAGCAGTGGGTGGCAGCGTGTCGATCGACAGCTTCGGCGCGCCCGTGCTCGACTATCCGCTCACGCCCTTCATCTGGGATGGCGTGCGGCGCGCGCTGCTGTCGATGGCGGAAATCCAGTTCGCCGCCGGCGCCAAGAGCGTGTATCCCGTGCATGAAATGGCCAGCCATTACACGAGCTGGGCGCAGGCGAAGCAAGCCATCGGCGCCTTGCCGATGAAGGCCTTGCTGGCGCGGGTGGTGTCGGCCCATGTGATGGGCGGCTGCCCCATGTCCGACGATGCGCGCCTGGGGGTGACGCGGGCGGATGGCCGTTACCACGGCGTGCGCAACCTGTCCGTCCACGACGGTTCGCTGTTTCCCACCTCGATAGGCGCCAATCCGCAACTGACCTTGTATGCGCTGGCCGCGCGCCTGGCCAGCGGGTTGGCGCGGGAGTTGACGGGCAAGCCGGCACCCGTTCCCATGTCTGCTGCGACGACGGCATGATCGCGCGCATCCTCAAGTGGCTGATGCTGCTGCAAGTGCTGGCCGTGCTGGGGGTGGCGTACCTGGCCATGCAGGCCTGGGGCATCGCCTCGCCGGTGCTGGCCATGCTGCTGGCGGGCGCCATGCTGCTGGCCGTGCGCGCGCTGGTCGTGGCGCGCAATTTCTGGGACAGCCGGCGCGCCGGCAGCCCCGTGCCAGCGGAACATCAGTTGGGCGCCATGGGCGCCGCGCGCCTGTTCCTGGGCGAGTTGCGCGCCACCCTGTGGACGTCGTCGTGGGGCATGCTGCGTCCGCGCCTGCATGCGGCCGACATCATCACTGGCCAGGGTCTGCCCGTGCTGCTGATCCACGGCTATGTGTGCAACCGCGGCTACTGGACAAAGCTGAGCCGGCAGCTGGCGCGGGCAGGCATCGCGCACGAGGGCGTCGACCTGGAACCGATCGGAGCCGACATCGAGGACTTCGTGCCGCAGGTCGAGCAAGCCATCGCGGCGCTGTGCGCCCGCACGGGCAGCGACCGCGTGATTCTTGTCGCCCACAGCATGGGCGGCCTGGTGGCGCGCGCCTGGCTGCGCCGCCATGGTGCGCAGCGTGTCGCCCGCATCGTCACCATCGGCACGCCGCACCACGGCACGGCGCTGGCCAACCTGGCGGCGGGCGCCAATGCGCGCCAGATGAGCCGCGTCGATGGCGCGCCGAGCGGCTGGCTGGCGCAGCTGGCCGCCAGCGAGACGCCAGAGACGCGTGCCCTGATCACGTCGATGTATTCGCATCACGATAATATCGTCGCGCCGCAGTCGTCCGCGCAACTGCCCGGTGCGCGCAATCTCGCCTTCGGCGGCATCGGCCACGTGGCGCTGGCCAGCGACGCGCGCGTGCTGCGCCAGCTGCTGGCAGAAATCACTATCAAGAACGAAGTCGCCCGGCCCCCTTCCGCCCCCCATTTCGCCTGAGTCCTGTTGTGTTTTATCTGCATGGCAAGACTGTCTCTTTTGACTCTGCTGTTGCCCGTATTTAACAGCGCCAGGGGTAGAAAATGCTGTTTTCCACTGGCGTACTGTATTAAGCTAACGTCAGAAGACAGCCGGCGGAAATTTGCTCCTGGGGCCGCTTGTGCCGTTCCGCAGGCATCCTGCGGACAGATATTTTTCTGGATGTATGGCAAGATGTTGTAGGATTGTTATGTAGATCGCGCAAACGGAAAGTTGAACGCAGGCAGAAAATGAGTCCATGCAGTTTTTATTGGGGGCGCTAATTGTCCGCACGTATCCTGATTATCGAAGATAACGCCACCAATATGGAATTGATGGTGTATTTGCTGCGTGCCTTCGGGTACACGCCGCTGGCCGCCTATGACGGCGAAGAGGGCGTGCGCATGGCGCGCAGCGAATTGCCGGACTTGATCATTTGCGACGTGCATTTGCCCAAGCTCGATGGCTACGGCGTGGTGGCGGAGCTGAAGAAGGACCCGCAGCTGCGCAAGATCCCGGCCCTGGCCGTGACGGCGCTGGCCATGGTGGGCGACCGCGAGCGCCTGCTCGAAGCGGGCTTCAATGGCTACATCGGCAAGCCGATCGAACCCGACCTGTTCGTCGCGGAGCTGGAGTCTTTTTTACCCGGGGCGCCGTCGACGCCAGTTAAAAACGACATAGCCACCATCCTGATCGTCGATGATCATGTGCTGAACCGCGAGTTCCTGACCGCGCTGCTGGGCTACGGCGGCCACCGCCTGCTGGAGGCGGCGAATGGCGCCGACGCGCTGGAATTGCTGCGCACCGAGCGGCCGGACCTGATCATTTCCGACATCCTCATGCCGAACATGGACGGCTACGAATTCGTCACGCGCGTGCATGCCGATCCCGCGCTGACCGACGTGCCCATCATCTTTTATACGGCTACCTACCGCGAGCAGGAAGCGATCCTGCTGGCGCAGGCGTGCGGCGTGCGCTGGGTGCTGCCCAAGCCATCCGACCCCGAGGTCATCGTGCGCACCGTCAACGAGGCGCTGGGGCTGATGCCGGCGGCGCCACAGGTGCCGGCTGCGCCGGGCGCTGGCGGTGCTGCGGCGCCTCCCGCCACGGGCAAGCTGGCCGGCATCGAGCACCAGGTCAGCGGCTACCTCGATGAACTCGAATCGAGCAGCCAGCAGATTTCGCAGCTGGCCAGCCAGCGCGAGGGCCAAGCCGCCATCCCCGAAGACCTGGGCGTCATGACGGAGCGCCTGTCGCGTTCGCTGTCCAGCCTGCAGGCGGTCAGCCTGCGCCTGACGGCCCTGATCGAGCTGGGCATCGAGCTGGGCGCCGAACGCGATCCGCGCGCCCTGATCGAGGCGGGCTGCAAGGTGGCGCAGAATATCTGCGTCTCCAAGTACGCCTGCATTGGCGTGCTGGAAGAGGGCGCCGAAAAGCTCAGCTATTTTTCCTCGTGCGGCGCCGAGAAAAACCTCGAGCGCATCGCCAGCGCGCCGCGCACGGGTATTTTGAACCGCTTGCTGGAACAGCGCCAGCCCTACCGGGTCAATGGCTTGAAGGGCGACCCCGGCGCGCTGGGCTTGCCCGACACGCATCCGCCCGTGCATTCCTTCCTGGGCGTGGCCATCGCCTCGCGCGAGCGCAGCCACGGCTGGCTGTACCTGGTCGACAAGCTGGGGGCGAATGAGTTTTCCGAAGTCGATGAGCGGGTCGCCGCCACGGTGGCGGCGCAGATCGCCGTCGCCTACGACAACCTGCTGCTGTACGACGAAATCAAGCGCCATCACGAGCAGCTGACCCTGGACATGGCGGCGCGCATCCGCCTCGATGAAGACTTGCGCCGCTTCCGCCTGGCGATGGACGCCACGGCCGACGCGATTTTTCTCGTCGACCGCGCCGGCATGTGCTTCGTCGACGTCAACCAGACGGCGTGCCGCATGCTTGGTTTCGAGCGCGAGGATTTCCTGCGCGTGGGGCCGGGCCACGCGCACGAGGGAGAATCGCAGCTGGAAGAGCTGTACAACAAGCTGCTGGCGGGCGACCAGGGCGGGCCGATGACGGAATTGCAGCTGCAGCGCAAGGACGGTTCGCCGCTGTCGGTGGAAGTGCAGCGGCGCACCCTGCGCTCGGGGCAGAGCTGGATCCTGGTAGCCGTGGCGCGCGACATCACCGAGCGCAAGGATGCGGAGCAGCGCCTGATGAAACTGGCCCATTTCGACACCTTGACCGGCTTGCCGAACCGCAGCCAGTTCTATGCCTCGCTGACCCATTCGCTGACCCAGGCGGCCGAGCACCAGTGGGCCGTGGCCGTGCTGTTCATGGATATCGACCGCTTCAAGAATATCAACGATACCCTGGGCCACACCATCGGCGATGACCTGCTGCGCCAGTTTTCCAGCCGCCTCGTCGACTGCCTGCGCGTGCGCGATACCATCGGCCGCTTTGGCGGCGATGAATTTGCCACCATCCTGGTGCTGCCCGACGGCGCCCAGCATGCCGTGGGCGTGGTCGACAAGATCCGCGAAGCGATGCGCAAGCCCTTCGACTTGCAGGGGCATGAAGTGACGGTGACGGTCAGCATCGGCATTTCCGTGTACCCCGACGACGGCGTCGATGCGGACACCCTGATTCAATATGCCGACACGGCCATGTACCGCGCCAAGGAAGCGGGCCGCGATGCCTTCCGCTTCTTCACGGCGGAAATGAACGCGCAGTCGATGGCGCGGCTGGACATGGAAAATGCCCTGCGGCGCGCCATCGACAACGAAGAATTCGTGCTGTTCTTCCAGCCCAAGGTGAATATCATTTCGGGGCGCATCAGCGGCGCCGAGGCGCTGATACGCTGGCGCCGCCCCGGTCACGGCATGGTTTCGCCGGCCCTGTTCATCCCCCTGCTGGAAGAAACGGGTCTGATCGTGCGCGTGGGTAACTGGGTACTCGACGAGGCGTGCAAGAAGATCAGCGAGTGGGGCGCCAGCAGCATCGGGCCCGTGCACCTGTCGGTGAACGTGTCGGGCATCCAGTTTTTCGTTGGCGGCCTGGAAGAGGAAGTGCTCAAGGCGATCCGCAAGTACGATATCGCGCCGGAACTGCTGGAGCTGGAGCTGACGGAAAGCTCGCTCATGTCGAATGCCGAGGAAACCATCGCCGTATTGCGCAATCTCAAGGCGCTGGGCATCCAGATTTCCATCGACGATTTCGGCACCGGCTATTCCAGCCTGGCCTACCTGAAGCGCTTCCCCATCGACAAGCTAAAGATCGACATCGCCTTCGTGCGCGAAGTCACCAGCAATCCGGACGACGCGGCCATCGTGCTGGCCATCATCAGCATGGCGCACAGCATGAAGCTGGAAGTGATCGCCGAAGGCGTGGAAAACGATGCGCAGCTGGCCTATTTGCGACGCCATGGCTGCGACGAGATGCAGGGTTATTATTTCAGCCGCCCCGTGCCGCACGAGGAATTCGAGCAGATGCTGATGGGTGGCAAACTGCTGCAGGCGCCGCAGGATGCCGCTGGCGAAGAGCAGCAAACCTTGCTGATCGTCGATGACGATGTTTTCATGCTCGACGTGCTCAGTGACTTCCTGGCGCAGGATGGCTACCGCATCCTGACGGCGCAGACGGCCGCCGAGGGTTTCGATATCCTGGCGCGCCACAAGGTGCAGGTGATCCTGTGCGACCAGTGCATGCCGCTCATGAGCGGCACCGAATTCATGGAGCGGGTCAAGCACCTGTGCCCCGACACCTTCCGCATCATGTTGTCCGCCTTTGCCGACCTGACGCCCATCATGGCGGCCATCAACCGTGGCGCCGTCGACCGCTTCTACACCAAGCCGTGGAAAGGCGCCGTGCTGCGCGAGAATATCCGCGAAGGCTTCCGCCTGCACAAGCTGCTGCATGGCCAGGTGAAGGCAGCGGCCTAGGCGCTTGCCGCCGCGTGCGCTGGCGCACGTTGAGTAGCAGCTTTCCATCGAATTAGACTCCCGTCTCTAGTTTTGCTCACTAGAATAAAAAGTATCCATGAAGTGGTATGGCCTTTTCAATTGACGGGAGCTGGCGATGGTGAAGAAACTGAAGGAACTGGCGGAAGACAAGGAATTGGCGAACGCCGTGCGCTCGTCCGCGCAGCAGATCTGGCAAGCGGGCCTGGGCGCCTTTGCCAAAGCGCAGGAAGAGGGCGGGCGCGTGTTTTCCAAGCTGGTGAAGGAAGGCACGGAATTCCAGAAGCGGGCCGAAGACAAGGTGGCCGATGTCAGCGACAGCGTCAGCAAACTGGCCGATGGCGTGGGCAAGCAGGCCAGCGGCTCCTGGGACAAGCTGGAACAGGTGTTCGAAGAGCGCGTCGCGCGCGCCCTGGCCACCATCGGCGTGCCCACGCAACAGGACCTCGCCGCGCTGCACGCGCAGATCGACGCCTTGAGCCGGCAAGTGGCGGCGTTGTCGGCCAAGGCCGCGCCAGCGCCCAAGCCGAAGGCTGCGGCCAGGCCCGCCGTGAAGGCGGCGTCGAAAACCGTACCGAAAACAGCACCAAAAGCCGCGCCGAAAGCGGCCGTCGCCAAGGCTCCGGCCAAGCCGGCGGCCAGGGCCGCGCCGCGCGCCGCAGCCAAGCCGGCGAGCAAGCCGGCGGCGAGACCGGCGGCGAAGAAAAAAGCGCCGGCCGCCTGAGCTGGCGCCGCATCCCCCCAGCCTGCGCGAGCAGGCTTTTTCTTGCCCGTGCTTTTCGCCGGCGGCTAAGGGCGGAGTGTTTCATTCCAGCTATCTTAGGTGGTATGCTTGAGGCAGAACACAGAGAGATTGCCCGCCATGCTACAAAAAGCACCACGCCGTACCCGCGAACGCATCCTGGAGTTGTCGCTGCGCCTGTTCAATGAGTTTGGTGAGCCGAATATCACGACGACCGTGATCGCGGAAGAGATGAACATTTCGCCCGGCAACCTGTACTACCACTTCCGTAACAAGGACGATATCGTCAATTCGATCTTCGTCCAGTTCGAGGCGGAAATCGAGCGCATCCTGACCGTGCCCGACGGGCGCCGCTCGAATATCGAGGATGTCTGGCTGTATTTGCACCTGATGTTCGAACTGATCTGGCGCTACCGCTTTTTCTATCGCGACCTCAACGATTTGCTGTCGCGCAACCGCAAGCTGGAATTGCACTTCAAGCTGATCCTGGCGCACAAGATCAAGGTCGCCACGCAGCTGTGCGAAGACTTGCGCAGCGAACAATCGCTGGAAGCATCGGACATGGAAGTGGCCGCGATGGCGACGAATATGGTGGTCGTTGCCACCTACTGGCTGTCGTACGAGTATGTGCGCAACCCGCGCAAGTACAGCGAGCAGCAATCGATGTCCGATGCGCTGGCGCGCGGCTGCTACCAGGTGCTGTCCCTGATCGGGCCGTATTTGCGCAATGAAACGCATTTGCTGTTTCGCAAACTGTCGGAAGAGTATGTGACCAAACTCAAGAACGACTGACGCGGCTGCTGGCGCCACGTCGTCATTTACAGGAGAGATATATGGCTTGGAAACAATTTCCTTATCCGGACGAAGCATATGTCTACACGCCGCAAACCCTGGAAGCGGCCTGGGCGCGCCTGCATGCGGGCGACGTGGAGCCGTTTCCCACCCACCCTGCGCTGGTGCAAGCCTGGCTGGCCTTCCATGCGGGCGACTTCGAGCGCGCCGTGAAACTGGGCCTGGCCGTCGGCGTGCCCGGCTATGCGGTGGCGCACAAGGCGACTTGCATCTATGCCACGCACCTGGAAGTGGACGACAGCCGGAAACTCGACATGTACGAGGAAGTGGCCGAGCGCTGCGAGCGCCAGCAGAGCGAGCAGCCGGACAATCCGGCCGGCTACTACTGGCATGCCTACAGCCTGGGCCGCTACGCGCTGGGCACGTCCGTCGTCAAGGCCCTGGCGCAGGGCATGGGCGCGCGCGTGCGCAATAGCCTGGACCGCACGATGACGGTGGCGCCCATGCATGCGGAAGCGCATATCGCGTTTGGGATTTATCATACGGAAATTATCGACAAGGTCGGCGCCATGATAGGCGGCTTGACCTATGGCGCCAACAAGGAAGATGGCTATCAGCATTTCAAGACGGCGCTGGCCCTGACGCCGTATTCGGCGCTGGCCCACAGCGAATATGCACGCGCCTTGAACATGCTTGATGGAAAGAAAAAGCTGGCGGAAGCGCTGGCCCTGTATGAAAAGGCGGCCGAGTGCGAGGCACTGGACGCCAAGGAGCGCCTCGAGGTCGAGGCGGCGATCGATGAATTGAAAGGGTAGGGATTACTGTGATCAAGGCTTTATGTGTGTATTGCGGCGCCAACGCGGGCGTCTCGCCGGACTATGCCGTGGCGGCGCGCGAACTGGCGCGCGTGCTGGTGGCGGAAAATATCTCGCTCGTGTATGGCGGCGGCAAGGTGGGCCTGATGGGCGTGATCGCCGACGAAGTGCTGCGCCTGGGCGGCGAGGTGACGGGCGTGATTCCTACCCAGCTGGTCGAGCGCGAAGTGGGCCACACGGGCTTGACGCGCCAGTTCATCGTGAAGGACATGCATGAGCGCAAGGCGATGATGGCCAGCCTGTCCGACGCCTTCATCGCCATGCCTGGCGGCTATGGCACCCTGGAAGAGCTGTTCGAGATGCTGACCTGGGCCCAGCTGGGCTTGCACGCCAAGCCCATCGGCTTGCTCAATGTCGACCGTTTTTATGACGGCTTGATTGCTTTCGTGCAAAACGGCAAGGAGCAGGGCTTCATCCGCCCGCAGCACGCGGCGTTTCTGAATGCCGACGCCGATCCGGCGACCCTAGTACAGCGACTGAAGGATTGTGTGCCGTAAATTTTCTTTGTGGAATCTCATCCAGAACCATGCATTGTGAAGTGCATGGTTTTTTTATTTCTGCACGGGAAAATTGATCAAGCTCAACAAACTAATTAATATAAATATGGCCAGAATATTTCTCTAATAGCATGTTTTTTTGAAAATCAAGATGCTTTTTATGCATGAATGTGTTCTACTGCACTTGTTCAAAAGACAGGCATGTCGGACACCCAGCGAGGCGCCTCCCATTTCCCGCTACGACGCCTAGGTATTGCAAGTTGCCACAACCTCGCTACTTCATCATCTTGAAAGGATGCTATTGTGAAACCAATGACTCTCTTGCGCGCGACCGCTGTCGCCGCCATTCTCGCCGCTGGCGGCGCCCACGCACAAACCACCACCATCGGCTTCGATGCGCTGGAACATCCCGGCATCCTCGGTTCCGTCTTCAACTCCTACTCCGAAAGCGGCTACGATTTCGACAGCAGCTTCCTGGGCCTGTTGAGCTCCGCACATCAAAGCAACTTTGCCTATGCAGGCTCGGCCGGCCTTGGCGCCACCTTGCTGACGACGACAACCTTGAGCCGTACCGATGGTGCCGCTTTCTCGCTGAGCTCGATCAGTCTGGCTGACTTCGTGAGCCTGCCTGGCCCCTACGACGTGACCTTCGTCGGCCACCAGGTGGGCGGCGGCACGGTGACGCAGACCTTCAGCCTCGATGGCAGCCATAACTTCAGCGATTACACGTTCACGGGCTTCAACAACCTGCTGTCGGCATCGTGGAAGGAAGGCGCCTTGCACACCTTCCAGGTCGACAATATCGCCGCCAGCGTGAGCGCCGTTCCGGAACCTGCCACCTACGGCATGATGCTGGGCGGACTGGGCCTGCTGGCCTTCCTGCGCCGCCGCAAGAACGCCGCCTGAATCTGAACTTGCTGCCGGCCCCGCCGGCGCATACGAAACAATGCCGCCCAGTGGATACCCCGGGCGGCATTGTTTCGTGGACGTCAGTCGGGACGTTATGGCCAGGACTTCATGACCACAGGCGCTGGCCGGACAGGTCGAGCTGGGTCAGGTACAGGCGCACGTCGAATTCGTACTGGTGGTATTGCGGTTCCATATACGTGCACAGCTTGTAGAACGCCTTGTCATGCTGTTTTTCTTTCACATGCGCCAGTTCGTGCACGGCGATCATGCGCAGGAATTCCAGCGGCACTTCCTTGAACATGGTGGCCACGCGGATTTCATGCTTGGCCTTGAGCTTGCCACCCTGCACGCGCGAGATCGAGGTATGCAAGCCCAGCGCATGCTGGATCACATGGATCTTGCTGTCGAACGCCACCTTGTTGATGGGTTCGGCATTGCGCAGGAATTCATTCTTCAAGTCCTGCACATACTGGTACAAAGCCTTGTCGTTGCGTACATCGTGCGCGTTCGGATAGCGTTTCAACAGGACGTCGCCCAGCTTGTCTTGCGCGATCAGTTGCTGTACTTGCGCTTGCGTTTGTTCGGAATAGGCGCTCAGATATTTCAGGGATGGCTGCATGCGGGGAAGGGCGGGACGGGGCGCGGAGGTGTCGGTAAGGCGAGAATGTACCATACCGCCGCGCCCCGCGCTGCGCCAGCCCTGGCACGGGGCCGCCAGGGCTGGTCGTGCCTGTCTACGTCAAGCCCCGCGCTGCCGGGGAAACCCGCGCAGCCTGGTCAGCCCTTGTCGTCTTCGTCCTTGCCGCCTTGCCGGCCAGTGCTGTCGCTGCGCGCCGCCGTGCTGCTGCGGTTTTCATTGGCGCGCTGGGCCGATTGCCGGCTTTCGCCGCCCTTGCGGCCGATTTCCGCCATGTGTTCGCGGTTGCGGCTGACGGCTTCGCCCCCTTTCTGCCCGGCCCGGCGTGCCTCTTCAGAGTCGAATTCATGCGCCGTGCCCTTTTGATGGGCTGCCTGGCCGCCCTTGCTGGCGATCTCGCGTTGCTGTTCTTCATTCATGGCGGCGAAACCGCGCTTGCCCGTGCCTTTGCCGCTGCCCGCTTCGCCGGCTTTCTGGCTGCTGCCAGCGCCTTTGCCCTGTTCATTACCTTGATTGCTAGCCATGTCGCTCTCCTTGCTGTCGAGTGGGGGTCAAGTGGTACATTCCAGTGCTCAATGCGCCTGATCGGATTGCCTGCCGGTATCGCGGCTGTGGCCGGCGCCATTGCGGTGGCCCGTGGCGTGCATTTTTTCGATCATTTCACGCTGGCGCTGCGTGGCTTTTTCCGTTTCCTCGGCCGTCTTGCGCACCACTTCGTCGGCGAAGGCCACGGCCGTGCGGCTCGTTTCGGGCAGGTGGTTCTCTGCCGTGCGGTTCATCTCGACATTGGCGTTGGCGACGAGGTTGCCGAGTTGCTGCTGGTATTGCTGCAGCTTGTTGCTGCTCGGCTGCAACTGGGCCGCGGCCAGCGACATGAACTCGCCCGTGTCGCGCGCACACAGCAGTTGCTGGCTGGCGCTGCTCCACTCTTGCAGCAAGTCTTGCGCCAGCCGCAGATGCAGCTCGCTCAGGTGCTGCACCGTATCGAACATCTTGCGCGATAGTTCCGTGGCGAAATTGCACTGGGCCTCCAGATGGGACTTCAGGGCGGGGCTGAAACTGGGGGAAATACTGTTTGTGAACATGTTCTACCTCAATGAAAAACGGATCCAGGAAACACCCGGTGCACCGGATGCGACGTATGCTGAAACAAGCAAAGGGATAGACGCCGGATGGCGTGCCAGGTTCCACGCCAGATACCCGTTTGGCGTGAGAATGGGGCCTGGCAGGTGGAAAAATGCGATGACTTTGTGCCAGATCAAATGAACGTCAATCGGCTTGCCGCCGCCGGCAGCCATGCTGCTTGTGTGGAAAATGCAGGTTTACAGGCCCGGCCGTGCGACAATAGCCCGCTCGCGGCAGCGCAGCCGATGGCCGGCGCGCGTGGCTGAGCCGAGCATAGCCCACCTTTTTTGCCTTATTCCGCGACCATGACGCATCCCGAATACATCCTGACCCTGTCCTGCCTGGACCAGCGCGGCATCGTGCACCGCGTGTCCGGCTTCCTGGCCGAACGCGGCTGCAACATCCTCGATTCCGCCCAGTTCGGCGACCAGGAATCCCAGCTGTTCTTCATGCGCGTGCATTTCGCGCTGGAAGATGGCGCCGTCAGCGACGCCCAGTTGCGCAGCGACTTCGCCGACCTGTCGCAAGCCATGCAGTTGAATGGCCCCTTCCACGGCCAGTTGCACGATGCGCGCGTGAAGCCGAGCGTGATGCTGATGGTGTCGAAGATCGGCCATTGCCTGAACGATTTGCTGTTCCGCTACAAGAGCGGCTTGCTGAACGTGGAAATTCCCGCCATCGTGTCGAACCACATGGAGTTCTACCAGCTGGCGGCCAGCTACAATATTCCGTTCCACCACCTGCCGCTGGCGGCCGGCGCGCCGGAAGCGGCCAAGCTGGCGCAGGAAGCGAAGATCATCGACTTGATGGACACGCACAAGATCGACCTGGTGGTGCTGGCGCGCTACATGCAGATCCTGTCGCCCGGCCTGTGCCAGGCGCTCGATGGCCGCGCCATCAATATCCACCATTCCTTCCTGCCCAGCTTCAAGGGCGCCAAGCCGTATGCGCAGGCGCATCACCGCGGGGTCAAGCTGATCGGCGCGACGGCCCATTTCGTCACGGGCGACCTCGATGAAGGCCCGATCATCGAGCAGGACGTCGAGCGCGTCGACCATGCGATGGATGCGGAAACCCTGACGGCCATCGGCCGCGACGTCGAGTGCGTGGTGCTGGCGCGCGCCGTGAAATGGTTCGTCGAGCACCGCATCCTGAAAAATGGCGACAAGACCGTGGTTTTCCGCTGATACCGACTTCACTATTCACTTTACCGAGACAGATACACGATGGCCCTCAAAGCAACAATTTTCAAAGCCGATCTGCAGATCGCCGACATGGACCGTAATTACTACCAGGATCACGCGCTGACCCTGGCGCGCCACCCGTCTGAAACGGACGAGCGCATGATGGTGCGCCTGCTGGCGTTCGCCATCCACGCCGACGAGGCGCTGACGTTTACCAAGGGTCTGTTCGATACGGAAGAGCCGGACCTGTGGCAGAAAGACTTGACGGGCGCCATCCAGCTGTGGATCGAAGTGGGCCAGCCCGACGAAAAGCGCATCTTGAAAGCGTGCGGCCGTTCGGAACAGGTCATCGTCTACAGCTATGGCGCAACCAGCCACATCTGGTGGAAGCAGATCGCGAACAAACTGGAACGGGCGAAGAACTTGACCGTGATCAACTTGCCCTCCGAGGCGGCGCAAGACATGAGCAAGCTGGCGCAGCGCAGCATGCAGCTGCAATGCACGATCCAGGATGGACAGATCTGGCTGACGGACAGCGTCAACACGGTCCTGATCGACCGCGAACCGGTGAAGCCGGCCCGCTGATTTGACAGTTTGAAATGCAAAAAAGCCCGGATCGCTCCGGGCTTTTGTCATTGCGAAGGATTAATTCGGCGTTGCGCCCAGGCGGCGGATGCTGCTGGAGCGCTGCATGCTGCGGCTGATGCGCGGGTCGCCGTAGTAGCTCACTTCGCCCGAGCCGCCGATGCTGATGGTCAAGTCGTCCTTGGCCCACACTTGCGCCTCGCCCGAGCCGCCGATGCTCACCTGCACTTCGCGCGCGGCCAGGCGGCCCGCCTGGATATTGCCCGAGCCGCCGATGGAGGCCGTCAGTTGCTCCGTCTTGCCGCTGGCCTTGAAGTTGCCGCTGCCGCCGATGGCGATGGAGACCTGGCGGCTGTCGAGCTCGCGCGCGTTGATGGAGCCGGAGCCGCCCACGTCAAAGCGCAGATTCTCGGCGCGCAAGCCCGTTGCCGTGATGTTGCCCGAGCCGCCCACGCTGATGCGCTCGACCTGGCGCGCCTGGATGACGATGGTCAGGCTGCTCTGGCGGAAGTTGGCGTTGCGCTTGGCGGGGCGGATGCGCAAGGTGCCGTTTTCCACGGCCGTCTCGATCAGCGGCAGGATATTGTCGTCGGCTTCGATGGTGACGCTGTCCGTGTTGCCGATGCGCAGCTCGACCGTGCCCGGCACGTTCAGCGCCACGGCATGGAAATTTCCCACTTCGCGCGTCTGCTTTTGCAGCTTGCCGCTGCCCTGGATACTATTGCCGGAAATCCAGTCGAGCGGCGACGCCAGCGCCGGCGCGGCCGGGATGGCCAGCGCGCAGGCGGCCAGCAGCAGGGCGGTGGCGGCGCGGGCATGGCGTGGGTGGAAAAGTGTCGGTGTCATTCTTGCTCCCTGTTTGGAATTGGTATACTTGCATGGTATGCCAGCCGGCCGCGCCTGCGTACCGCGCTGCGACAGACTGCGCCAGCGGTGGCATGGAATGCAGGAGGATGCGACAGGATGGCATGAGGTATCATGCCGGTATTGGACATACGACGACCGGTACGCGCCGGTCACACTACTGGAATTACATGCTGATCATCACCATCAAACAGGGCAAGGAAAAGAGCTTGCTGGGCCAATCGTGGATTTACGCGTCCGCGATTGAAAAAGTCGAAGGCAAGCCGCAGGAAAAAATGAAGCCTGGCTCGACGGCCATCGTGCAAAGCTCGTCCAAGCAATTCATCGCCCGCGCCGCCTACAATTCGAAGTCGCAGATCCGCGCGCGCATCTGGAGCTTCAAGGAAGACGAACCGGTCGACCACGCGCTGATCAAGCGCCGCGTCAAGGCCGCCATCGAGAAAAAACTGCCGGCCATCAAGAAGGCGGGCGAAAACCAGCTGTTGACCCTGATCAAGGGCGAAGACGAAGGCTTGCCGGGCCTGGTGGTGCAGCTGTTCGGCGGCGTGCAAGGCTACCTGATCTGCGAATTCAACGCCGGCGGCGTCGACGCGTGGAAAGTGGCCATCGTGCAATCGCTGATGGCGTCCACGGGTTGCGCCAACGTGTACGAGCGCTGCGACGACCTGATGCGCAAGGGCGAAGGCTTGCCCCTGATCGATGGCGCCCTGGCCGGCGAGGAACCACCCGATGAAGTCATGCTGACGGACAACGGCGTGCGTTATGCGCTGGATTTGAAGACAGGACACAAGAGCAAGTTCCGCTGAGGACTGCTGTTGAAGATGAAAAAACCGGCGCTGGCCGGTTTTTTCATGCCTGTTACTCCAAGGGCACGCTGCGGTATTTGTTGACTTCCAGGGCCGACACGGCCGGCGCATCATTGCCCCACGACGCGCGCAGATACGTGACCACGGCCGCCACTTCCGCGTCATCCATGACGGGGCCGAACGGCGGCATGCCGTAGGGGCGGGGGTTGCCGCGGGTGCCGGGCGCGAAGCCGCCGTTGAGCACGAGTCGGATGGCGTTCACGGCCGACTCCGTTGTCAGCGCGCGGTTGCCGGCCAGCGGCGGGTAGCCGGGCGGCACGCCCTTGCCATCATCGCGGTGGCAGCTCGCGCATTGCGCCTCATACAGTTTCGCGCCCAGCGCCAGTTGCTGTCTGGCTTGCTCCGACGTGTCGCGCGGCGAGCGTTGCGCGGGCTGCCCGGGACCGGGCAGGCTTTTCAGGTAGACGGCCATCGCCTGCACGTCGGCGTTGCTCATGTGCTGCAAGCTTTGCCGCACGACTTCCGCCATGGGACCGAAGACGGTGGCGCGCGGCGACACGCCCGTTTGCAGCAATTCCACGATATGCGCCGTGTCCCAGTCGCCCAGGCCCGCTTCCGCATCCGACGTCAGCGAGGGCGCGTACCAGCCCAGCACGGGAATCAGGCCGCCCGACAGGCCGTCGTCGCTGCCACCCAGGGTGGTGCGGCTGCTATGGCAGGCGCTGCAGTGGCCCAGGCCCTGCACCAGGTAGGCGCCGCGGTTCCATTCCATGCTTTTGCCCGTCAGCGGCTGGTACACGCCCGGCTTGAAGTACAGGGCGCGCCAGGCGGCCAGCGCGACCTGCTGGTTGTAGGGGAAGCGCAGCGCGTGCGGCGCGTTCGCCTGTTTGTGCGGCGGCACGCTCTGGAAATACGCGTACAGGGCGTCGCTGTCTTCGCGCTGTACCTTGGTGTAGTTGGTGTACGGAAAGGCCGGATACAGCAGCCGGCCATCCTTCGACTTGCCGTTGTGGATGGCGCGCCAGAAATCGTCGGCCGTCCAGCTGCCGATGCCCGTTTCCTTGTCGGCCGTGATGTTGGGCGAGAGCACCTTGCCGAACGGCGTCTGCAAGGCGCGGCCACCCGCATACGCCACGCCGCCGCGCGTCGTGTGGCACGCCATGCAGTCGCCCGCCTTGGCCAGGTAGGCGCCGCGCGCGACCAGCTGTTCCTGGCTCAGGGTGCTGGCCACGGCAGGCGGGCCCAGGTCGTCGCTCGGGTACAGCAGGAATTTGGCGCTGCCGCCGGCGATCAGTACCAGGCCGGCCGCGATCATCCACTTTTTCATGGCGCCACCTGCGCACTGGAGCCCGGCACGCCACCGCAATGCAGCGGCAAGGGCAGGGCGATGCTGCTGGCGGGGCGCGCGTCGGCGCTGGCCACCTGCGTGCCCAGCCAGGCCGAGACGGCGCCCACGTCCGCGTCCGACAGGCGCTGCGCCACTTGCGCCATGCAGTCGGGAGCGTGGGCGCGACGGATGCCGTTTTTCCAGGCGCCCAGCTGGGCGTTGATATAGTCGCGCGGCAAGCCCAGCAAGCCGGGGATGGCGGGCGCCACACCGGCCAGCTGCTGGCCGTGGCAGCCGATACAGGCGGGGATTTTTTTGCCGGCATCGCCGTGCAGCACCAATTGTTTACCCCGCTCCAGGGCCGTCGTGCCGGCGCTGCTGGGCTGTGCCGGCGGCGGAGCCGGGTGCTGTGCCGCAAAATAGTCTGCAATTTCGCGCAGGTAATCGTCAGGCAAGTGTTCCACCATATAGTTCATCATCGGATACTGGCGCCGTCTCTCGCGAAAGTTCAGCAGCTGGTTGTACAGGTAGCCTGAAGGTTTGCCGGCGATGCGGGGAAAGAAGGCGTCGTGCTTTTCCTGCTGCGCATGACAGGCCGTGCACGCCGTGATGCGCTGCTCCAGGCTGTCGTGGCTGGCGGAGATGGTGGCGGGCGCGGCCAGCGCCATGCAGGGCAAGGCGGCCAGGGCCAGCAGCAGCACGAGGGGGGAATGCAGTAGCATGGGAAGTCGCATGGGAAAAATCACCTGTCTCGTCGGTGGGAATGGCGTGCCGGTGTTGTTGCCCGGATATTGTTACCCTAGCATATACCGGGTGCTGTCACTGTGACAGGATCAGTTGTGCAATAAAACTACGGATCAGTTTGAGGAGCAGGGTTGAAACGATATGAGGAATTGGCGGAAGAAGTGGCCGCCATGATCAGCACGCAGCTGTTGTTGCCTGGTGATAAGTTGCCTTCCGTGCGCCAGCAGCATGCGCGCAGGGGCGTGAGCCCGTCGACGGTGTTCCAGGCCTACTATTTGCTCGAAGCGCGCGGCATGATCGTCTCGCGGCCCCGCTCCGGCTATTACGTGGCGCCGCAGCGCGCCGCGCTGGCCCCCGAGCCGGACAGTTCGCGCCCGCTCGACGCCAGCACCACGGTCGATGTCAGCGACCTCGTGTTCGAAGTGCTGGGCGCCGTGGGCGCGCGCGATATCGTGCCTTTCGGCTCGGCGTTTCCCAGTCCGCACCTGTTCCCGATGGAAAAACTGGCGCGGGCCGTGTCGGCCAGCATGCGCCGGCTCGACCCGTGGAGCACCGTCACGGATTTATCCTTGGGCAATGCGGAGCTGCGCCGCCAGATTGCCTTGCGCTACCAGCTCGACGGCGTGCTCGTTTCCAGCGATGACATCGTCATCACGAATGGCGCGCTGGAAGCGCTGAACCTGTGCCTGCAAGCCGTCACGCGGCCTGGCGACACGGTGCTGATCGAGTCGCCCAGCTTCTATGCGTGTCTGCAGGCGCTGGAACGGCTGGAACTCAAGGCAGTCGAGATCGCTACCAGCCCCCGCGATGGCGTCGACCTGGCCGCGCTGGAAGAGCTGTTGCAGCGCCACCAGCCCAAGGCGTGCTGGCTGATGACGAATTTCCAGAATCCCCTGGGCAGCCTGATGTCGCCGGAAAAGAAGCGCGCACTGGTCGAGCTGCTGGCGCGCCATGGCGTGCCGCTGATCGAGGATGACGTGTATGGCGAGTTGTATTTTGGCAAGCAGCGCCCCGGCCTGACGAAAAGCCACGACAGCGCGGGTCTCGTCATGCATTGCAGTTCGTTTTCCAAGACCCTGGCGCCCGGCTTTCGCCTGGGCTGGGCCGTGGCGGGCCGCTACGCGCGCCAGGTCGAGCGCCTGAAGCTGACGACCAGCCTGTCGGCGCCGATACCGCTGCAGATGGCGCTGGCCGATTACCTGGCGCAAGGCGGCTATGACCGCCATTTGCGCCAGCTGCGGTTGACCCTGGCGGCGCAGCAAAATACCATGCTGCAAGCCATTGCCGTACATTTTCCGCCAGGCACGCGGGTCACGCGGCCGCAGGGCGGTTATTTCGTCTGGGTGGAGATGCCTGCCGGTATCGATGCGCTGGCCTTGCACCGCAGCGCGCTGGCGGCCGGCATCAGCATCGCGCCCGGCCCCATCTTTTCCGCCACGCGCGCGTTTCGCCACTGCATCCGTCTCAATTACGGCCACCCGTGGAGTCCGCAGCTGGAAGAGGCCATCGCCACCCTGGGGCGGCTGGCGCTGGCGGCGGTGTAGCGGCGAACAAAAAAAGTCCCTTGCGTCAGCAAGTGTTTCATTCCAAAAGGAAATATTGCTGTTATATTGGTGTATCTATAACTAATGATGGGAATGATAATGGATAACACGCAGCCGGAAGTGGGTCGTACGCAAGATACGACGATCGCCATTCTGTCCCACGTTGGCGGCCTGTTCACCAGCTGGGTGGCGCCGCTGATCATTTATTTGATCAAGAAAGATGACGCGGATAAATTCTCGGCAGAGAACGCCCGCGAAGCGCTGAATTTCCAGATCACCCTGATCATCTGGTATTTCGCCTGCTTCATCCTGTCGTTCGTGCTGATCGGCCTGTTCCTGTTCTGGATCGTCGCATTGGCCAATCTGGTGTGCTCGATCGTCGCGGCGGTCAAGGCCAGCAATGGCGTCACTTACCGCTATCCCCTGACCTTGCGTCTCGTCAAATAAGGCTGGGCCGGCCGCCGGGTGTCAGCCCGGGCGGCCGGGCAGTGTCAGGAACGACGCAAAGTCGGGCGCCACCGTGGCGGTGGCGCCTGTTTCGTGCGACCACAGCACGACCACGGGCTCGCCCGATGGCCCCGTTTGCGCATAGTCAAAACAGTAGTAATCGCCCGTGCCGAACTGGGCGAAGGGCAGCAGGGCATTGGCCGCGTTGCCGCCGTCCACATTCTCCAGCCATTCCTGCCAGCTCGTGCGGTAATGGCGCTCGATCGATTCCCACGTCTTGCGCGCATTGGCCGCGTCGTACACGGGAAACACGCTCAAGGCACCCAGCGCGCGGCCATTGTTCGCCAATAACCATTGCACGTAGGACGCCGGCAGCTGGCGTCCCAGCGCCTGTTCGGCGGCGGCGATCGCGTCAGGCGTGGTGCCGATGGACTTGCTCTTGCTCATGTTGCAGGAAGGCGCGCCGGCTCAGGCGGAGACAGGCGGCGGGGCGGGCGGCGTCGCCGGCGGCGTGCTGGCGCGCGGGGCTTTTTGCGGCGCCACCTTACCGCCGTCGGCGATCCAGCGGCGGTACACGCGCAGGGCCACTTGCGCATCGTCGGCTGCGTACAGAATCTGCTTTTCCGTCAGGCGCGAGGTAGCCCAGTTGGTGGTGGAAATCTTTTTCGATTTCTGCAGGTGCAGGCC
Organism: Janthinobacterium sp. GMG1; assembly: GCF_034427795.1. Lineage (NCBI taxonomy): Bacteria > Pseudomonadati > Pseudomonadota > Betaproteobacteria > Burkholderiales > Oxalobacteraceae > Janthinobacterium > Janthinobacterium sp. GMG1. Next base: position 177,274 of record NZ_JAXQNT010000006.1, read on the forward strand.
GAAGAACTTGGCCACGGCCGTCTTCGCGCCCAGGTCATTGCGCTGGCCGCCGCGCAGGGCGACGGACAGGTCGAGCACCTGGGCCGGCGCGATGCCCAGCTTGTTGCGCAGGCGCTTGACGTCGTCGGACAGGCCAAAACCCACTTTCAGGGTGGTGGTCGATTCGAGGATGGCTTTGAGTTCGGCCAGGGCCGGGGCCGGCGTGCTGCCCACCTGGAACAGGTAGGCGATGTCGTCGGTGGCCAGCTGGATCAGATGCGGTCCCGTGGAGGACTCGCCCTTGACGAACGTCGGCTTCGATTCCGTATCGAAGCCGATGGCGTCCGCTGCCAGCAGGGCGGCCATGGCCGCCTGTGCATCATCGCTGGTGCGTACCAGCTTGACGTGGTCGAGTGCAATGCCTTGATACGGGGGCAGTGGCAGTGCGGCAGCTGTGTCCATGAAACCGGATCAGCCTTTGCGCGAGAATTTCGCGGTCAGCTGATTCAGTTTTTCCAGGCGCAAACGGTTCGCTTCTTCGGCGGCGGCCGCGTCGCGTTCGGCTTTCTTGCGCTCGGCTTCCTTCTTGAAGCGCTGCTGCAATACTTGCGTGGCGTGGTCGCGGTGGGTTTGCGTCACTTCCGCGCCGGCTGTGCCGTCGAGGTCGTAGCGTACCTTGGCTTTTTCCATCACGCGCAGGTAGCGCAGCGAACCCGTGTGGATGCCCAGCGCCGTGCGCATCAGCTTGCGGTCCAGATCCGGCAGGCGCGCCAGGATCTGCTTGTCGATACCGATCGACAAGGGCAGGCAATCGCGGAATGGCGGGAATTGCTCCTGGAACTGCTTCAGCAGGGCGCGCGCGGTCAGGCCGGCAGGCGCCGGCGTGGTCGCTGCGGCCGGTGCCGCCGCTGGGGCTGCATCGACTGGCGTGTCAGGAGTGGTGGCTTGCTGGTCTGGCGTGGAGCTGGTCATCGACATCATTGGTTGGGCTATAAAAGGGGAGCATAGCACGCGCCACAGGCAAGTGCATTGTCTTTTTTGGCAACTTGCGCTGCAATCTGCCTGCGCGTGGCTGGCCGTACCAAACGCGAAATGCGGGAAATGTGTATAATGTCGGCTTGCGCTGATGACTGGACCCCGTATTTGACGGTCTGGCTCAGGTGTGCAGGGGATAGGAGCAGTGCGGTGCAGGCCCCCAATTATTAGTATTTTTGATATCAGATATTTTGTTTATCAATTATCCAGATAACTGGCCGTCGTGCATAATCTTGCTCTCCGCTGTCTTCACTGAACAACAATAGATTCAAGCCCGTTCTGGTACGGGCTTTTTTTCATTCCGCAATGTACATCGCTTATTTATCTGACCCGGCTTCGGCCCCGCCGCTCCCCATGACGGATGCGCGGGCTTTGAACGTCCCGATAGACAGGCGCCGCTGCCGTTAACACGGCAGCCGCAACAATACGCTCCATCGAGTCCGGTTTCGCAGGCTTAGGTGGAATCATTCACTTCGCGCCGACACCATCTGGTCTCGCATTAAGAGATATCTCATGAAGAATACGCCAAAAACTTTAACGTTGTCCGCCAAGGCGCCACGCCCAGCCGCGGCGCCACTTGCCGTACCCAAAACGACTTTATCTTACTTCATCGATAATGCGCAAGCGAATCCGGAAGCCACCGTCACGACGGCGCCGACCGTCGTCACCGTGGTGAAGAAAAGCCGCTCGCGCCTGGCTGCCGTGCCAGCGGCCGAAACGGCTGCGGAAGCGGCCGTCAGCGCCCCGGCCGCCGAGGCTGTTGCCGACGTGGCCGAGGCCGCTGAAGCGGCACCTGCCAAGACGCCGAGCGTGAAGATCGCCCCTGGCGCCAAGGCTCCGGCCGCGCCGCGCAAGGTCAGCGAAAGCGCCGCCACGAACAAAGTGGTGACGGCAGCCCGTTCGAAAGTCGTGCGCGCCAAGCCTGAAGCGGCGCCCGTGACCATCATCACTGGCGCGCAAGTGGTCAGCAAGACCACGGACGCCGATGCCCTGGCCGCCATCGATACCTCGAATTACTTCCTGCCGACCGTCAAGGTACCTGGCCGCCGTGGCCGCAAGCCAAGCGAATTCACGCCGGAAAACGATGAAGTGGCAGCACTCAACGCCGTCGAGCGCGCCGAACTGAAGGCCGTCTCGAAAGCGCGCGACCGCAAGGCCAAGGGCGGCCTGGCGGACGCACTGGGCGATCCGGAAGCATCGGCAGCGGACCTGGAACGCCGCCGCAAGCAGATCACGGGCTTGATCAACATGGGCAAGGAACGCGGTTTCCTCACCTATGCCGAGATCAATGACCAATTGCCGGAAAACATCATCGATCCGGAAGCCATCGAAGGCATCATCGCCACCTTCAATGACATGGGCATCGCCGTCTACGAGCGCGCTCCTGACGCGGAAAGCCTGTTGTTGACTGACAACGTCGCCACCGTCACCAGCGACGATGAAGTGGAAGCGGCTGCCGCGACCGCCTTGTCGACGGTCGATTCCGACTTCGGCCGCACCACCGACCCCGTGCGCATGTACATGCGTGAAATGGGCGCCGTGGCGCTGCTGACGCGCGAAGGCGAGATCGAGATCGCCAAGCGCATCGAAGGCGGCCTGAAGGACATGATCCAGGCGATTTCCGCCTGCCCGACCACCATCGGCGAAATCGTTGCGCTGTCGCAAAAAATCGCGCGCGACGAAATCAAGGTCGATGAAGTGGTCGACGGTTTTGTCGATCTGAACGAAAGCAATGCCCCGGCGCCAGCCGCTGCCGCCGCGCCTGCCGCCGCCAGCGGTGACGACGAGGAAGAGGAAGAAGAAGCCGAGGAAGAAGACGGCGACGCCAATGGCGGCGCGGCCGGTTTCTCCAGCGAGCAATTGGCCCAGCTGAAAAAGAATGCGTTGGAGAAATTCAACGTCATTTCGACGCAGTACGACAAGATGCGCAAGGCGCCCGAGGGTTACAACTCGAAAGCCTACATCAAGGCGCAGGAAGCCATTTCACAGGAATTGCTGGGCATCCGCTTCACGGCCAAGGTCGTGGAAAAGCTGTGCGACACCTTGCGCGGCCAGATGGAAGAAGTGCGCCACATCGAGCGCGCCGTGCTGGAACTGTGCGTGAACAAATGCGGCATGCCGCGCGCCCACTTCATCAAGGTGTTCCCGGGCAATGAGTGCGACCTGGAATGGGTCGACCGCGAAGTCGATTGCAAGTATCCGTACAGCGCCATCCTCAGCCGCAACGTGCCTGCCGTCAAGGAACTGCAAAAGAAGATGATCGACTTGCAAGCCCGCGTGGCCTTGCCGCTGGCGGACTTGCGCAAGATCAACAAGCAGATGGCTGCCGGCGAAAAGCGTGCCCGTCACGCGAAACGCGAAATGACGGTCGCCAACTTGCGCCTGGTCATTTCGATCGCCAAGAAATACATCAACCGCGGCTTGCAATTCCTCGACCTGATCCAGGAAGGCAACATCGGCTTGCTGAAGGCTGTCGATAAATTCGAATACCGCCGCGGCTACAAGTTTTCGACCTACGCCACCTGGTGGATCCGCCAGGCGATCACGCGTTCGATCGCCGACATGGCCCGCACCATCCGCGTGCCGGTGCACATGATCGAAACGATCAACAAGATGAACCGCATCTCGCGCCAGATCATGCAGGAAACGGGCAGCGAGCCGGACCTGGCGACCCTGGCCGTCAAGATGGAAATGCCGGAAAACAAGGTGCGCGAGATCATGAAGATCGCGAAAGAGCCGATTTCCATGGAAACGCCGATGGGTGAAGATGGCGATTCGCAACTGGGCGACTTCATCGAAGACAACACGACCCTGGCACCGCTGGACGCCGCCCTGCACGCATCGATGCGCAACGTGATCAAGGAAGTGCTCGATTCCCTGACGCCGCGCGAAGCGAAAGTGCTGCGCATGCGTTACGGCGTGGAAATGTCGAACGACCACACCCTGGAAGAAGTGGGCAAGCAGTTCGACGTGACGCGCGAGCGTATCCGCCAGATCGAAGCGAAAGCCATGAGCAAGCTGCGCCAGCCTTCGCGCTCGGACAAACTCAAAACCTTCCTCACTCAAAACTAGAGACACCTGTCAGAACCTGCTGCGCGTCGTGACTTGCGGCCTGCGATGCTCACTGTACTCAAGTACGGTTCCGCGTCTCGGCCACAATTCACTTCCGCTCGCGACGGTTCTGTCAGGCGTCGTAATTGCAGTTGTAATTAGATTCAATAAGAAGAGGCGCAAGCCTCTTTTTTTTCGCCTTGGAATTGTCCTAGGCTTCGATGGGCTGGCTTTTGGCGATCGGCAAGCGGATGGCCAGCGCCGTGCCCTGGCCCTGCTGGCTATCGATGCGCAGTTCGCCACCCAGGGCGTGGACGCGTTCGCGTATGCTTTTCAGGCCGAAGGCGGCCTTTTTGCCGTGAGCGTCCGGCTGCATGCCGATGCCGTTGTCGCTGATGCGCAGCACGATGGCATCCGTATCTTGCGCCAGCGCCACTTCCACTTCGCTGGCCTGGGCGTGGCGCACGATGTTCGACAGCGATTCCTGCAGCACGCGGAAGATGGCCGACGTCTGGCGCTGGTCCAGGCCCAGGTCGGGCGCCTCGCTGTCGAGCGAGAGCTGGTAGCGGATGGCGCCGCGGCTTTCCATCTGGCGTATCAGCCATTCGGCTGCCGGGCCAAGGCCCAGCTCCAGGGTGCTGGGATGCAAGTCATTAATGATGGTGCGCACGGAGCGGATGGTGGCGTCGATGGTGTCGAGCACGCGCTGGGCATGGCGGTGCAGACGCGGATGGGTCCTGGCCGTGCGCGCATGCAGCAGCGACACGTCGATGCGCAGCACCATCAGGTTCTGGCCCAGGTCGTCATGGATGTCGAGCGCGATGCGGCGCCTTTCTTCTTCCTTGATGGTCTGCTGGTGGTCGGTCAGTTCGCGCAGCTGGGCCAGGGTGCGCTGCAGATTCTCCTCGTTGCGCTTGCTTTCCGTGATGTCGATGCCCATGGCGATGATCATCTGCGGCCGGCCCTGGGCATCGAAGATGGGTTTTTTATGCGTCTGCAGCAGGCGGTTTTCCTGCAGCCGCGCGTTCCACACCAGTTCTTCGCGGATCACCACCTGGCGGCTGGCAAACGCTTCCTGGTCCGCCGCGTGGAACCCCTGGGTCTGGTCCGAGGGAAAGTGCTGCACGTCGCGTCCTTCGGCGATATCCTGGAATCGCACGCCCCATTGCTGCTCGCAAGCCTGGTTCATCAGCAGCATGCGCGAATCGGCATCCTTCAGGAACAGCGACAGGGGCATCATGGAAATGATGTCTTGCAGCCGCTCTTCGCTGCGCGCCAGGGCCGCTTCCGTTTGCGCGCGCATGGCGATTTCCGCGGATAGCTGCAGATTGACATCGAGCAGCTGGGCCGTGCGCAGGGCCACGCGGCTTTCCAGCTCCGCATGGGCGACGGTCAAGGCGTGTTCGGCCCGTTTGTGTTCCGTGATGTCGCTGGCCAGCACGAGGGCGCCCGTCAGGCTGCCTTGCGGGTCGTACAGGCAGCGGCCGCTGATCATGGCCCAGCGTTCCGAGCCGTCGCTGTGACGGTACTGCAATTCTCCCATGCAGCTATCCGTGGCTGTCTGGCGCAGAGGACACAGGCGCAGCAAGGTCGCCTCGTCGTGGAATTCGCTCATCTTGTGGCCCAGCAGCTTTTCCGCCGGGATGCCCAGCATGTCGCACAGGCGCTGGTTGAGATGCAAGATCGTGCCCTGCGCATCCGTTTGCCACATGCCGTCCTGTGCCGCCTCGCTCAGGTCGCGGTAGCGCATGGCGCTGGCGTCGAGCTGCTGGCGCGTGCTGGCGAGGCGGGCGCGCAGCCTGCGCATCAGCCACATGGCTGTGCCGGCGGCGCCCGTCAGCAGCAGCGACAGCCAGATGTGTTCCCAGAAGTCGAGCTGCTGCCAGGCGGCGCCCGCCAGCCAGCCCATCATGATCAGGATGAGGGCGGCGCATGCCGAACTCAGCGTTTCAATCGACCATTTGCTCATCCGCGTTCCTGGCGTCATGGTTGGCCGCTGCGGTGCGCCTGGCGCCGAAGAGGGAAAAGTATCCGACGCTAGTGTAATACCAATTGTTGCTTTCTTGAGAATATTTTTCCATTGGGCAAGCAAAAGGGCCGGCCCTTGCGGTGCCGGCCCTGTTTGCCGATGGCAAGGTGACGCGATCAGCCCGTGTTGCGCAGGCCGGCCGCCACGCCATTGATCGACAGCTGGATGCCGCGGTGCACCCGTTCGTCGACTTTGCTGGCGCTGGACAGGGCGCGGTTGCGCTTGATCAATTCCACCTGCAAGTGGTTCAGCGGGTCGAGGTAGGCGAAGCGGTTCTGGATCGAACGGGCCAGCAATGGATTGCCCGCCAGGCGTTCGGTATTGCCGGTGATCAGCTCCAGGCAGCGCAAGGTGTTGCCATGCTCGTCCGTGATGCGCTTGTAGATGCGTTCGCGCAAGCCCTGGTCCGCCACCAGTTCCGCATAGCGCGAGGCGATCGCCAGGTCCGTCTTGGCGAGCACCATGTCCATGTTCGACAGCAGGGTGGCAAAGAATGGCCATTCTGCATACATGGCGCGCAGGGTAGCGATCCTGTCATCCTGCGCGGCGCCGTCGGCCTGCTTGATCCACGCTTCGATGGCGCTGCCGAAGCCGAACCAGCCCGGCAGCAGCAAGCGGCACTGGCCCCAGGAAAAGCCCCAGGGAATGGCGCGCAAGTCTTCGATGCGCTGGTTGGCCTTGCGCGAGGCGGGGCGCGAACCGAGGTTCAGTTCGGCGATTTCCGCAATCGGCGTAGCCGAGAAGAAATACTCCGTAAAACCCGGCGTTTCATACACGAGGTGGCGGTAGGCGTGATAGGCGAGGTCCGACAGTTGCGCCATCACGGCTTCGAACTGCGCCAGCTGGCCGTTGCGGGCCGGATTGGCTTCCTGCGGCGCCAGGCTCGCTTCCAGGGTGGCGGCCACCAGCAATTCCAGGTTGCGCCGGCCGATTTCCGCGTTGGAGAATTTCGAGGCGATGATCTCGCCTTGCTCCGTCAGGCGGATCTGGCCATTGACGGTGCCCGGCGGCTGGGCCAGGATGGCTTCGTAGCTGGGTCCGCCGCCACGGCCCACCGTGCCGCCGCGGCCATGGAACAGGCGCAGCTTGACGCCGGCCTTCTGGAAGTCGGAGACGAGCGCCAGTTCCGCCTTGTACAGTTCCCAGTTGGACGTGAGGAAACCGCCGTCCTTGTTCGAATCGGAATAGCCGAGCATGACTTCCTGCAACTGGCCCTGCTTGGCGATCAATTGCTTGACCAAAGGCAAGGCCATGACCTGGCTCATGATGCCGGCCGCGCGCTGCAGGTCGGGGATCGTTTCGAACAGGGGGATGACCATCAGCTCGCAGCTGCTGTCGCCAGTTTGCCAGTCGGTGCGCAGCAAGCCCGTTTCCTTTTGCAGCAGCAACACTTCCAGCAAGTCGGACACGGTTTCCGTGTGCGAAATGATGTAGTTGCGAATCGCCCGCGCGCCGTAGCGCTGGCGGATGTCGCGCGCCGCGCGCAAAATCGCCAGCTCGGAATCCGTTTCCGTGGCATAGCTGATGTAGGGCGAGTACAGCAGGCGCGGCTGCGCCAGTTCGTTCAGCAGCAGCGCCTGCTTGTCTTCCTCGGACAGGGCCGTGTAATCGGCGGCCACGCCGCTTTGCGCGAACAGGTCGGCCAGCACGCGCTCATGCACGTCGGAAGTCTGGCGCATGTCGAGCGAGGCAAGATGAAAACCGAAGATGTCGGCCGCGCGCGCCAGGGTGGCCAGGCGCGGGCGCACGAGGGCGGCGCCGTGGTGCGATTCGAGCGAGGCGACGATGGTGCGCAGGTCGGCGACAAAGGCGGCCGCGCCCGGATACGCGGCGGCCGCGCCCACTTCCTTGCGCAGGATGTTGGTGGCGCCCAGCGCGCGGGCCGTGGCGGCCAGGCGCGCATAGATGCCGATCAGGGCGCGGCGGTACGGCTCGTCGCTGCGGTGCGGCGAGGCGTCCGGCGACTGGTCGGCCAGCGCCTGCAGTTCGGCGCTCACGCCCACCATCAGGGTCGAGACGGATAATTCCGCGCCCAGCGCATGCGCTTCGTCGAGGTAAAAGTCGAGGATGGTGGTGGCGTGGCGCGCCAGCGCGTGCTGCATGGTGCCCGCGTTGACGTTCGGGTTGCCGTCGCGGTCGCCGCCGATCCAGCTGCCCATCTGCACGTAAGCGGCGTTGATCGGTTCGATCGTGCCATCGCCGTTCGGGTACTCGGCGGCGATATCGTCCTCGATGTCGTCATACAGGCCCGGCAGTTCGCGCAGGAAGGTGATACGGTAGTAGGACAGGGCGTTTTCGATCTCGTCGGCCACCGTCAGCTTCGAGTAGCGCAGCATGCGCGTCTGCCACAGGGTGGCGACGCGCGAGCGCAGCAGCTGCATGTTGGCGTGTCGCTCTTTTGGTGTCTGCGGCAGGTCGCGCTCGGCCAGCAGGCGGGCGATGTCGTGCTCGGCGTCGAGGATGCTCTTGCGCTGCACTTCCGTCGGGTGGGCCGTCAGCACGGGGGCGATCAGGGCGTCCTGGAAGAAAGTGTCGACCGTCTTGCGCGGCACGCCGGCGGCGCGCAGTTTTTTCAGCGCGAAGCTGACGCTGCCCTTTTGCGCTGGCGAGCCGGCCAGCAGGTGGGCGCGGCGGCGGCGGATGTGGTGCTGATCTTCCGCAATGTTGGCCAGGTGCGAAAAATAGGAAAAGGCGCGCACGACGGAAATCGTCTGTTCGCGGCTCAGTTCCTTCAGCATGGCGTCGAGCTCCAGCGCGGCGCCCGCGTCCGCTTCGCGGCGGAAGCGCACGGAGGTCTGGCGTATGGTTTCCACCACATTGAAGACGGCGTCGCCTTCCTGTTCCCGCAGCACGTCGCCCAACAGGCGGCCCAGCAGGCGGATGTCTTCTTTCAGCGGCGCGTCCTTGTCGGAGCCGGCCGCTGGAACTATTTCTGGTGCTACTGCGTCATTGAGCATAATAAAGAACCAAAGTAAGTGTAAAAGCAAGGGAATGTGGATCGCACCGGGCGTTTGGCCGCAGAGGGGAGGGGGCGCATGATAAAATTTGTGGTCTTCAACATGGACGCTAGCCTGACTTGGCCTTCTAGGCCAAGGGATAACGATTATAGCGACGCCGGGCGCCATTCCGATACAAATTGATATCGGACGGGCGAATTGGCAACGATAATGACAACGACAGCCACAGCGAAAGAACTTGTTTTGAAAGCATCCGAATTGACCCCGAACGAATTGAATATTCCTGCCCGCCTGGTGATCGCCACGCGCGAGAGTCGTCTTGCCATGTGGCAAGCTGAACACGTGCGCGCACGCCTGGCCGCCCTGTATCCGCAGTGTAGCGTTGAAATTCTCGGCATGACCACACGCGGCGACCAGATTCTGGACCGCGCCTTGTCCAAGGTAGGCGGCAAGGGCCTGTTCGTCAAGGAGCTGGAAGTGGCGATGGAAGAAGGCCGCGCCGACCTGGCCGTGCATTCGCTGAAAGACGTGCCGATGGAGTTGCCGGAGGGCTACAGCCTGGCCGCCATCCTCGAGCGCGAAGACCCGCGCGATGCGTTCGTCTCGAACGACTACGCCAGCCTGGCCGAGCTGCCGCATGGCGCCGTCGTCGGCACCAGCAGCCTGCGTCGCCAGTCGCTGATCGCCGCGCGCTATCCGCACCTGACGATTTTACCGCTGCGCGGCAACCTCGATACGCGTTTGGGCAAGCTGGACCGTGGCGACTACGCGGCCATCATCCTGGCCGCCGCCGGCTTGAAACGCCTGGGCCTGGCGTCGCGCATCCGCGCCGTGCTGGCGCCGGAAGACAGCCTGCCGGCCGCCGGCCAGGGCGCCATGGCGATCGAGATCCGCAGCGGACGCGCGGACGGCGCCGATCTGGTGCGCTTGCTGGCGCCGCTGAACCATATTGATACGGCGCAAGCCGTCACGGCCGAGCGCAAGGTATCGAAGATTTTCGGCGGCAGCTGCCAGATTCCGCTGGCCGCGTTCGCCACCGTCGAGGGCGAACAGATGCGTTTGCGCGCCATGGTCGCCACGCCGGACGGCGCGCGCATGGCCAGCGCCGAGCTTGAAGGCCCGGCCAGCGCGCCGGAACAGCTGGGTGAGCAGGTGGCCGAATTGCTGCGCGGGCAAGATGCCGCCGGCATCCTCGCCTCGTGTGCCGTCACCCCCGACAACCATGAAGGCCTGGCGCCGCATGCCTGACACCGTGGTGATCACGCGGCCCGCGCAACAAGCGGGGCCGCTGGCCGCCAACATCGCGGCGCTGGGGCTGCCCGTGCAACTGCTGCCGCTGCTGGAAATCCACGCGCTTGACGGCGAGCAGGAATGCGCGCAGCTGCAAGCCGTGCTGGCGCGCCTGATGGAATACGACCTGGTGGCGTTCGTCTCGCCCAACGCCATCGACTGCGTCTTTGCGCACCTGCCCGCCTGGCCATCCGGCTTGCCGCTGGCCGTGGTGGGCGAGGGCAGCAAGACGGCCTTGGCCGCGCATGGCGTCACGGATGCCAACGCCAGCATTACCAGTCCGCTCGATACGGCGCGCAGCGATTCCGAACATTTATTGCTGGCGCTGGACTTGCCGGCCCTGCACGGCAAGCGCGTGCTGATCGTGCGCGGCGATGGCGGACGCGATTACCTGGCCGACGGCTTGCGCGCGGCCGGCGCCGAAGTCGAGTTCGTCACGGCTTACCGCCGCAAGGTGCCGACGCTGACGCCGGCCTTGCGGGCGACCCTGGAAAACCTGTTGCAGCATAATAATGACTGGATCATCACCAGCTCGGAAGCGCTGCGCGGCTTGCTGGCGCTGCTGGACGAAATGGATGGTAAAAAGGCGGCTGTTGTGAAAATGCAACAGCAGCATCTGATCGTGCCGCACGCCCGCATTGCACAAACGGCGGCGGCCCTGGGTTTTGCCCGTGTCACCCTGACAGGATCAGGCGACGCAGGAGTGCTCGCCGCGTTACAATCACGACCATGAACGAAATGCCTACACTCTCCGAACCGAATGCAACGCCTGGCAGCGCCGTGAAGACGGCGCCGCAGGCGGCCGACCAACCCGCTGGCCGCGCGCCGAGCCTGCTCGAACAGCTGCAAAAGCCCATGAGCATCGCCGTCATCGTGCTGGCCGTGCTGCTGGCTGCGCAAAGCTGGTCGACCAGCAAGCAGATCCGCAACCTGCGCGAAGAAGTGGCCAAGCGCCTGCAAAAAGGCGATGTCAGCAATGCCGAAATGGGCGTGCTGGCGCGCAACGTGCAAGAAGGCACGAAAGAGCTGCAAATCAAGGTGGGCGCGCTGGAAAACCGCCAGAGCGAAACGCAAAGCCAGCAGCTTGCGCTGGAACAACTGTATAACGACTTGTCGAAGAACCGCGACGAGTGGGCGCTGACGGAAATCGAGCAAGTGCTGTCGACGGCCAGCCAGCAGCTGCAACTGGCCGGCAACGTGCCCGGCGCGCTGATCGCCCTGCAAAACGCGGACCGCAGCCTGTCGCGCTCCGACAAGCCGCAATTCATCACCATCCGCCGCGCCATCGGCCGCGACATGGAAAAACTCAAGGCCCTGCCCAGCGTCGATTCGACGGGCGTGGCCCTGCGCCTCGATGCCGTGATCGCCCAGGTCGACTCGCTGCCGATGCTGTCCGATGAAACGCCTGCCTTGCCGGCCGCGCCGGAAAAGCCGGGCAAGGCCAAGGCTGGGGCCAAGCCCGTGCGCGATGCCAGCGGCAAGCTGGTGGGACCGCCCGCGCCGGAACCGCTGCTGCAAAAAGTGCGCGACGGCTTCAATACCTGGAGCGGCGACATGTGGGCCGACGTGCGTCAATTGATCCGCATCCGCCGTGTCGATACGCCGGAAGCGCTGATGCTGTCGCCGACGCAAGCGTATTTCTTGCGTGAAAACGTCAAGTTGCGCCTGCTCAATGCCCGCATGGCCTTGTTGTCGCGCAATGAAACGGCGTTCCGCAACGACTTGATCGCTGCCCAGGATGCGCTGGCCAAGTATTTCGACACCCGCGCCAAGAGCACGCAGACGGCGCAAGCCCTGCTGCGTCAGGTGCAGGGCAGCAACCTGGCCATCGAAATGCCAACATTGTCCGACAGCCTGACGGCTGTGCGCAACTACAAAGCGAAGTCCTGAGCCCATGCGTCTATTTCTCTGGTTACTCGCCCTGATGGCCGCGGCGATCGGTATCGCCGTGACGGCCCGTTTCAACCCCGGCAATGTGGTGCTGTTCTACCCGCCGTACCGCATCGATTTGTCGCTGAACTTCTTCCTGCTGCTGCAGGTCGTGCTGTTCGTGTTGCTGTACCTGCTGGTGCGCGCCGTGCGCGCCACCGTGCGCATGCCGGCGCAAGTGGCGGCCTACCGCCAGCGCAAGCGTGAGCGCGACGGCAACAAGGGCTTGCGCGAAGCCTTGAAAGCCCTGTTCGAAGGCCGTTTCGGCCATGCCGAGAAGGCCGCCTTGCGCGCCGCCGAGCTGGAAGAAAACGCCGGCCTGGCCGCGCTGATCGGCGCGCGCGCCGCGCACCGCATGCGCCAGTCCGAACGCCGCGACAGCTGGTTGTCGCGTGTCGAAGGCGATGCCAGCCTGAAGACGGCCCGTTTGATGACGGTGACGGAATTGCTGGTCGACGACCACCAGCCGGAAGCGGCCCTGGCCGCCGTGCGCGAACTCAATGCCAGCGGCACGCGCCATATCCACGCGCTGCAATGGTCGCTGAAAGCCGAGCAGCAGGCGAAGAACTGGCCGGAAGTGCTGCGCCTCGTGCGTTCGCTCGACAAGCACCGCGCCCTGCATCCGGCCCTGTCGTCGCGCCTGCGCGAACTGGCTTACGACCATTTGCTGTCCGACCCGTCGCATGACGCGGAATCCCTGATGCGCGTGTGGTCGACCGTGCCAAGCGCGGACCGGGTCAAGCCGTACATCGCCTGCCGCGCCGCCACGGCCCTGAATGCGCGCGGCCTGCATGACGAAGCGCGCCTCGTGTGCGAAGAGTCGCTGGCCGCCGACTGGGACGAGCGCGTCGTGCGCGCCTACCGCGAAGCGGCGGCCCCGAGCGGCACGCCGGCCCTGCTGCTGCAGATCGAGCATTGCGAGCAATGGATGAAGCAGCGTCCGCTGGACGCGGAACTGGCGCTGACCCTGGGTACCCTGTGCCTCAAGCAAAAACTGTGGGGCAAGGCCCAGCGCCACCTGGAGCAGGCTTTGTCGGACGCGAACGAGCCGCAGATGGTGCGCGACGCCCACCTGAAGCTGGCGCAGATGCACGACGCCTTGCAGCAGACGGAACAGGCTGCCGCGCATTACCGGCAGTGCGCACTGGCTACCATCCTGTAAGCCACTTGTTTCTTCAGACGTAAAAAAGCCGTTCAGTGCAGACTGAACGGCTTTTTTTTGCGCTGCTACTTTGCTACTTTATTTCTTCGGTACTGCTGCAGTGCCTTCCGGCAAGGCATACGCGACCAGGGTGTCGCTCATCTTCGTGCCCAGCGAACCGTGGCCGCCGGCCATGACGACGACGAACTGGCGTCCCGACTTGTTCGACACATAGCTCATCGGCGTAGCCTGGCCGCCGGCTGGCAAGCGGGCTTTCCAGATGACTTTACCATTGCTGACGTCGTAGCCGCGGATGTAGTAGTCGAGCGTGCTGCTGAGGAAGGTCACGCCACCGCCGGTGGTCACCATGCCGCCCAGGCTGGGCACGCCCAGTGGCAATGGAATCGGCACGGGACCGCTGTCGCGCGTGGTGCCGTTCTTGTGCATCCACACTTTTTTCATGGTGCGCAGGTCGACGGCGGCCACATAGCCCCACGGCGGTGCCTGGCATGGGAAGCCCAGCGGCGACAGGAAGGCCTTGATTTCCACGGCGAACGGGACGCCCGTCTGCGGCTGCAAGCCCATTTCGCCGCCCGTGCCGCCCTTGGCCGTCGTTTCTGCGCGCGGCACGAGTTTTTCCAGGAAGCCCATGTAGTCAGGGTTGACGATCAACAACTGGCGCACGGGGTCGATGGCCGCGCCACCCCATTCGAAGATGCCCAGCGGGCCAGGCGAGATGACGGCGCCCTTGCCGGCCGTTTGCGGCGTGAACGGGCCTTCATAGCGGCGTTCCTTGAAGATGATGCGGCAAGCGAGCTGGTCGAATGGCGTCGTGCCCCACATGTCCGCTTCGCTGATATTGCGTTCAGGCAAGAAGGTCAGGGCCGAGAACGGCTGCGTGGGCGACAGGGTGTCGCCAGCGGCAGGATTGCTCGTTGGCACGGGTTTTTCCGGCGCCGGCACGACCAGGCTGCCGTCGCGGCGGTCGATCACATAGATGTCGCCCCGTTTTGTTGTGGCCACCACGGATGGCACTTTGCCTTTCGGCGTGTCGATGTCGACCAGGGATGGCTGGCCGCCGATATCCATGTCCCAGATATCGTGGTGCACGGTCTGGTAGACCCAGCGCACTTTACCCGTCGCCAGGTCCAGCGCGACGATGGCGCTGTTGAATTTCTCGCCGTTCTTGTTGCGGTTGCCGCCCCAGGTGTCGGGGGTTTCATTGCCCATCGGAATGTAGACCATGCCCAGCTTTTCATCGATGCTGGCCACGCCCCAGGAATTGGGCGAGTTGTTGGTGTAGTTCTTGCCTTCAGGGAAAGGCTGCGTATCTTCCGGCGTGGCCGGGTCCCAGTTCCACATCAGCTTGCCCGTGACAGGGTCGTAGCCGCGGATCACGCCCGATGGCTCTTCCGTCGAATGGTTGTCCGTCACGCTGGCGGCGATCACGGCCATTTTCTGCGACACGGCTGGCGGCGAGGTCGGCATCAGGAAACCGCGCTTGATCATGGCCATGTTCTTGTACAGGTTAACGACGCCATTTTTGCCAAAACTCTTGCACGACTCGCCTGTATCGGCATTGACGGCGATCATGGTGCCGTCCATGGTTGGCGCCAGGATGCGGCGCGGGCATTCCATACTGGCAGCTTCAGGGGCAGGATTATTTTTGGCGCGGCCCGCGTTCACGTCCCAGTACGCCACGCCACGGCAGATCATGTGCTGGTAGCTGGCCGCATCGCGGTTGATCTTCGGATCGTGGCGCCAGATTTCCTTGCCCGTGTCCGGGTTCAGGGCGATGACGATATTGTGTGGCGTGCACAAATACAGCATGTCATTGACCTTCAGCGGCGTGACTTCGTTGGCGATCTCGCCCGGGTCGTTCGGACCCTTGAAGTCACCCGTGTGGTAGGTCCAGGCTTCCTTCAGACCGGAAATATTGGCCGGCGTGATCTGCGCGGCCGGCGCATAGCGGTCGCCATAGCCGGAGCGGCCATACGCGGACCAGTCGTTGTGTTCGACGCCAGGCGCGAAATCGCCGGTGGCGGTGGCTGCCATGTTTTCGGCCGGCACGTCGCCATGCAAGTCATGGTAGTCCTGGAGCAGGGCGATGACGCCGGCAATGACGGTCAGCGCGACGGCGGCAGAGAGGGCCGTCTTGCCCGCTTGCGGCTGTTTCGCTGCGCCAGCGGCGGGCGGGGCCAGGCGGCGGCTGACGAAGGGCAGCAGCAGCCAGACGGCGGCGGCAAACCAGATGTCGAGGCGCGGCAGCAATTGCCACCAGTCAAATTTCACTTCAATGACGGACCAGATGAGGGTGGCGAGCAGCAGGAAGGCCATGAACGGTTGCGCGCTGCGCTTGCCTTTGAAGACGAGCACGCCTGCGACCAGCATGCCGATGCCGGCCAGCAGGTAGTACCAGGAGCCGCCGAGACTGGCCAGCCAGATGCCGCCGCCAAGCAGGGCGAGGCCAAACAGAATGAAAATAACGCCGGTGACCTTTAATAAAGGACCGGGCCGGAAAGAGGGAATCATCATATTCCTTTTTGCAAGGATTTATCGGTGGCGCGTGGATGCGCCATATTGAATTCAGGGAAGGCGTCGATTGCAGAATATACAAAGTTTGGAATCACAAGAATGTTATAGTTTATCAGAATTGATGATTGTCTTCTGGTCGTGCCATTTTTTGGCGAGGTCGCCATTTGAATCAAATAAACTCTTCAAATAAGAGCAAATATTATGCTGGAAGCGGAGATTGCCGGGCTGGCCGGCGTTCGGCGCAGCATGTTGAAACGCCAGCGTCATTATGTGCAGGTATCACCGGATGAATGATGGTCGAATTGTTGTTATAAGTGGCTGCAATAAATGCAATGCCGCTTATAATAACCATGCCTGCCGCATGGTGATATTGAAATGAAAATACGAAGATATTCCAGGTATTAATTCAGGCGTAAGCGTAGTATTACTTAAGTGTTTTTACTTATTATTTTGAGTGGTCTGTTTATTCTTTCGCGGGCAGGCTGCGCGTGCCCGCAGGCCGTGCATGGCACTGTTGCTGGCAGGACGCGCAAAACACCGGCGGGCCGCTGCTGCATCGCACAAGCTGCCTGTACTTCGCTATAATTGCGCGGTTAAAACACCATCCGCTAATGAGGAACCCCATGAGTTTGAATAACGTCTCTTCCGGCCGCGACCTGCCGAACGATTTCAACGTCGTCATCGAAATCCCGATGAATGCCGATCCGATCAAGTACGAAGTCGACAAGGAAAGCGGCGCGATCTTCGTTGATCGCTTCATGGGTACCGCCATGCATTACCCGTGCAACTACGGCTACGTGCCGAACACCCTATCGCCGGACGGCGACCCGGTTGACGTGCTGGTCATCACCCCGTTCCCGCTGATCCCTGGCGTGGTCGTGCGCTGCCGTCCTATCGGCGTGCTGAAAATGACCGACGAGTCGGGCGAAGACGCGAAAGTGCTGGCCGTGCCAGTCGACAAGGTCCTGTCGATCTACAGCCACTGGCAAAAGCCGGAAGATCTGAACGAACTGCGTTTGCGCCAAATCCAGCATTTCTTTGAGCACTACAAGGATCTGGAAAAAGGCAAATGGGTCAAGATCGACGGCTGGTATGGTCCGGAAATCGCCAAGGAAGAAATCCTGAGCGGCGTCGCCGCGTTCAAGGCCGATGCCGCCAAAGCCTAAGTACACGCAGTAAAATAGAAAACGCTCCCCTGCCAGTCATGGTCGGGAGCGTTTTTTTATGCGCGAAACGGACTGTGCTCGTTCAATTCATCGAGGTAGGCATCGATGCCGCCCCGTTCGCGCTCGAGGAAGCGCTGCACGGCGTCCGCAAAGGCCGGGTGCGCCAGCCAGTGGGCCGACCACGTCTTTTGCGGCAGGAAGCCGCGCGCCATCTTGTGTTCGCCTTGGGCGCCGCCCTCGAAGGTGGCGATGCCGTTGGCGATGCAGAATTCCAGCGGCTGGTAGTAGGCCGTCTCGAAATGCAGGCAGGGCACGTGCTCGAGCGCGCCCCAGTAGCGGCCATATAAAGTGTCTGCCGTGTGGATCACCAGCGAGGCGGCAATGGCCAGGCCTTCGCGCTCGGCGATCACCAGGAGAATGTTTTCAGGCATGCTGGCGCCGATGCGCCGGAAGAAGTCCAGCGACAGATAGGGCGAGGAGCGGTGTTCCGCATAGGTATTGCTGTAGCAGCGGTGGAACAGCTGCCAGTCGGCGTCCAGGGCGTCGATGCCGCGTACCTGGCGCAGGGTGATGCCTGCTTCCCGCACCTTGCGCCGCTCGGCGCGGATATTCTTGCGCTTCTTGTGTTCCAGGGTGGCGAGGAATTGCTCGAAATCCGTGTAGCCGGGATTGAGCCAGTGAAACTGCACGCCACTACGCATCAGGTAGCCGGCTTGCGCCAGCTGGTGCGCTTCGCTTTCCGGTGGGAACAGGATGTGGCAGGAGGATACGTCGCTGGCTTGTTGCTGGGCCTGCAGGAAGGCCAGCAGGGCGGCGCGCGCCTCGCCATCGCGGGCCAGCAAGCGCGTGCCGCTCACAGGCGTAAACGGTATCGCAGACAGCAGTTTCGGGTAATATTCGAGACCATGTTGCTGATATGCATCGGCCCAGGCCCAGTCGAACACGTACTCGCCATACGAGTGCATTTTCAGGTACAGGGGCAGGGCGGCGGCCAGCACCTCGCCTTGCCACAGCACCAGGTAATTCGGCTGCCAGCCCGTGTCCGCGCTGGCGCAGCCGGACTCGTGCAGCGCGTGCAAAAAGGCGTAGGAAAGGAAGGGAGTGGCGTCCGCCTGGCTTGCCAGCAGTTCAGACCAGGCCGCTTCGCCAATTTCAGCCAGGGTAGTGACGATAGCCGTGCGATAATTCATTGTTGTAGTGTGCATTCATCACTCTCGGGGCGCCACCATCGGCCTGTGCGCCCCTGTCTTGTTTAATAGAACGAAAATATCCATCATCATCATGACAGTCAAAGTCGCAATTGCTCAAATGAATAGTACGGTCGGCGATCTGGCCGGCAACCGTGCCAAGATCTTCGACCTTTCCCGCCGCGCGTTCGAGGCGGGCGCCGATATCGTGCTCACGCCGGAACTGTCGCTGGTCGGCTATCCACCCGAGGACTTATTGCTGCGCAATGCATTCTACGCAAAAACGCAGGAAGCGTTTGCGGGACTGGCTGCCGACCTGGCCCAGTTCAAGGATTTGCACGTGGTGGTGGGCTTGCCCCTGCAAGACGAGAAGGGAGTGCGCCACAACGCCGCCTCCGTGCTGCTCAACGGTGAAGTGCTGGGTACCTACCGCAAGCACGACTTGCCGAACACGACCGTGTTCGATGAAAAGCGTTACTTCACGTCGTCCGACCAGGCTTTCGTGTTTGGCGTGAAGGGCGTGCGTTTCGGCATCAATATCTGCGAAGACACGTGGTTCGAGCATGCGCCCATGCGCGCCCGCGCGGCCGGCGCGCAAGTGCTGCTGGTGCCGAACGGCTCGCCGTACCACATGAACAAGCAGCATCTGCGCTATGAAACTATGCGCAAGAATGTCAGCGCGCAAGGCATGGCGCTCGTGTATGCCAACCTGGTCGGTGGCCAGGATGAACTGATTTTCGATGGCGACTCGTTCGTCATGGATGCGGCCGGCACGATTTGCGCCCAGTTGCGTCACTTCGAGGAAGACTTGCAACTGGTCGACTTCGACGGCGCCTCGCCCGTGCCGCAGCCGCTGGCCACGCCATTGACCACCGAAGCGCAGGTGTACCAGGCGCTGGTGCTGGGCGTGCGCGACTATATCGGCAAGAACGGCTTCCCTGGCGTGCTGATCGGCATGTCCGGCGGCGTCGATTCCGCCCTGACCCTGGCCATCGCCGTCGATGCGCTGGGCGCCGACAAGGTGCGCGCCGTGATGATGCCATCGCAATTTACGGCCGATATCTCATGGATCGATTCACGCGACATGGTAAAACGCCTCAATGTGCGCTACGATGAAATTCCGATCAAGCAAACCTTTGACGCTTTCCGTGCCACCTTGGCTGACGAGTTCGCCGGACTGGCGGAAGACGCGACGGAAGAGAATATCCAGGCGCGCATCCGCGGCACCCTGCTGATGGCCCTGTCGAACAAGCATGGCAGTATCGTCTTGACGACGGGCAACAAGAGCGAGATGGCGGTCGGCTATTGCACCCTGTACGGCGACATGGCGGGCGGCTTTGCCGTGATCAAGGATATCGCCAAGACCCTCGTGTACCGCTTGTGCACATGGCGCAACAGCGTGTCGGACGTGATTCCCGAGCGCATCCTGACGCGCGGACCGTCGGCCGAATTGCGCGCCGACCAGCTGGATCAGGATTCCTTGCCGCCATATGACGTACTCGACGGCATCATGCAGCTGTACATGGAAGAAAACCGGCCGATCGCCGAGATTATCGAGGCTGGCTACCCGCCGGCCGATGTGGCCCGGGTCACGCGCCTGATCAAGATCAATGAATACAAGCGGCGTCAGTCGCCGGTGGGCATCCGCGTCACACACCGTGGCTTCGGCCGCGACTGGCGCTACCCGATTACGTCGAAATTCTACGAATAACGTGGGGAACCCCGCCAAACCTACTGCGCAGCTCACTACCGGGCATCCGTTGCTCACCGTACTAAAGTACGGCTCCGCTACTCAACCCGGTATTGAACTTGCTCGCTACGGTTTTGCGGGGTCCCGTTAAGCCAGCCAATGAAGAACTGACGATTACCAATAAGGAGAAAGCCATGAAACAGATTACCGCCATCATCAAACCATTCAAGCTCGACGAAGTACGCGAAGCCCTGGCCGACGTGAACGTGACGGGCTTGACCGTGACGGAAGTGAAGGGCTTTGGCCGCCAGAAGGGCCATACCGAGCTGTACCGTGGCGCCGAGTACGTGGTCGACTTCTTGCCGAAAGTCAAAGTCGAAGTGGTGGTGGACGACAGCGTGTCGGAACTGGTGGTCGACGCCATCATCAAGGCGGCCCGCACGGGCAAGATCGGCGACGGCAAGATCTTCGTGCGCGATGTGGAGCAAGTCATCCGCATCCGCACGGGCGAGACTGGCCCCGACGCCGTGTAAGTGTTTCAGCCTGGGCCGCTGACCTTCAGCGTCCCAGGCGCATGTCGAATTTCCAGCAGATCAGGCGCAGAATCGTGATGCCGCTGGCGCTGGTCCACAGCGCGAAGTCGTGCTCGGCGCCGAAGTGCATCTGCAATAAATAAGCCCAGCAGCCGAAGAAGGCGCAGATCGCATATGGTTTGCCGTCGCGAAACACCATCGGCACTTCGTTGCAGACGATGTCGCGCATCACGCCGCCAAAAATCCCCGTAATCACCCCCATCATCGAGGCGATGAAGATCGGCATGCCGGCGCGCATGGCTTCAGCCACGCCCGCGATGGCGAACATGCCCAGGCCGATGGCGTCCGCGATGACGATCAGGCGTTCCGAGACGATTTGCCGCAAATGCTGGATCAAGGGCGCGGCCGTCAGGGCCAGCACGAAGATGAGGATCGCGTATTCCTGGTGCGAAACCCAGAACAGGGGGCGCTTGTCGAGCAGGATGTCGCGCAGGGTGCCGCCGCCGAATGCCGTGATGAACGCCACGACGAACACGCCGACCAGGTCCATGCGCTTGCGGCGCGCTTCGATGAAGCCGGAAAACGCGCCCACCAGGATGGCGATGACCTCAATGATCTTGATCAGCGAGCCAGGCGGCAATTGGGGTGGCATCATGGGCGGAGCGCTTGAGCAGGAAATAATTGTCACAGGTTAACATGACACGGCCCCGAATGGTGACAAACGGGGCCGTGTGCAGTGCGGAACTTGTTATTGAATTGTGATCTTGCTGTCAAGGCTAACGGATGGGCTGCAGCGCTGCGGAAAGTAAAACGACGAGGGCGCCATCGCCTCCTTCGGAGCGGCGCGCCTGGCAAAAGGCGATGACTTCATCCTTTTGCACGAGCCAGCTGTGCACCATCGATTTCAAGACCGGTTCCTGGCCTTTCGAGCCAAAACCCTTGCCGTGGATCACGCGCACGCAGCGCAGCTTGCGCCGCGTCGCCTGGTTCAAAAAGGCGCCGATACCGTCGCGCGCCTCGTCACGGCGCAAGCCGTGCAAGTCCAGCTCATCCTGGATAGGCCAGTGGCCCTTGCGCATCTTCTTGACCACGTCCGGTCCCACGCCGGGACGGGCGTAGTTCAGGGCCGGATCGTTTTCCAGGTAATGGTCGACTTCAAACAAGTCCGACAGCGATTCGCGCAACACGGCAGCATCGTCCTCTTCCGGAGACAACTTGCGCGCCGGCTGCTGGGCCGCCATGGCGCCCGCCTTGGGCAGGCTGGGCACGTAGCGGTCCGACTCGGGCAGGCGCTTGACGCCGCCGATGCTGGCCTTGAACAGATTGCTCTCCACGGCTTGCACCTTGACCTGCTGCGCGCGCTCAGCCGCGGCTTGCGCGCGCGCATCCGCCTGCTCCTTGAGCTGCTTGCTGACCGCTTTCAGGTCGGCAAAGTCTTTCATCGACGCCATGCGACGCTTACTCCTGGCCTTCCAGGTAGCGCTGGGCGTCCAGTGCTGCCATGCAACCCGTGCCGGCGCTGGTGATGGCCTGGCGGTAGATATGGTCTTGCACGTCGCCGGCGGCAAACACGCCCGGTGCGCTGGTGGCCGTGGCCATGCCTTCCAGGCCAGTTTTGGTCTTGATGTAGCCGTTGTGCATTTCCAGCTGGCCTTCGAAGATGCCCGTGTTCGGCTTGTGGCCGATGGCGATGAACACGCCGTGCACGGAGAGCGCTTCAACCTTGCCGTCGATGGTGGACTTGATGTTCAGACCCGTCACGCCGCCTTCGTTGCCTGTCACTTCATCCAGAGTGTGGTTATATTTCAACACAATCTTGCCTTCGGCAACCTTGGCGTTCAGGCGGTCGATCAGGATCGCTTCCGCGCGGAACTTGTCGCGGCGGTGGATCAGCGTGACTTTATTGGCGATGTTCGACAGGTACAGCGCTTCTTCGACGGCCGTGTTGCCGCCGCCGACAACGGCCACTTCCTGGTTGCGGTAGAAGAAGCCATCGCAGGTGGCGCAGGCGGACACGCCCTTGCCCATGAATTCCGCTTCCGATGGCAGACCCAGGTATTGCGCGGACGCGCCCGTGGCGATGATCAAGGTGTCGCACGTGTATTCGTGGCTGTCGCCCTTCAGGCGGATCGGTTTTTCATTCAGGAAGGTGGTGTGGATGTGGTCAAACACGATTTCCGTATTGAAACGCTCGGCGTGTTGCAGCAAGCGCTGCATCAGGTCCGGGCCTTGCACGCCCATCGGGTCGCCAGGCCAGTTTTCCACGTCGGTGGTGGTCATCAACTGGCCGCCTTGTTCCACGCCGGTGACCAGCATCGGGTTCAGGTTGGCGCGGGCGGCGTAGACGGCGGCGCTGTAGCCGGCTGGGCCGGAGCCGAGGATCAAAACGCGGGCGTGTTTGGTAGTGGTCATGGGAAGCTTCTCTATGAGTGGGGTCTATCCGAATTGGGGGCATACGCGCGAAGAACAAGGGCGTATTGCGCTTGCGCAAGCAATCCACGATTATAGACCAAGCCGCCTGTAGCGACGAATCGTGGGGCCGTCCGGGGCATATATGGCTTAGAATACTTCCTTATTATGGGAAATTCCCTTTCAGAAACATTTTTCACCTTGCAGCGCTTCCCAGAATGACTAAACCAGCCCAGGCCAATCAAAATAGCTACACCCGAAAACCGGTCGAACGCCGGCCCCTGCCCAACCGGCTGGTGCGGCTGCTGTCCGAGGCGCGCTGGTTCGCGCTGGCCGCGTTTGCCCTGTATTTCGTGCTGATACTGGCCAGCTTCAACAAGCTCGACCCGGGCTGGTCGCATGCCACCAACGTCGACAAGGTCGCCAACCTGGGCGGCAAGCTCGGTGCGACCTTCTCCGATCTGTTGCTGTATATCTTCGGCTTTTCCGCCTGGTGGTGGTGCGTGTGGCTGCTGCGCACGGTGTGGCATGGCTATCGCCGCCTGAGCCGCCGCTTCCTGCTGGAAGAGGAAGAGGTGGAGCGCGAGCACCACGTCGAGATGCTGATCCGCATCGTCGGCTTCTCCATCATGCTGATCGGCAGCATGGGACTCGAATACCTGCGCATGGCGAAAAGCCTGCACGTGCAGCTGCCGCGCGATCCCGGTGGCGTGCTGGGCCAGCTGGTGGGGCACTCGGCCCACGTGGCCTTTGGTTTCACGGGCGCGACTTTATTACTGTTGCTGCTGTTCGGCCTGGGCTTTTCCCTGTTCTTCCACGTATCGTGGCTGCAAGTGGCCGAACGCATCGGCGGCGCCATCGAAGATGCCTTCAACTGGTTCGTGCTGCGCTACCAGGACCGCGAAGACCGCCGCCAGGGCGAAGTGGCTGCCGTGCGCCGCGACGAAGTGGTGGTCATCGAACGGGCCAAGCACGTGGAGAAACATGTGGCCGCGCCGCCCGTGAAGATCGAGCCGCAGGTGGTGACCGTGGTGAAATCGGAGCGCGTGGAGAAGGAACGCCAGGCGCATCTGTTTGAAACCCCCGGCGACGGCAAGCTGCCGCCGCTGTCCTTGCTCGATGAAGCGCCACCCGTGGTGGAAACGGTTTCCGTGGAAACCCTGGAATTCACGAGCCGCCTGATCGAAAAGAAATTGTCGGACTTTGGCGTGGATGCCAAGGTAGTGGCCGCTTACCCCGGCCCTGTGGTGACGCGCTATGAAATCGAGCCGGCCACGGGCGTCAAGGGCAGCCAGATCGTCGGCCTGGCGCGCGACCTGGCCCGTTCGCTGTCGCTTACTTCCATCCGTGTAGTGGAAACCATTCCCGGCAAGAATTACATGGCGCTGGAATTGCCGAATAGCAAGCGCCAGATCGTGCGCCTGACGGAAATCCTTGGCTCCAAGGTCTACAACGATGGCGTATCGAGCCTGACGATTGCGCTGGGCAAGGATATCGCCGGCAAGCCCGTCGTGGCGGATCTGGCCAAGATGCCCCACTTGCTGGTGGCCGGTACTACCGGTTCCGGTAAATCGGTCGGCATCAATGCGACGATTCTGTCGCTGCTGTACAAATCCGACCCGCTCGATGTGCGTTTGATCCTGATCGATCCGAAGATGCTGGAAATGTCTGTCTACGAAGGCATTCCGCACTTGCTGGCGCCCGTCGTCACCGACATGCGCCAGGCCGGCCATGCGCTGAACTGGGCCGTGAACGAGATGGAACGCCGCTACAAGCTGATGAGCAAGATGGGCGTGCGTAACCTGGCCGGCTACAACGCGAAGATTGCCGACGCGAAAAAGCGCGAAGAACACATCCCGAATCCGTTCAGCCTGACACCGGACTCGCCGGAGCCGCTGGAAAAACTGCCGACCATCGTCATCATCATCGACGAACTGGCCGATTTGATGATGGTAGTGGGCAAAAAAGTCGAGGAATTGATCGCGCGTATCGCGCAAAAGGCGCGCGCCGCCGGCTTGCACTTGATTCTGGCCACGCAGCGCCCATCTGTAGACGTGATCACGGGCTTGATCAAGGCGAACATCCCGACGCGTATCGCTTTCCAGGTATCGTCGAAGATCGACTCGCGCACCATTCTCGACCAGATGGGCGCGGAAACCCTGCTGGGCATGGGCGACATGCTGTACATGCCGCCCGGCACCGGTTTGCCGATGCGCGTGCACGGCGCGTTCGTGTCCGATGAAGAAGTCCACCGCGTTGTCAGCCATCTGAAGCTGCAGGGCGAACCGAATTACATCGAGGGCATCCTCGAAGGCGGCACCCTGGAAGGCGACGGCGCCGAAGGCGGCGCGCCGGGCGAGGGCGGCGGCGAGGCCGATGCCCTGTATGACCAGGCGGTGGCGGTGGTGCTGAAAAACCGCCGCGCCTCGATTTCGCTGGTGCAGCGCCATTTGCGCATCGGCTACAACCGCGCCGCCCGTCTGCTCGAGCAGATGGAGCAGAGCGGGGTGGTATCAACCATGCAATCCAATGGCAACCGGGAAATCCTGGTGCCGGCGGCAAGTGCCGAACAAGGGTAAAGAATGAAAAGCAATACTTTCGCAGCAAAAATGATGATCGGCGCGGCCAGCGTTGCCTGCGGCCTGCTGTTCGCGGCCAGTGCCTCGGCCAGCGCGTTGGAACAGTTCAAGAGCTTTGCGGCCGGCACCAAGTCGGCCAAGGGCGAGTTCGTGCAGCGCCAGGTCAAGAAGGCGGACGCCAGCGGCAAGTCGAAAGTGTCGACACCGGCCAGTGGCACGTTCGAGTTTGCCCGTCCAGGCAAGTTTATCTGGACGTATCTGAAACCGTACGAGCAGCTGCTGCAAGCCGATGGCGACAAGCTGTATATCTATGACAAGGACTTGAGCCAGGTAACGGTCAAGAAACTGGGCGACGCGCTCGGTTCCTCGCCAGCGGCCATCTTGTTCGGCAGCAACGACCTGGAAAAGAATTTCACCCTGGCTGAAGCGGGCACGCGCGATGGCCTGGAATGGCTGAAAGCGACGCCGAAAGCCAAGGACACAACGTTTGACGAAATCACCATCGGCCTGCGCAATGGCGTGCCGGAAGCGATGGAATTGCGCGATTCGTTCGGGCAGACCTCGGTGCTGGCGTTCAAGAATTTCCAGAAAAATCCGGCGCTTTCGGCTAATCACTTTAAATTTGTCATGCCCAAGGGTGCCGACGTCATTAATAATTAAGACTGTCGCGCCTTGCGTATGAGCCGGCCTCGCAGCAATGCGGGGCTTTTGCATTCTTATTAGGTAACTCATTATGGCGGATCTCTTTTCCACCGCACCACGCCAGCCGCTGGCCGAAGCCTTGCGGCCAGCCACCCTAAACGAAGTCATCGGCCAGACGCATCTGCTGGGCGTGGGCAAGCCGCTGCGCCTCGCGTTCGAGGCGGGCAAGGCCCACTCGATGATCTTGTGGGGGCCGCCCGGCGTGGGCAAGACGACTCTGGCGCGCCTGATGGCGAACGCGTTCGACAGCGAATTCATCGCCTTGTCCGCCGTGTTTGCGGGTGTAAAAGATATCCGCGCAGCCATGGACCAGGCCCGCCACAGCCTGGACCAGTTCGGCAAGCACACTTTATTGTTCGTCGACGAGATCCACAGGTTTAATAAATCGCAGCAGGACGCCTTGCTGCCCTTCGTCGAATCGGGCCTGGTGACCTTCATCGGCGCGACGACGGAAAACCCCAGTTTCGAAGTGAACTCGGCGCTGCTGTCGCGCGCGCAAGTGTATGTATTAAAGTCGCTCAACGAAGACGAGATGAAGCAGTTGCTGGCCAAGGCGCAGTCCACGGCCCTGACGCACCTGACCTTTGACGAGGCGGCCGCCGATACCCTGATCGGCTACGCGGACGGCGATGCGCGCCGCTTCCTGAATTCGCTGGAACAGGCCGAGACGGCCGCCAGCTCGACGGGCACGACCAAAATCGACGCGGCCTTCGTCGACAATGCGCTCACCTTGAATTCGCGCCGCTTCGACAAGGGCGGCGACAATTTCTATGACCAGATTTCCGCCCTGCATAAATCCGTGCGCGGCTCGAACCCGGACGCGGCCCTGTACTGGTTTTGCCGCATGATCGACGGCGGCGCCGACCCCCGTTATTTGTCGCGGCGCATCGTGCGCATGGCCTGGGAAGACATCGGCCTGGCCGACCCCCGTGCCTTGACCATGGTCAATGATGCGGCGGAAACGTATGAACGGCTCGGTTCGCCCGAAGGCGAGCTGGCGCTGGGCCAGGCCGTCATCTACCTGGCGATCGCCGCGAAAAGCAATGCCGGCTATAACGCGTTCAATACGGCCATGGCGTTTGTCAAGAAGGACAAGTCGAAGGAAGTGCCCGTGCACTTGCGCAATGCGCCGACGAAGCTGATGAAGGAACTGGGCTACGGCCACGCCTACCGCTACGCGCACGACGAACCCGATGCGTATGCGGCCGGTGAAACCTACTTCCCGGACGGCATGGCCGAACCGGGCTGGTACCAGCCCGTGCCGCGCGGCCTGGAAAGTAAAATTGCCGACAAGCTGGCCTGGCTGCGCGAGCTGGACAGGAAAGCAGGGAAGGGCTGAGGCTACAGTCCCAGCAAGCTAAAACCGTCATCCTGCGGCGCGTAGCCCACCACCTGGCGCGTCGCTTCGATGGCTAGCCGCTTGTAGCGGTTGTCCGACACGCCATGCACGACGTGGTAGCCGGCCGGCACGTCCGCGCTCACGCAGCGGGCCAGCAATTGCACCACGTCCCGCTCGCTGCTGAAGGCGGCGATGTCGCGCGCGCTGTGCTGTTGACCTGGCGCAAAGTTGGCCACGTTGGCGATGCGCACGGCAATCGCCGTCATGCCATGCTGGTGGGCGAAGGCCGACGCCACGCCTTCGCCGAAAGCCTTGCTGGCACCATACATATTGGCGGGCCGGGCCGGCATGTTTTCCTGCACTTGCACGTCCAGCGGATAGCCCTCGACGGCTTGCGCGCTGCTGGCAAACACGACTCTTTTCACGCCTTGCGCCTGCGCCGCGCGGAAGATGTTGTGCGTGCCGACGATATTCGGCTGCAGCAGCTGCGCATCGAAATCGGCGCTGGCGTGCGGCACGCCGGCCAGGTGCAGCACTACATCGATATCGGCACAGGCGGCCAGGCAGGCGGCATAGTCGCTGACATCGAGCTGCATGGACGGGCAGGGCGCTTCGGCCAGCTTCCCTGTGTGCAGGTCGGCCAGGCGCAGGGAGAATTCCCCGTGCCGGCGCTTCCAGAAAGCGGTGCCGATAACGCCGGCGGCGCCCGTGATGAGGACGCGCAGTGGTTCTTGAATCATGTATTCCTTGTATTCAGTGTGTGAGGCAGTGCCAGGTGCAGCCAGCGCAGCAGGGCGGACCGGGGTGTGGCTGTGCCATGTACGCGGATGTGTCCGCTGCCCACGGCTTCGACCAGGACCAGGCCGTCATTCGGTATCGTGTAGCGTTCGCCGCTGCGCAGCACGCAATCCTCGAACTGGGCGTAGGCCGTGATCCACGCCGTGCCGGACAGGCATTCGATGACCCTGGCGTGCGCTTTTTCCAGGCGTAAGGGCCGTTCGCTGCGTAATTCGTGGTCGGTATGCATGGCATCGCTCCTGTTGTGCTGACAGGAACAGCTTAGGCGCTTGCGACGAACCATGACAGATGCAGGAAAACGAAATTGTGATGAATACAGTACATTTCGTCGTAGACTGTGCTTATCAAAAAACTCGGCAACTGTATCTGTGCGTGCCGCGCGCGGCAGCCGCATACTGAAGGGATGAACATGAGCGCGCATTTGAATCTGTACGAGCACCTGGCCAACGAGCTGGGTGCCCTGATCGACTCGCGCGTGTTTGCGCCCGGCGACCGCTTGCCGTCGATCCGCCACCTGGCGCAGCAAAAGCGCATCTCCATCAGCACCGTGATGCAAGCCTTGCGCCTGATGGAAGACCGGGGGCAAGTCGATGCGCGGCCCCAGTCCGGCTATTTCGTGCGCCACCGCGCGCCGCGCCGCCCGTGCAGCGCGGACGCCCAGCATTTGAAGGAGCCGGCCTTTGTCGGCATCAACAATTTGCTGATGCGCGTGCTGAAGGACAATGAAACGGAGAATATCGTGCAGCTGGGCACGGCCTGGCCGCCCGACGAGATCCTGCCGATCAAGCGCATGCAGCGCACCATCAGCGCCGTGGCGCGGCGCGAGCCCGCGTTATTGAGCAAGGTCAGCTGCTACGACGTCAGCGAAGGCAATTTCCTGCGCCAGGTCACGCGCCGCGCGCTGGACTGGGGCAAGCTGGACCCGCACGAGATCGTCGTGACGAATTCCTGCACGGAAGCGATCAGCCTGTGTTTGCGCGCCGTCGCCAGGCCGGGCGACACCATCGCCATCGAGTCGGCCACATATTTCGTGCTGCTGCAGATGATCGAAAGCCTGGGCATGAAGGCGCTGGAAATCCCCACCGACCCGAAGACGGGGCCGTCGCTCGACGCGCTGGAACTGGCCTTGCGCGCCGGTCTCGTGCAGGCGTGTCTGTTCGTGCCGAACGCCAACAACCCGCTCGGTTGTGTCATGCCGGAAGAAAACAAGAAGCGGCTGGCGGGATTGCTGTCGGAATTCAATATCCCGCTGGTGGAAGACGATGTATATGGCGACCTGTGCTTTGCGCCGCAGCGGCCGTGGCCCGTGAAGGCCTACGACACGAGCGGCAATGTGCTGCTTTGCTCCTCGTTTTCCAAGGCCATCACGCCCGCCTCGCGCGTCGGCTACGTGCTGGCCGGGCGTTTCGCGCAGGAAGTGGCCTTGCTGAAAACCGTGTCGAGCGGCGCCACCAGCCATTTCTTCCAGGCCGTGCTGGCCGATTTTCTGGAAGGCAGCAGCTACGACCAGCAATTGCGCAAGATGCGGCGCACCCTGGTGCAGCGCATCGCGCGCATGTCCGATGCCGTGGCGGCCAGTTTTCCGCTTGAGTGCATGCTGTCCGAGCCGCAGGGCGGTTTCGTGCTGTGGGTGCAGATGCCGCCGCAAGTCGATGCGATGGCCCTGCATGGCAAGGCCATCGCGGACGGCGTGGCGTACATGCCGGGACAGCTGTTCTCGGCCTCGGGCAAGTTCAGCAATTATCTGCGCCTCAATTGCGGCAATGCGTGGACGCCGTGCATCGAGCAGGCGATTGGCCGCCTCGGTCGTCTCGTCAAGGACGCCTTGTAACTATTCTTTGCGCTTCAGTCCCCGTTTTTCACCGTTCGCTCCCTGATTTTCGCTGCTGGTCGCAAGCCGGTGGCGTTGTTCGTGGCCGTTGGCTAAAGTACCACCATACCAGCAGCAGTCAACGAAACAAACTAACCAGGAGTAACATCATGAACGCACTGAAAAACATGGAAATCACCTTTGTCGCCGCCGCCATCATCGCCATCGGCGCCAGCTTCGCCACCGCCGGCGCGAATACCGTGGAAGTGAGCGCCAGCAGCACCGTCGTCGCCCAGGCTGCCGACAGCACGATGCCTGTCGTTACCGTCAGCGCCCGCCGCCTGACCGCTGCCGAAAAAGCCGCCTTTATCTGAACACTGGTTGTAAAGCGGGCGCGAGTGCCCAGCCAGGCTGCCATGACGATGGTTGACCTTGCGCAAAACTCATCGAAGTGAACAGGGTCTTGGTACAATGAGTGCTTTCGATACATCGGCACCGCCATCCACCCATGATAGATATCCAACTTCTCCGTAAAGACATCGCCAACGTCGCAGAACGCCTGGCGACGCGCAAATTCCAGCTCGACGTGGCAGGTTTTACCGCCCTCGAAGCCGAACGCAAGGCGATCCAGACGCGCACCGAAGAGCTGCAGGGCAAGCGCAATGCGCTGTCCAAGCAAATCGGCATGTTGAAAGGCAAGGGGGAAGACACCTCGGCCGTGATGACACAAGTGGCCGGCCTGGGCGATGAGCTGAAAGCCGATGAAGCGGCCCTGAGCGTCGTGCAAGCCAAGCTGAGCGATTTCATCATGGCCGTGCCGAACTTGCCGCATGAATCGTCGCCCCTGGGTACGGACGAGTCGGGCAACGTGGAAGTGCGCAAGGTCGGCACGCCACGCACGTTTGACTTTGAAGTCAAGGATCACGTCGACGTGGGCGCCCCGCTGGGCCTCGATTTCGAAGTGGCCACCAAGCTGACCGGTTCGCGCTTCTCCGTCATGAAAGGCGGCATCGCCCGCCTGCACCGCGCACTGGCGCAATTCATGCTCAACACCCACGTGGACGAGCACGGCTACACGGAATGCTATACGCCGTACATGGTCAATGCCGATTCGTTGCGCGGCACGGGCCAGCTGCCGAAATTTGAAGCCGATCTGTTCTCGGTGAAAAAAGGCGGCGCGGAAGGCGAGGGCGAGACCTTCTACCTGATCCCGACCTCGGAAGTGTCGCTGACGAATATCGCGCGCGACGAAATCCTGGCGCTCGACCAATTGCCCCTGAAGATGACGGCCCACACGCCATGCTTCCGTTCGGAAGCGGGCAGCTATGGCCGCGACACGCGCGGCATGATCCGCCAGCACCAGTTCGACAAGGTGGAAATGGTGCAAGTGGTGCATCCGGACACGTCGTACCAGGTGCTCGATGACATGGTCGGCCATGCGGAAGCCATCCTGCAACGCCTGGGCCTGCCATACCGCGTGATGTCGCTGTGCACGGGCGACATGGGTTTCGGCGCCACCAAGACCTTCGACCTGGAAGTGTGGTTGCCGGCGCAAAATACTTACCGCGAAATCTCGTCCCTGTCGAACTGCGAAGCCTTCCAGGCCCGCCGCATGCAGGCGCGTTTCCGCAACGCCGCCGGCAAGCCGGAACTGGCGCACACCCTGAACGGCTCCGGCCTGGCAGTGGGCCGCACCTTGGTCGCCGTGCTGGAAAACTACCAGCAGGCAGACGGCAGCGTCGAGATCCCGCCAGTGCTGCGCCCTTACATGGGTGGCCTGACGCATCTGACGGCTTAAAATAGTCCTTTTCTTTTCGCTGCGGGCTGCTATAATCTTGCCTTCTCGCAGCAATGCGGGAGAGACCGCAGCAAATGGAGAGGTGGCAGAGTGGTCGAATGTACTTGACTCGAAATCAAGCGTACGTTAAATCGTACCGTGGGTTCGAATCCCACCCTCTCCGCCAGAACAAATAGAGAAAGCTCCCGCAAGGGAGCTTTTTTTATTTGTGGCGGCGGAAAGGAGCAAGGCGCCTGCGCGCCTTGCGCGTGGGATTCGAAGCCCCGCGCATATTTGCGCGGGGCTCTCCGAATTGCCAAATTGGTTTTTACGCGTGCGCCAAGGCAGCAAATTCAAAGACGGGAATCCACGCGCGCGAGCCTCCCCGAATCGCCCAAATGGTTTTTGCTTTTCAAAAGCAAGATTAGCAATAAACCCCCTACCCAACCCAACAACACCCATGCTAAAATAGCGCCTCGTTCAAACCGGCGCGCCAGTTTGAATGAATAGACCGCAGTAAACGGAGAGGTGGCAGAGTGGTCGAATGTACTTGACTCGAAATCAAGCGTACGTTAAATCGTACCGTGGGTTCGAATCCCACCCTCTCCGCCAGAATACATAAGAGAAGCTCCCGCAAGGGAGCTTTTTTTATTCCCGCAAGGTCAAAAAGCCACCAGCTCAAAGTCCAGGTAGAAAAAATCGCCCAAAGCGCGCAGCGCAAGGCGTTTTTTCCTCCATTCAAGTTCTAATAACTAGCGCCGCCACTAACGCAACAAGCTAGTGCACCAGCCTAGCCACAGCAAACGCCACGCCCGACATAGCAATTATCGTTCCCACACACGACAGAATGACAGCCGACTTCGCCTCAGCCACATCGGATTTGGTCGCATAATTGGAGCGCACCACTGCCAAGTCCAGTTTCAAGTTGCCGACATCCGTCTTGAGAACGGCAATATCCGCTTTTACACCAGCCATGTCTTTTGCGAGTGCGTTGAGCTGCTCGTCCATGGTGCAATCCTCCGTGCGTTTCATTCCATGCTCCTCGCTTTTTTCACCCCTGTCAAACAGTGTCCCGAGAGTATCGTGCATGGCCCTGCTATTCCTTGCCAAGCGTTGCGCCAGTACCGTCGCGCGCTGCAGGTCTGCCATTCCTTTGCCCTGAAGCTGGTCCGTGGCAGTCTGCAATTCGACGGCGATCTGTTCACTGAGGCTGGCTGCAACCTGCAGCCATGCATCGATTTTGCGCTGGCGTGCCTGTCGCTCCAGCGCATCAGGCCGCGCCTGTGTATCGTTCAGCTTGTGCATGCTGTTCATGCCGCGTCCTCTTCAACTTCGGGGTGGTACCGATGTTGTCCACGCTACCCCTCGCCATCGCCGCCCACCTTGACCCCGCTCAGCCTATGGTAATCTACCGTATCCCCATCCTGCCCCCATACCAAAGCAAAGCAATGAGCCGATTCTGGAGCAACATCGTCAGCGAGCTGACCCCCTATATCCCTGGCGAGCAACCCAAGCTGCCCAGCCTGGTCAAACTCAACACCAACGAAAATCCCTACGGTCCATCGCCCCAAGTGCTGGCCGCGCTGCGCGACGCCACCAACGACAGCCTGCGCCTCTATCCGGATCCGTCCGCCAGCGAACTGAAGCAAACCCTGGCCGACTACCACGGACTGAACAGCGGGCAAGTGTTCGTCGGCAACGGCTCCGACGAAGTGCTGGCGCTGGCTTTCATGGCCTTGCTCAAGCACGATGCGCCGCTGCTGTTTCCGGACATCAGCTACAGCTTCTATCCCGTGTATTGCAAGCTGTACGGCATCGATTACCGCACGGTAGCGCTCGACGAATCCATGCGCATCCGCCCGCAAGACTACCAGGGCCCGTGCGGCGCCATCATCTTCCCCAATCCCAATGCGCCGACAGGCGTCGACTTGCCGCTGGCCGGCGTGGAAGCGCTGCTGCGCGCCCATCCCGACGCCGTGGTGGTGGTCGATGAAGCGTATGTGGATTTCGGCGGAGAAAGCGCCGTGGCCCTGGTCGAGCGCTATCCGAACTTGCTGGTGGTGCAGACGTTCTCGAAATCGCGCTCGCTGGCCGGTTTGCGCGTGGGCTGTGCCTTCGGGCATCCTGACCTGATCGAGGCGCTGGAAAGAGTGAAGAACAGTTTCAATTCGTATCCGCTGGACCGGCTGGCGCTGGCCGGCGCCGTGGCCTCGCTGCACGACGAAGCGTATTTCCAGCAGACGCGCCAGGCCGTCATCGCCAGCCGCGAACAGCTGACGGCGGACCTGGCGGCGCTGGGCTTCGAGGTGCTGCCGTCGGTGGCCAATTTCGTCTTTGCCCGCCACCCGCAGCATGATGCGGCGCAACTGGCGGCCCGCTTGCGCGCCCGTTCCGTGATCGTGCGCCATTTCAATGCCCACCGCATCAGCCAGTATTTGCGCATCAGCATCGGCACCCCGGCCGAGTGTGCAGCCCTGATGGCAGCCTTGCGCGAAGTGCTGTGACGCCATGCTGACCTTCGTTCCTGCCAGCCCGGCCGATGGCGAGGCGCTGGCCAGCCTGCGCGTGGCTGCCATGCGTGAAAGCCTGGAGCGTATCGGCCGCTATGACCCGCAGCGGGCGCGTCAGCGTTTCCTGGCCACGTACGATCCCGATTGCACCTGGCAGTTGCGCCATGGCGACGCGCTGGCCGGCTTCTATGTGTTGCGCCCGCAAGCGGACTATTTGCTGCTCGATCACCTCTACCTGGCGCCAGGGTGCCAGCGGCAAGGCTTGGGTGCGGCCGTACTGGCGCGCGTGTTTGCCGAGGCCGATGCGGCCCGCAAGAGCGTGCGCGTGGGCGCCTTGCGCGGCAGCGAGGCGAACCACTTCTATGTGCGTCACGGCTTCGTGCCCGATGGCGAGGAAGAGTTCGACCTGTATTATCGGCGCGCCCCCGAACCTTGATGCTGCCAGCGGCGACTCTTTGTGCAACAATAATCGGATTCATTCATCGACAGGACGGACAATATGGCAAAAGTGGCATTCATCGGTTTGGGCGTCATGGGTTTCCCCATGGCAGGTCACTTGGCGGCGGGCGGGCACGACGTCACCGTGTACAACCGCAACCCGGCCCGCGCGGCCGCCTGGCTGGAGCAGCACAAGGGCCGCAGCGCCGCCACGCCGGCCGCAGCAGCAGCCGGCGCCGAGTTCGTCTTCACCTGCATCGGCAACGATAATGATCTGTATCAAGTCATCCTGGAAGAGGGCGGCTTGCTGTCCGCCATGGCGCCAGGCAGCATCCTGATCGACCATACGACGGCTTCGGCCGAAGCGGCGCGCACCATCCACGCGGCGGCAAAAGAAAAGGGCGTGTTCTTCCTCGACGCGCCCGTGTCCGGCGGCCAGGCGGGCGCGGAAAACGGCAAGCTGACCGTGATGGTGGGTGGCGATGCGGAAGCGTATGCGCGCGCCGAGCCCGTCATCGCCCTGTTCTCGCGCGCTGTCACCTATATGGGCGCCTCCGGTTCCGGCCAGCTCACAAAAATGGTCAACCAGATCTGCATCGCGGGCCTCGTGCAAGCCTTGAGCGAAGGCATCGCCTTTGCGGAAAACGCTGGCCTCGACGCGGCCCTGGTGGTCGACGTGATCTCGAAGGGCGCGGCGCAGTCGTGGCAGTTGGAAAACCGCGGCAAGACGATGATAGAGCGCAAGTTCGACTTCGGTTTCGCCGTCGACCTGATGCGCAAGGACCTCGGTATCTGTCTCGCCGAAGCCAAACGCAACGGCAGCGACCTGCCCGTGACGACCTTGACGGACCAGTTCTATGGCGAAGTGCAGCAAGCGGGCGGCAACCGTTTTGATACGTCCAGCCTGATCACCCGTTTGAACAAAAAGTAAATTTTAACTCGTCAGTAGCGAGCGGCGCGTCCCTGCGAAGGGCCGCGCCGCTCGTCGTTTACGGGAGTAAAAAGTAAAAAACGTCAGTTTCCGGAACATCCGGTTTCGATTTTCATGGAAAAGCATGGACTTCGCTAGTTCATCGTGTATTATTAAAAAACGAGATGAAATGTCCCAATTTTTAAAACATTATGAGCGGACCCGCATGAAAACCAACTCCTCAGCGATAACACGCGTTGTCGACAAGAACATTCCCTACCTGTCTTCCGCCGTTGCCATCTGGCGCCCCCGCGCCGTGCTGCGCAGCTGGCCCGGCGTGGCCATCGCGCTGGTGATCGCCCTGTCGGCCACCTTTATTTCCAGCAATTACGGCGGCCCGCAACTGCTGTATGCGCTGTTCTTCGGCCTGGCTTTCCACTTCCTCGCGTCCGATCCCACCTGCAAGCCCGGCATCGAGTTTTGCAGCAAGGTGTTGTTGCGCACGGGCGTGGCCCTGCTGGGCGCGCGCATCACTTTCAACCAGATCGCTTCCGTGGGCGTGACGCCGTTATTGATCGTCGTCGGCGGCCTGGTGGCGACCTTGGGCTTCGGCTACCTGCTGGCCAGGTGGCTCAAGCGTCCCATTACGGAAGGCATTTTGTCGGGCGGTTCCGTCGCCATCTGCGGCGCGTCGGCCGCGCTGGCCATTTCGGCCGTGCTGCCGCAAACCAAGGAAAACGAAAAGTTCACCCTGCTGACGGTGGTGGGCGTGACGTCGCTGTCGACCCTGGCCATGATCGTCTATCCGCTGCTGGTCAAGCTGCTGGGCTTTGATCCGACGGAAGCGGGCGTGTT
This sequence comes from Janthinobacterium sp. GMG1, assembly GCF_034427795.1. Classification (NCBI taxonomy): domain Bacteria; kingdom Pseudomonadati; phylum Pseudomonadota; class Betaproteobacteria; order Burkholderiales; family Oxalobacteraceae; genus Janthinobacterium; species Janthinobacterium sp. GMG1. The sequence continues at coordinate 213,923 of NZ_JAXQNT010000006.1, forward strand.
CATCGGCGGCACCATCCATGACGTGGCGCAAGTGGTGGGCGCCGGCTACCTGGTCAGCAACCATACGGGTGACGTGGCCACCTTCGTGAAACTGACGCGCGTCGCTTGCCTCGTGCCCGTCGTGCTGGGCCTGTCGATCATGTTCAAGCGCAAGGATGGCAAGAGCGAAGTCGATGCGCCACCGCTGGTGCCGTTCTTCCTGATCGGCTTTGTCTGGCTCGTCATCACGAACAGCCTGGGCCTGATTCCGCAGGAAGTGAATGGCTGGATCAACAATGCCTCGCGCGCCTGCCTCGTCATCGCCATTGCCGCCCTGGGCGTGAAAACATCGTTCCAGTCGCTGGCCTCGCTGGGCTGGCGTCCCGTGATCATGCTGGTGATGGAAACCGTGTGGATCGCCGCCTTTGTCGCCATCGCCGTCCTGCTGACGCGCTAAGCGAGCCGGGCCCGCCATGAAGATCCTTGTCCTCGGCGCCGGCGTGGTCGGCACGGCATCGGCCTGGTATTTGCGCCAGGCGGGCCACGATGTGCGCGTGCTTGAACGTCAGGCGGGCGCGGCGCAGGAAACCAGTTTTGCTAACGGCGGGCAGATTTCCGTCTCGCATGCGGAACCGTGGGCCAATCCCGCCACCCTGCGCAAGGTCGTGCGCTGGCTGGGCAAGGACGACGCGCCGCTGCTGTTCCGGCCCCGTCTTGATACGCTGCAATGGCAGTGGGCGCTGCATTACCTGCGCGAGTGCTTGCCGTCGCGGGTGTCGCGCAATATGCGGCAGATCGTCGCCCTGGCCGAGTACAGCCGGCAGAGTTTGCAAGCCCTGCGCCGCGAAACGGGTATCGAATATGACCACCTGGAGCGTGGCATTCTGCATTTCTATACGGACCAGCAGGAGTTCGATAAATCGCAGTCGGGCGCCGCCCTCTTGCGCGAGCTGGGCTGCCCGCGCAATACCGTCAGCGCCGACGAAGTGATAAGGCTGGAACCGGCCCTGGCCCACGCCCGCCCGCACATCGTCGGCGGCGACTTTACGGCCAGCGACGAGTCGGGCGACGTGCATTTGTTTACCACGGCCTTGGCGGCCCGCGCCGCCGCTGCCGGCGTGGATTTTCAGTACGGCAGCACCGTGACGCGTTTGCTGGCGGATGGCGCGCGCATCACGGGCGTGGAATGCATCAATGCGCATGGCCGCCACCGCAGTGAATACGCGGACGCCGTGGTGGTGGCCATGGGCAGCTTTTCCGCGCCCCTGCTGCAGCCGCTGGGCATCCGCCTGATGCTGTATCCGGGCAAGGGTTATTCGGCCACCTATCCGATTCTTGACCCATCCGCCGCACCGACCGTCTCACTGACGGACGACGGCCACAAGCTGGTGTTTTCGCGCCTGGGCGAGCGCCTGCGCGTGGCGGGCACGTGCGAGTTGAACGGCTATACGCGGGAGCTGAACCCCGTGCGCTGCGCCGCCATCACGCGCAGAGTGCAAGCGCTGTTTCCCTACGCCTGCGATTACAGCGATCCCGTCTACTGGGCCGGCCTGCGCCCCCTGACGCCGTCGAACGTGCCCTACATCGGCGCCACGCGCTACCGCCAGCTCTTCCTCAACACGGGCCACGGCACCCTGGGCTGGACCATGGGCTGCGGCGCGGGCAAGGCGATCGCCGAGCTCGTATCCGGGCGGCGGCCTGAAGTCGATTTTGCGTTTTGCGGCGAAGCCCCCCGGCATGAGGCCGCTTTGGTTCAACTTAGGAGAGCACCACGATGAGAGACGTCGCCACCCCCAGCCAACCACCGACCGGCCTGACCCTGGCAGGCACCACTTACCAGTCGCGCCTGCTGGTGGGCACCGGTAAATACAAGGATTTCGAGGAAACGCGCCTGGCCATCGAAGAGAGCGGCGCCGAGATCGTCACCGTCACGATCCGCAGGGTCAACATTGGCCAGGAGAAGGGCGAGCCAAACTTGCTCGACTTCATTCCGCCGTCGAAATACACGATCCTGCCCAACACGGGCGGCTGCTACAACGCGCGCGACGCCGTCTACACCCTGCAACTGGCGCGCGAGCTGCTGGGCGGCCACCCGCTGTGCAAGCTGGAAGTATTGGGCGATGAAAAGACTTTGTTTCCGAACATGCCGGAAACGTTAAAGGCGGCCGGGGAGCTGGTACGCGACGGCTTCCAGGTGATGGTGTATTGCAGCGACGACCCCATCCAGGCACGCATGCTGGAAGACCTCGGCTGCATCGCCGTCATGCCGCTGGCGTCATTGATCGGCTCGGGCATGGGCATTTTGAATCCGTGGAATCTGTCGCTGATCATCGAGCAAGCCCGTGTGCCCGTGCTGGTCGACGCCGGTGTCGGCACGGCGTCGGACGCGGCCATCGCCATGGAACTCGGTTGCGACGGCATCCTGATGAATACCGCCATCGCGGCGGCGCGCGAACCGATACGCATGGCGCGCGCCATGAAACTGGCAGTGCAGGGCGGACGCGAGGCCTATCTGGCCGGACGCATGCCCCGGAGGGCAGGCGTCATGAGCGCTACGCCGTCGTCGCCGATGGCCGGGCTGATCGCCTGAGTCCGATTTGTAGCAAGGCAGTTGATTATCGTTTCAAGCGTTTATAAAAACCACAATACCTGGAGATGACATGAAACACACACTCGTAGCGGCAGCCGTCCTGGCCTCCTTCTTTGCCGGCAACGCCAGCGCCCAATCGTCCGTCACCGTGTACGGCTTGCTCGACGCGGGCCTGACGTCCGAACACGGCGGCGCGGACGGTTCCGTCACCAAGCTGGCCACCGGCGTGCAGTCGGGCAGCCGCATCGGCTTCAAGGGCACGGAAGACCTGGGCAACAATTTGAAAGCCAATTTCTTGCTGGAAAATGGCCTTGACGTGGATACGGGCGCCAACCGCCAGGGCGCCTTGTTCGGACGCAAGGCTTACGTCGGCCTGTCGGGCGGTTTCGGCGCCGTGAACCTGGGTTTGCAGCACAACCCGCTGTTCACCGCGCTGGACAATATCGACCCCTTCGAGACGGGCATGACGGGCGCCTCGATCAACCTGATGAGCGTGGCCAGCCTGCGCACGAAAAACTCCATCATGTACGAGACGCCGAAGGTAAACGGCTTGTCGGCTGCCATCATGTATGGCTTGGGCGAAAAGCCGGACAGCAACACCCTGGGCCGCACCATCGACTTTTCCATCGATTACGCCAACGGCCCGCTGGTGCTGACCCTGGCCCATGACAACCGCAAGGATACGCCGCTGAACACGGCCAAGGTCACCTTGCTGGGCGGCACCTACGACTTCGGCCCCGCCAAGCTGCACGCCGCGTATGAAACGGACAAGGATGATGCGGGCACGGATTTCCGCAACTATATGCTGGGCGCCTCGGCCCCCGTGGGCGCGGCGGGCAGCGTGATGGCGTCCTACATCAAGAAGGATGACCGCACGAATGCGCGCCGCGGCGGGCGCCAGCTGGCCATCGGCTACACCTATGCCTTGTCCAAGCGCACGAATCTGTACACCTCGTACGGCCGCATCAACAACGATGGCGCGGGCAGCAATTTTGTTGGCGACGCTTCCAGCGGCGGCAGCGTGCCCTTGCCTGGGCATAACTCGAGCGCCTTTACGGCCGGCATGCGCTTGAAGTTCTAAGCACGGCGGCGCAGAAAGAGATGGCGGCTTGTCTGTTGCGGATAAGCCGCCATTGTTGTTTCAGGAGCGGACCTAAGTCACGGATTCCGGATTCAGGAATGAAACAGTCCGATTTTTCATGAATTTTCATTGACAGCGCATTTCGCAACCGTTAAATTGAACACGTATTTCAAATATCGGAACAAAATATGCCGATTTTTCATAAAACTGTAAGGAGACTGAGCCATGACCGATTTGTCCGACCAAAAAGCCGCCGCCGCAGCAATACCTGTGGGCCCGCAAAAGATGACGCCTTCCGAAGCGTTCGTGGAAACCCTGGCCGCCAATGGCGTGACCGACATGTTCGGCATCATGGGCTCGGCCTTCATGGACCCGATGGATATCTTTGCGCCGGCCGGCATCCGTTTGATTCCCGTCGTGCACGAGCAGGGCGCCGGCCACATGGCCGATGGCTATGCCCGCGTCTCGGGCCGCCATGGCGTCGTCATCGGCCAGAACGGCCCCGGCATCAGCAATTGCGTCACGGCCATTGCCGCCGCCTACTGGGCGCACACGCCCGTCGTGATCATCACGCCGGAAACGGGCACGATGAGCATGGGCCTGGGCGGCTTCCAGGAAGCGAACCAGCTGCCGATGTTCGAAGAATTTACGAAATATCAAGGCCACGTCACCCATCCTGCCCGCATGGCCGAATACACGGGCCGCTGTTTTGACCGCGCCATGTCCGAAATGGGCCCGACGCAACTGAATATCCCGCGCGACTATTTCTATGGCGAAATCAAGGCCGAGATTCCAAAGCCGAACCGTCTGGACCGCGGCGCCGGCGGCGAGCAAAGCCTCAACGATGCGGCCGAATTGCTGGCCAAGGCCAAGTTCCCCGTGATCATCTCGGGCGGCGGCGTCGTCATGGGTGAAGCGATCGAGGAATGCAAGGCGCTGGCCGAGCGCCTCGGCGCACCCGTCGTCAACAGCTACCTGCATAACGACTCGTTTCCCGCCAGCCATCCGCTGTGGTGCGGTCCGCTCGGCTACCAGGGTTCCAAGGCGGCCATGAAACTGATCGCCAAGGCCGACGTCGTCGTCGCTTTAGGCTCGCGCCTGGGCCCGTTCGGCACCTTGCCGCAGCATGGCATGGATTACTGGCCGAAGAATGCCAAGATCATCCAGATCGATGCCGACAACAAGATGCTCGGTTTGGTGAAAAAGATTTCGGTGGGCATTTGCGGCGACGCCAAGGCGGCGGCGAAAGCCATCCTGTCCCGCCTGGATGGCAAGCCCCTCGACTGCGACGCCACGCGCGACGAGCGCTATGCCGCCGTGCAAGCCGAAAAAGCCGCATGGGAAGAGGAGTTGACCAACTGGACGCACGAAAAAGATGCGTACAGCCTGGACATGATCGAAGAGCAAAAGAAAGAGCCGGGCAGCTATCTGCACCCGCGCCAGGTCCTGCGCGAGCTGGAAAAAGCCATGCCGGAAGACGTGATGGTGTCGACCGATATCGGTAACATCAATTCGGTGGCCAATAGTTACCTGCGCTTTGAAAAGCCGCGCAGCTTCTTTGCGGCGATGAGCTTTGGCAACTGCGGCTACGCCTTCCCGACCATCATCGGCGCCAAGGTTGCAGCACCGCACCGTCCGGCCGTGTCGTATGCGGGTGACGGTGCCTGGGGCATGAGCTTGATGGAAACGATGACTTGCGTGCGCCACAACATTCCCGTGACGGCCGTGGTGTTCCACAACCGCCAGTGGGGGGCGGAAAAGAAAAACCAGGTCGATTTCTACAACCGCCGCTTCGTCGCCGGTGAACTCGACAACCAGAGTTTCGCGGAAATTGCGCGGGCCATGGGCGCCGAAGGTATCACGGTCGACAAGCTGGAAGACGTGGGTCCGGCCCTGAAAAAGGCCATCGACATGCAGATGAATGAAGGCAAGACGACCATCATCGAAATCATGTGCACGCGCGAACTGGGCGACCCGTTCCGCCGCGATGCGCTGAGCAAGCCGATCCGTCACCTGGACAAGTACAAAGACTACGTGTAATCAGTCAGCAGTCTGCCCGATCCTTGTATGACCCCGGCAATTGCGCCGGGTTTTATGTGCCGGAACCATCTTCATGCTTCCGTGGTTCCGGCATTTTTTTACCGAATTGGAGTCGCCATGAAAGCCCTGCACCGCATCATCGCGCAAGCCCGCGCCGTGCCGAAAAACATCGTCTTGTGCGAGGGCGACGACGTGCGCGTGCTGCAGGCGGCCGCGCGGGCGGCAAGCGAAGGCCTGGCGCACATCACCATCGTCGGCAAGCCGGCCGCCATCCTGGCGCTGGCGCGCGAACACGCGCTGGACCTGGACGCCGTGCGCCTGGTTGACCCGGAAATTTCCGACGAGTCGGAACACTACGCCCAGCAATTGTTTGTGCTGCGTCAAGCCAAGGGCATGACGGTGGAGCAGGCCAGAATCGCCGTGCAAGACCCGCTGTGCTATGCCAACCTGATGGTGCGCCTGGGCGATGCGGACGGTTGCGTGGCGGGGGCCGTGCACACGACGGCCGACGTGGTGCGCAGCGCCATCCAGATCATCGGCGTCGATCCGGCCTTCAAGCTCGTGTCCAGCTTTTTCCTGATGATGCTGTGCGAGCCTTTTCATAGCCTCAAGGGCGGCTTTATCTTTTCCGACTGCGCCCTCGTGGTCGACCCGAAAGCCGAGGAACTGGCCGACATCGCCATGGCCGCCGCCGATAGCGCGCAAGCCTTGCTGATGGAAGAGCCGCGCGTGGCCATGCTGTCGTTTTCCACCAGCGGCAGCGCCCACCACGCGGCCGTCGACAAGGTGCATGCGGCAACAGACCGGGTCAAGGCCCAGCGTCCGTTGCTGGCCATCGATGGCGACGTGCAGCTCGACGCGGCCATCGTGGCCGAGATTTCGCAGAGAAAAGTCAAGGATTCCGTCGTCAATGGCCGCGCGAATGTGCTGGTGTTCCCGAACCTGGACGCGGGCAATATCGGCTATAAACTGGCCGAGCGCATGGGCGGCGCCGTGGCCATCGGCCCCTTGCTGCAAGGCTTGAACAAGCCCGCCAACGATTTGTCGCGCGGCTGCAGCGCGATTGATGTGTATAACGTGATTGCGGTCACGTCCGTGCAGGCCCAGGGTGGCCGCTGAATTGTTCAGCCTGCCCGTGCTGGCGCTGCTGGGCGTGGTGGCGGCGGGCACGTATTTCCAGACCGTCACGGGCTTTGGCCTGGGCATGATCGTCATGGGAGTGGCAAGCGGCCTGGGCCTGGCGCCCGTGCCCGCGCTGGCGGCCCTCGTCAGTTTGTTGTCCTTGGCCAATTGCCTCGTGGCCTTGCCGGGCGCCTTGCACCACCTGGACTGGCGCGCCATCCGCGCGGCCAGCATCGGCTTGCTGCCAGCCATGGCGGCCGGCGTCTTGCTGTTGGGATACCTGGACCAGGCGTATGCGCCTGTCCTGAAACTGTTATTGGGCGCGGCCATCGTGTATGGCGGCGTCAGCATCCTGCTGCAGGCGCCGCCGGGACCGGGCGCGGCGGACAAGCGCAGTTTCTTCATCAGTGGCGTGTGCGGCGGCCTGTTCTCGGGCCTGTTTTCGCTGGCCGGGCCACCGCTCGTGTACCAGTTCTACCGCCAGGAAATGAGTTTAAAGACCATCCGTTACAGCCTGATTTTCCTGTTCGCCATCAGCGCGGGCGGGCGCTCGCTGATGGCGGGCAGCCAGGGCCAGCTCGATGCGAAAGTGCTACTTTTATGCATGCTGGCCCTGCCTGTGGGCGTGCTGGCCACGATGGCCGGCAAGCGCTACCCGCCGCCCATCGCCCAGCGCGGCATGCGCCGCATCGCGTTTGCCGTGCTGACTGTGATCGGCATTTCGCTGATGGCGGCGGCCGTGCCGCAATTGCTGCGCTAAGCCTTGAACGTCAATAAAGGTTTCAAGCGCGCCACCGATTGCAGCAAGCCCGCTTCCTCCTGCGCGGCGATGACGGGACCGATCTTTTTATACGCCATCGGCGCTTCCTCGACGCGACGCTCTTCGCGCAGGGTCACGCACTGGAATGCCATCTCGTCGCCGCCCACCGTGGGCCGCATGGCGCGCATGGCTTGGCGGCGGATGTTGCGCCCGGCGCCATGCGAGCATGACCACAGCCAGTCGGGATTGCCCATCCCCGTTGCCACGTAGGAATAGTCGCCCATGGAACCGGGGATCAGCGCCAAGTCGCCTGCGCGCGCGGGCGTGGCGCCCTTGCGGTGAATGTTCATGCCGTGCTCGCGCAGGATGACGTTGTGCGGCACGTCCACCACCAGGCGGGATTGATCCTGCGCAAACACCTGCGACAGGCTGTCGCGCACCAGTTCGGCCAATACCATGCGGTTGACCCAGGCGTAGCGCGACGCCACGCCCATGGCGTCCATGTATTCGCCGGCCAGTTCGCCCGTCAAGCCGTACAGGCCGGACTGCGGGTGGCGCACGCCTGCCGGCCACGCCTCTTTGGCGCGATCCATCCAGCGGCTGCCGACAAAAAAGCCCACGTCGCGGCTGCCGCTGTGGATCATGACGACCACTTCGCCCGGCACCAGCCCGTGCCGGTACGCGGCGTGACGGTCCATGACGGCATCGACCAGCTGGATTTCCACGAAATGGTTGCCCGATCCCGTGGTGCCCAGGCTGGGGTCGCGTATCACTTCGCGCGTGCCCACCAGCGCTTCGGGCGCATGGCGCAAGCCGCCGCCCAGTTCGCGCAGGGCGATGCAATCGTCGAGCTCGCGCAACAGGCGTTCCTTGTTGACGCGGGGCCACAAGCCCTCATTGTGCAAGCTGTCGATGAACGCTTCCGGCCCCACGTCGAACAGGGCGGCAAACGCCCTCGAGCGCAGCGGCACGTTGCGGCCATCTTCCAGCAGCACATGTTTGAGCTTGCTCAATAGCTGCGGCTTGCGCGCTTCGAACTGCGCCACGGTCAAGCCGGTCGTGATCAGGCGCATGCCGCAGGCGATGTCCGTGCCGGGAATGGCGGGGATCACCATGTCGGGACTGGTGGCGACGATGCTGCCCACGGGCGCAATGCTGCCAGGGTGAAAGTCGGGCGTGGCACAGGCCTTGCACACATGGCCATCCTGGCCCGGTACGGCGACGGCGGCAAACGCCATCAACTGGCGCACGGCTTTTTCCTCGAGGGGAAAGTTGTGGGGCAGCAGCACGGACGCCTGCGCGTGTGGATTGCTGAGTGTATAAATGCCGTCGGCATAGGCGACGGCGATGCCCTGGCGGCGCAGGGCTTTTTGTAATCTGGATATGGGAAACACGATTCTGCTCCGGAAATAACGAATGCACGGCCCTTTTGCAAGGGCCATGTTTGTTTTCCACGCAGCAGCGACAGGAAGTGCCGCCAGCTTAGCAAACTTCGTGCGGATTGCAAAGCGGGGGGGCGCGCAAGGGGGCGCTACAATACGCGTAGCCACTTGCAAAATAATCAAACAGCCTTTATATTCGCGGTTCTTTCTCGAACCTCTTCCTTATTGGAGCCAAAAGTGCCTCGCTACTTCGCCATCACCTGCTAACGCTGACGAAATGCTCTTTGCAGCATCGTTCGGCGCGTTGACGCCCCCGATTGCTGCGGCACTGTTTTTGTTCCATCCGCACACGTATCCAAGACTCTGCTCTTGATCGTCCACGCCCGAACACGTCGTCAGCACCTCTGACCCTGTATGGACACGCCCCGGTGAACGCGGCGTGGGACGCTATGTTTTTACAATCTTTACCCTTATTCAAATACCCGCGCACGCCGCACCTGGAAGGTTCGCGCCTGCAGGACGGCGACGACGGTTCCGACCAGATGCCTTTGAAAAAGCTGGCCGGCCAGTACGTCGTCATCGAGGAAAAAATCGATGGTGCCAACTCCGCCGTGTCGTTCAGCGATGCGGGCGAGGTGCTGCTGCAGTCGCGCGGCCATTACCTGGCGGGCGGCGGCAGCGAACGCCAGTTCAACCTGTTGAAACCGTGGGCGCATGCGCACGAACACGCCTTGCTGCATCTGCTGGAAGACCAGTTTGTGCTGTTTGGCGAATGGTCGTACAGCAAGCATTCCGTGTTTTACGACCGGCTGCCCCATTACTTCAACGAGTTCGACGTGTACTGCCGCCGCAGCCAGATGTTCTTGTCGACGGCGCGCCGCCACGCCATGCTGGCCGGCTCACCCGTGCTGTCGGTTCCCGTGTTGTATGCGGGATTGATGCCGACTTCGCCGAAACAGCTGTGGCTGCTGCTGCGCCATTCGCTGGCCAAGTCCCGTCTTTGGCGCGACACATTTGAACACGCGGTGGCGCGCGAACGCCTGCCGCTGGACCTGTGCTGGAAGCAGACGGACAAATCCGACCACGCGGAAGGCCTGTACCTGAAAGTGGAAGACGACGAGCAAGTGCTGGCGCGCTACAAGCTGGTGCGGCATGACTTTACGCAAACCATCCTCGACAGCGGCTCGCACCACAGCACGCGGCCCTTGATCCCGAACCAGCTGGCCGAGGGCGTCGACCTGTACGCGCCGCAGCCGCTGGTGACCTGGGAGAGCCTGGGCTTGCACACCTGCCGGTCGCTGGACGAACTGGCAACCTTTTCAAGGAGTACAAGATGAACTGGAAACAGTTACAACAACTGGTGCCGTCGGCGGGCCAGGCGCCCGATTTCGATGCCTGTCTGGCCGCCTTTCCCCAGCTGGAACTGGCGAAGACGACGCCGCAAAACCCCGTGTACCACGCGGAAGGCGATGTGTGGACGCATACGATGATGGTGGTGGAATCGCTGCTGGCCATGCCCGAGTACCAGCAAGCCCCACGGGCGGAACAGGAAATCGTGTTCCTGGCCGCCTTGCTGCACGACGTGGCCAAGTGCAGCACCACGGTGATCGATCCGGTGACGGGCGCCATCGGCCAGCCGGGCCACTCGCGCAAGGGCGCCCTCGATGCGCGCATCGCCTTGTGGGACGTGGACGTGCCGTTTGCCGCGCGCGAGGAAATCTGCCGCCTGATTAACGTACATCAAGTGCCCTTCTTTGCACTGGAAACGTCGCGGCGCGGCGTCACGCCGGAATTTACCGTGCGCGAGCTGTCGTGGCAAGTTGATATCCGCCTGCTGGCCATGCTGGCCGAAGCCGATATCCGCGGCCGCATCTGTCCCGATCCGCAGCGCATTTTGGATGCCATCGAGCTGTTCCGCGAACTGGCGCACGAGGAGGGCTGCTATGGCCAGCGGCGCGCCTTTGTCGACGACCATACGCGCGTGAAATATTTTCGCGGTGCCGAGGCGCATCCCGACTATCCCCTGTTCCAGGAAGCGGGTTCGCACGTGATCGTCATGTCGGGCTTGCCCGCGTCGGGCAAGAACACGTGGGTGGAGAAGCATCATCCGCGCCTGCCCGTCGTGTCGTTTGACGATGCGCGGACGGCCCTGGGCTTGAAGCACGGTAAAAACGAAGGGCAGGTGGGCGACTATGCGGAAGAGCGGGCGCGCGAACTGTTGCGCAAGGGCGAACCGTTCGTGTGGAACGCCACGCATCTGTCCAAGCTGATGCGCGAAAAGACGCTCAACCTGCTGTATAAATACCACGCGCAGGTGGAGCTCGTGTACCTGGAGCAGCCGCGCAAGGAATTACTGCGGCGCAATGGCCAGCGCGACACATCGCTCAGCAACAAGAAGCTGCAAGCGATGCTGTGGAACTGGGAAATCCCGCTGCCGATGGAAGCGCATGCCGTGCGTTACTGCGTCGACTAGACCATGCCAGGGCCATGCAACGCTCAAGCGCCGTCGAAAGCGCTTGACCGGGCGGGCGCCACGCGCCATGCTGGGCGCATGACACTTGTTTTCCCTTCTTTCCTGTAAGCCAGCCGCAGTGTCGCCCCGCAGGGGGCAGGCCGCTGCATGGCCATCTTTGATCTCATCACATCATCTGCGAGCGATGCCGCACCGGCATGGGGTGTGCCTGCGCTCGCCACAAGGAAAAGAACATGAAAACAATGCACCTCGCCGTCGCCGGCGCCTCCGGCCAATTGGGTTCCCTCGTCGTCAATGAACTCATCCAACTAAGGGCCAGCCGGCCCGATATGGTGCTCACGGCCATCACCCGCGCGCCGGAACGCCACGCAGCGTGGCAGGAACAGGGCATCGGCGTGCGCTTTGGCGACTTTGACCAGCCGCAGGGCCTGGCGGCAGCCTTTCACGGCGTCGAGCGCCTGTTGCTGATCAGCACGAATACCATCGACGGCACGGGGCGGCGGCTGGAACAGCACCGCCATGCCATCGAGGCGGCGCGCCAGGCTGGTGTCGGGCATATCGTCTACACCTCGTTCCTGCAGCCGGAAGAGGGCAAGCGGTCGCTGCTGAACGACGACCACCGGGCCACGGAAGCGTTGCTGAAAGAGAGCGGCATCGGCTACACGATCTTGCGCAATGCGTTTTACCAGGACTTGCTGCTGGTAGTGCTCGGCACCGCGGCCGTGGATGGCCAGTTGCGCACGGCCATGGGACAAGGCCATGTGTCGTACGTGGCGCGCGAGGATTGTGCGCATGCGGCTGCCGTGGCGCTATCGGATGGCTACCTTGGCAGCCGCATCCTGGACATTACCGGTCCTGCCGCCCTTGATGCGCAGGCGCTGGCCGCCATCGCCGCCCAGGTATTCGGCAGGTCCGTCAAGGTCGTGCCTCTCGATGCGGAAGAGCGCGTGCGCCATTTCATTGCCGGTGGCATGCCGGCGCCGATGGCGCAGATGCTGGCGGGCATCGAGCGCTGGCTGGCCACCGATGCGATGCACATCGTCAGTGACGACTATGGCGCGTTGACGGGCAGGCAGGCATCATCCGCGCAAGCCTTCCTGCAGGCACTTCCGCCGGCATAACGATTACTTTTTGCGTCCACCCAGCAACTCTGCGATCTCGCTGAACAGTTCATTGTTCAGCGAGGCGGGCAGGGTGGTGGCCAGGCTGCGGCTGTAGTAGGCGCCCAGGTCCAGGCCCAGTCCCAGGCCGCATATCTCGATGGCACCCTGCGCTTCGCGGCGCGCCACCACCTGTTTCAGATGTTGCGCCAGGTAAAACTCGTCGTTGGCCAGGTTCGTGGCTGTATCCATCGGGCAACCGTCGGAGACGACGAGCAGGATGCGCCGCCGTTCCGGGCGCGCCAGCATGCGGCTGCACGCCCAGTCCACGGCTTCGCCATCGACGCCTTCGCGGTACAGGTCCGCCTTCAGCAGCGCCGCGATGTCGGGCCGCGCGCGGCGCCAGCTCGTATCGCCATCCTTGAACACCATGTGTACGAGTTCATTCAAGCGGCCCGGATTCGCCGGAGAGCGGGCGCGCATCCAGTCGCGCTTGACTCGTCCCCCGTTCCATGCACCCGTCGTAAAACCCAGCAACTCCGTGGCGATGCCCGCCTGGTCCAGCGCGCGCAGCAGAATGTCGAGCAGCACGGCCACGGATTCCGCATGCGTTTTCATGGAGCCGGAGCAGTCGACAAGAAAGGTGACGAGGCAATCGGCCTGCGGCAGGAATTGTTCCTTGCGAAACAGCCTGCGCTCGGACGGTGAACTGATCAGTTGCGCCAGACGCCGGCCATCGATGTATCCCTCTTCTTCGCCGAAGGACCAGCCGTCGCGCTGGGGCACGGCCAGCAGTTGCGTGAAACGCCGCGCCAGGCGGGCCGTGTTGATGCCCAGGCTGGCGATGCGACCATCCATGCGTTCGCGGTAGTCGAGCAGCAGGGCGCGGCGCACGAGCTCGCCCGCTTTTTCCTCGCGGTCATATGCCGTGGAGTAAGTCTTGTAGCCGCCATCGCCATCGCTGAAGGCGCGGCTGTCGCCCAGTGGGGCGGCGTCTGGAATATTGTCGTTATCGCTGTCGAAATCGAGCAGCAGCTTGAAGGCTGCCTGCGCCTTGGCGTCGCCGGCATCGTCCTGCTGGCCATCCTGCGCCGCTTGCGCCTCTTTCAGCATGGCATGGACGGCGTGGGCGATGGCCAGTGCGTGGCGGGCAAAGGCCGCCTGGTCGGCACGGTGGCGGCGCAAGCCGGCCAGGTCGCCGCTCAGCTGCGACGACAGGGACCAGCGCGTCGCCTCGATAAAATCTTCCGTCTTTTCCAGCACGGGCCTGGCCGTCAGGCGTGACCAGCACATCTGGAACACTGTATACAAGAGCAAGCCCGATGCGCCTTCCGCCAGGCCGGAATCGTAGAACGCGTGCGACCAGGCAGTAAAACGGTGGCGCAGGTTGTGCACCACGCCGGCATGTTGATCGGGCGCAAGCGTTTCCACTCTTAACTGCTCCAGCAGCTCGAAGACGAGCCGTGCGACCGGCTCAGGCGGGCACAAGGACTTGTGCAGGGCCGCATCCGTATGCAGCAAACGCAGGGCCACGCTGTCGGCCGCGCCGCGCAGCGACGGCAAATCCTGCAGCGCCGCATCGGGCTGCAGATGGGCTGCATGGATGGGCAGCGGGCGGTGGCCGTCGTGCAGGCGCCGGCCGCGGTAGCGGATGGAGGCAACGCCGCTCAGGGCGCGGATGGCGCCCGCGCACAGTTCATCCGTTTCCTGCTGCTCGCGCGTGTAGGCGGCAGGAATGATGGCTTCAGTGCTCATGCCTGGCTCGCCAGCAATTCCTCATTGAAACAGCGCTGGTAATACTCGGCCACCATGGGGCGCTCGGCCTCGTCGCATTTGTTGAGGAAGGACAGGCGGAAGGCCAGGGCCGGGTCGCGGAAGATCTGGCAATTCTCCGCCCAGGTAATCACCGTGCGCGGCGACATCAGGCAGGCCAGGTCGCCCGCCGCATAGCCGTGGCGCGTGAGGCTGGCCACGGCCACCATGCTGCTCGCCAACTGGCGGCCCGCCTCGTCGTTCATGGCGGGGACTCTGGCCAGGACAATCTGCGTTTCCTCGTCCTGCGGCAAATAGTTCAGGGTGGCAACAATGTTCCAGCGGTCGATCTGCGCGTGGTTCAGCACTTGGGTGCCGTGGTACATGCCGTTCAGGTTGCCCAGGCCCACCGTATTCGAGGTGGCGAACAAACGGAAGTGGGGGTGGGGCGTGATGACCCGGTTCTGGTCGAGCAGGGTGAACTTGCCGTCGCGTTCCAGAATGCGCTGGATGACGAACATCACGTCGGGGCGGCCCGCGTCGTATTCATCGAAGATCAGGGCCACGGGCCTTTGCAACGACCAGGGCACGATGCCTTCCTGGAATTCCGTGACCTGCTGCTGTTCGCGCAGCACGATGGCGTCCTTGCCGACCAGATCCAGGCGGCTGATGTGGCCATCGAGGTTGACGCGCACGCAAGGCCAGTTCAGGCGCGCCGCCACTTGCTCGATATGCGTGGACTTGCCCGTGCCGTGCAAGCCCTGCACCATCACGCGGCGGTTATGCGTGAAGCCGGCCAGTATCGCCAAGGTGACATCCTTGTTGAAGCGGTAGGCTGGATCGATGTCGGGCACGTGCGGGTCGCGCTCGGTAAACACGGGCACGAGCAGGTCGCTGTCAATACTGAACAGGCTGCGCACGGACTGCAAGGTTTGCGCTGCGGCGGCGGGGGGATGTTGGCGTGAATCTGGCACCTTGTTCTCCTGTGAAGCCGCAGCATGGGTGCCGCAGCGGTTATGTGTGAGTTGCGGAATTACCGGTTTGCAATGCGTCGTCGTCCCCGCCCGTCGTCGGCATGGTTTCCGATTCGATGGCGGCCAGGGCTTGCGCGGCGCGCTGCAATGCAGGCAAGAAATGTAAAGCCTTGTCGTGCGTCAAACGGATGATGGGCGCCTGGATCGCCACGGCCAGGTTCGAGCGGCCGTTCGGGTTCGGCACCAGCACGGCCACGCACAGCAGGCCGGGCAGGAATTCCTCGTCGTCCAGCGCATAGCCGTTGCGGCGCACCAGTTCCAGTTCGCGTTCCAGCTTGACGGGGTCCGTTTCCGTCTTGTCCGTAAAGCGCGTCAATTCCATGTGGCCCAGCAGGCGGCGCCGTTGCACTGGCGTCATTTGCGCCAGGAACAATTTGCCGCTCGATGAGCAGTGGGCCGGCACCCGCGAACCGGGATGCAGGTAAAACCGCAGCGGCGCCGCCGTTTCCACCCTGTCCAGGTACACCACTTCGCTGCCGCTGAAGGCCGTCAAGTTGCAGCTTTCGCCCACTTCCTCGACCAGCTGGCGCAAGACCATGCGGCGGGCGCCATGGAAGGTGTTGTTAATCAAGAGGTTCGACGCCAGCCGGCGCAGGCGCACGCCCGTGCTGTAGTGGCGGCCATCGCTCTCGCGCTGCAGCACGCCCACGCTTTCCAGCTGTTGCAGCATGCGGTGCAGGGTGGGCTTGGGCAAGCCCGTTTCTTCCACCAGCGCTTGCAGCGACAGCAACTGGTCTTTCTCGGCAATCACTTCCAGCAAGGCAAACAAACGCATCGTGGGCGTGTCGCCTTCCAGTTTTTCCGGCTCAAGTTTTGGGGATGAAATCATGTCCATGGTGGCCTCGGTTGGGTATCTGAGTGTTACATCAGCTTATTTCATTTTCGAACTCAAATTGTACCGTTTCCTTGAAAATCTGTTTGACTTTTGCACGTCGAACGCTTAAATTGAATTGTATATCAAATTTCGGAACAAAATATACCGATTTTTGATAAATAAGTTGATCATTTCACTGCAGTTCATTACAACAGACCAGGAGACACCCATGAATGACATGACCGAGCAAAAAGCCGCCGCCGCAGCGGCTACCCCTACCGGCCCGCAAAAGATGACGCCTTCCGAAGCGTTCGTGGAAACCCTGGCCGCCAATGGCGTGACCGACATGTTCGGCATCATGGGCTCGGCCTTCATGGACCCGATGGATATCTTTGCGCCAGCCGGCATCCGTTTGATTCCCGTCGTGCACGAGCAGGGCGCCGGCCACATGGCCGATGGCTATGCCCGCGTCTCGGGCCGCCATGGCGTCGTTATCGGCCAGAACGGCCCCGGCATCAGCAATTGCGTCACGGCCATTGCCGCCGCCTACTGGGCGCACACCCCCGTCGTGATCATCACGCCGGAAACGGGCACGATGAGCATGGGCCTGGGCGGTTTCCAGGAAGCGAATCAGCTGCCGATGTTCGAAGAATTTACGAAATATCAAGGCCACGTCACCCATCCGGCCCGCATGGCCGAATACACGGGCCGCTGTTTTGACCGCGCCATGTCGGAAATGGGCCCGACACAATTGAATATCCCGCGCGACTATTTCTATGGCGAAATCAAGGCCGAGATTCCAAAGCCGAACCGTCTGGACCGCGGCGCCGGCGGCGAGCAAAGCCTCAACGATGCGGCCGAATTGCTGGCCAAGGCCAAGTTCCCCGTGATCATCTCGGGCGGCGGCGTCGTCATGGGCGAAGCGATAGAGGAATGCAAGGCGCTGGCCGAGCGCCTCGGCGCACCCGTCGTCAACAGCTACCTGCATAACGACTCGTTCCCCGCCAGCCATCCGCTGTGGTGCGGTCCGCTCGGCTACCAGGGTTCCAAGGCGGCCATGAAACTGATCGCCAAGGCCGACGTCGTCGTCGCCCTCGGTTCGCGCCTGGGGCCGTTCGGCACCTTGCCGCAGCATGGCATGGATTACTGGCCGAAGAACGCCAAGATCATCCAGATCGACGCGGACAACAAGATGCTGGGCCTGGTGAAAAAGATTTCGGTGGGCATTTGCGGCGACGCCAAGGCGGCCGCGAAAGCCATCCTGTCCCGCCTGGATGGCAAGACACTCGACTGCGATGCCACGCGCGACGAGCGCTATGCCACCGTGCAAGCCGAAAAAGCCGCATGGGAAGAGGAGTTGACCAACTGGACGCACGAGAAAGATGCGTACAGCCTGGACATGATTGAGGAACAGAAGAAAGAGCCGGGCAACTATCTGCATCCGCGCCAAGTGCTGCGCGAGCTGGAAAAAGCCATGCCGGAAGACGTGATGGTGTCGACCGACATCGGCAACATCAACTCGGTGGCGAACAGCTATCTGCGCTTTGAAAAGCCGCGCAGCTTCTTTGCGGCGATGAGCTTTGGCAACTGCGGCTATGCCTTCCCGACCATCATCGGCGCGAAAGTGGCTGCGCCGCACCGTCCGGCCGTGTCGTATGCGGGCGACGGCGCCTGGGGTATGAGCCTGATGGAAACGATGACCTGCGTGCGCCATAACATTCCCGTGACGGCCGTGGTGTTCCACAACCGCCAGTGGGGTGCGGAAAAGAAAAACCAGGTCGATTTCTACAACCGCCGCTTCGTCGCTGGCGAGCTCGACAACCAGAGCTTTGCCGAGATTGCGCGGGCCATGGGCGCCGAAGGCATCACGGTCGACAAGCTGGAAGACGTGGGTCCGGCCCTGAAGAAAGCGATCGACATGCAGATGAATGAAGGCAAGACGACCATCATCGAAATCATGTGCACGCGCGAACTGGGCGACCCGTTCCGCCGCGATGCGCTGAGCAAGCCGATCCGTCACCTGGACAAATATAAAGACTATGTTTAAGTAAGCCAGCCTGTGAGGATGGGCTGTGACCAAATTCTCACAGATTGTCACGAATACATCATAATTTCATTAAAGAATACAAGGCGTCCCGTTTTTTGGATTATTTGATTTGACAAGGCCATGCTTAAGGCTTAAATTCAATAAAAGACAAAAAACGGAACGTAGCGTATCAAAAACGATTTACGGAGATAGCCATGAACCACCCTGTACCGCACACCGACGCCGTCACCACCGACTTTCTGCAAGCGTTCGGCGATGCCTGGAACCGCCACGATATCGACGCCCTGATGGCGGCCATGGCCGATGACTGCGAATTCCACGCCGTGGCCGGCCCTGACTTGCTGGGCAAGAGTTTTATTGGCCGCGACGCCGTGCGCGCCGGCTTCGAGCTGGCCTGGCAAACCTTCCCTGACGCCGCCTGGCTTAATCCAGAACACTTCGTCAGCGGCGAGCGCGGCGTGACGGAATCGACGTTTGCCGGCACCAAGGCGGACGGCACGCGCATCGAAGCGCGCATGGTCGACATTTTTACTTTCCGCGATGGCAAGATCGCCGTGAAGAACGCTTTCCGCAAGGATCGCCCACCCGTCGCTACCGGCAACAAAGCCGCCTGAGCCAGCACGTTCACCGGGAATGATCATGAACAAACCTGTCGACACCCCATCTGACGTACTGGGCAACAGCACCGCTGCCCGCACGCCCTACGATCCCGCCTTCGATCCGCTGGTGGCCCAGCGCCCCGGCCACGGCAATGCCTACGCGCCCACCTACTGGATCGGCACGGCCGGCGAACCGCCCGCCGATGACGGCCCCATCACGCATGACATCGACGTCGACGTGGCCATCATCGGCTCGGGTTTTACCGGCCTCTCCTGCGCCATCTTCCTGGCCCAGGAACACGGCATCAAGGCCACCGTGCTAGAAGCGAACCGCGTCAGCTGGGGCTGCAGCACGCGCAATGGCGGCCAGGCGCAATGCACGACGGGCCGCCTGAAGCGCTCGCAGTGGATAGACCGCTATGGGCTGGACACGGCCCTGAAACTGCACACGGAAGTGTGCGACGCGATGGAAACGTTCAAGAAGATCACGGCCGATATCGATTGCGACCCGCAGCCGGGCGGCCACCTGTACATCGCCCACAAGGCGAAAGCCATGCCCGCGCTGGAAAAAGAAGCCAAGATCATGCGCGAGATCTTCAAGTATGACGCGCGCATCCTCAACGCCGATACCGTCAAGCGCGAATTCGTCGACGATAAGGAAGCGGCCGGCGCGCTGCACGAGCCGGAAGGCATCGGCATCCACGCGGGCAAGCTGGCGTTCGGCTACCTGCGCAAGGCGCGCGCGCTGGGCGCCAAAGTGCACCCGTCGAGCCCGGTGATGGGCTGGGAAACGCGTAATGGCGTGCATTACCTGCAAACGCCAGGCGGCGTGGTGCGTGCCCGTGCCGTGGCCGTGGCCACGGGCGGCTACACCTCGCCGCACCTGCACCCGCAAGTGAAAAACCGCCTGCTGCCGATTCTGTCGAACTCGCTCGTCACGCGTCCGTTGACCCCGGCGGAAATCGCGGCGTGCAATTTCCGCACCCACCAAGTGATCACGGATACGCGCATCCTGCGCCACTACTACCGCTTGATGCCGGACAACCGCGTGCAGATCGGCAGCCGCAGTGCCATCACGGGCGCCGACGCGCCGGACGAGAAATACAAACAGTTTTTGATCAACGATCTGCACCGCAAGTTCCCCGCGCTGACCGGGATCGGCATCGATTATTCGTGGTGGGGCTGGGTCGACGTCAGCCACGACATGATGCCGCGCATCGTGCAACCGGACCCGAAGCAATCGATCTTCTATTCGCTCGGTTACGGCGGCAACGGCGTCATGTACTCGGCGCAGGCGGGCCGGCGCATGGCCGAGCGCATCGCGGGCAAGGCCAGCGACACGGGCTTGCCGATCTTCAATTCCAAATTGCCATATCCCAACATGATGGAACTGGTCGAATCGCAAGCCTTCGCCCCGTTCCGTCGCCTGGGCCAGCGCTTCCTGTACCGCTGGTATCACTTGAAGGATGAAGTGTTTTAAATAGCAGTAGCCGTACCAAGCCGCCGTATGGTTGACAAAGAGCAACCAGCGGCGCCTGTTCCGCAAGGAGCAGATATTGCCCGAACGTTCACACATAACAATAAATCTTGGAGTGAGACATGAACACAAATACGAGCAAAACGGTTTTTTCAACGATGCGCCGCGCCGTCCTCGGCACCCTGGTGCTGGGCGTAGTGGCGGCCTCCAGCGGTACCGCCTTTGCGCAAGGCAAGGAAGTGACGATTGCCTACCAGGAAATCAACGGTCCCTTCCTGGTGGCCATCGCCAGCGGCGAAGTGGAAAAAACCACCGGCTATAAAATCAACTGGCGCAAGTTCGATTCGGGCGCCAAGGTAGCCACCGGCATGGCGTCCGGCGACGTGCAGATCGGCGTCATCGGTTCCAGCCCTCTGACGGCGGCCGTCAGCCGCGGTGTCGACCTGCAGCTGTTCTGGATCATCGACGACATCAACGAAGCCGAAGCGATGGTGGCCCGCAATGGCGCCGGCATCACCAAGCCGACCGACTTGCGCGGCAAGAAAATCGCCGTACCTTTTGTTTCCACCACGCACTTCCACACCATGTTCGCGTTGGAAACGTGGGGCATCAAGCCCACGGAAGTGAAATTGCTGAACATGCAGCCGAACCAGATCGCCGCGGCCTGGGAACGGGGCGATATCGATGCCGCCTTCGTGTGGGATCCGGCATTGAGCAAGCTCAAGCAAAACGGCAAGGTGCTCGTCACCTCTGGCGAACTGAGCAAGAAGGGCAAGGCCACGTTTGACGGCATGGCCGTCGAGCGCGCCTGGGGCGAGGCGAATGCCGACTTCATGGCCAAGTTCGTCAAGGTGATGGCCGCTGCCGACGCCGACTACCGCGCCAATCCGAAAGCGTGGACCATTGATTCCCCGCAAGTGAAAGCCAACGTCAAGCATTCGGGCGCGGCCGCCAAGGACGTGGCCGCTTCAGTGGCGCTGTACGCCTATCCATCGTTGCAGGAGCAAGCGTCGCCGGCCTGGCTCGGCGGTGGCGCGAAGGGCGGCGTGGCGCAAGCTTTGCTGGCCACGGCGCAATTTCTGAAGGGCGAAGGCAAGATCGACACCCTGGCAACAGATTACGCCAAGTATGTGACACCCAAGTATGCACAGGCCGCCGGCCTGCTGAAGTAAACGTTGTGCGATGGCGCGCCTGCGGGCGCGCTGACTGAACAGAATGCGTTGAACTGAAGTGACTACACCTATGCGGGGCACATGATGGAAAATCTCTACGTCAAGGATGTCAGCGTGATTTATCCGGGCAAGACGGCCGGTGAACGCGTACATGCCTTAAATAATATCAATCTCACCATCAATAGCGGCGACTTCGTCGTCGCGCTGGGCGCCTCGGGTTGCGGCAAGACAACCTTGCTCAGTCTGATGGCGGGCTTTATCGCCCCGTCCAAGGGCGAGATTATGCTCGGAGACAATAAAGTGGAAGGGCCGGGTGCCGACCGTGGCGTCGTATTCCAGAAGCATGCCTTGCTGCCATGGCTGAACGTGATGGAAAACGTGGAGTTCGGCTTGAAACTGCAAGGCGTGGTTAAGGCCGTGCGGCGCGAACAGGCGGCCAAGAACCTGGCGCTGGTCGGCTTGAAGGACTTTCACGACAATATGATTTATCAATTGTCGGGCGGTATGCAGCAAAGGGTGGGCATCGCCCGCGCCCTGACCAGCAATCCCGCCATGCTGCTGATGGATGAACCGATGGCGGCGCTCGACGCGTTGACGCGCGAAACCATCCAGGAGTTGCTGCTCGATATCTGGGCCAAGTCCAGCACCATGTTCTTCTTCATTACCCACAGCGTCGACGAGGCGCTGTTCCTGGCGAACCGGCTGATCGTCATGTCGCCCCGTCCGGGCCGCATCACGCACACGTATGAACTCGATTTCAACAAGCGCTTCCTCGAATGCCGCGATGCGCGCGCCGTGAAATCGAGTCCGGACTTCATCAAGATGCGCGAAACGGTGCTCAACATCATTTATGGCGACGAACGCGCCGTCAATAAAGAGCTGGAGGTGTCCCATGCATAGCCCATCCGTCGTGGGATTTCCTCCCACCACCGCCAAGCGCGCCGGTTTCTTTGGCCGCCTGTTCGCTCCCCGCTGCGCCATGCCCGGCGAAGCGTTCGGCGCGCCGGGGCAGGGCAATTCCAGCCGCATTGCTACCGTCACCGTCATCGCCGTGCTCTTGCTGTGGTTTGGCGTGACGGCCAGCGGCATGGTCAAACCGCTGTTTTTACCGTCGCCGCAAGCCGTGTATGAAAAATTCATCATGGCGGCCACGACCGGTTTCGGCGGCGCCACGCTGTGGGAACACACGGTCGCCAGTCTGGTGCGCGTGTTCGGTGCCTTTGGCTTGGCCTGCCTGTTCGCCATTCCCATCGGCGTGATGATGGGCGTCAATCGCGTGGCACGCGGCATCTTCGATCCCTTGATCGAGTTCTACCGTCCGCTGCCGCCGCTCGCCTACTTGCCACTGGTCATCATCTGGTTCGGCATCGGCGAGTTTTCGAAGGTCTACCTGATCTTCCTGGCCATCTTCGCGCCGATGGCGATTGCGGCCCGCGCCGGCGTCAGTTCCGTGTCGCTGGAGCAAATCCACGCGGCGTATTCGATGGGCGCCACCCGTTTCCAGGTGATCGTGCACGTGATTCTGCGCGCCGCGATTCCGGAAATCCTCACCGGCATGCGCATCGGCATCGGCGTGGGCTGGACCACCCTGGTGGCGGGTGAAATGGTGGCGGCCACGCGCGGCCTCGGCTACATGGTGCTGAGCGCTTCCGAGTTCCTGGCCAGCGACGTGGTGATCATGGGCATCATCGTGATCGGCTTCTTTGCTTTCCTGTTTGATTTGATGATGCGTTACCTCGAACGTACCCTCGTGCCATGGAAGGGCAAGGTGTAAGACGTTCCCGGGAGTGGCGCGCACGCCACAAGTGTTGCCGCCGCTCCCTTTTTTTTAGCAACCCTAACTGTACGTAACCTCCAGCGCGCTTGCCCCTTGGCTGCCGCGCCGGGCCGCTGCATTTCCAGATTGACTTATGGAATGCGGCCAACCAGACTGATTCACACGATGTATCGATGCTGCTTGACGGTGTTGCCTAAATAAAACAAAGCCGCGCGGCAAGAACAAGCCGCAGCAGGCAGGGCGCACCGGGCTTCAGAGATTTTCAGGAGACAAAACATGATTAGCGAATCGCATAACAGTACCGGCTTGCAGCACTCGCTCAAGCAACGCCACATGAGCATGATCGCCATCGGCGGCGTGATCGGCGCCGGCCTCTTTGTCGGCAGCGGCGTCATCGCCAAGGCCGCCGGCCCGGCCGCCATCCTTTCCTTCCTGCTCACGGGCGGCCTCGTCGTCCTGATCATGCGCATGCTGGGCGAGCTGGCTTCATCCCTGCCCGTGGTCGGCTCCTTCTACGAATATGCGCGTCTGGCCTTCGACGACAAGCCGAAGGTCTCGAAATTCCTCGGCTTCATGAGCGGCTGGATGTACTGGTATTTCTGGGTCGTCGTCGTGGCCCTGGAAGCCATCGCCGGCGCCAAGCTGGTCAACTTCTGGCTGCCGGACGTACCGTCGTGGGCTATCAGCCTGGTGCTGCTCGTCTCGATGACCGTGCTCAATCTGTTCTCCGTGAAAGCGTTCGGTGAATTCGAGTTCTGGTTCGCCTCGATCAAGGTCGTCGCCATCATCGTCTTCCTGTTTGTCGGCGCCCTGTTCATCACGGGTAGCTTGCCCAACAGCATTCCAACCCTGGGCTTTTTGACCAGCAACGGCGGCTTCATGCCGCATGGCTGGGGGCCTGTATTGAGTGGCGCCGTCGCCGCCACGGCCTTTTATTCGGGCGCCGAGATCGTCACCATCGCCGCCGCCGAAACGTCGGACCCGGCCAAGGCCATCGCCCGCGCCACCAATTCCGTCATCACGCGCGTGCTGATGTTTTATGTGGGATCCATGTTTGTTGTCGTCTGCATCGTGCCCTGGGATTCGCCGGCCATCGCCACGCCTTTCGTCAGCGCCCTGACCGTCATGAACATCCCGTACGCGGCCCACATCATGAACGCCATCATTTTGACGGCCGTGCTGTCTGCCCTGAATTCCAGCCTGTACGCTTCGTCGCGCATGATCTTTGCGCTGACGCGCCGCGGCGACGCCCCCACGGGCCTGGTCAAGCTGAGCAAGAACGGCGTGCCGATTCGCGCCATTTTGTTCAGCACCTTGTTCGCCTATTTCGCCATCGCCGTCTCGTATGTGTCAGCCGACCTGGTGTTCCCCTTCATCGTCAACTCCTACGGTATCCTGATCCTGTTCGTCTACCTGCTCATTGCGATATCTCAATTGCGCCTCCGTCGCCGGCTGGAACGCGAATGCCCGGAACGCATCAAGGTGCGCATGTGGCTGTTTCCCTACCTGACGTATTTCACCATCATCGCCATGCTGGTGATCCTGGGCGCCATGAGCGTGTCGTCCGATACGGAGCAGCGCGTGTCGTTCTGGTTCGGCCTGTTGAGCGTGGTCATCATGAGCGTCATGTACTACATCAAGAAACTGGTCAACGACGACCGCAACGGCGGCAACGAAGCCAAGGTGGAGCTCAAACATGTCTGATACGACCTTGTTGCCCGCAGGCCGGCGCCGCTTCCTGCGCACGACGGCCGCCCTGGGCGCCGCCGTCGTGGCCGGCCCAGCCTTGGCGGAGTCCGTCACTTTGCCGTTTGAAAACGGCGAGCGCGAGCTGGTGGCCTTCCCGCAAAAGCGTCCGCTGATCCTGCTGACCAGCCGTCCGCCCCAGCTGGAAACGCCGTTCAGCGTGTTCAATGAAGGCGCGATCACGCCCAACGACGCGTTTTTCGTGCGCTACCACTGGAGTGGCTTGCCCACCAGCATCGATGGTGGCAGCTACCGGCTGCGCATCGGCGGCCTTGTCAAAACGCCTTTGGAATTGTCGCTGGCGGAACTGAAACAGCTGGCCGCGCCCGTCGAGGTGGTGGCCGTGACGCAATGTTCGGGCAATAGCCGCGGCTTTTTCGCCCCGCGCGCGAATGGCGGGCAGCTGGGTAATGGCGCCATGGGCAATGCCCGCTGGACGGGCATCCCCCTGAAAACCGTGCTGGAAAAGGCCGGCATCGCGGCCAGCGCCGTGCAGGTCGCCTTTAATGGCCTGGAAACGCCGCCCGTGGGTGATGGCCCCGATTTTCAGAAAGCCTTGTCGGTCGAGCACATCATGGCCGGCGACGTCATGCTGGCCTGGGCCATGAATGGCGAAGACATTCCTTTCCTGAACGGCTATCCGCTGCGCCTGATCGTGCCCGGCTTCTATGGCACCTACTGGGTCAAGCACCTGAGCGACATCACCGTGCTCGACAAGCCCTTCGACGGCTTCTGGATGAGCACGGGCTACCGCATTCCCGACAACGGCTCCGGCTTCATCGAACCGGGCACGCCTGTGGGCAAGACGACGCCGATCAGCCGCCTCAACGTGCGCTCGTTCATTACCAGCGTGCAAGATGGTGCGCAAGTGAAAGCGGGGCGCGACCTGGCACTGCGCGGCATCGCTTTTGACGGCGGCCAGGGCATCAGCGAAGTGACCGTGTCGGTGGACGGCGGCCAGACGTGGCAGGAAGCGAAGCTGGGCAAGGATCTGGGGCGCTTTTCGTTCCGCGAGTGGACGCTGATGTTGAAGGCGCCGCGCAAGGGCAAGCATGTGCTGATGGTGCGCGCCGTCAACCGCATCGGCCAGAGCCAGCCCATGAAAGCCCTGTGGAATCCCATGGGTTATATGCGCAACGTGGTGGAAACCACGCGCATCCAGGCAGTCTGAGGAGAACCATATGAAGATATTACTTGCCGCGCTGGCACTGTCGGCGGCGGGCGGCGCGTGCGCGCTGGAAATCCATTTGCCACCGGAAACGGCGACTTATAAACCCAGCGAATTGCCCGGCTACCAGCTGGTGCAGCGCAACTGCATGACGTGCCACGCGGCCCAGTATGCATCGAGCCAGCCGCCCGCCTCGCCGCGCGCCTACTGGGAAGCGACCGTCAAGAAGATGAAAAAACCGTTTGGCGCGCAGTTTGATGATGCGGACATGCCGGCCATGGTCGATTACCTGGTGAAAACCTATGGTGCGGAACGGGGCGCCATCGTACCTGCCGCCGTTGCCAAACCCGTCGCAGCCGCAGCCGCTGTCCCGGCCGCCAGCGGCAAGGACGTGAAAACCTTGCTGGCGGCGAACGGCTGCATGGCTTGCCATGCGCTAGACCAGAAGGTGGTCGGCCCCGGCTTTGCGGAAGTGGCAGCCAGATACAAGGGCAAGGACAGTGTTGCTGCCGTGGCGGCCAACATCCGCAGCGGCGGCGCCGGCAAATGGGGCCCCGTGCCCATGCCGCCGTTCAGCCAGCTCAGTGCAGCGGATGCGGCGAGCCTGGCGAAGTACGTGCTGAACAGATAAGTTCGTCCCGGACGCGCGACAACCCTTAATACCACTTGCCGCCACCCATCTTGCGCGGTATTGCCCGCTGCCATTACGCAGCGGGCTTTTTTTTACGTCCGCCATTCGCCATTGCATCGCTTGCCAGCGCAGCGATCGCTACCACTGGTATTGTAAAAAACACCGTTATATAAAACCACTTGACTACCAATTTAGGGCGTCGCATTCTCTGTGCAGAAAGCCGACGCTTCGCTGTGCTTTCTTTACGTACAACATAAAAAGCTACTTCGATAGTTTTCGTATAACGTTCAGGAGACATTGTGAAGACACGGCAAATTAGCCGGCTGGCCTCGCCTTTGATGGCTGGCCTGCTGGGCAGCGCGCTGCTCGCTTGCGGCGGCAATTCCACCACCGAACCCCCATCGACCCTGCTGGCCGCCACGGCCGCCAGCGACAGTTGCGCGGCCTGGAGCGCCGCTGCCGTCTACACGGCGGGCCAGTGCGCCGTCTACGACGGCAAGGTGTACCGGGCCAAATGGTGGGTGCAGGGCACGGCGCCGAACAACGACCAGTGGGGGCCGTGGAGCCTTGATACGACCACTCCGACTCCCACCCCGACTCCAACACCCACCCCGACTCCAACGCCCACTCCGACACCGACTCCGACGCCAGGCGTGCCCACCAAGGCCCAGGCCGAGGCGAACGAGGCGGCGCTGACGAACAACGATTTCTTCCGCAAGGTCAAGGCCTCGATCCGCACCCTGGGCAATACGGCCGTCGAGGCCGTGCAGCCTGGCTTGGCCAGCAATCCGCTCAACGTCAAACGGGTCGAGCGCCTGCTGCCGGCGGCGAAGTGGGATTACTATTTTGCCGCGCACGACGCCAGCTACACGTATCAGCGCTTCCTGCAAGCCGTGGCCAAGTTCCCCGCCGTGTGCGACGACTACAGCGACGGACGCAATGCGGACGCCATCTGCCGCCACAGTCTGTCCACCATGTTCGCCCATTTTGTGCAGGAAACGGGCGACCATAACGCCAGCAGTCCGCTGCCGCAATGGCGCCAGGGCTTGAAGTATTTGCGCGAGCTGGGCTGCGACGAGACGGGCGCCGGTTGCGGCTACAACGTCGAGTGCGCCGATCCAGTCTTCAACAAGGTGTGGACCTGCGGCAAGAATGCCGACGGCAGCTTCAAAAAGTATTTTGGACGCGGCGCCAAGCAGCTGTCGTACAACTACAACTATGGGCCGTTTTCCCAAGCCATGCATGACGGCGATCAATCCGTGCTGCTGAAAAATCCGGACCTGGTGGCGTCGACCTGGCTGAACCTGGCCTCGGCCACGTTCTTCTTTGTCTATCCGCAACCGCCGAAGCCGTCGATGCTGCATGTGCTCGACGGCACGTGGGTGCCGAACGCGGCCGATACGACGGCGGGTGCGGGCAATAACTTCGCCACCACCATCATGATCATCAACGCCGAATGCGGGCAGGGCACGGAAAAGCAGGCCGCGCAAAACCGCATCGATTACTACAAACAATTTGCCGCCGACATGGGCTGGGATTATTCCGGCGAACAATTGTCTTGCGCCAACATGCAACGCTTCACCCCGGCCAGTTCCGCTTCCTACAACATCTATTGGGAAAAGAACTGGAGCGCCGGTGGCGACAACCAATGCCAGCTGGTCAGCTATCAAACCCCGTACAGCGCCTTGCTGGCCGGGAACTACGTGAAATGCGTGGAAGCCAACTGGAATGTGAAGTTGCAGTAGCAGCAAAAGCAGGAAAGCCGGCCAGGGATAACAGTTGACAAGAGCCCCTTCAGGGGCCTGCAACAGCTCTCGATGTAAAACCATAACGGAGACCAATACAATATGAAATCGAATGCATTATTGATGGCCCTGCTCAGCGGCGTGCTCGTCGCTTGCGGAGGCGGCGGCCAGGAAGGCACGCCCCCCACGCCGAACACCTTGCTCGCCGCCGTCGAAGCGTGCGCCGTCTGGGACGCCGCCACCGTCTACACGGGCGGCCAGTGCGTGCTGTACCAGGGCGTCACCTACAAGGCCAAGTGGTGGACGCAGGGCAATGTCCCCAGCGCCACGGACCAGTGGGGCCCATGGGCCGTGACGGATACACCGACGCCGACCCCAACACCGACGCCAACGCCAACGCCGACACCAACGCCAACGCCGACGCCGACGCCGACGCCGACACCAACGCCAACGCCGACACCAACGCCAACGCCGACACCGACACCAACACCAACGCCAACGCCAACCCCGACACCGACCCCGACCCCCACGGCTTGCCGCCCGGACGGCTTGATCTCGGCCGTGCCGAATGTGCCGTACTGCAAGGTGTACGATACGAATGGCCGCGAAGTGCTGAGCAATGGCTTGAACCGGCGCATCGTCGGCTATTTCGCCAGCTGGCGCACGGGCGTCGACGGCAGCCCGACTTACCTCGTGAATAACCTGCCGTGGGACAAGATTACCCACCTGAACTATGCGTTCGCCTCCGTCGATCCCGCCACGTCGAAAATCGCCATCGGCAGCGGCGCGGCCAATCCCGATACGGGCCTCACATGGCCGAACGTGCCGGCCGCCGCCATGGACGCGTCGCTGCCGTACAAGGGCCACTTCAACTTGCTGTCGCAATACAAGAAGAAGTATCCGGGCGTGAAACTGATGATTTCCGTGGGCGGCTGGGCCGGCAGCGGCGGCTTCTATACGGCCACGACGAACGCGGATGGCAGCATCAACACGGCCGGCATCAACACCCTGGCCGATTCCATGGTGGCCTTCGTGCGCCAGTACAACTTCTTCGATGGCGTCGATGTCGATTACGAACATCCGACCACCAACAATGAAGCGGGCAATCCGAACGATTTCGCCGTCTCGAAGCCGCGCCTGGCCGGCCTGATGACGAGCTACAACGTGCTGCTGAAAGTGCTGCGCCAGAAGCTCGACGAAGCGGCCGTGCAGGACAATAAATACTATCTGCTGACCATCGCCGGTTCCGCCTCGGGCTGGGTCTTGCGTGGCGAAGAAAACATGTCGGGATTGAATTATCTCGATTACGCCAGCCTGATGAGCTATGACTTGCATGGCGCTTGGAACCAGTATGTGGGACCGAACGCGGCGCTGTTTGACGATGGCAATGATGGCGAATTGCGCGCCGGTAACGCCTACCAGTTCCAGAACATCGGCTACCTGAACACGGACTGGGCCTACCGCTACTACCGTGGCGCCATGCAGGCGGGACGCATCAATATCGGCGTGCCGTTCTACACGCGGGGCTGGAAGGATGTGACGGGCGGCACGAACGGCCTGTGGGGCACGACGCCACTGATCAGTTCCACTGTCACCTGCGCCGGCACCAAGACCTGCGGCACGGGCGCCACTGGCATCGACAACGTCTGGTATGACCTGGACTCGCAGGGCAAACCCACGCCGGGCGGTGGCAACCCCATCTGGCATGCGCTGAACTTGCAGAACGGCATCGTTCCAAGCTACCTCGATGCGTATAAAGTCACGGACAAGGCGCTGGTGGGCAGCTATGTGCCGTATTACAGCAGTACCATGGTGGCGCCGTGGCTGTGGAATGCGACCAAGAAAGTGTTCATTTCCACGGAAACCACGCAATCGATCGCGGCCAAGGCCCAGTACATCGTCAACAACAATATCGGCGGCGTGATGATCTGGGAAATGGCGGGCGACTATGCCTGGGATGCCACGCGCAACAGCGGCAAGGGCGAGTACTTCATGGGTACCACCCTGACGGACGTGCTGTACCAGGCTTTCCGCACGGCTGGCGTGTATGGCAACAAGCGCGCCGAAATCG
Source organism: Janthinobacterium sp. GMG1 (assembly GCF_034427795.1). Classification (NCBI taxonomy): domain Bacteria; kingdom Pseudomonadati; phylum Pseudomonadota; class Betaproteobacteria; order Burkholderiales; family Oxalobacteraceae; genus Janthinobacterium; species Janthinobacterium sp. GMG1. Next base: position 244,483 of record NZ_JAXQNT010000006.1, read on the forward strand.
CCATGCCGGGCACGGCGGCCAACGTCAGCATCACCCTGGGCGGATGGAAGCTGGGCGACAACAACTTCCCCATCAATCCCGTGATGACGGTGAAGAACAACACCACGTCGACCCTGCCGGGCGGCACCGTGGTGGAGTTCGACTATCCCGTGTCGGCACCGTCGGACATGAGCGACCAGTCCGGCTTCGGCTTGACGGTGATCAATGCCGGCTACACGGGGCCGAACAATATCGGCGGCTTTACGAAGAACTACAACCGTGCCCGCTTTGCGATTCCCGCCTGGCAATCGCTGGCGCCGGGCGGCTCCGTGGCGCTGACCCTGAACTACCGCTTGCCGATCTCGGGACCGGCCAACTACACGGTCACCGTGGGCGGCACCAAGTATGCGTTGACGCAGGAGTATCCGGAACTGCCGGTGGCGCTGCCGTAAATTGGGGATGCCGAAAGTAAAAGGGCGGAACCGAGGTTCCGCCCTTTTTAGTTTTTACCGCTGATTCCGTTTAGAACCACGTTTCTACCTGGAAACCATACGAGGTGCCGCTGGTATTGTTGTTGTAGATCGGGCCGCCGTTGTTCGACGCATTGACCGAGGCGGTAGCCGCATCGTTCCATTTGCCGTAGGTGACGAAAGCGCGCAGTTCAGGACGCGACCACAGGCCAGGGCCGGCCGAGATCGTCGGGGCGATGGTCAGCTTGGTCAAGCGCTTGGCCGGCAGGCCGCCCGCTTGCGTCACGCGGTCCGTGCCCAGTTCGCCCACCAGCTTGAAGTTGTCGGTGAAGGCATACACGGGACGCACGCCGACCGAGGTCCAGGTCGAGGAACCGTTGGCGTTCGACTCGTCTTTTTGCCACAGGGCGACGAATTCCATGCCGAAGTTGGCCATCGGCTGGATCGCCATGTCATTGAAGATACGCGTGCGTTTCACGTCCGAACCCAAACCGGTGTCGCCCGAGGCGCCGAACTGCGCACCCTTGCCCGTACCAGGACCGACGCCGTACTGCACGCCGAAGGTATTGCCGCCACCAAACACTTTACCTTGACGGTGGAATGCCGACAGCTGCCAGCCATTATTGCGCTTGCCAGTGATGACGTCATCCTTACCTTCGCCGATGATGTAGGTCGCGGCCAGGTCCAGCGTGCCGTTTTCATTGACGGGAATCTCGCCGTAGATGAAGTTCTGGCGCACGGCCGATTTGGTGTTGACGCCGCCGTTCGGCAACGGGACCTTGACGTCGCTGTCCTTGAAGAAGGCGTACGAGAATTTACCCGGTCCTGCTGGAATGCGGTCCAGGCCGGCGCCCGTGCCGTTCATGTTGATGTACTGCAAGTCCAGCATGTGGATGTCAGGACGGTAGTAGAAGCGCTTACCGATCCAGGCCGTGCCGCCGTTCAGGAAATCGAGTCCCTGCGCTTCGACATAGGCCTTGACGATGCCCAGTTTGTTGTCGCCGAAATCCGAGTTTGGCGCGTAGGCGTTGACCCAGATGGTGGCCAGGTAGTTCACGCCGCCGGACTTGGCGACGGACTTGGTGTAGCCGAATTCCGTGTAGGCGTCGCACTCATTGCCCAGACGGTATTTCATGGTGTTGCCACCCAGGCCGAAGCAGCCTTGCGAACCGCCACCGCCCGACGTATTGCTGCCGGCGCCGGCGCGCAGGTAGCCGTGGAAGCCTTCGGCGTCGGATGGGTACATGGGGTCGGCAAGGGCGGAAGCGCTGGCGATGGCCAGGAGCAGGGCAGGTAAGGTTTTCAATGCAGTGCGGTTCATGCGGTCTCCAGAAGAATGTAGGTGGTAGCGGTGGCGCCCCAGGGGGCGGTCACCGCACACGGTCTAATGCCGAAAACCAAGTCTAGCAGCGCTTTTTTAACCACCCTGATACAAAACGTGCAAGTGCTGATACTTTCTTTCAGAGTGTTGTTTTTGCTGCATATCGATACTCTCGCGCATAGCAAGCTTGCAAAAGAGTATCGAATTGCGGTTTTGGAGTATCAGAAAGTATCAAAGTCCGGTGCTACATTGTGGTCGTGGTGCCAAGTAACCGGGCATTGCCAACGACAAAAACACTGGAGACACACAATGAAACGTTCCGCCATTGCCGCGCTGTGCGCCGGCGCCTTCTGCTTCGCCTCGTCCGCCTTCGCCGCAACCGACCTCGTCATCGCCACCGTCAACAACGGCCACATGATCGAAATGCAAAAGCTCAGCAAGTTCTTCGAGCAAGCCAATCCCGACATCAAGCTCAAATGGGTGACCCTGGAAGAGGGCGTCTTGCGCCAGCGCATGACCACGGACATCGCCACCAAGGGCGGCCAGTTCGACGTGATGACCATCGGCCTGTATGAAACGCCCATCTGGGGCAAGAAAAACTGGTTGATTCCCATCAAGCCGGACGCCAAATATGATATCGACGACTTGCTGCCCGCCATCCGCGAGGGGCTCTCCGGCGACGGCAAGCTGTACGCGTCACCGTTCTATGGCGAAAGCTCGATGATCATGTACCGCAGCGACCTGGTGAAAAAGGCGGGCGTGACGATCGAGGACCGTCCATCCTGGAACCAGTTGCGCGACGTGGCGGCCAAGCTGCACGATCCTGCCAACGGCGTGTACGGCATCTGCCTGCGCGGCAAGCCGGGCTGGGGCGACAACATGGCGCTCATCACCACCATGGCCAATTCCTATGGCGGCCAGTTGTTCGACATGAAATGGAAGCCGCAATTTACCAGCAAGCCGTGGAAAGACGCGGTCAACATGTATGTCGACCTGATGAAGAAATACGGCCCGCCGGGCGCGGCTGCCAACAGCTTCAATGAAAACCTGGCGTTGTTCAACCAGGGCAAGTGCGGCATCTGGATCGACGCGACGATCGCCGCTTCCTTCATCACCGATCCCAAGCAAAGCAAGGTGGCCGACAAGGTGGCGTTCGCCCAGTCGCCCGTGGGCGTGACGGAGCGGGGCGCCAACTGGTTGTGGATCTGGTCGCTGGCCATTCCAGCAAGCTCGAAGCACCCGAATGAAGCGCAACGCTTCATCAACTGGGCCACCTCGCCCGACTACGTGAAACTGGTTGCCAAGGAAACCAGCTGGGCCAACGTGCCGACCGGCACGCGCAAGTCGACGTATGCCAGCCCCGAGTTCCAGAAAGTGGCGAAATTTGCCGCCGCGGAAGGCAAGGCCCTGGCCACCACGCGCGCCGTGCAAAGCACCTTGCCGCCATCGCCGTACGTGGGCGTGCAATTCGCGTCCATCCCCGAATTCCAGGTGATCGGCGTGGCCGCTGGCCAGCAGATGGCGGCAGCGCTGCTGGGCAAGGTGACGGTGGACCAGGCGCTGGAGTTGTCGCAGCAGACGGCGGAGCGCGAGATGCGTAAAGGCGGGTATTACAAATAGCACGTATGCCGGTTAATAACTGGCATTGCTATTAATCCACTAGCTGAAAGCCGGGGTCAGACCCGCCGGGTCTGACCCCAGATTTCTGCCGGCGATTGTTTCCCCTTGCCCCAAGAGAACATTATGAAACGCATTATCCCCCGGACTTTGCTGACGCCGGCCGTGGTCGCCGTCTCCGTCATTTCCATCATCCCGCTGCTGATTACCCTGTATTACTCGTTCGTGCGCTATTCCATGCTCGATCCGAGCGGCCATCCTTTCCATGGCCTGGCCAATTTTCACTTTTTCTTTACGGATGCCTCTTTCCTGCCGGCCTTGCAGAACACGTTTACCCTGCTGTTTTCCGTCATGCTGATCACGGTGGTGCTGGGCACGGCGCTGGGCTTGCTGATCAATGAAGCGTTTCCGGGACGCGCCATCGTGCGCGTGCTCTTGATCTCGCCCTTCCTCGTCATGCCGGCCGTGAATGCCCTGATGTGGAAGAACATGTTGCTCAACCCGATCTACGGCCTGTTCGCGCAGATCAGCATCTTCTTTGGCGCCACGCCCGTCGACTGGCTGTCGGCCCACCCCCTGTTTTCCATCATCATGATGGTCTCGTGGCAATGGCTGCCGTTCGCCTGCCTGATCTTCATGACGGCCCTGCAATCGATGGACCGGGAACAGCTGGAAGCGGCGCGCATGGATGGCGCCACGTATCTGCAGCAGTTGCGCTACCTCTACATTCCCCACCTGGGCCGCGCCGTCTCGGTGGTGCTGATGATCGAGATGATCTTTTTGCTGTCGATCTTTGCGGAAATTTTTACCACCACGGGAGGGGGGCCAGGTTTCGACACGACCACCATCACCTTCATGATTTATCAGCAGGCACTGCTGTCCTATGACGTGGGAGCGGCCTCGGCCGGTGCCCTGTTCGCCGTGCTCATCGCCAACATCGCCGCCTTCTTCCTGATGCGCGTCATCGGCAAGAATCTGTCGAAATAAGGAGACCTTGATGCATAGCAAACTCAATTTGTATGGCCGCACGACCGCCGCCTGGCTGTTCGCGCTGCTGCTGTTCTTTCCCATCTTCTGGCTCGGTCTGATGGCCTTCAAGACGGAAGGGCAAGCCATTTCCACGCCGCCGCTGCTGTTTTTCACGCCCACGCTCGACAGCTTCCGCGAAGTGCTGGCGCGCGACAATTACTTCGGCTACGCGTGGAATTCGCTGTTTACCAGCGTGCTCTCGACGGCCATCGGCCTGTTGATCGCCATCCCGGCCGCGTATTCGATGGCCTTCTTTCCCACGGGCGGCACCATCGGCTTGCTGAAATTCATGCTCAGCTCGCGCTACATGCCCGGCGTGGGCGCCCTGATGCCGATCTATATCTGTTACCAGTACTTCGGCCTGCTCGACACGCGCATCGGCCTGACCATCATGTTCATGCTGATGAACCTGCCTATCATGATCTGGCTGCTGTACACGAGCATGAAGGAGTTGCCGCGCGAAATCCTCGAGGCGTCGCGCATGGATGGCGCCACCGTGTGGGATGAATTCCGCCACGTCGTGCTGCCCCTGTCCGTGGGCGGCATCGCTTCCACGGCTCTCGTGTGCATGGTGTGGTCGTGGAATGAATCGTTCTGGTCGCTGAACCTGGGCGCCTCCAACGCGGGCACCCTGGCCTGGCTCATCGCCTCGTATTCGAGTCCGGAAGGCCTGTTCTGGGCCAAATTGTCGGCCGCTTCCCTGATGGCGATTGCGCCCATCATGGCGCTGGGCTGGTTCTGCCAAAAGCAACTGGTCCAAGGTATGACCTTTGGCGCCGTTAAGTAAAAATTAGGATGACATCATGGCTTACCTTCAACTGAGCAATATCGAAAAATTCTTTGGCGAGCACCGCGCCATCAAGGGCATCGACCTGGAGATCAAACAGGGCGAGTTCGTCGTCTTTGTCGGACCGTCCGGCTGCGGCAAATCCACCTTGCTGCGCCTGATCGCAGGCCTGGAGCCGATCGACGGCGGCAAGCTGTCGCTCGACGGGCGCGACATCACCAGCGTGCCGTCATCGAAGCGCGACCTGGCGATGGTGTTCCAGTCGTATGCGCTGTATCCGCACATGACGGTGTTCCAGAACATGTCGTTTGCCTTGAAACTGGCGGGCGTCGATCCGGCCATCATCCGCGAGAAAGTCGACAAGGCGGCCGCCATCCTCGACCTTGGGCGTTACCTGGAGCGCACGCCGAAGGAACTGTCGGGCGGCCAGCGCCAGAGGGTGGCCATCGGCCGCGCCATCGTGCGCGACCCGAAAGTGTTCCTGTTCGATGAACCGCTGTCGAACCTCGACGCGGCCCTGCGCGTGCAGACGCGCATCGAGATCGCCAAGCTGCACCGCGAACTGGGCGCCACCACGATTTACGTCACGCACGATCAGGTCGAAGCGATGACCCTGGCCGACCGGGTCGTGGTGCTGCGCGATGGGCAGATCGAGCAGCATGGCTCGCCATTGGAATTGTATGACCGTCCCGCCAACCGCTTTGTCGCGCAATTCATCGGCACGCCCAGCATGAACGTGGTGCCGGCCGATGCGGCGCCGCAGCTGCTGGCGCAGGCGGGCAGCGCGGCGCAGGCGGACGGCTTTGTCGGCATCCGCCCGGAACACGTGCACCTGGGCGCGGCGCAGCCGGGCAGCGTGCCCGTCACCGTCGACCTGGTGGAGTCCCTGGGCGTGGAAACCCTGACCTATGTGCGCTTGCCGAACAATGTGCAGGTGGTGTCGCGCGGCGCCGAGCGCAGCAGCCTGCAGCCGGGCCAGCAGACGCATCTGACGTTCGAGCCGGGCTTCGTCCATTATTTTGACCGCGCCGGCAAGACCTACGCGGCGGCGAAAGGAGCGCTGTAATGGAAGCGATCGCATTGAACCAGGCGAATCTGGCGCAGCTGCCAGCCCAGGTGGCCGTGCCCGCGTATGCGCGCGGCGTGCTCGTGCCCAGCATCGTGCATATCGGCGTGGGCGGCTTTTTCCGCGCCCACCAGGCCGTGTACCTCGACGATTTGCTGGCCTTGCCCGGCAACGCAGAATGGGGATACTGCGGCGTGGGCCTGCTGGCGCATGACGCGGCCATGCGCGACGCCATGCGGGCGCAGGATGGCTTGTACACGGTGGTCGAGCGCAGCGCGGCCGGCGATACGGCGCGCATCATCGGCTGCATCGGCGAATATTTATATGCGCCCGACGACCCGCAAGCCGTGCTGGATAAGCTGGCCGACCCTGGCACGCGCATCGTCGCGCTGACCATCACCGAGGGGGGCTATTATGTGAACCAGGGCACGGGCGAGTTTGACGCGACGCACCCCGACATCGTGCATGAACTTGCGCATCCAGATGCGCCGCGCTGTTCGTTCGGCTACCTGGCTGCCGCCCTGGCCCTGCGCCGCCAGCGGGGCCTGGCACCGTTCACCATCATGTCCTGCGATAACCTGCAAAACAATGGCGACGTGACGCGCAAGATGCTGCTGGCTTTTGTCGCCCTGCGAGACGCAGAACTGGCGCGCTGGCTGGCCACGCATGGCAGCTTTCCCAACAGCATGGTCGACCGCATCACGCCGGCCACCACGGATGAACACCGGGCGCTGGTGCGCGACAGCTTTGGCATCATCGACGCCTGGCCCGTCGTGTGCGAGCCGTTTCGCCAGTGGGTCATCGAAGACGAATTTCCTCAGGGACGGCCGGCCTGGGAAAAGGTGGGTGCGCAGATGACGCACGACGTGCTGCCGTATGAAAAGATGAAGCTGCGCTTGCTCAATGCCAGCCACCAGGCCCTGTGCTACATCGGCATGCAGCTCGGTTACACGTTTGCGCACGAAGCGATGGAAGATCCTGGCATCCGCCTGCTCGTGCGGCGCATGATGGATGATGAAGTGACGCCCTTGCTGGACGAAGTGGAAGGCATAGCCCTGGACAGCTACAAAGACACCCTGATCGAGCGCTTCTCGAATCCGGCCGTGCGCGACCAGCTGGCGCGCATCGGCACGGAAGGCTCGGCGCGCATCCCGAAATTCGTGCTGCCCTCCGTGCGCGAAGCGCTGGCCCGGGGCGGCGCCATCCAGTTGCTGGCGTTTACCGTGGCGTGCTGGTTCCGCTACCTGGAAGGCCATGACGAAGCGGGGCGCGAGATGCCCCTGAACGATCCGTATGCGGCGCGCCTGCGCGCGCTGGCGCTGCAGGGCGGGGCGGACGCTTCAGCGCTGCTGTCCCTGCGCGAGCTGTTCGGCGACCTCTCCGACACACCAGCGTTCACGCAGGCGGTGAGCGATGCGCTGGCCAGCCTGTATGGGCTGGGCGCGCGCGCGGCGCTGGAACAGATCGTCGCCTGACGGAGAGCGCGCGCCATGCCACGCAAAGCCGATGTCTCGCTGCCGCAGATGGAACTGGAACAGCAGCGCGACGCCACGCCCGGCTTCGAGCCGAAAGGCAGTTTCGGTTTCATCCGCTACCTTGAGCACGGCTTTCCGAATGCGCTGGTGCGCTGGCATTACCACGACGAGTACGAACTGCACCTGATCGTCGAGAGCAGCGGCAAGGTGTTTGTCGGCGACTACATCGGCCAGTTCGCGCCTGGCCACCTGGTGCTGACGGGACCGCGCGTGCCGCACAACTGGGTCTCGCTTGGCACGCCGCCGGAAGGCGTGGCCCTGCGCGACATGGTGATCCAGTTTTCACATGCGCCGCTGGCCTCGATGGCTGCCGCCATTCCCGAATTGAAGGATATTTTCCCGCTGCTGCAGCGCGCCTTGCACGGCGTGGAATTCTTTGGCGTCAGCGAACAGTCGCTGCGGCGCTTCCAGCGCATCCGCGACAGCAGCGGCCTGCCGCGCCTGATCGAATTTTTGAGCCTGCTGGGCGAACTGGCGCAGACCAGCGATTACCAGCTGTTGTCGACGGTACCCATGCAGTCGAGCGACGACGACGTGGCCCTGGCGCGCATCAGTTCCGCCATCAACTTCATCGTGCACAATTACAGCAGCCAGTTTTCGCTGAAACAGCTGGCCGAGCAGGTGGAGATGCCCGAGCGGACGTTTTCACGCTTCTTTCGCAGCGCCACGGGCAACAGCTTCACGGACTTCGTCAATCGCCTGCGCATCAACAAGGCGTGCCAGCTGCTGATGGAAACGGAGCGCTACGTCAGCAACATCTGCTACGAGGCGGGTTTTAACAATGTGGCCAATTTCAACCGGCGCTTCCTGGAATTGAAGGGCATGACGCCGAAGGAGTTTCGCCAGCAGGCGCTGGGCCGTTTTGGCGAGTGAGGCTTTTTGAGGTACATTGGATGGCACAGGCGGGGACAGCCTGAGAGAGACGAGCATGGAACACCTATGGCAGAAGGACAGCGAGCGCAAGGCGCCCGAACTGGAACGCGAAAGCTACGATGGCATCATCAATTACCTGGAACACGGCTATCCCAGCTCGCGCGTGCGCTGGCACTGCCATGAAGAATATGAGCTGCACCTGATCGTCGCCACCAGCGGGCGCCTGTTCGTGGGCGACTATATCGGCGAATTCTCGCCCGGCCACCTGGTGCTGACGGGCCCGCGCCTGCCGCACAACTGGATTTCCAACGTGATGCCGGAAGGCGGCGTGGCCCTGCGCGACATGATCGTGCAATTCGCCCACGCGCCGTTGACGGGCGCCGCGCGCGTCATCCCCGAATTGCGCGAACTGCTGCCGCTGCTGGAACGCTCCAGCTATGGCGTGGAATTTTTCGACATGGGCCACGAGGCCGAGCAGCACCTGGCGCGCATCCGCGCCACGCATGGCGCCGAGCGCTTCGCCGAATTCGTGCAACTGATGAGCAAACTGGCGCGCACGGCCAATTATCGCTTGCTGTCGAGCGCTTCCCTGCGTTCGTACGACGATGACGCCACCCTGGCCAAGGTCAATTCCGTCCTCAACTACATCACGGACAATTACCGCGAGCCGATTTCGGCGGAAATGCTGGCCGAGCAGGTGGGCATGTCGCTGAGTAAATTCTCGCGCTTCTTCCGCAAGGCGACGGGTAACAGTTTTACTGATTTCATCAGCCGTTTGCGCATCAACAAGGCGTGCCAGCTGCTGATGGACACCGATCAATACGTGTCGAACGTCTGCTACGACGTGGGCTTCCAGAACGTGGCCAATTTCAACCGCCGCTTCCTGCAGGTGAAGGGCGTCACGCCCAAGGAATTCCGGCGCCAGGCCGATGGCCGCTTTGGCGGCATCGGCGGACCCGTGGCGGATATGCCACAGGCTTGAGGACTGTCATGGGCTTGTCACGTTGACTGGTTATGCTCCACGGCTAAATCCACCCACCTTAGCCGAGGAATGCATGAATACTGCCGTAACGTCGATCCCGAAACTGACCCTGCTGGCCATCGCCGCCGGCCTGACCCTGGCCGCTTGCGGCGGCAGCGACAATACGCCGGCGGAGCCTTCCAGGCCCGTGGCGCAAACGGGCGTGTTCCTCGACGGCGCGGTGGAAGGGCTCGATTACGTGGCAGGCAGCGCCGCCAAGGCCAGTACCAATGCCAAGGGCGAATTCCTTTGCAACCCGGGCGACACGGTGGCCTTCAGCATGGGCGGCCTGGCCCTGGGCTCGGCGCCATGCGGCGCCATCGTCACGCCGCTGGCGCTGGCCGCCAGCACGAACGTGGCGGATGACAAGGTCATCAACCGCCTGCTGGCGCTGCAACTGCTCGACGACGACAGCGATCCGTCGAACGGTATCAGGCTGACGGCCGAAGTGAAGGCGGCGCTGGCCGGCAAGACCCTGGACTTTACCGCCGCCCCGGCCGCCTTCAACACGGCCCTGGCCGCACATTTGACTGCCGTGGGCGCGAAATTCGCCGGCCGCACGGTCGATGCGGAGCGCCGCGCCCTCGTGCGCGAGCATTTCGAAGATACGCTGGCCTCCAAGGCGGGTGCGCCCGTCAATGAAGCGCTGACGCAAGCCAATCCCGTGGGCGAAGTGAAAGTGACGGTGACGCGCTACCAGATCCAGGCGGCCGATAAATTCTACGTGCCGTACGAAGGCGCGAACGCCAAGATCAAGGGCGAATTCCCGAACGGCTTCCTGCCGTCGTACGGCTCCGGCCTGGCCTACAAGGGCAAGAATGCGGCAGGCGACCTGGAATTCTATGGCTTGACGGATCGCGGCCCGAACGGCGACGGTCCGCTGGTGCCCGATCCCTCGGGCAAGGGCACCATCGGCAGCAAGATCTTCCCGTCGCCCAGTTTTACTCCATCGTTCGGCGTGCTCACGGTGGGCAAGAACGGCGCCGTCCTGAGTTCGTCGACACCGATCAAGGTATCGGCCACCGTCAACAGCTCGGGCTTGCCCGTGCCAGTGGGCGCCGTCGGCAATTCGGCCGAGATTCCCGTCATGGATGCGATGAAGTTCGATGCAGCCGGCAAGGCCGTCTTCAATGCGGGCGGCCTCGATTCGGAAGCCATCGTCGTCGATGCGAAGCGCAATGCGCTGTGGGTGTCCGACGAATACGGCCCTTTCATTGTCAAGATTGATGCCGCCACGGGCATCATCCAGGCCAAGTACGAGCCGGGCAAGGGCTTGCCTGCGCTGTTCGCCAAGCGCCGCGCGAACCGCGGCATGGAAGGCATGACTTTAGATGCGAGCAACGACAAGCTGTACGCCTTCCTTCAAAGCCCCCTGTCTGACGGCACGGCACCCTATTCGGTGACGAAGAAGAATGAACAGGTCGAGCGCTTCGCCCGCTTCACGCGCTGGATCGAATTCGACCCGACGACGGGTACCAGCGGCAAGATGTATGCGTATCCGCTCAATGCCGCCGACTACCAGGACGGCCGCACGGGCAACGCCAAGTTGGGCGACATGGTGGCGCTGGGCGGCGGCAAATTCCTCGTCATCGAGCAGGGCGCAGCGCCGTCGGGCAAGGTCTTCAACAAGCTGATGCTGGTGGAACTGAAGGGCGCCACGGACATCGCGGCCGCCGCCTTCAACGCGACGACGTCGGACCTGGAAAAAAGCAGCATGGGCGGCGCGGCCGTCAATGGCGCCGACTGGGCCGCCGTCACGCCGCTGAAGAAAACGCTGCTGCTGGATTTGAACGCCATCGGCTGGGCGGCGGAAAAGGCGGAAGGCCTGACCCTGATCGACGACTCCACCATCGCGCTGGCCAATGACAACGACTTTGGCCTGAAAACCAAGATCTTTGACGCAAATGGCGTGGAAGTGGCGGATGCCGACGTGACCAAGTGCACGGTCGACGCGAACGGCGCCATCGTCACGAGCAGCGCTGCCGGCTGCAACGCGGCCAACACCATCCGCGTGGCGCGCGGCGACGACCGCGAGCGTCCAAGCCGCTTGTGGATCGTGAAGTTCGCCAAGGCGCTCACTGCGTATTGATGCAGTTTGACGGACGTAAAAAAGCCGCACAGTGCGAACTGTGCGGCTTTTTACTTTGGAACAGGCTTACTTTTTAGTGTAGGTATTGAGCCAATCGAGCACCGTGCGATGCCACAGCAGCGAGTTCGCCGGTTTCAGCACCCAGTGGTTTTCGTCCGGGAAGACCAGCAGCTTGCTCGGGATGCCCTGGCGCTGCAGCGCCGTGAAGGTACCCAGGCCTTGCGCGGTGGGGATGCGGAAGTCCAGGTCGCCCTGTACCACCAGCATTGGCGTCTTCCAGTTTTTCACGAAGTTGACGGGGTTGAACTGTTCGTGCTTGGCCGGTGCGTCGTAGTACGGGCCGCCGTTTTCCCATTCCGTGAACCACAGTTCTTCCGTCGCGTACGCCATGCCGCGGTTGTCGAACACGCCGTCGTGGTTGACCAGGCATTTGAAGCCGTCCGGCCAGTTACCGGCGATCCAGTTCATCATGTAGCCGCCATACGATGCGCCCAGCGCGCAGCTGCGCTCGCGATCCAGCCAGGCGAACTTCTTGGTCGCCGCTTCCAGGCCCTTTTGCAGGTCGACCAGCGGCTTGCCGCCCCAGTCGCCGCTGATGGAGTCCGTGAATTTCTGGCCATAGCCGGTCGAACCGTGGAAGTCGATGAAGACGGTGGCGTAGCCGGCGCCCGCATACACTTGCGGATTCCAGCGGTAGCTCCAGCTGTTGCCAAAGCTGCCTTGCGGGCCGCCGTGGACGAGGAAAGCGACCGGATACTTTTCGCCCGCCTTGGCATTCCACGGCTTCATGACGTGACCGTAGACGGTTTCGCCATTCGCGCCGGCGAACGAGAACTGTTCATATTCGCCGAAGCGCACGTCGGCCAGGGCTGCCGCATTCTGCTTCGTCAGCTGGACCATCGGTGCGCTTTCCGACTTTGCATCGAGCTTGCGCGTATACAACTGCGCGCCCGAGGCCAGGTTGGCTTGCGCCATCACGATGGTATTGCCGCGCACGTCGAAGTCGCCCACGGCGCCCTTGCCCGTCAGCGCAGCGACCTTGCCGCTGGCCGCGTCGATGTGGAACAGGCGGTGCTGGCCCACGTCATCGGCGGCGACGAGGAAAGCCTTGCTGTCCGGCGTCCAGCGGAAGTCGGCCACGGAACGGTCCCAGTCGTCGGCCACGGTGCGCTTCTTGCCGGTGGCGACATCCATCAGCACCAGGTGGAAGCGGTCCGCTTCGAAGCCTGGCTTGGTCATGGCGACATAGGCCAGGGTGCGGCCATCGGGCGAATAGGTGGCCTTGGCATCCCAGGCCGGATTGTCGGCCGTGAGGTTGCGCGGCGCCTGGCCGCCAGCGGCAGGAATCGTGTAGACGTCGAAGTTGGTCGACCACGATTCCGTGCGGCCGGCCACGCGCACGGAGAAGGCTACCGTCTTGCCGTCCGGGCTGAAGTGGTATTCGCTGTTGTCGCCGAATGGCTTCGAAGGCGCGTCGCCATCGAGGGTGCCGCTCAGGCTCACTGGCGCGGCGCTGACCTTGCCGGTGGCGTCGATCGGTGCCGAGTACAGCGCGTTGCGGCGGCCATCGGCCCAGGTATCCCAGTGGCGCACGAACATCTGGTCGTAGACCATGCCGCTCGCCTTGTTTTTGGCTTTTTCATCGAGGCGCTTTTTCGTGCAGGCGAGATCCGCGCAATCGAGGAAGACGCCCATGCTGAAGGCCAGGCGGTCGCCTTGCGGCGACAAACGGTAGGTGTCGACGTCCAGCGCCAGGTCGGTGACCTTGGCTGCTTCGCCGCCGGTCAGGGGCAGTTGCCACACTTGCGAGGAGCCGGAGCGGCCCGACAGGAAGTAGATGGCGTCGCCGTTCGGCGACCATTGCGGGTCGCTGGCGCTGGCATCGCCGCGCGTGAGCTGGCGCGGCGCCGCATTCGGCGCGCGCAGGTCGATCATCCACAGCTGCGTGTTGCCGCGGTTTTTATCCAGGTTGGTGGTGCGCACCGTGTAGACGACGCGCGTGGCGTCCGGGGACAGCACGGGGCTGCCCACGCGTTCCATGGCAACCATGTCTTCCACGGTGAAACCGCGCGGCGCGGCCAACGCCGGCTCTGCAGCAACTGCGGCGGCGGTAGTGGCCATGGCGGCACTGAATGCTCCCAAGAGCAGCAGACGTAAACTCATTCAAACTCCCAATGTTATTGCGACGTTGTTGATGTGATATGAACGTGGCCGGCTGTACCGCCGGCAGGCCGACATCATAGCAATAAAGACGCGCCTGCTGCGGGAGTTGACCGCCGGTTAGCCGGTCTGAGTGGCCAGTTGGTCGAGCGCCACATGGCCCAGGAAACCGCCCTGGCTGGTGGCCGGCAAGCCCGCCTCGATGGCGTGGGCAAAGCGCACGCCGGGGTCTCGTTCCAGCGCGGCCAGCACGCGCGCCACGTGCGGATAGGCGGCCAGGCTGGCCAGTTGCAGCGGATCGACCCAGCGCGCCGTGGCGGCCAGGTAGGCGTCGGCGATGGTCGGCGCCGTGTCCGATGCCAGCCAGGCGCGGCCAGCGAGCAGGCGCTCCAGGTGCGCCAGGCTTTTGTTGACCTTCTCGATGGCCATCTCGCGCCAGACGGCCGCGCGCGCATCGTCAGGTGCCGCACGCGACGCCTCGAAGGCGGGCATGAAGGCCGCGTGAAAGGTCGTGTGCAAAAAGGACAGCACGCTGTTCAGGCGGTCGTATTGTGGCGTGCCTTGCGCAAAACCCAGGCCGCTCTGCGGCGCGCGGGCGGCGAGGTGCAGCAGGATCGCCATGCTTTCCAGCAGTGGTGCGCCTGCGTGCGTGAGCAGGGCCGGCGTCTGGCCCAGCGGATTGATGGCGAGAAAGGCGGGATGCTGCTTGCTGGCCGGATCGCGCGCTTCCACGCGGGCCAGGCGATACGGCAAGCCGCTCCATTCGAGGGCGGCGAGGGCGGCAAACGAGCAGCCGAACGGCACGCTGTAGATCAGGGTGGTTTCCAAGTCGAAACTCCGATGGGATGAGGGAAGGGCAGTCTAAGGGCAATGGTTACTATTTGGAAGAAGGCAGAATAATGTGGTATAGGTACATTTTTTATACCAGATGGGAAGCAAAGCATGAAAGACAATGTCTCCGGCTGCGCCGTGGAAGAAGCCATGCGCTTGCTGGGCGGGCGCTGGAGAACCGTGCTGCTCAGCTATCTGATGGCGGGGCCGAAGCGCTTCAGCGAAATCCGCCGCGCCGTGCCGAATATCTCGCAGCGCATGCTGACCCTGGACTTGCGCGCGCTGGAAGAGGCCGGTTTGCTGACGCGCACGATTTACGCGGAAGTGCCCGTGAAGGTGGAATACCGGCTGACGGACGAGGGTTTGCGTCTGCGCGAGCTGGTCGAGATGCTGCGCGGTATCGGCCTGCGCTTGCGCGGGCAGGCGGACGCGGGCGGCGCCTTTCTCGCACCCGATGCCGTGGATAATTCCCTATAGAAACAGCTGATTTGATGCAAAGTGCTAGACTGCCGGCCTTTTATCACTACTCCCGACACCCATGCGCCTGACTTCCTTCGCCCTGACCGCCGCCGCCCTGTTCGCCGCCTTGCCGGCCCAGGCGGCCACCATGCCGACACTCGAACAAATCCATGCCGCTGTGCAGGCGGGCGTGGCCAAGACCCAAGCCAAGATGCAATCGGCTATGCCGGTACCGATCGCCGTCAAGGTGACCAGCCTGCAGGGCTGCCAGGAGTCGCAGGAAGTGCCGGGCGAAGTGGTGTGTCTGGTAGGCATGAGCGCCGGCATGCGCGATGCTTTTAACGTACTGCCCCTGCGTAACGAGGGCGGCACCTGGGTCGGCGTCGAACGCAAGAACGCCAAGTTCACCGGGCCATCGCCGGCCGAGGCGCAAGCGATGATACGCGCCTGGGCCAAGGAAGAAGTGGCGCGCAATCCGGAAGCGGCCAAGGATGTGCAGATGCAGGAAGCGCAGAGCACGATGCAGGTCAAGTCCGTCAACGAGTGCGACGTCAAGCGCAAGACGGGCTATCTGGTATGCGATACGGAATTGAGCGTGCCGAGCCGTCCGGAAGCCATCAAGACGGAACTGACCTTCATGCTGGAAAACGCCAGCTGGCGCTACGTGCCCCGTTAAACGCCTCGCCGTTTGCCGCCGGAACAGTCACGCTGTTCCGGTATTGCCCTCGCTCTCGCCATCCCCCTGCGGCCACGCCGTCCTCCGCAATATTTGCAGATTTGCAAGGCAATCTCATCCTTGAAAATTGCCGCTTTAAATTAATAATTTAATATTAAAATTAATGTGCCGATGCGGACTGCCGCCGGTGCGGCGCTGTCCGGCGTTTTGCCTATTTCCCACTCTCCTCCCGCTCCCGCACGGGCTACAGCCAAGGATACGACCATGCGACTCAATCTTCCCGTCAGCGACACCGAAATCAAGCTGAGCGATACCGAGACCATCGTCTCGACTACCGACTTGCAAGGCAATATCACGTATGCCAACCCGTATTTCATCGCCGTCAGCGGTTACAGCGCGGAAGAATTGATCGGTGCGCCGCAAAACATCCTGCGCCATCCGGACATGCCGGTCGAGGCGTTCGCCGATTTCTGGGCCACCATCCGCTCCGGGCGCTCGTGGAGCGGCATGGTGAAAAACCGTTGCAAGAATGGCGATTACTACTGGGTGCTGGCGAACGTGACGCCGGTGGTGGAGGACGGCGTGGCCGTCGGCTACATGTCCGTGCGTACCAAGCCCACGCGCCAGCAGGTGGCGCAGGCGTCCGCCCTGTACGCGCGCATCAAGGCGGGGCAGGCCGATGGCATCGTGATCAGTCAGGGCGCGGCCGTGCGCACGGGTTGGCTGGCCAAGTTCGCGAGCCTGCGCGACTTGCCGCTGGGCAAGCGCATCGGCTGGAATCTGGGTTTGCTGACGGTCGTTCTGCTGCTGCAACTGGCGTGGAATGCGGGCGTGTTGCCGGCTGCGATCCATGGCTGGCTGACGGGCCTGTCCTTGGTGGCAGTGTGCGCGACCCTGTATTTCTGGCACAGCTTGCACCGCGCCGTGCTGCAACCCTTGCAGCAGGCGCGCCAGGCCTGCGATGTGATGGCGGGCGGCGACCTGACGGGCGAGCTCGACACCACGCGGCGCGACGAGATGGGACAGTTGCTGCGTTCCTTGCGCCAGTTGCGCGTGAACTTGCATTCCATCGTCGGCGACGTGCGCGGCAATTTTCTGCGCATCAGCATGGCCAGCCAGGAAATCGCCGCCGGCAATATGGACTTGTCGGGCCGCACGGAAGCGCAGGCGTCGGCCCTGCAGCAGACGGCGTCGAGCATGGAGCAACTGGCCGCCACGGTGCAGCAAAACAGCGGCAATGCCGTGCATGCCAGCGACATGGCGGGCAAGGTGCACGGCCTGGCCGGGCGCGGCGGCGAGCTCGTCGACCAGATGGTGACGATGATGGCGGACATTAACGCTTCATCGAAGAAGATCGGCGACATTACGGGCATCATCGAAGGCATTGCCTTCCAGACCAATATCCTCGCCTTGAACGCGGCCGTGGAAGCGGCGCGCGCGGGCGACCAGGGGCGGGGATTCGCCGTCGTGGCGGGCGAAGTGCGCAGCCTGGCCCACCGCAGTGCGGCGGCCGCCACGGAAATCAAGCAATTGATCACGGCATCGCTGGCGCAGGTGCAGGCGGGCGCGAAGCTGGCGCAGCAGGCGGGCGCCAGCAGCGCCGAGATGCTGGGCGCCGTGCAGGGCGTGCACGGCATCATGGAAGAGATCGCCTCGGCGTCGCGCGAGCAAAGCCACGGCATCGGCCAGGTCAACATGGCCGTCACGCAGATGGATGAAGTCACGCAGCAGAACGCGGCGCTGGTGGAGGAATCGGCGGCCGCCTCGGCCTCGCTGCAAGACCAGACCTTGCAGCTGGAACAGGCGATGGCCTTGTTCAAGCTGGAACGGCGGCGCGGCGGCCCGGCAGGTCCGACCACGTCCCTGCGCGCGCCCGAGCGCCGCCGTGCTACAGCAGGCGCTCTGACAACGCCTTGAAGGGCACCCTGGGCACGAGAAAGGCAAATGGCGTTGACACGGGTGGCAATTGCGCCAGCAAGCCGCAGTCGGCGCGCAAGGCCGTCAGCGCTTGCACTTGATCCACATCAACGGGCAAGTCGATTTCGCCGAAGACCAGCTTGCCGTTGCGCGGCACATGCGCGATGGCCGCATCCTGGCAGGCGAGGAAGGCGACGGCGTCGCACCAGTTGCCGAACAGCGCTTGCCAGTCGGCATCGAGGCCATGCTCCGCGACGATGTCCGCCTGCACGTCCAGCGACGGCGCGCTGCCGGCGCCGCTGGCAATGCTGCAGCGGGCCTGCGTGGCCGTCACGTCATGCGCCATGCCGGCGGCCAGGTGGGTCGGCAAGATATCGCTGAACAGCCGCGTGCCCAGCGCGTGCGGCAAGCTGGCCATGATGTTTTTCAAGAAATACACGCAAGGCACGTCCGGCGCGCCCGCAGGCGTGTGATCCAGGTACAGGCGCCAGTTGCTTTGCAGGGGAGACGGGAGCAGGCGGCGCAAGGGACCGAGCGGGGCCGGGCCGAAATGCCCGTGGCGGTAGGTCAGCACGGTAAATGGCGTCTTGCCGTCGCGCTGCCACAGGGTTGCGCCGGCCGGCAGCAATTGCTGCGCGGCAGCGGCGTCGACCAGCCAGCTCACGTAGATGACATCGCGCACGTCGCTGTGCAGGGTCAGGAAGGGCAGGCGGGACATGACAGCCTGGCGTAGGTTGGCGAAGCGCGTGCTATTGGCGAGCGCGGCAAACAATCGCCCCGGCCAGCCCGCGCGCGGGTGACGGTAAGTGTTGTCTTGCAATTGGGAGCTTTCGGGAAAGGCGCAGGAAGGTTGATACGCTAACGCTGCAACGTCCGCCCACATCATCGCGAGCGGCAGCGATGTGTGGCCGAGACGCGCAGCTGTGCTGGAGCACAGCGAGCATCGCAGGCCGCACAGGGCGCCGCGCAGCCGATGTGGGCGGGTCCACTACTGCATGTGCCAGCCGTGGCTGACGACGATCGATTGTCCGCTCAGGGCGTTCGACGGGAACGCCGCCAGGAAAACGGCCGTTTGCGCCACGTCTTGCGTGGTGGTGAATTCACCGTCGATGGTGTCTTTCAACATCACTTTCTTGATCACGTCCTCTTCGCTGATGTTCAGCTGGGCCGCCTGTTCAGGGATTTGCTTGTCGACCAGCGGCGTGCGCACGAAGCCGGGGCAGATGACGTTGGCGCGGATGCCATCCTTGGCGCCTTCCTTGGCCACCACCTTGGCCAGGCCCAGCAAGCCGTGCTTGGCGGCAACATAGGCGCTCTTGAACGGCGAGCCTTCGTGCGAGTGCACGGAACCCATGTAGATGATGGCGCCGCCGCGGCCGGCCTTGATCATTTCGCGCATGCAGGCGCGGGTGGTGAGGAAGGCGCCGTCCATGTGAATGGCCAGCATCTTTTTCCATTGGTCGAACGGATAGTCGACGACGGGGCTGATGATCTGGATGCCCGCATTGCTGATCAGGATATCGATGCTGCCGAAGTGGGCCGCCGCATCTGCCACGCCCTTGTCGACTTGCTCTTCGCTCGAGACATCCATGGCGACGGCAAACGCCTGGCCGCCAGCCTGCTTGATTTCCTCGGCCGTCTTGCTGGCCGCTTCCAGGGCCAGGTCGGCGATGACGACCTTGGCGCCTTGCTTCGCGTATTCAATGGCCATTTCCTTGCCGATACCACTGGCGGCGCCGGTAATCAGTGCGACTTTGTCTTTGAGTTGCATATTAATCCTTTGCATTGCGGGTTGGAGTGATCGTGGAAAACCTGACTATGCCAGTATAGCCAGAAAACGGGCCGCGCATGCCCCGCGCACGGCTAAACGGCTTGCTGCCTGTCAAGGATTTCCTGTAGCCGCCAGGCGCCGGGATTGGTGCCCGCCCAGGTGCGAAACGCGTGATTGAACGCGCTTTGTTCCTGGTAACCGAGCAGGAAGGCGATGTCGACCAGCGACAAACCCGGCTCGCGCAGATAATCGCGCGCCAGGCCGTACCTGGCCTGGTCCAGCAGGGCCTGGAAGCTGGTGCCCGCGTCGGCCAGCTTGCGCTGCAAGGTGCGCGGCGTCATGGCCAGGGTGGCGGCAACGGTGGACAGCCGCGCCGAACCCTGGCGCAAGCCCGCCACGATGGCCGCGTGGACTTGCGCGTCGATGGCGCCGCCGGTGTCCGCTTCTGCCTGGCGCTGTGCCAGCAATTGTTCCGCATGCTGGCACAGCACGGGGTACAGGCTGACGTCGGCGTTCGGCACGGGCCAGTCCAGCAATTGCGCGTCGAAGGTGGCCGTGTTGGCGGGGGCGTTGAAGGCGGGCAGGCTGCCCAGCACGCGCACGTATTCGTCGCGGTGCGCCGCATGGCGCAGCAAGTCGCCGCCGCCATCGTGGGTGAAGGCCAGTTGGGCCGGCGGCAGCGGCATGCCGGCCAGCCAGTCGCCGCAGACTTTGACACCGGCAAAGACGCTGTCGACCAGGTGCCGGCTGGCACCCGGATAATTGCTGGCCCAGCGGTAATGCGCGACAGCGCCATCGCGCTGCAGGGTCGAGCGGCCCAGGTCGTGCGCCAGCCGCTCGTAGCGAGCCGTCTGTTCCAGCGCCTGGCCCACGTTGCTGCAACTGAGCAAAATCAAGCCATACGCGCTGTACGTGCCCATGCGCACGCGCTGGCCCACGTGCAGGCCGAAATGCGCATCGCCGGCCAACTGCGCGCCCGCATCGAGCAGGCGCACGTAGTCGCGCGCGGCCAGGCCGGGCGCAGACGCTTCCAGGCCGTGTGGCGCCACCCCGGCTGCCTGCGCCAGGCTGGCGCTATCGATGCCGTGCGCGCCGGCCGCTTCCAGCAGCGGCAGCAGATAGGCGCCGGCGACCCGGCCGTCAGTATTTGTCATGATGGAACAATGCGATTGTCATGAAAAACCAATACCCTTCGTCTGTGGCGGCATATGCTATTGATCTAGCAAGAAAATCAGGCAAGAACAGTATAGCAAGCCGCCGTGGCACGCAACTGGCCGAACACAGGGGATATCGATGCAACGCTGGAATGGCTGGGGAGACGAGAGCATCACGTATGCGCTGAGCGAGGACGCGCTGGCCTTCCTGGGCGAGCGCCTGGGGCCTGGCAGCGGCATTGTCGATGCCACTTTCGACGACGCTTGCGCGCGGGTGCCCGCTTCGCGCCTGGCGCCGCATCCGCTGATCGACACTAAGCCTGCCACGCGCGTGCGCCATGCGCTCGGTCAAAGCCTGCCCGACTGGTTCAAGCTGCGCCATGGCCGCATCGGTGCCGTGCCCGACGGGGTGGCCTTTCCCGACAGCGCGCTGCAGGTGCGCCAGCTGCTCGCGTATGCGCGCCAGGCGTGCGTGGCCGTCATTCCGCATGGTGGCGGCACCAGCGTGGCCGGGCATTTGACGGTGGCGGCGGGGCCGCGTCCCGTGCTGGCGATCAGCCTCGCGCGCCTGTGCGCGCTGGGCCACCTGGACCGCGAAGCGCAGCTGGCCACGTTCGGCGCGGGCGTGTATGGCCCCGACCTGGAAGCGCAGCTGCGCGCGCAGGGCTACACCCTCGGTCATTATCCGCAGTCGTTCGAGTATTCGACCCTGGGCGGCTGGATCGCCACGCGCTCGTCGGGCCAGCAATCGTTGCGCTATGGCCGCATCGAGCAGCTGTTCGCGGGCGGCGAAGTGGAAACGCCGGCCGGCACCTTGAGCATCCCCACGTTTCCCGCTTCGGCGGCCGGCATCGACCTGCGCGAAATGGTGCTTGGTTCCGAAGGGCGGCTGGGCATCCTGACGCAGGCGACGGTGCGCGTCTCGCCGCTGCCGCCTTATGAAGCATTCCACGCCGTGTTTTTCGCCGACTGGGGCCAGGCGCAGGCAGCCGTGCGGGTACTGGCCCAGTCGCGCCTGCCGCTGTGCATGCTGCGCCTGTCGAATGCGCTGGAAACGCAAACCATGTTGACCCTGGCCGGGCATAAAAAACTGGTGGGACTGCTGGAACGCTATTTGTCGCTGCGCGGCTGCGGCGAAGGCAAATGCATGCTGATGCTGGGCGTCAGCGGAGAAGAAAAAACGGCGCGCGCGGCCCTGCGCGGCGCCCTGGCGCTGGCGCGGCGGCACGGGGGCGTGCACGTGGGACGGCATATGGGCGATAAATGGAAGCAGGGACGCTTTCGCAACGTCTACCTGCGCAACGGGGCCTGGGAACACGGCTATGTCATCGACACGGTGGAAACGGCCGTTGACTGGCCGCGCGTCACGGCGATGATGGCTGCGCTGGAGCAGGCGGGCGCCGGCGCGCTGGCGCAGCACGGCGAACAGGTGCATGCGTACACGCATTTGTCGCACGTGTACGCGCAGGGTGCCAGCGTCTACACCACGTATGTGTACCGGCTGGCGCCGACATTTGAAGAAAACATGGCGCGCTGGCGCAGTCTGAAGGACGCTGCCAGCGCCGCCATCGTCGCCAACGGCGGCACCATCAGCCACCAGCATGGGGTGGGCACGGACCACGCGCCATGGCTGGCGGCGGAGAAGGGCGAGCTGGGCATCGCTGCCATGCGCGCGCTGCTGCGCCAGTTTGACCCGCAGGGCATGATGAACCCCGGCAAACTGCTGCCCGAAGCGGGAGGCGGCTTGTGAACAGGGCGGAGTTGCCTGGCATCCTGGCGCGCGAGTGGGATATCTTGATCGTCGGCGGCGGCATCACGGGTGCCGGCATCTTGCTGGAAGCATCGCGGCGCGGCTTGAAGGCCTTGCTGGTGGAGCAGCGCGATTTCGCCTGGGGCACGTCGAGCCGCTCCTCGAAGCTGGTGCACGGCGGCTTGCGCTACCTGAAGCAGGGCCAGTTCGGCATGACGCGCGAATCGGTGCATGAGCGGCAAGCCTTGCTGACGGATGCGGCGGGGCTGGTCGAGCCGCAGGGCTTTGCCTTTGGCGACTACAGGGGCCGGAAGCCGGGGCGGTGCCAGTTCATGCTGGGACTGGCCATCTACGACGTGATGGCGGGCCGGCGCGCGCGCCGCTATGTCGATGCGGCGGATTTTGCCATGCTGGCGCCGCACATCCGGCGCGACGATCTGCGGGGCGGCATGCTGTACCAGGACGCCAAGACGGACGATGCGCGCCTGGTGCTGCGCGTGCTGCAGGAGGCGCGCCGCCATGGCGGCGTGGCCGTCAATTACCTGGGCGTGGCAGCGCTGCTGCGTGAAGGTGACAAGGTCGCCGGCGCCACCTTGAACGATGCGCTCGATGGCACGGTATGCACCGCGCGCGCGCGCCTGGTGATCAGCGCCACGGGCGCCTGGGCCGATGGCTTGCGCGGCCAGGTGGGAGAAAAGCCGAAACTGCGACCCCTGCGCGGCAGCCACCTGCTGCTGCCCGCCTGGCGTTTGCCGCTGGCGCAAGCCGTCAGCCTGATGCATCCGCACGATGGCCGTCCCGTGTTTGCCTATCCCTGGGAGGGCGCAACCCTGGTGGGCACCACCGATGTCGATCACGGCGCCAGCCTGGATATGGAGCCGGCCATCACGCGCGCGGAACTCGATTACCTGCTGGCGGCGCTGCGCTGGCAGTTCCCGCAACTGGCGCTGGGCGAAGACGACGTGCTGGCCACGTTTGCCGGCGTGCGCCCCGTGATCGACAGCGGCCAGCTTGACCCGTCGAAGGAAGCGCGCGAACATGCGCTATGGCTGGAAAACGGCTTGCTGACGGTGGCGGGCGGCAAATTGACGACGTTTCGCGTGATCGCCCTCGATGCCTTGCGCCGCGCCGCGCCGCTGCTGCCGGGCTGGCAGGCGGATCTGCGTCCCTTGCCGATTTTCGCCGCAACGCCGCCCCTGTCGGGCAAGGCGCTGGCGCTCGATGGCGAGCAGCGCGAACGCCTGCTGGGCCGTCATGGCGTGGCCGCGCAAGCGTTGTGCGAGGCGGCGCAGGACGGCGAACTGGAGCCGATTCCCGGCACGCAGACCCTGTGGGCGCAGCTACGCTGGGGCGCGCGCATGGAGGACGTGCGGCACCTGGACGACTTGCTGCTGCGGCGCACGCGCCTCGGTTTGCAGCTGGCTGGCGGCGCGCTTGCTATCATGTCGCGCCTGCGCGCCATCTGCCAGCATGAACTGGGCTGGGATGATGTACGCTGGGATGCGGAGCAGGCGCGCTACCTGGCCCTGTGGCGCCGCCATTACAGCGTGCCGCAAGGCGAGTGAAGAAACGATAAAAATATAAAAAGGAGAGCATCATCGAGACCACCCTGTTTGGCCAGCCCCTGGCGCTGGGCGACGCCCGCATCACCTACGACAGCCTGTCGCCGCTGGACTTGCGCCAGAGCGTGGACGTCCTAGTCGACGACTTGGGCGAAGACCTGCTGCAAATCACGTGCGCGAATGGCGACATCGTCGACGTGGGCTGGTATCCGGCCTGGAATGCACAGGGACGCTTGCGCGTGGTGGCCGTGCGGGGGCAGGATTGGGACGCGCCTGTCTTCAGCGCGCAGCCGGAAAAAGATCCGCAGGCGCTGCTGCAGGCGCTGCGCGCCGCGCTGGCCAGTGTGGCGTAAGCCATGGCCTCCTTAGCGGGCGCTGGCCCGTATATCCTCTCCATCGACAATGGCACGCAAAGCGTGCGCGCGCTGCTGTTCGACCGGGACGGCAAGCTGGCGGCGAAGGCGCAAGTGTTCCTGGAAGCGTATTACTCGGAGCACCCCGGCTGGGCCGAGCACGACGCCGACGGCTACTGGCAAGCCGTGTGCGAAGCGTGCCAGCAGCTGTGGCGCAGCACGGACATCAATAAATCGTCGGTCGCAGGCGTGGCCGTCACCACGCAGCGCGGCACGGTGGTCAACGTGGATGAACATGGCGCACCGTTGCGGCCTGCCATCACCTGGCTGGACCAGCGCAGCACGCGCGATATCCCCCAGTTGGCGCCATGGTGGCGCGCCGCCTTCCGCGCCACGCGCCTCGATGGCACGATTACGTACTTTCGCCGCGAGGCCGAGATCAACTGGATCAGCGCGCACCAGCCCGATATCTGGCGCCGCACGCACAAATTCCTGCTGCTGTCGGGCTTTCTGAACCACCGCCTCTGCGGGCGCTACGTCGATTCGACCGGGTCGCAAGTGGCGTATATTCCCTTCGACTACAAGCGCCATGCGTGGGCCGGGCGTTTCGACTGGAAATGGCAGGCCCTTGCTGTCAAGCCCTCGATGCTGCCCGAGCTGGTAACGCCCGGCACGCGCATGGGCGCCATCACGGCAACCGCCGCCGCGGCGACGGGCATCCCGGAGGGCACGCCCTTGCTGGCGGCGGCCGCCGACAAGGCGTGCGAAGTGCTGGGCGCCGGCTGTGTCGAACCGCACGTGGCGTGCCTGAGCTACGGCACCACGGCCACCATCAACACGACTAACCGCAAGTACGTGGAAGTGACGCGCTTCATTCCGCCGTATCCGGCCGCCATGCCGGGCGCCTACAGCACGGAAGTGCAGATATTCCGCGGCTACTGGATGGTCAACTGGTTCAAGGAGCAGTTCGGCGACCGCGAACGGGCGGCCGCGGCCGAAGACGGCACCGGCCTGTCCGCCGAAGCGCTGTTCGACCGCCTGGTCGACGCCGTGCCGCCCGGCTCCATGGGCCTGATGCTGCAGCCGTACTGGAGTCCCGGCATCAAGGTGCCGGGCCCGGAAGCGAAGGGTGCGATGATCGGCTTTGGCGACGTGCACACGCGCGCGCACATTTACCGCGCCATCCTCGAAGGTCTCGCGTATGCGCTGCGCGAAGGCAAGGAGCGCATCGAGCGGCGCAGCGGCATTGCGATTACGGAGCTGCGCATCGCGGGAGGCGGTTCGCAAAGCGACGCCGCCATGCAGCTGACGGCGGACATCTTCGGCTTGCCGGCCGCGCGCGCCCACGTGTATGAAAGTTCGGGCCTCGGCGCGGCCATCGCCGCCGCCGTGGGCCTGGGCTGGCATGCGGATTTTCCCGCCGCCGTGCAAGCGATGACGCGCAAGGGCAAGGTATTCCAGCCGCATCCCGGGCACAGCAAGGTCTATGAAAAACTGTACCGGCGCGTGTACCAGAAGATGTATGCGCGGCTGCAGCCCCTGTACCGTGAAATCGCCGACATCACCGGCTATCCTGAAAAGTGACCGGCTAGCGCTGAACGAGCGCCTTGACCGTTTCCCAGGCCGCGCTGCCCGATTGCGTGACGCGCACCTGGTTGCGGCCCCCTTCCTTGGCCACGTACAGGGCGCGGTCGGCGGCGACGAACAGCGCTTCGCGGTTGTCCAGCTGGTGCGGGCGGATCGTCGCCACGCCGATGCTGACGGTGATCCACGGCGAGGTGACCGATCGCGGGTGCGGCAGTTGCAGTGCCTCGATGTGCGTGCGGATGGCTGCGGCCAGGTGCAGGGCGCCTTCGGCATCCGTGTCGGCGAACAGCAGGACGAATTCCTCGCCGCCGTAGCGGGCCGCCAGGTCGCCCGGGCGTGCGGCGTGCGAGGCGATGGCTTGCGCCACCTGCTGCAGGCAGCTGTCGCCGGCCGGATGGCCCAGGCTGTCGTTGTACAGCTTGAAGTGGTCGACGTCGAGCACCACCAGCGACAGGACGCCGCCGCCGCGCACGGCGCGCTGCCATTCCTTTTCCAGGAAGCTGTCGAAATGCCGGCGGTTGGCGATCTGCGTCAGCGGGTCGAGGTAGGCGGCGCGCTGCAAGGCGTCTTCCGACTGCTTGTGGTGCGTGATGTCGTGCAGCAGGCCGATATACAGGGGCTGGCGCAGGTACATGGGCGTCAGCGTCAGGTCCATGCTCAGCGCCTCGCCGTTGCGGTGGCGGATCGCCACTTCGCGCGTGCCGTGGTTGTGCGCTTTTTCCGGATTGGCCGCGTGCATGGCGAAGTAATCGAGGTATTCCTGCGTCACCAGGGGGCTGAGCAGCTCGCCGATGGAGCGCCCTGCCAGTTCGTTTTCGCGGTAGCCCAGGTACTGGTCGCAGGCCGGATTGGTGTACTGGATACGGCCGTCCGCCTCGATGATCAGCAAGCCCTCGGCCATGTTGTTGACGATGGTGCGCAGGCGCTCGGCCTGTTCCTGCTGGGTTTCATTGTTGCTGCGGATTTGCAGCTGGGCGCGCACGCGCGCGCACACTTCTGCCATGCGCAGCGGCTTGCTGATGTAATCGACGGCGCCGCAGTCGAAGCCGGCCACCACGTCTTCCGTTTCCGTCTTGGCGCTCATGAAGATGACGGGGATGCCCTGCGTCAGCGGGTGCTGCTTGAGGCGGCGGCACGTTTCGATGCCGTCCATGTCCGGCATCAGCACGTCGAGCAGGATCAGGTCGGGGCGCGCGCGCTGGGCGATCGCCAGCGCCCGTTCGCCGGACGTGGCGACATAGGTTTGATAACCTTGTTCGCTCATCAGCTTGCGCAGCACCTCAAGGTTGGCCGGCGCATCGTCGACAATCAAAATGGCGGCGTCGCGCCGCTGGGAATAATCCACACTGCCTGAACTCATTGCTTCCGGCCTTCTCGATGTACTCTGCGCTGCCAGCGTTTGCCGCTGTCGGTGATGCTGACCGGATTCAAATCGGATACAGCGGTCAAATCATACCGCTTTGCTAATTTTTTGGGTGAAAAAATCGACGTTGTGCGACGCGGTAAAATATTATTTTTATACTATTTTTAAGAATAAATACACGCAGTTGCTATCGTGAAGGCGGTTTTTAGGCGGAAAAGACGCGTGCCCCCCCTGGCGCAGGGGGCAGCTGGGACACGCCCCGCGGCGGGCGGGGCGTGAAGAGGCGAGTTACATTTTTGCGGCGATCAGTTTGCCGAGGATAGCGATGCCTACACGGATGCGTTCCGGCGGCACCGTCACGAATGACAGGCGCAGGGTGTGCGTTTCCGGCGTGTTCGCGTAGAACGGCGCGCCTGGCACGAAGGCGACCTTGTTGGCGATGGCTTCATCGAGCAGTTTCATCGCGTCGATGTGCTTCGGCAGGGTGACCCAGATGAACATGCCGCCTTCCGGCTTGGTCCACGTGACGCCGGCCGGGAAGTGCTCTTCCAGCGCCGACAGCATGGCCTGGCA
Source organism: Janthinobacterium sp. GMG1 (assembly GCF_034427795.1). Taxonomy (NCBI): domain Bacteria; kingdom Pseudomonadati; phylum Pseudomonadota; class Betaproteobacteria; order Burkholderiales; family Oxalobacteraceae; genus Janthinobacterium; species Janthinobacterium sp. GMG1. The sequence goes on from NZ_JAXQNT010000006.1 coordinate 272,426, forward strand.
CTGGTTGCCGTACAGGCTGCGGATGCTGGGGATATGCCGGTCCAGGAAGCCATCCTTGATCACTTCATGCACGACCATCTGCGTCAGCTGCGAGGTGTGCAGGTCGGCTGCCTGCTTGGCCAGCTCCAGGCGACGCACGAGCGGCATCGGCGCCACCACGTAGCCGAGGCGGATGCCGGGCGTGAGCACTTTCGAGAACGAGCCCATATATATCACGCCATCGGGATTCATGTTGATCATCTTCGGATACGGCTCGCCGCTGTAGCTCAGGGCGCCGTACGGATCATCCTCGATCAGCGGCAGGCCGTGGCGGGCGCAGGTTTCCACCAGTTCCACGCGGCGCGCCACGGACAGGCTGCGGCCCGTCGGGTTCTGGAAGTTCGGCAGCGCGTACAGCAGGCGCGCGCCATCGGCGACGGGATTGATCGACGACGGCACCAGGCCTTCGTCATCGGTGTCGACGGAAACGAATTCGGGACGGTAGACCGAAAACGCCTGCAGGGCGCCCAGGTAGCTGGGGGTTTCCACCAATACCTTGCTGCCTTCGTCGATCAAAACTTTGCCCAGCAAGTCCAGCGCCTGTTGCGAGCCGGACGTCATCAGCACTTGTTCCGGCATGATGGTGCCGCCATTGCCCGAGAGCGAATCGGCGATCCACTGGCGCAGCGGCAGGTAACCGTCGGTCGGGCCGTATTGCAGGGCGACCTTGCCATTGTTCGACAGGACCTTGTCGAAGGCGGTCTTCATTTCTTCCACGGGGAAGGTGGCGGGCGAGGGCAGGCCGCCGGCAAACGAGATGATCTCGGGACGCTGCGTGATCTTCAGGATTTCGCGGATGAACGAGCTTTGCAGCTGTTCCGCGCGTTCGGCAAAGCGCCATTGGATCGGATTCGGATTTTCAATTTTCATACGAGTCTCACAGAAGATGCCGAGCTGCGCCGGCTGGATTTGTTGGCCCGCTTGTGGCGGTGCGTGCGCAAGCGGCGCCGGATAGGCGTCGCCATGGTGCTGCGGTATTGTACGGCTTGCACGTCGCTCTGCCCATCCGCACGCGCAAGGGCGTTGCAAATGGGCGTCAGGGAGCGTTACTTCAGCTTGCGCCCGATCCCCACCACGGCGATCACGGCGCCGGCAAACAGCAGGCTTTCCCCCGTCAGGGGTTCATTCAGCAGCAGCGCCGCGCCCACCAGGGTGAGGAAAGGCTGCAGCAACTGCGTCTGTCCCACGCGCGCCACGCCGCCCAGCGCCATGCCCCGGTACCAGAAAAAGAACCCGATAAACATGGAAAACACGGAAATATAGGCAAAGCCCAGCCAAGCTGCGCCGCTGGCCTGCGCCATCAGCGCGCGCTGCGGCCAGGCGTTCCACAGCACCACGGGCAAGACAAACGGCACGGCCAGCAGCAGCGCCCAGGAAATCACGTGCTGGCCCGGCATGGCTTGCGCCAGGCGTCCCCCTTCCGCATAGCCGAGTGCAGCCAGCAGCACGGCGGCAAAGATCAGCCAGTCGGCCAGGTGGAAGCTGCCGCCGCCCTGGCGCAGCGCGAACGCCACCACCAGCGCCGTGCCGAGCAGGGCCATCAGCCAGAAACCCGGTGATGGACGTTCCTTGCCGCGCAGCACGGCAAAGACGGCCGTGGCCAGCGGCAGGATGCCCACCAGCACGGCGCCGTGCGAGGCAGGCAGGCTGCGCATGGCGATCGACGTCAGCCAGGGAAAGCCCAGCACGCAGCCCAGCGACACGAGCGCCAGCGGCAACCATTGCTCGCGCCGCGGCATGGGCGCGCGCTGCTGCCACAGCCACAGGCCGGCCAGCATGGCCGCCACCAGAGCGCGGCCCAGGGCGACAAAGGTGGGATCGAGTTCGGCCACGGCCATGCGCGTAAAGGGCAGGGTCAGGCTGAAGAGGGCGACGGCGATCAAGCCCAGCAACAGGCCTGTGCGGTCGGCGCCGAGGCGCAAGGGGTGACTGGAGGAGGTGGTGGCGTGCGATGGCATGGCTGTCCTGGTGCGGGTGTGTGAGATAAAGGCGGGCAGAGGTGGATGAATGTGCCCGGTACTGCTATCCTAGGGCGCAATAGCAATACAGTGCAAATACACTTTTACGCATAATTCCACATACTGTGATGGTCATATGAGCAATACACTCGCCTCTCCGTCCCTGCCCTTGCTGTCGCGCGCCTCGGGCGAAACCCTGATCGACCAGATCGCGCGCTCGCTGGCGGCGCGCATCGACGACAAGCTGCTGCGCGGCGGCGCGCGCATGCCGTCGATCCGCCAGTGCGCCGCCAGCCTGGACGTGTCGTGCGCCACGGTGGTGGCCAGCTACGACAAGCTGGTGGCGCGCGGCTACCTGGAATCGCGGCGCGGCGCCGGCTTTTTCGTGCGCGAGCGCTCGCCCCTGAACACGCCGGCGCCGCCCGCTGGCGCGCAGGACGCGGTGGCGCAGCCGATGGACGTGGTGTGGTTGATCCGTAACATGTTTCGCCAGACACCGTCCATCCCCGCGCCCGGTTCCGGCATGCTGCCCGCCGAATGGCTCGATGGCGACCTGGTGGCGCGCGCCTTGCGCGACGTCAGCCGCCAGCCTGGCAGTTTGCTGCTGGGCTATGGCGCGCCGCAGGGTTTCCTGCCGTTGCGCCAGCAGTTGCAGCTGAAGCTGGCGGAGCTGGAAATCGCCTGCCCGCCCGAGCAGATCGTCACCACGGTGGGCGTAATGCAGGCGCTGGACCTGGTGGCGCGCGAGTTTGCCCGCCCCGGCGAGACCATTTTCGTCGACGATCCCGCGTACTGGCTGATGTTCGGCGCCTTTGCCGCCATGGGCATGCACGTCATCGGCATCCCGCGCCTCGGCGACGGTCCCGATATCGCCGTGCTGGCCGAGCTGGCGGCCCTGCATCGCCCCAGGCTGTACGTGATCAACTCGGTGCTGCACAACCCCAGTTCGACGTCGCTGTCGGCGGCCAAGGCTTTTCAGGTGCTGCGGCTGGCCGAACAGCATGATTTCCTCATCGTCGAAGATGACATTTATTGCGACATGCACCCGGGCGGCGCGGTGCAGCCGGCCACGCGCCTGGCCGCGCTGGACCAGCTGCGCCGCGTGATTTACCTGGGCGGCTTTTCCAAGAGCCTGGCGGCGAACCTGCGCGTGGGCTTCATCGCCACGTCCCCGGAACGGGCGCAGCGCCTGGCCGACCGCAAGATGCTGGCTACCCTCACCACCAGCGACATCGGCGAAAGGGTCGTGTATAAAATCCTCTCGCAAGGGCTGTACCGCAAGCATGCGGAGCGCCTGCGCGCGCGGCTCGACAAGGTGCGCGAGGGTACCTACCGCAAGGTCGAACAGGCGGGCTTGCGCTTCGAGCCGGCATCGGCGGGCATGTTCGTGTGGGCCGATGCGGGCTGCGACACGAATGTCTTGGCCGAAAAAGCGCTGGCCGAAGGCCTGGTGCTGGCGCCGGGCAGCCTGTTTTCCCCGCGCCAGCTGCCGTCGACGCGCATGCGCCTGAACCTGGCCACGGTGCAGGATGAGCGCATCTGGGCGTTTTTCGGCCGCACACTGGGGTAAAACAGCACATTTGCAGGGGGCTCTTGAAATCGCTTGTACCATCCCCAACTCGGTAGAATCCGTCCATCCACAAGACTATGAGGTAAAAATGGCTGTCTCCGAAAAGCAAACCCTGGGTTTTCAGACCGAAGTGAAGCAAATGCTGCACCTGATGATCCATTCCCTGTACTCGAACAAGGAAATCTTCCTGCGCGAATTGATCTCGAACGCGTCCGACGCGGCCGACAAATTGCGCTTCGAGGCGATCGATAACGACGCCCTGTACGGCAACGATCACGAATTGAAGATCAAGGTCAGCTTCGACAAGGATGCGCGTACCATCACCATTTCCGACAACGGCATCGGCATGACCCGTGACGAGGCGATCTCGCACCTGGGCACCATCGCCAAGTCGGGCACCAAGGAATTCTTCGGCAAGCTGTCGGGCGACCAGCAGCAGGACGCAGCCCTGATCGGCCAGTTCGGCGTGGGCTTCTATTCGGGCTTCATCGTCGCCGACAAGATCACCGTCGAAACGCGCCGCGCCGGCGCGGACGCCTCTGAAGGCGTGCGCTGGGAATCGGCCGGCGAAGGCGATTACAGCATCGAGACCATCGAAAAAACGGGCCGTGGCACGGACATCATCCTGCACTTGCGCGAAGGCGAGGACGAATTGCTGTCGAGCTGGAAGATCAAGTCCATCATCCGCAAATACTCGGACCATATCTCGCTGCCGATCGTGATGCAGAAAGAAGAGTGGGACGACGAGAAAAAGGAAACCGTCCTGAAAGACGAATTCGAAACCGTCAATCAGGCCAGCGCCCTGTGGGCCCGCAACAAGGCCGACATCACGCCGGAACAGTACGACGAATTCTACAAGCACGTGTCGCACGACTTCCAGTCGCCGCTCACGCATACGCACAACCGCGTGGAAGGGCGCAGCGAATATACGCAGCTGCTGTACATCCCGGCCAAGGCGCCGTTCGACATGTGGGACCGCAACAAGCGCGGCGGCATCAAGCTGTACGTCAAGCGCGTCTTCATCATGGACGATGCCGAGCAGCTGATGCCGACCTACCTGCGATTCGTGCGCGGGGTGATCGACTCGGCCGATCTGCCGCTGAACGTATCGCGTGAAATCCTGCAGGAGTCGCGCGACGTCAAGGTGATCCGCGAAGGCTCGACCAAGCGCGTGCTGGGCATGCTGGAAGAACTGGCGAACGCGGACGAGCAGGACAAGAAGGACAAGTACGCCGTCTTCTGGAAGGAATTCGGCCAGGTGCTGAAAGAGGGCATCGGCGAAGACGCGGCCAACAAGGAACGTCTGGCCAAGCTGCTGCGCTTTGCGTCGACCGCCAACGACAGCGATGAACAAATCACCTCGTTCGCCGATTACGTGGCGCGCATGAAGGAAGGCCAGGACAAGATTTACTACGTCACGGCCGACAACTACGCTGCCGCCAAGAACAGCCCGCACCTGGAAATCTTCCGCAAGAAGGGCGTCGAAGTGCTGCTGTTGACGGATCGCGTCGATGAATGGATGCTGTCGTTTATCCAGGACTTCGAAGGCAAGGAACTGGTCTCCGTCGCCAAGGGCGGCCTGGATCTGGGCGCGCTGGAAGACGAAGCGGAAAAGAAAGAGCACGAAGAAACGGAAACCTCGTACGCCGACCTGGTAGGCAAGATGAAGACTGTGCTGGCCGACAAGGCCAAGGACGTGCGCGTCACGTTCCGTCTGACCGATTCGCCAGCCTGCCTGGTGGCCGATGAGAACGAATTGTCGGGCAACCTGCTGCGCATGCTCAAGGCGGCGGGCCAGAACGCGCCGGAATCGAAGCCGATTTTGGAAATCAACCCGAACCACCCGCTGGTGACGCGTCTGAAGTATGAAGACGCGGAAGGCGGCAAGTTCGGCGACTGGGCCAACATCCTGTTCGACCAGGCCATGCTGGCCGAAGGCGGTTCGCTGGCCGACCCTGCCAGTTTCGTGAAACGCCTGAACGAATTGCTGCTCAATACGGCGAAGTAAACGCCTTGCTGTCGACGTAATCAAGCCGGCCCTTTCTGCGTGAAAGGGCCGGCTTTTTTTTATGCTACAGTGCGCGATTATTTTATTTTGTGGAAATAGCAATGGCGCATTGCCCTGCATGTGACAGTTCCAACGTTCAACGCCTCTCCATGGTGCATGCCTCCGGCATTTCCGGCACATCGACCCATATGTCGGGCAGGATCGATGGTGATTTCATCCACGGCCATGCGCATACGCGCAGCCAGACCTTGTTGTCGCGCCAGGCCGCCAGGCCGGCGATGCAGGCGGGCCAGAAGGTAGGACTGATCGTGTTGGGCGTCATCGCTTTCGTCATCGCCGCCGTCGTCTTTTACCAGGCCGGCGCAAATGGCCTGTTCTGGATATTCGTGGCAGGGGGCGTCGTCTCCATCGCCTGGTCGCAAACGGCCTTCATCGCCAATTGGGACAAGGATGCCGCCGCCATGCAGGACAAATATGCGCGTACCTTCATGTGCCATGCCTGCGGCCACCGCTTCGTTCCCGTACTCAGGCAACCATGAAAAACCGCCTGGTGGCGGGCCTGGGCGCGCACGCGCTGGGCTGCCTGCTGTTTATTGTGTTGAGCTGGCTGGGATTTTTTCTGTACACGCAGCTGTTCGGCAGCCTCGGCTCGCGCGGCGTGGCCGGCGGCCTGGCCTTGCTGCTCGTGTTTTACGTGTATGCGGGGACGAATCTGCTGCTGGCGCTGTTGCCGCCCGGCAGGTGGAAGCCGGCGCTGTGCGGCTTGCTGGGCGCGGCCGTGCTCGCGTATCTGTTGCCCCAGCATCCGCTGCGGGCAATCTACTTCAGCGCGCTGGCGGGCGGCTTGAGCTGGCTGGCCGTGCTGGCCAGCGCGCGTTTAAGCGGATACCTGCGCGGCTGACAGGCCATCAAGAAAAGCGGTGACGGCGCTGGCTGCCGCTTCCGGCGCCGCCTGCAGCAGCATGTGCGGCGCAGCGATGTCGGCCAGTTGCGCGCCGGGCGCCTGCAGCAGTATCTGCAGGGCGTTCGCCGGCGGCACCAGGCGGTCGTGGCGCGCGCGCAGATACAGCACGGGCAGGCTGCCGCGCGCGAAGCTGCGCGAGGCGTCGGTTTCCAGCACGGCGCGCAGGCGCTGGCGCAGTACGCTGGGCGGCACTTGCGCCAGCGCCGCTGCCAGTTCATCCTGCAATTCCGGCGTGGAGCAGGGCGCCAGCAGCGCCTGGCGCAGGGCGAAGCCGGGCATGGCGCCAAAGGGCACAAGGCCGAGCAGGTGGCGCAGCGGCGCCAGCATCGGACGCGGATTGCGCACGAATGAACAGCACAGGATCAGGGCGCGCATGCCGGGCGGCGGATCGGCGCGCAGGGCTGCCCCCAGCGGTCCGGAAAACGATTCGGCCAGCACGACGAAAGGGCGGTCTTGCGGCAAGCGCTCGCGCACGAATGCTTCCAGCGCCGCGTAATCGAGCGGTGCAGCCGGATAGGCGATGGCCAGGGTGTCGATGGCGGCCTGCGCGCGCAAGGCGGCGTCAAAACGGTGGAATAGCCGGGCTGTGCCATCCATGCCGGGCAGGAGGACAAGCAGGGGCGAGGCGTGGGTGGGAGTCGTCATTGCGGCCATCATAGCAGCCGCGCCGGCATATGCACTGTCCGCCAGCGGCACGGCATGGGCGCTGGCGCCATGCTAGAATCGCCAGCGCGCCATGCGTGGCCGTAAGAGCGGCCAAATCCCCGACAGACAGAATCATGCATATCATTTTTTCGAATTACCGTACCCTGGGCGGCGCCTTGCTGGCAGCGTCCTGCGTCCTTTCCCAGCCTGCCTGCGCCACGGCGGCACCTTCGGCGCCGGCCGGGAAAAGCCTGTCCTCACTGCTGGCCGGCGGTCCCTTGCCGCGATTGAGCGAAGACCCGCAAGTGCGCGCGGCCCTGTTCGATTTCTTCGGTTACGCGCGCGGCAGCTACACGGAAGACGATGAACTGCTGCTGGCGCAGGCGCTCGAAGCGATCAGCGAAAAGCGCGACGCCACGCGTACCGTGCTGGCCGATGGCCGCCAGTTGCTGGCGTCGATGAATGACCGCAAGCAGGGCCGTGAGCGGGGCGCCATGTTGCTCGACAAGCGCGGCGCCATCATCGCCTTTGGCCTGGTCAACGGGCATTGCCACCTGGAGGGCCAGCCGCTGGCGAAAGTCTGCAATCCCGATCCGAATGCGGTGCTGACGGTATTCCACCGCAAGGGCATGCTGGTCGGGGATGCGGCACCCTTGCTGGCCTGGGCCCGGCAATTGCCGCCCATGCTGGCGCTGATCGCGGGCGACAAGGAAGCGGGCGCCGATGGGCAGAGGATCGCCAGCGTCGAATATGTGCTGGCGCAACCGGCCCTGCCGGGCTGGAATCGCGCCCAGCTGCCGCCCGCGTATCCGCCGGCGCTGCTGCCGCTGCTGCTCGATAAGTCCACGGTGTTGACGTCGGCCGGCGCCGGCGTGTTTGCCTATCCGCTTACCTTGAAGGGCAAGAAGCAGAACAATGTACTGGACCATGCCGAAGGCCGCCCGCCGCGCGACCTGGAAGTGGCGCTGCGCAGCTATGCCAGTTTCGATACGGTGGTGGAGCGCTATCGCCGGGTGGCCAAGGGCGCCAGGCTGCAACGCAACGAGCGCACGGCTTACCTCGATGGCGACATGGGGCAGGGCAGTTACCGCGTCTACATCCGCAACACGGGCGCGGATGGCGTGATGATCGACGTGGCGCTATGGCAGCGCAAGCTGGCGGCCGGCCGCTGATATTAGCAAGGGCGCGCCTGTTCGTAGCCCAGTTGCGCCAGCTGCGCGGCGATGGCGTCGTCGCGTGTTTTCCTGCCCGTGCGCAGGCGCGCATGCGTCAGGGATGCGGGCAAGCCATGCGCCAGCAAGGCGTCGATGTCGAGCATGGTCTCGGATGCCGACAGCTGGCGCAGGGCGGGCAACGTGGCCAGGCCGGGCAGGCTGTCGAGCGTCTTGCAGGTGTGCAGATTCAGGCGTTCGAGCGCGGGATTGGGCCCCAGCGCGATCTGCCGCAGCTTGATCTGGTCTTCCACCCATAGGGCCTGCAACAGCGGGAAACGGCCGATATCGCCCAGTGTTTCCAGGCCGCGCACGCGTATCACTTCCAATTTCCGCAACAGCGGCGCCTCGATGTGCGCGAGCGATTCGCGGCCGCCCAGCTGCAACAGCAGCCTGTCCAGGCGGGCCATCTCCGAAATAAAATCCAGCGGCACCTTGTTCTTGATGCGGTACAGCGACAGCTCGTGCAGCGCCGGCAGGCTGGCCAGGGTGTCGATATGCTGGTGGTGGCCCTCGATGGCCAGGCTGGCCAGGTGCGCATACTGGCGCAGGGGCGCCAGGTCGATATTGTTTTTGGCCGACTCGCCCAGATACAGGAATTCGAGGCCGCGCAAATTGTCCAGCTGCAGGATGTCGGCCTCGGCCAGCTGGTACACACCCAGGCTCAGGCGCTTCAGGTGGCGCAGCTCGCCCAAGGTTTCCAGATGGATGGCTTGCCAGTGGCAATCGATGGACAGGCTGGCCACATGCGGCAGCGCGCGCAAGATGCGGGCATCGAACACCCGCGGGTCGTAACCGTAGATGCGGATGGTCAGCGCCGTGCCGCAGGTGGCGGCCAGGGCGTCGAGGTCGGCCAGCAGCGGCTCCGGCTCGCCCAGGGTATCGAACTGCACCAGCACCTGCTGACCGCCCGCGATGGCGGCGCGGATCGCCACGGCATCGATGCGCCCGGGGTTCTGGATGCGCTGCGGCTGTGTTGCTTGCGTCATGATCATAGTCCTATCGGATAGTCGACTTTCCTGGGGGGAGGACAGCCTTCCGGCCCCGGAAACGTCTGCTTGCCCGTGTCGTCGTAGCGCTTGCCGCACTCCACGAGCACGCGCTTGCGGAAAGTATAGATGCTGGCCACCTTGCCGTTCGGGTGGTAGCAGATATTGTCGCCGTCGCGGTCGGTCGAAGCGTAGCTGATCATGGTCTCGCCGTTGACCGTGCGGGTGCTGTGGCCGCTGCGCGGCTCCGTGCATTTGAGCTGGCCGTTTTCGTAATAGACGTTGAGGACGGAGGTGTCGGCGGCGCGGTCGACCAGCAGTTCGTCCTTGAGCTTGCCGTTCGGGTAGTTCGAATAGCCTTCCTGGCGCTGGCCAAACTGGAAGGCGTAGTAATACTGCGGCTTGCCGTCCGGGTAGTACATGTGGTGGTACTCGCATACGTCGTCGCGCGTGCTGCCGTACTCCTTGAAGGTGCAGCGGTGGATGTCGTTGAACAGCTTGCCATCCTCATAGTACTCGCGCAGGTGCGTGAGCAGGCGGCCCTGGTCGATGACGGCCAGGCGCTCCGGCTTGCCGTTCGGGTAGTAGCGCGCGTCCAGGCCCTGCTTCTTGCCCATGTCCCACAAGGTGTCGAGACGCAGGATCTTGCCGCTGTCGTCGAACGCCTGTTCGCGCCCATCGAGCTGGCCGCTGCGGTAGGAGGCCGTGTAGACCGCGTATTCCTTGCCGGCCGGGCCCAGGTAGCGCGTGCGGCTGCCATCGAGCACGCCCGCCTGGTAATGGTCGCGCACGCGCAGCGCGCCTTGCGCATCCTTGTCGAGGGCCTCGCCCTGTTTTTTGCCTTGCACGTAAGTGACGCTTTGCGTGGCCTTGTCCTTGAGCTTGAGCTTCCACGGCCCGTCGCGCAAGCCTTCGATGAAGCTGCCGTCACCGTCTTCCGTGATCCACGCGCCATGGCGCGCGCCGTTGACGTAGTTGCCGCGCGTTTGCAGCTTGCCGCCCATGCTGCGTTCGTGCGGGCCGTTCAGCTGGCCGCCCGCGTAGGTGTCGAAGCCCGTCACTTCCTCTGCATCGGCATAGTTGACGACCGTCCAGCGGCCTTCGCGCTTGCCGGCCCGGTACATGCCGCTCTCGCTCTGCTTGGGATAGTTGAAGGACCACAGGCCTTCTTGCAGGCCGTTGACGAAATGGCCTTTTTCGCTGCCTTCGTGCATGCCGTCGCGCACCCACAGGCCCTGGCGCTTGCCCTTCACGTACTGGCCCCGCTCGACCACCGAACCGTCGTCCCAGGCCAGGCTGTAGATGACGGAAGGGCCTTCCTGGCTGCCTGTAAACTGCTTCGGCGCCGTTTCCCACGTCACTTGCCACAGGCGGTAATTGGGCAGGATGCCGGCGCCCACGTCGCTGTACAGGGTATAGCTGGCGGTGAGAAAACGCTCGCCTTTTTTCCCGAAGGTTTTCTTGTAGATGATGGCGTCCTGGCTGCCAGCCGCCACGGGCTTGCCCTCATCGCTGTAGTAGCCGACGATGGTGCCTTGCGTATGGTCGATGGCGTCAAACTCCGCATTGCCGCTCTTGCCCCGGGCGACGCTGTAGTCCATCGGCGCCAGCTTCGCCAGCGCCGCCTTGACCTGGCCCGCGTTGGGCGCGGCGCTTTGCGCCACGATGCGGTTCAACGCCGGCTGCAAGCCGTCCAGGCGCCGGTACTTGCCGGAACTGCGGTCGTAGCGGTAGGCGCGCAAGCCATTCTTGTCGCCCTGACGGAACAGCACCAGCATGGTTTGCACGCTGTCGTTCGTCTCCTGGTCCAGCGAGGCGTAGAAGACGGAGCGGATGACGGCATTGCCGAACTGGTCGAGCAATATGGGTTTCGAGCCGCTGCCCTTGCACTCGCAGTAGTAGCCATTGACGCCTTCTTTTTCCTTGAGGAAGGCGATATCGAGGCCGCTGTCCTGCGAGGCGCTGATCGCGGGATGGGCGAGGCTCTTGCCTTCATAAAAGGGCGCGCCGTGGGCCAGCGCGGAGCAGAGGAGCAAGGGCAGAAGCAGACGTTTCATCGTGTGGCTGGCGCCGGGGCGCCGCTATGGAAAGGCCACGATTCTGCCTGCGTTCTTCCTTGTGGGCAAATAGCGGTGCTTCTATCGTGTGCGCGTGCGCGCCCCGTTCAGGGCTGGTGCGCGGCGCAGAAGTCCAGCAGCAGCTGTTCACCGTCCGGCCAGGGGCCGTAGCCGGCGTCGCCATTGATATGGCCGGCGTCGCCGATCATGGTGAAATCGCTGCCCCAGGCGGTGGCAAACGCGCGTGCCCGCGAGAAGCTGACGTAGGGATCATCGCCACTGGCGACCACCAGGCTGGGGAACGGCAAGGCTTGCAGCGGCATCGGCGCAAAGCCCGTCGTGCCGGATGGGTAGGAGGGCGCTTCCACATCGCTGGGGGCGACCAGGAAGGCGCCGGCGATCTTGTGCGGCGAACCGCTGGCCGCCCAATGGGCCACCAGCGTGCAGGCCAGGCTGTGCGCCGCCAGCACGGGCGGGCGCTCGCAGACGGCGATGGCGCGGTCGAGTTCCGCCACCCATTCGTCCTTGTCCGGCGTCTGCCATTCCCGGTGCGGCACGCGCGACCATTGCGGGTGGCGTGTTTCCCAATGGGTTTGCCAGTGCTGCGGCCCGGAATTCCACAGGCCGGCCAGGGTCAGGACGAGAGACGACATCGATGCTCCTTAAAGTTATAACTCCGTGCGAAGGGCAAAGAGCTCCGGGAACAATACCACGTCGAGCATCTTGCGCAAATAGCTGACGCCCGCCGTGCCGCCCGTGCCCGTCTTGAAGCCGATGATGCGCTCCACCGTCGTCACGTGGCGGAAGCGCCAGAAGCGGAAGGCCGTTTCCAGGTCGACCAGCTTTTCGGCCAGTTCGTACAGGGCCCAGTGTTTCGACGGGTCGCGGTAGACTTCCAGCCACGCCGCCTTGACGGAGGCGTCGGCGCTGGTCGGCAGGGTCCAGTCGGCGTTCAGGCGCTCGGGGGCGATGGGCAAACCGCTGCGGGCCAGCAGCTTGATCGACTCGTCGTAGACGGACGGCGCGCGCAAGGCGGCGTCGAGCACTTTGTAGGTATCGGGCGCCGTCGTATGCACGTTGAGCAGGGCCGCGTTCTTGTTCCCCAAAATGAATTCGATTTCGCGGTACTGATAAGACTGGAAGCCGGACGAGGCGCCCAGGTAGGGGCGGATGGCCGTGTATTCGGGCGGCGTCATGGTGGCCAGCACGTCCCAGGCATGCACCAGCTGGTCCATGATGCGCGCCACGCGGGCCAGCATCTTGAAAGCGGGCGCGAGGTCGCCGCTTTGCAGGTTGGCGCGCACGGCGTGCATTTCGTGCAGCATCAGCTTCATCCACAATTCGCTCGTCTGGTGCTGCACGATGAACAGCATTTCGTTGTGATTCGGCGACAGCGGATGCTGGGCCGTCAGAATGCGGTCCAGCGCCAGGTAATTGCCGTAGCTCATCGATTCGCTGAAATCCATCTGCGCGCCATGCCACTGCGCATCCTGGGCGCCGGCATGCATGGGGCAGCCGCTGGTGTTTTCCTTGTTCATATTCTTGTCGTCGCTCATGGGATGCTTCAGGTGACGGCATCGCGCTTGGCGGCGATGTCGTAGGATTGGGTGTCGAGGATGTCGCGCAGGATTTCCACGGCATCCCACACGTCGGCAAAGCTCGTGTACAGGGGCGTGAAGCCAAAGCGCATGATGGCCGGTTCGCGGTAGTCGCCGATCACGCCGCGCGCGATCAGCGCCTGCATCACGGCATAGCCGTGCGGGTGCGTGAAGCTGACCTGGCTGCCGCGCCGCGCATGCCCGCGCGGCGTGACGAGGCCCAGCGGATGGCTGGCGCAACGCTGTTCCACCAGCGCGATGAACAGATCGGTCAGGGCCAGCGACTTGCGGCGGATGGCTTCCATGCTCGTTTGCGCAAAGATATCGAGGCCGCATTCGACCAGGGCCAGCGAGAGTATCGGCTGCGTGCCGCACAGGGCGCGGGCGATGCCGTCGGCTGGCGCGAAGCCGGGCTCCATGGCGAATGGCGTGGCGTGCCCCCACCAGCCGGACAAAGGCTGGCGGAAGCGCGCCTGGTGTTTTTCCGGCACCCAGATGAAGGCGGGCGAGCCGGGGCCGCCGTTCAGGTACTTATAGGTGCAGCCGACGGCCAGGTCGGCGCCGGCGCCGTTCAGGTCCAACGGCACGGCGCCGGCCGAATGGGCCAGATCCCACAGCGCCAGCGCGCCTTGCGCGTGGCAATGGCTGCTGATGGCGGCCATGTCGTGCTGGTAGCCGGTGCGGTAGTTCACGTGCGTGAGCATGGCGACGGCGCAATCGGCGTCGATGGCTTGCGCCAGTTCGTCCGGGCTGTCGACCAGGCGCAGCTGGTAGCCGCGGTCGAGCCAGGCGGCCAGGCCTTGCGCCATGTACAGGTCGGTGGGGAAGTTGCTGCGTTCGCTGACGATGATTCTGCGCGCGGCCTGCGCGGGATCGCTGGCCTGCATCTGCAGGGCGGCGGCCAGGGCCTTGAACAGGTTGACGGAGGTGGTGTCGGTGATCACCACTTCACCCGTGCCGGCGCCCAGCAACGGGGCCAGGCGGTCGCCCAGGCGCTTGGGCAGGTCGAACCAGCCCGCCGTATTCCAGCTGCGGATCAGGTCGGTGCCCCATTCGGCCATGATGACGTGCTGCGCGCGGGCCAGCGCCGCTTTCGGCCGCGCGCCCAGGGAATTGCCGTCGAGGTAAATCACGCCTTGCGGCAAGTCGAATTGCTGGCGCAGGGGCGCCAGCGGGTCATCGAGGTCGCGCGCGCTGCAGTCATGTCGAGAAATCATGGTGGCTTTCATATTGATACTTGTCTGGGTGGCATGATATTGCTTGAGGCTTAAAGTATCACGCGGAAGTGGCAGTGTAGCAAATCCCCGCCGCAAAAACGTGTTTCCTGGCATGGGCAGGCAGTGAAAAAATGCACGTTTGTGGGGCGTCAACGAAAAAGATCACGATTTTTTTAAAATATTTTCAAATAACCCTAAAGTTTTGCCAGACGCCGCCGTCAACGATTACATGAACGGTGTCAAACCGACGGAAAAAGAATGCGGGCATTTTAAATATTTTTCAAAAAAGCCCTAAAGTTCCTGCCAGGGCAGCCGTTATCTAGGTAGATAGACTTGATTCTTATCAAGTTGTTGTAAAAAAGTGATATTTTTTACAGGCCAAAAGTCGGCTAAATCCGACACAGAGCCAACCTCCCACATCCGCGCCATTGCTGGCGTGCGAGCATGATCGAGCAGTGTTTGTCAGACAAACACCTACGATCCCATCCGCTATTCCCCGACCAAAAATACAGCGCTACGCCTCTGTTGCGTTTAATGTTGCTCCTGCAGAATGTATCTCACTGGCAACACACAACGCCAGCTGAATTCAACGGATTGAGGAGATGGAAATGACTGCTAACGACATGATGGCTGAGATTCGCGACGCTAACCTGAGCTACCTGATGCTGGCCCAGCAAATGATTCGTGCGGACAAGGTAACGGCCATCTTCCGTTTGGGCATTGCCGCCGAAATCGCGGAATTGATCGAAGGCATGAGCAATGCGCAGATCCTGAAACTGGCTGGCGGCAACATGATGCTGGCCCGCTTCCGCTTCGACGACAGCGCCATCCTGGGCATGTTGACGAACTACAATAAAGACCGCTCGCTGGCACAATCGCACGCGGCTATCCTGATGGCCGGCCAAGGCGTCGAAGAAATCGCTTAAGCTTTTAAATTAGTACTCGTCAGTCGCGGAGCAAGCAGCATGGCCAAGAAAAGTGTCGTATCGGAAGCGCAGGAAATCCAGTTGGCCATCGAATTGATACAGCTGGGCGCCCGTTTGCAACTGCTGGAGACCGAAGTCTCGCTGTCGCGCGAACGCCTGCTGAATCTGTACAAGGAATTGAAGGGCGTCTCGCCGCCCAAGGGCATGCTGCCGTTTTCCACCGACTGGTTCATCACCTGGCAACCGAATATCCATTCCTCGCTGTTCATCAATATCCACAAATTCCTCGTTGACCACGCCGGCGCCACGGGCATCGAAGCCGTAATGAAGGCGTATAAGCTGTATCTGGAACAGATGCCACCCGAAGCGGGTGAAGAGCCCCTGCTGTCGCTGACGCGGGCCTGGACCCTGGTGCGCTTTTTCAGCAGCAAGATGCTGGACATGGCCCCTTGCGGCAAGTGCGGCGGCAAGTTTGTCGTCAACTGCCTCGACCTGAACGCCGATTATGTCTGCGGCCTGTGCCACATGCCTTCGCGTGCCGGCAAGACCAAGAAGGCGCGCGATGAAGCGGCCGCTGTCGCGCCGCCGAGCGTCACCGCCTGATATTGTCCCAATAATAGCCTCAGTGAAAACCGGAGCGGTCGCCAGACCGGACTCCGGTTTTTTCATGGTGCTTTCGCTTACACTGGCGTTTTCTTCCGTTGACTGTCCCATGCTGCAACAAATCCTGCGCGCGCCCGCGCTCAAGGCCATCCTGATCCAGGTGCTGGCCTTTCCCTTGATGTTGCTATTGGTATATGGCCTGGCGCGTGCCGGCGTGGCGATGTCGTTGCCGGCCGTGGCGCTGGTGCAGGGCGTGCTGGCGGCGCTCATCACGTGGCGCGCGGGACTGGCGCGCTGGTGGTGCGCCATCAGCCTGCTGTTCGCGCCTGCCTTGCTGGCGGCCAGTCTGCTCGATCTGCCGCCGGCCGTGTTCCTGGCGGCCTTTGTTTTCCTGCTGAGTTTGTACTGGTCGACGTTCCGTACGCAAGTGCCGTTTTATCCGTCGGGGCCGAAGGTATGGCAGGCGGTGGCCGAGCTCATCGCGGACCGTCCCGGCGTGCGGCTGGTCGATATCGGCAGCGGCCTGGGCGGCCTGGTGCTGGACCTGGCGCGGCGCCGGCCCGACGGGCAGTTTTCCGGCATCGAGCTGGCGCCGCTGCCGTGGCTGGCAAGCCGCGTGCGCGCGGGGCTGGCGGGCAGCCGCGCGCGCTTCCTGCGTGGCGACTACGAGGCGCTCGATTTCGGCCGCTACGATGCCGTCTTTGCCTACCTGTCGCCGGCGGCGATGGCGGCCCTGTGGCGCAAGGCGGAAAGGGAAATGTTGCCCGGTAGCATGCTTCTTAGTTACGAATTCCAGATCGCGGCACGCGCGCCCGATAAGACCATCGCCGCCACAGAGGGTGGCCCTTTACTTTACATATGGTGCTTTTAAGCAATTGTCTGCGTTATTTGCTTGCCCGTAGGGCAATCTCACGTTATTGTAGTTCCACACGGCATTTTCTCGGATTTGCATTGAAAAGCAGCGCATTTCAATTAACTTCCGGTTGCTTTTTTTGCCGCTGTCTTTGCCGGCGGCGCAGCCGCCAGAAGACAGGAACAGGTTTGAACATGCCGGGCACACAGCCGCGGCCATTATTGGGAGTCAGGGCACTTGTTAGTCATAATCGGATACATCATCGTCTGCGCCTCGGTCTTTGGCGGCTTCGCGCTGGCCGGCGGCCATCTGGCGGCGCTGTTCCAGCCGCTGGAGTTGCTGATGATCGGCGGCGCCGCCCTGGGCGCCTTCCTTGTTGGTAACAATAACAAGGCCATCAAGGCGACGATCGCCGCCTTGCCCAGCCTGTTCAAGGGTTCGCGCTATACCAAAGAGCTGTACATGGAACTGATGTCGCTGCTGTTCGAAGTGCTCAGCAAGGTGCGCAAGGAAGGCTTGATGTCGATCGAAGGCGATATCGACAAGCCCGAGGAAAGTCCGCTGTTTTCCAAGTATCCGGCCGTGCTGGCCGACCACCACATCGTTGAATTCATGACCGATTACCTGCGCTTGATGGTATCGGGCAACATGGATGCGTTCCAGATCGAAAACCTGATGGACAACGAAATCGAGACGCACCATCACGAAGGCGCCGTGCCGGCCCACGTGATCGCCAAGGTGGGCGATGGCTTGCCCGCTTTCGGTATCGTCGCCGCCGTCATGGGCGTGGTGCACACGATGGAATCGGTGGGCATTCCGCCGGCCGAGCTGGGCATGCTGATCGCGCACGCGCTGGTCGGTACCTTCCTCGGCATCTTGCTGGCGTATGGTTTCGTCGGCCCGCTGGCCAGCCTGCTGGAACAGAAGCTGGAAGAGTCGAGCAAGATGTTCCAATGCGTGAAAGTCACCCTGCTGGCCAGCCTGAACGGCTATGCGCCGGCGCTGGCCGTGGAGTTCGGCCGCAAGGTGCTGTTCTCGACCGAGCGCCCGACGTTCAATGAGCTGGAAGACCACATCAAGAAATCGAAAACGAAGTAAGCAGTGAATATACGCCTGGACACCATGAGTCATTTGCAGCACACGGAAGGGGGACGCCATGGCCGATGAAGGCATGCGCCCGATTATCGTCAAGCGTATCAAGAAGACGGCTGGCGGACACCATGGCGGGGCGTGGAAAATCGCCTACGCCGACTTTGTCACGGCCATGATGGCCTTCTTCCTGCTGATGTGGCTGCTGGGTTCCACCTCGAAGGGCGACTTGAACGGCATTTCCGAATTCTTCAAGACACCCCTGAAAGTGGCGATGGCGGGCGGTTCCGGCAGCGGCGAGAGCAATTCCGTGATCCAGGGCGGCGGGCAGGACTTGTCGCGCCAGGATGGACAAGTGCGCAAGGCGCAGGAAGAGCAGCAGCGCAAGTCGTTCGACCTCAATTCCGCCAAGGCCGCGCTCGAACGCGAGGAAGGCAAGCGCCTGCAGGCGCTCAAGGCGCGCATCGAAGCGACCATCGACGCCAATCCCCTGCTGAAAAAATACAAGAACCAGTTGCTGCTCGATATCACCAGCGAAGGCTTGCGCATCCAGATCGTCGACGAGCAGAACCGTCCGATGTTTGCGCTGGCCAATGCGAATCTGCAACCGTACACCAAGGAAATCCTGCACGCCATCGGCTCGGTCCTCAATGAAGTGCCGAACCGCATCGGCCTGTCCGGGCATACGGATTCGACGCCCTACATGAGCGATGCCGGCTACAGCAACTGGGAACTCTCGGCCGACCGCGCGAATGCGTCGCGGCGCGAACTGGTGATTGGCGGCATGAAGGAAGAGAAAGTATTGCGCGTGGTGGGACTGGGTTCGGCCGCCCACCTGGACAAGCTCGACCCCTTCAATCCGATCAACCGGCGCATCAGCATCATCGTCATGAACAAACGCACGGAAGAAAATGTCCTGCGCGATGGTTCGGCGATCGAGCTGCCGGTGACCGATGCCGCTTCCGCCGCAGTCGCTTCAGGGCTGGCGGCCGGTGCGCCGCCCGCGGCGGCGCCAGCCCCCAGCCCGGTAGCGGCGAAAAAATAACACGCAAGGCTGTCGACGCGTGGTGTATTGAAACAATGAGACCTTTATGACAAGAAAGAAAATACTTGGCTCGCATGTAAAGCGCCTGCTGTCTGGCGTGTCGGACCATGGCCGCAAGCACTTGACGGAGGTGGAAACCGACCTGGTGCAGACCGGCATCTTGCTGGAAGAGGCGATCGAGAAGCTGTCCTTCAATTTCATGGCGATACACGCAGCCGTCGCTGCGCAGCAAGACACCATCGCCCTGCTGCTCGACGGCGGTATTCCGGCCGAGCAGCAGCGCGAAAAACTGCTGGCGTTGCAGGAGGAGGTGGGGGGCTACGTGAATGCCGCCATCACCAGCCTGCAGTTCCAGGACATGACCAGCCAGCTGATCGAGCGCACCTTGAAGCGCGTGACGGGCTTGCGCGAGTTCCTCGGGACCTTGGGCGAGCATGGCGCGGAGATGTTGCCGGAGAGCGACAATGAAGAAATTGTCGCCTTGCTGGGGCGAGTCAGCATGGCGCTGGCGATTCAAAGCCTGGAGTTGCGCAGCGTGCTGCGCAAGGCTGTCAGTCAACAGCATTTGGAAAGTGGCGACATCGAGCTGTTCTAGCATGCCAGTGTGGAACGCTTGTGGTTGCATGGATTGATTAATCAAATACTCGGGCAGGATGCCCGGAATAAGTGGGAGCAAAGATGGCCAAAACGATACTTGCAGTGGACGATTCCAGCTCATTGCGCCAGATGGTGGCGTTCAGCCTGAAAGCCGCCGGTTACCAGGTGGTGGAGGCCGTCGACGGCCAGGACGGACTGGAAAAAGCCAAGCTGCAAACCGTGGACCTGGTCTTGACGGACCAGAACATGCCGCGCATGGATGGCCTGGAGCTGATCAAGCTGCTGCGCGAGCTGCCGACCTACCAGAAGGTGCCCATCCTGATGCTGACGACGGAGTCGTCGGACGAGATGAAATCGAAGGGACGTGCCGCCGGCGCCAATGGCTGGCTGGTCAAGCCGTTCGATCCGCAACGCCTGATCGAAGTGGTCAAGAAGGTGATCGGCTGATGCCAGCCGCGCAGCACAACGATGCAATTGACGGAGTCACCCTATGACCATCGATATTAGCCAGTTTTTTCAGGTCTTTTTCGATGAGGCCGAAGAACTGCTGGCTGAAAAAGAACGGCTGCTGCTGGCCGTTGATATTGCGGCGCCCGACGCCGAAGACCTGAATGCCATTTTCCGCACCGCCCATTCGATCAAGGGCGGCGCATCGACGTTCGGCCTCTCCGACATGAGCGAGGTGACGCACATTCTCGAGTCGCTGCTCGACCGCATCCGCCAGGGCCAGATGGCCCTGACGGCGGAACACGTCGACGCCTTTTTGGCGGCCAAGGATATCCTCAAGATGCAGCTCGACGGCCATCGTCTGGGCAGCGCCGTCGATCAGGATGCCGTGGCCAATGTGCGCATGATGCTGCAGTCGTTCTCGCAGGACGTGCCCGTGGCCGCGCTTACACCCGTCGCGCCAGCCTTCCATACGGCGGAAAAGGCCGCCGTCAGCCATGCCGGCGGCCATCGCATCCGCCTGGAGCTGCCTGCCATGGAGCCGCGCGAAGTCGAGGCGCTGGCGGCCGAACTGGGCTTGCTCGGTGACGTCGTCGTGTCCGCCTTGCCCGATGCGCGCAAGGTACTGGAAGTGACGACGCATGAAAGCCTGGACGATATCCTGGCCATCTGCTCGTTCGTGCTCAATCCGGACGACATGGTGATCACGCAGGCGCCGCCACTGGCGCCAGGCGAAGCCGAAGCGGCCCGCGCGGCGCAGGAAAAAGCGCAAGGTTACGGTTTCTTCGACCCGCTGCCAGGCACGCCGGGCGCGCAGGGCGCGGCGGATCCCGGCTATGGCTTCTTCCAGCCGCTCGAGGACATCCGCGCCGCCGCCGGCGTGCAGAACGATACCGAACAGGGCTACGGCTTCTTCCAGCCGCTCGAACAGATTCGCGCTGACGCGGTCAGGGCGGGCAACGCCAGCGCTGCCGCTGCGCCGGCCGTGGCCAGCGCCGTGGCCGAAGCGGAGCAGGAAAAGAAACCGGCCAAGAAAGAGGGCGACAAGGCCGGCGCCGAGTCGTCGTCGATCCGCGTCTCGATCGAGAAAGTCGACCAGCTGATCAACCTGGTGGGCGAACTGGTGATCACGCAGGCGATGATCGAGCAGCGCGCCAGCGCGCTCGACCCGATGCTGCATGAAAAACTGCTCGACAGCGTCAGCCATCTGACGCGCAACACGCGCGACTTGCAGGAAGCGGTGATGTCGATCCGCATGATGCCGATGGATTTCGTCTTTTCGCGCTTCCCGCGCATGGTGCGCGACCTGGCGACGAAACTGGGCAAGAAGGTCGACTTCATCACGAATGGCGCCGCCACGGAACTGGACAAGGGCCTCATCGAGCGCATCGTCGATCCGCTTACGCACCTGGTGCGCAACAGCATCGACCATGGCGTGGAAATGCCGGCTGCCCGCGTGGCCGCCGGCAAGACCGAAGCTGGCCGCTTGTTCCTCTCGGCCAGCCACCAGGGCGGCAACATCATCATCGAAGTATCCGATGATGGCGCTGGATTGAACCGCGAGCGTATCCTGGCCAAGGCCGCGCAGCAGGGCCTGGACGTGTCCGAGACGATGAGCGACGCCGACGTGTGGCAGCTGATTTTCGCGCCCGGTTTTTCCACCGCCGAAGCGGTCACCGACGTGTCGGGCCGCGGCGTGGGCATGGATGTCGTCAAGCGCAATATCAGCGCCATGGGCGGCGTCGTCGACATCCGTTCGGCCAAGGGCTTCGGCACGACGATTTCGATCTCGCTGCCGCTGACCCTGGCCATCCTCGATGGCATGTCGATCCGCGTCGGCGACGAAGTGTATATTTTACCGCTGGGCTTTGTCATCGAATCCCTGCAGCCAGCCGTTGAGGATATCAAGGACATCAGTGGCAAGGGGCAGGTGGTGAAAGTGCGCGGCGAATACCTGCCTTTGATCCCGCTGTACCAGATGTTCGACATCGCGCCGCGCTTTACCAGTCCCTCGGAAGGCATCTGCGTGATCCTCGAGACGGAAGGGCGCAAGGCGGCCCTGTTTGTCGACGACCTGGTGGGACAGCAGCAAGTCGTGGTGAAAAACCTCGAATCGAATTACCGCAAGGTGGTGGGCATTTCCGGCGCCACCATCCTAGGCGATGGCGGCGTGTCGCTGATTCTCGATGTCGCCGCCCTGATCCGTTCCTCTCGCCAGCTGGCCGACGAGTCCATTTTTTCGTAATACCGATAGATAAAGATAGGAAAACGCACCATGTCAGATACTCAACAAACATCCGGAAGCAATGCGGGCGACGGCAAGGACATCGCCGGCCGTGAATTCCTGGCCTTTACCCTGGGCTCCGAAGAGTACGGCATCGATATCCTGAAAGTCCAGGAAATCCGCGGTTACGAAGCGGTTACCCGCATCGCCAATGCGCCTGAATTCATCAAGGGCGTGATCAACCTGCGCGGCATCATCATCCCCGTGGTCGACATGCGCATCAAGTTCAACCTGGGCACGCCCGTGTACGACCAGTTCACGGTGGTGATCATCCTGAACATCGGCGGCCGCATCGTCGGCATGGTGGTCGACAGCGTTTCCGACGTCACCACCCTGACGCCGGAGCAGGTCAAGCCGGCGCCGGAAATGGGCACCGCCTTCTCGACCGACTACATGATCGGCCTGGGCACCATCGACGAGCGCATGCTGATCCTGGTCGACATCGACAAGCTGATGTCGAGCAGCGAGATGGGCCTGATCGACAAGCTGGCGGCGTAAGCGGCAGCAAGGCGGCGCCCGGTGCGCCGCCGTTTTGGCACGCAAAGAATCACTACAGATATGCATGTACCGGCGCGGGCAGAGGCGCGCCGGCAGGCTGCAAGGTCCGTCAGAGACCAGGCCACAACACGGCGCCGTCCGGTTGAACGGGCGCCGTTCACATAAATATTGGAGACTGTAATGAGTTTGCGCGATTTCAAGATAGGCACCCGGCTGGGGATAGGTTTTGGCAGCATCCTCGCCATCCTGGTGGTAGTGATCGTTTCGGCGAATGCACTGAATTACCGTAACAAGGCCCAGTTGCTCACAGGCCTGGAACTGGCAAGCGAAAAGAATACGCAGGCGTCGCTGATGAAAAGCGCGATGCTGGAAACCGGTATCGCCATGCGCAATATCGGCCTGCAGGGCGATGTGGGCCTGATGCAGGTGGAGGAGGGCAAGGTGCGCGAGCAGCGCAAGCTGTACGACGGCGCGCGCGGCAAGCTGGCCAGCCTGGGCCTGTCCGAGGGCGAGAAGGCGCTGCTGGCCAATATCGCCAAGGTCGACGGCGATGTCGATGCGGCCTTCAAGGAAGCGATGGGGCAGGTGCTGGCGTTTAACAGCGAGGGTGCGGCGAAGGTGATTGCCACCCGCATCGACCCCTTGAACAAGAAGACCCTGGCCGATATCAACAAGCTGCTCGACTTGCAGCATGTGGCGCAGCAAAGCTTCATGGACGACTCGCTGGCGGCCGATGCGCGCCTGATGACGGTATTGTTCATCCTGGGCGGCGCGGCGGTGGCGATCGGCGCCTGGTGCGCCATCTTCATCACGCGCTCGATCACGGTGCCGCTGTCGGGCGCCCTGGCCGTGGCGCAGAAAGTGGCGGCCGGCGAGCTGACGTCGCGCGTGGTAGTCGAAGGCAAGGATGAAACGAGCGCCTTGCAGCAGGCGCTCAAGGACATGAACGAGAGCCTGGTGCAGACGGTCAGCGACGTGCGCAATGGGACGGACACGATTACCGTGGCGTCGCGCGAGATCGCCAGCGGCAATGCGGACCTGTCGGCGCGCACGGAAACGCAGGCCAGTTCGCTCGAAGAGACGGCATCGTCGATGGAAGAACTGACGTCGACCGTGAAGCAGAACGCGGACAACGCGCGCCAGGCCAACCAGTTGGCCGTGTCGGCGTCCTCGGTGGCGGAGCAGGGCGGCAAGGTGGTGGCGCAAGTGGTCGATACCATGGGCTCCATCAAGGACAGTTCGCGCAAGATCGTCGATATTATCGGCGTCATCGACGGCATCGCGTTCCAGACGAATATCCTGGCCTTGAATGCGGCCGTCGAGGCGGCGCGCGCAGGCGAGCAGGGACGCGGTTTTGCGGTGGTGGCGTCGGAAGTGCGCAATCTGGCGCAACGCTCCGCTGGCGCAGCGAAAGAGATCAAGGGCCTGATCGGCGACTCGGTCGACAAGGTCGATGCCGGCAGCCGCCTGGTGGACGAGGCGGGGCAGACCATGGGCCTGATCGTCACGTCGATCCGGCAGGTGGCCGACATCATGGGCGAAATCACGGCGGCAACGCAGGAACAGAGCCATGGCATCGAGGAAGTGAACCAGGCCATCGCGCAGATGGACCAGATGACGCAGCAGAACGCGGCGCTGGTCGAGGAAGCGGCAGCGGCGGCCGAAAGCATGCAGGACCAGGCGCAGAAACTGGCCGATGCCGTCAGCATCTTCAAGCTCGATGGCGAGAGCGCGGCGCCGGCGGCCATGCCCGTACCCGCGCCAGTAGTCAAGGCGGCGGCACGGCCGGCGCCGAGTGTGGCGGCAACGACACGGCGGTTGGCAAAGACGGCGCAAGCCGGCACGCCACCGCCCGCGAAAAAGCTGGCGGCGGCCGGCGGCGACGATTGGGAAGAGTTCTGACGCCAACCCGGTCCCGCTAGTTATACTTGCAAAGGCATTGGTCAGAGTAGTCATAGAGAGGTAAAAACAAAATGCCGCAAACTAAAACGGATTCGGTCAAGGAATTTGATTTCACCGGCAAGGACTTCGAAAGGGTCCGCGCCATGATTTACAAGCGGGCCGGCATCGCGCTGGCCGACAGCAAGCAGGAGATGGTCTACAGCCGCCTGGCGCGGCGCCTGCGCGCGACCGGCATCTCCTCGTTCGTCCGCTACCTGGACGACCTGGAAGCGGGCCGCATGGGCGACGAGTGGGAAGCGTTCACGAATGCGCTGACGACCAACCTGACGTCGTTCTTCCGCGAGGCGCATCATTTCCCGCTGCTGGCCGAGCATGTGAAAAAACTGAGCGGGCCGATCACCATCTGGTGTTCGGCCAGTTCCACCGGCGAGGAGCCGTATTCGATCGCCATGACGGTGTGCGAGGCGTTCAATACGCTCACGCCGCCGGTCACCATCATCGCCACGGACATCGACACGAACGTGCTGGCCACGGCCGCCAATGGCGTCTACAACCTGGACCGGCTCGACAAGATGCCGGCCGACCGTGCGCGGCGCTTTTTCTTGCGCGGCAAGGGCGATCGCGAAGGACAGGTGCGGGTGCGCCCGGAGCTGCGCCAGATGATCACTTTCAAGCCGCTCAACCTGCTGGCCGACAGCTGGCCATTGACGGGCCAGTTCGACGTCATCTTTTGCCGTAACGTGATGATTTATTTTGACAAGGCGACGCAGCGCAAGATCCTGTCGCGCTTTGTGCCCTTGATGAAGCCGGATGCCTTGCTGTTTGCGGGCCATTCGGAGAATTTTCTGTACGTGTCGGATTCATTGAAGCTGCGCGGTAAAACAGTCTATGAGCTCGATCAGCCTCGGGGCGCCGCGCCCAAGGCATCGTCGCATCGTACATGAGAGTGAAATATGAGCCTGGAATCCAAAGAGCAATTCGCCACTAACGTCTATTACGACAGGACGTTCAATTGTGACGCCGCCAAGATCTTGCCTGGTGAGTACTACTTTACCAACAAGGACATGCTGATCGTCACCGTGCTCGGCTCCTGTGTCTCGGCCTGCATCCGCGACCGCGTCACGGGCCTGGGCGGCATGAACCACTTCATGCTGCCCGATGGCGGCAGCGACCCGAATAGCCCGATTTCCGCGTCGATGCGCTATGGCACCTACGCCATGGAAATCCTGATCAACGATTTGCTGAAGGCGGGTGCGCGGCGCGAGAACATGGAAGCGAAAGTGTTCGGCGGCGGCGCCGTGCTGCGCGGCTTCACGGCGATCAACGTGGGCGAACGCAATGCGGCTTTCGTCATCAATTACCTGAAGGCGGAAAAGATGCGCGTGGTGGCGGAAGACCTCAACGACATCCACCCGCGCAAGGTGTATTTCTTCCCCCGCAGCGGCAAGGTGCTGGTGAAAAAGCTGATGCAGACGCATAACGATACGCTGGTGCGCCGCGAACTCGATTACGCCAGCCGCTTGAAAGTCGCGCCGGTGGGTGGCGAGGTCGAGCTGTTCTGATAAGCACCAGAGCAAACCTGCTGCGCGTCGTGCTGTGCGGCTTGCGGCGGTCTGTCCGGTGTACTAATTTAATAAAGAATAAGGGCCGCAAGGCCTGGAAGGAAGAATATGAAGATCAAGGTTTTGATCGTGGATGACTCGGCGTTGATCCGCAGCGTCATGACGGAAATCGTGAACAGCCAGCCCGACATGGAAGTGGTGGGCGCGGCGCCCGATCCGCTGGTGGCGCGCGAGATGATCAAGCAGACCAACCCCGACGTGCTGACCCTCGACGTCGAGATGCCGAAGATGGATGGCCTCGATTTCCTGGAAAAACTGATGCGCTTGCGCCCGATGCCGGTATTGATGGTGTCGTCGCTGACCGAGCGTGGTTCGGAAATCACCATGCGCGCGCTGGAACTGGGCGCCGTCGATTTCGTCACCAAGCCGAAGATTTCCATCCAGAGCGGCATGCGCGAGTACACGGACATGATCGCCGACAAGATCCGCGCCGCTTCGAAGGCACGCATCCGCGCGCGCACCCTGCCGTCGGCCAGCGACAAGGTGGCCGCGCCGCTGCCTGCGCTGCGCAGCCCTTTGACGTCGAGCGAAAAGCTGATCATCGTGGGCGCCTCGACGGGCGGCACGGAAGCGATCCGCGAATTCCTCATGCAGATGCCGTCCGATTGCCCCGGTATCCTGATCACGCAGCACATGCCGGAAGGCTTTACGCGTTCGTTCGCGCGACGCCTCGATTCGCTGTGCAAGATCTCGGTGCAGGAAGCGGCGGGCGGCGAACGGGTGCTGCCCGGTCACGCCTACATCGCGCCCGGCCATTCGCACCTGACCCTGACGCGCAGCGGCGCCAACTACATGACCAAGATCGACCAGGGCGAGCCGGTTAACCGCCACCGCCCGTCCGTCGATGTGCTGTTCCGTTCGGCCGCGCAATCTGCCGGTAAGAATGCCGTCGGCGTGATCCTCACCGGCATGGGCAAGGATGGCGCGCAAGGCATGTTGGAGATGAAGGCCGCAGGAGCGTATAATTTTGCGCAGGATGAAGCCAGTTGCGTGGTGTTCGGCATGCCGCGCGAGGCGATCGCCGTCGGTGCCACGCATGAGGTTGGCGCTCTGACGGCGTTGCCTGGCATGGTGCTGGGACACCTGGCTGCGCATGGCATGCGTGCTTTGCGCGTGTAAGCCACGTTTTATATGATCTGAGGCAAGTTTGTTCGCCTAAAAGCAACGAAAATGCTATCCTACAACTTGCTGCCGTAGTGTCGACCATAATGTCGGCATTCATGTCGATATTATTAACAAACCGCTACAGAAACAACGGAGTTATTCATGGCTGATCCAAAGATGAAATTTTTAGTCGTTGACGATTTTTCGACGATGCGCCGCATTGTCCGGAATCTGTTGAAGGAACTGGGTTATGCCAACGTCGATGAGGCGGAAGACGGCGTGATGGGCCTGGCCAAGCTGCGCGCGGAATCGTATGATTTCGTCGTGTCGGACTGGAACATGCCAAACATGGATGGCCTGACGATGCTGCAGCATATCCGCGCCGATCCCGCACTGGCCAAGCTGCCTGTGCTGATGGTTACCGCCGAAGCGAAAAAAGAAAACATCATCGCCGCCGCCCAGGCTGGCGCCAGCGGTTATGTCGTCAAGCCGTTCACGGCCGCGACTCTCGATGAAAAGCTGAACAAGATTTTCGAGAAGCTGGAAAAAGCCGGCGCCTGATCACGGCTTGAGTCGGTTCAAGAAAAAACGCTGCCAGTGCGAACTGGCAGCGTTTTTTTTCACCCCTTGCTTCAGGCTGCGGCGTGGATGGACAGCAAATCGTCGATGCCGATGCGCCGTGCAAAGTCGATGCGCACCTGTTCGGCGATTGCCGATACTTCGCGCGCGCCGTCGCCGATAAAATCGATCACCGTGCGAAATGGGCGCTGGCCGGCGGGCAGGCCCACCACGCGCACGATTTCGTCGGCCACGGCCTGCGGGTCGGCACCGATTGGCGTCAGCGCCGACAGGCGCGCGCCCACCTGGTCCATCAAGCCGTCATAGCGCGCGTACGCGGCGCTGGTGGCGAGATCGGCCGGCTTGCCCGCGTTCGGGAAGTGCGCCGTGCCGCGCGTGAAGGCGCCGGGCGTGACGATGGACGTTTCGATGCCAAAGCGCGTCAATTCATACGACATGGTGACGGCAATCGAATCCATGGCCGCCTTGGCGGCAGCGTATGGCCCCATGAACGGCGGAAAGCCGCCGCGCGTGGTGGTACTGCTGACCCACAGCAGCAAGCCGCTGCCGTGCGCCCGCATGGCGGGCAGGACGGCCTTGTTGACCCGCTGGGCGCCGATCACGTTGGTGTCGAAGACGTGTTCGATTTCTTGTGGTGAAAACGCTTCCATGGGACCCGTGACGAGACCGCCCGCATTGTGAATGATGACGTCGAGCCGGCCCTGTTCGGCCAGGATGGTGGCGATGGCCGCATCGGCCGATATTTGCGACAGCACATCCAGTTCCAGTGCGCGCAGGTCGGTGCCGTGGGCCGTGGCGAAATCGCGCAACTCTTGCACGCGTGGCGCATTGCGGCCCTGTGTGTCGCGCATGCTGGCGTAGACCGTGTGGCCGGCGGCGGCCAGGGCACGGGCGGAGAGGGCGCCGATGCCGGTCGAGGCGCCGGTAATCAAAATGACTTGTTTCATGATATGGCTCGTAAAGGATTTGATTGAATATTCACGACACCTGGCAAAACCGACGCGCAGCAGGTTTAGCCAGGTGTTATACCAGGCCGCCATTGGCGCGCAATGTCTGTCCATTGACCCAGCGGCCATCCGGGCCAGCCAGGAAGGCCACAGCGGCGGCGATGTCGTCCGGCGTGCCCAGGCGTTGCAGGGGTGCCATCTTGCTCATGCGTTCTATCATTTCCTCCGTCTTGCCGTTCAAGAACAGGGCGGTGGCCGTGGGGCCGGGGGCGACGGCATTGACGGTGATGTTCTTGCCGCGCAATTCCTTGGCGAAGATATTCGTCATCGCCTCGATGGCTGCCTTGGTGGCGCCGTAGACGGAGTAGCCGGGCAGGGCCAGGCCGATCACGCTGCTGGAGAAATTGACCACGCTGCCGCCGTGCCGCAAACGCGTCGCCGCCTGGCGCATGGTGTTGAAGCTGCCCTTGACATTGATGGCGAACAGGCTGTCGAAGGTGGCATTGTCCGTGTCGGCCAGGGCGGGCAGCACGGGCGGCATGATGCCGGCGTTGTTGACCAGCACGTCGACACCGCCGAAGGCCGCTTCGGCCGCATCGAACAGGGCTTGCACGTCGTCCGCATCGGCCACGTTGGCCTTGACCGCGATGGCGGCACCGCCGTCGGCAAGAATGGCCGCCACCAGTTCGTCCGCCGCGTCCTTGCCGCTGGCGTAATTGACGACGACCTGCATGCCATCGCGTGCCAGGCGGCGGGCGATGGCGGCGCCAATGCCGCGCGAGGCGCCCGTGACGATGGCAACTTTGTCGGGATGGGGTGTTGTGTTCATGGTGCTTCTCCTGTCGTGTGGGAGGCCCGAAATGCCGAGCCAGTGCAGTCATTGTGATCTTTGTTTGATTGTGGATAAAGATGGTTAATATGGTTTTACTGTGCAAACAGAAATAACAATGATTGTTGGCCTGCATGGCACAGTGCAGGCAGGAATGCCCCCTTTATCGGCCTTGCCGACTCGCCTACAGTGCTGGTTTCCCTTGGAGGCCACCATGTTTCAACGATTGTCCCTGGTTCTGCTTGCCGCCGGCGCGCTGCTGTTGCCGCTGGCCCGCTACGCCTATTCCTTCAACGCCAAGCATCCACCAGTTGCCATGCAAGCATCTGTCACCTATCTGCACCTGCTGCGCAAGACGCCTTTCTTCACGCAATTGAACACGGCGCAGTTGCGTGACGTGATCGCCCATGCGCAGGAGTGGGAAGTCGAGGCGGGAACGCCCATCGCCGCGAGCAAGGACGGCGATGGCGCCATCTGGATCTTGCTCGATGGCGGCTGGCAGGTGGAAGCGGGCGGCAAGGTCTATCCTGCCCTGCATGACGAGGCCGGCAAATGGTATGGCGGCGTAGCCGTGCAGGGCGCAGCCTTGCCGTCGCGGCTGGTGGTGAACCAGCACAGTTATGTGATGCATATCAGTGCAGGTGACTTTGCCCGCATGCGCGAACAAGGCTTCGATTTCGGCGCCCACGTGCGCCAGGGCGAGCAGTTTTACGGTGGGATTTTGCGCAATATCGACTAACTACAACTAGTTACGAAGAGGAATGAAATATTTCCATAAGTTAACTTTACACTTCAACTAAAGTGGCCCATGATCGCTGCAGTATTCCACCTTTGTCCCCGACCCCGACAAGAAGGAGCGCACGATGCGCCGAGCACCCGTATTATTTTTTGCCCTGAGCACGGCCCTGTTGACGGCCTGTGGCGTGAGCCTTGAACAAACCGCCGTTGCGCCTGTCGCGTCTGTCGAGATGCAGGAGCCTGCCGATGCTGATGGCAGGCATGCCTACCTGCACCGCGTGGGCGGCCATGACTATGTCAGCCTGAACCAGAATGGCCCCGAGGGCGGTTTGCCGATACTCATGGGCACGCAGCGCCATGCGCACGCCATCCGTTTGCTGGCGGCCGATCCGGCCCAGGTGCGGGCCATCCTGCGCAGCCTGAGGCTGCCTGCAAACCAGCGCAAGCTGTGGGCGGGAGAAGAAATCGTGCTCGATGCGGCCAGTTATGACATGTTGCAAGCGGCCCGCGGCAGCAGCAAACCGCTGTTTGCCGAACTCAAGCTGGTAGGGATGGAGAGGTAAAAAAGAAGGCTCTGTCATCGATAAATAGGGGAACTGCCGGAATTTTCCCTTGGCATTGCTGTCTGACTCTGCATACTTACCACACAGGGAGCAGATCGTGCAGCCAGCCGAATGGATCCGTTTTATCGCCCAGTTTGCTCACCTGAACCGACGCCAGCGGCAGACAGGCATGGCCCTGCTGTGTGACAACGCACCGCAAGACGCGACCGTCGCGTTGCTGGAAAGCGTGGCGCAGCCGCGCTTGGCCTGTCCCGCCTGCCGCTCGCCTCACCTGCACCGGCATGGCCATGCGCACGGCTTGCAGCGCTACCGCTGCGTGCCTTGCGGGCGCACTTTCAATGCCTTGACGGGCACGCCGCTGGCCCGCTTGCGTCACAAGGCGCTATGGATCGCGTATGCCGATTGCCTGCTCGACTCCGCCTCGGTGCGCCAGGCCGCTCAGCAGCTGGGATTACACCGCAACACCACGTTTCGCTGGCGCCACCGCTTTCTCAGCGTGGCGAAGACGGACCGGCCGCATGGCCTGCATGGCATCGCCGAGGCCGATGAACTCTACGTGCTGGAATCGGAAAAGGGATCGAGGCAGATGACGCGGCCGGCTCGCCGCCGGGGCGGCCATGCCTTTAAACGCGGTATCTCGAATGAGCAAGTCTGCATCCTGGTGGCGCGCGACCGCACGGGCCAGACCCTTGATTTCGTCACGGGCAAAGGCGCGTTGACGAAGGCGCAGCTGCACCGATGTTTGTTGCCCGTTATCGACAAGGATGTTCTGCTGGTAACGGATGGCCATGCGGCCTACCGGGCGTTTGCGAGGGAAGCGGGCATCAGCCACGAGGCCGTCAACTTGCGCGCCGGCATCCGCGTGCAGGGCGCCGCGCATGTGCAGAACGTCAATGCGTATCACAGCCGCCTGAGACAATGGCTCGGTCCGTTTCATGGCGTGGCCACGCGCTACCTGCCAAATTACCTGGGCTGGCGCTGGATACTCGACGCCGGACGCATCCGTTCACCAGAAACGTTATTGAAAGCAACGCTGGGAGTATTCCCACATCTGGCGGTGACATAGCCAAAAAGAAACGGGGCCGAATGGCCCCGTTGTGACAGTGCTTATATTTCGAGGTTGTCGATGAGTCTGGTTTGCCCCAGCTTGGCGGCGGCCAGCACCACCAGCGGTTCACCGGCGGCCAGTTCCGCAGCGTTTGGCGCTTGCAGGTTGGCGCGCTTGCGCACGGCGATGTAGTCCGATTTCCAGCCGCGGTTGTCCAGCAATTGCATGGCCGCCTGTTCCAGTTCGCCGACGGCCAGGTTGCCCTTGCGCACTTCCTCCGCGACGAAGTTGAGGCCCTTGTACAGTTCCGGCGCTTCCGCGCGTTCGCTTTCCGACAGGTACATATTGCGCGAGGATAAGGCCAGGCCATCGTCTGCGCGGTAGGTTTCCGCGGCAATGATTTCCGTCGGCAGCGCGAACTGGCGCGCCATGTTGCGGATGATCATCAGTTGCTGGTAATCCTTCTTGCCGAACACGGCCACCCGCGGACCCACGCACGAGAACAGCTTGGTGACGACCGTGCACACGCCTTCGAAGAAGCCGGGGCGGAACTCGCCTTCCAGGGTATTGCCCAGGTCATCGGGCGGGCGCACGCGGTATTCCTGCGGTTCCGGATACAGTTCCTTTTCCGTCGGCGCGAACAGCACGTACACGCCTTCCTTTTCCAGCTTGGCGATGTCGGCCGCCATGGTGCGCGGATATTTTTCGAAGTCTTCGTTCGGGCCGAATTGCAGGCGGTTCACGAAGATCGAGGCGACGACGGGGTCGCCATGCTTGCGCGCCAGGCGCATCAGCGACAGATGGCCTTCGTGCAGGTTGCCCATGGTGGGGACGAACGCCGTGCGCAGCTGTCCGCTGAGCTGGTCGCGCAATTCTTCGATGTCGGAAATAATTTTCATGGATTGCTTTCGCTAAAACCCCGTTGTACGGTGGTCAGTGACAAAGGGAAGGGGTCAGGCGGGCGAATAGGCCAGCCGGACGTAGATGGGTGCAAACGGTTCTGCCTGCGTGATTTCGATCAAGGTTTCCTTGGCCAGTTCCAGCAGGGCCACGAAGTTGACCACCACTACGGGCACGCCGCCGGCAATGTCGAACAGTTCGCTGAACTCGACGAAGCGCGACGATTGCAAATGGCGCAGGATGCTCGACATGTGCTCGCGCACGGACAGTTCCTGGCGGCTGATGCGGTGATGCTGGGTCAGTTTGGCGCGTTTCAGCACGTCGAGCCACGCCTGCTGCAAGTCCACCGGTTCCACGTCGGGCCAGGTGGGCGTCAGGCTTTGCTCGATGAAAATCTGCGTGCGCACGAAATCGCGCTCGAACTGCGGGATGGCATTCAGGTCGTAGGCGGCCAGCTTGATCTGCTCGTACTCGAGCAGGCGGCGCACCAGTTCGGCACGGGGGTCGCCGCCATCTTCCTCGACGTCGCTCTTGCGCGAAGGCAAGAGCATGCGCGACTTGATCTCGATCAGCATGGCCGCCATCAACAAGTATTCTGCGGCCAGTTCCAGGTTGCGCACGCGGATCTGGTCGACATATTTCAGATATTGCAGGGTTACCTGCGCCATCGGAATATCGAGAATGTTGAAGTTTTGCTTGCGGATCAGGTAGAGCAGCAAGTCGAGCGGGCCTTCGAAGGCTTCGAGGAAGATTTCCAGCGCGTCCGGCGGAATGTACAAATCCGTCGGCATGCGCATCATCGGCTCGCCATACAGGCGGGCGATGCCCAGCGGGTCGGCGGCGGGCGCCGCGTCCGTTACCTTGCTTGAAGATGCTGCAGGGTCGCCGCTGCCGTCGCCTTCAGCGACAGGTTCGGGCGACTCGATGACTGCGCCGGCACCGGAAGCATCGGCTTCCGGCGTGACTGCAGACTCTTCAGGCAACATCGTGCCGGTTCCAGATATTAGTTCTTGTTCTGGTAAACGTAAGCCTGTTGCTTGACGGCCGACGCCAGCTGGCGTTCCTGCTCATCGATGCTGACGGCCGGCTTGTCCCACAGCAGGGCGCGGCCCGCTTGCTGGCCCGCTTCCATGCCAGGATTCTTGGCCTTCAGTTCGGCGATGAACAAGGTATGGTCGGATACGTAGTTGTTGTGTTTTGCAGGCAGTTTCATATTCTCTTCTGAGTGTCTTATGGGTAAGGTCAGCCGGCCGTATTTTACCGCGCCGTGTGGCCTGGCGGGTTGTTGTATCGGCAAGTCCGGGGCGAAATTGCTAAAAATCAATAACGCAGCAAACGCCGCATCACCATCGGCGCCGGTTCGGCGGGGTTGGCGTGCGAATATTCCAGTTCTTCGGCCAGGTCGAATTCAAAGGCCGCATAAAAATCGATCAGCTTGCGCTGGTCGCGCCGCACGGCCAAGCGCAATTCCTCGGCCTGGCACGACAGACCGTGATGAATGATGGCTTCCAGCAAATGCTGCGAAACGTGGCTGCCCCGGTAGGCGGGCAGCACGCCCATGCGTGAAATCTTCCAGATGGCGGGGTCGCTGTCGAGCGGCATCCAGCGCAGCGAACCGGCTGGAATGTCGTCGATCAGCAACAGAAAACCGCCACCATGGCGCAATTGCTCTTCCACCTGCTGCGCCGTCTCGTGGTGTCCACTGGACGAGGCTGCCACCTTGCCGGCCCACGCGGCGCGGGTCAGCTCGGCCATCAGCTGTGCATCGGCATTCGTTGCTTCGCGCACCACGATATTCATCATCGGTCCTTGTGCTGGCTTAACGGATGCGCATGCCAGGTTCGGCGCCCGGCCACGGGTTCAGGATGTAGATGCCTGGATTGGCCTTCTCATCTGCGCTCGATGCCGCCATGACCATGCCTTCCGAAATGCCGAACTTCATCTTGCGCGGCGCCAGGTTGGCCACCAGCACCGTCAGCTTGCCGACCAGTTCTTCCGGCTGGTAAGCCGAGCGGATGCCGGAGAACACGTTGCGCAAACGGCCTTCGCCCGCATCCAGCGTCAGGCGCAGCAGCTTGTCGGAGCCTTCGACCAGTTCGCAGTTGACGATTTTCGCGATGCGCAGGTCGACCTTGAGGAAGTCGTCGATCTTGATCTCGGGCGCCAGTTCCTCGATGGCGGCACCGGCGGCAGCTGCAGGCGCTGCGGCGTCGTTGGCGGCATCGGCAGCCGGTACCGCGATGGCGGCGGCTTGCGGTGCGTCAAACAGCGCTTCGATCATCTTCGCATCCATGCGCGTCATCAAGTGGCTGTAGGCGCCGATGGTACGGCCCAGCATGCTGTTCGAGACGGCGTCGCCGAACACTTGAGTGTCGGCCCAGGTAAATTCCGCGTCGTTGAGGAACGAGGCAACGTTCTTGGCCACGCCCGGCAGGACCGGCGACAGCAAAATCGTCAACTGGCGGAACAGGATCAGGGCCGTGGTGCACACGTCGTGCAGCTCGGCCGTCTTGTCCGCATCCTTGGCCAGGATCCATGGCTTGTTTTCATCGACATACTGGTTGGTGATGTCGGCGATTTCCATGATTTCGCGCAAGGCCTTGCCGAATTCGCGGTTTTCAAAGTGCGCAGCGATGCTGGCCTGGCGCTCGACGATGACGCCGTTGACGTCCACCGTCAGTGCGCGGTTGATCCAGCTTTGCGCGCCTTCCGACAGCGTCGACGCCAGCTTGCCGTCGAAACGCTTGGCGATGAAGCCGGCGCAGCGGCTGGCGATGTTCACGTACTTGCCGATCAGGTCGCTGTTCACGCGGGCGACAAAATCTTCGCCGTTGAAGTCCAGGTCTTCCACTTTTGAGTTCAGCTTGAAGGCGATGTAGTAGCGCAGCCATTCCGGGTTCATGCCCAGGTCCAGGTAGCGCAGCGGCGAAATGCCCGTGCCGCGCGACTTCGACATCTTTTCGTTGTTGACCGTCAGGAAGCCGTGGACGTTGACTTTCAGTTTGTCGATCACCGGGTGGCCGGCAAATTTCAGCATGGCGGGCCAGAACAGCAAATGGAAGGAGACGATGTCCTTGCCGATGAAGTGGATTTGTTCCGTGGCAGGATCGTTCAAGAGGGCGTCGAAATCGAGGCCTTTCTTGTCGCAATAGTTTTTCAGGCTGGCCAGGTAACCGACGGGCGCATCCATCCACACATAGAAGAATTTACCTGGCGCATCGGGAATCGGGATGCCGAAGTAGGGCGCATCGCGCGAGATATCCCAGTCGGCCAGCTTTTCACCGGCTTCGCCCAGCCATTCGCTGACCTTGTTGACCATTTCTGGCTGCAAGCGGCCTGGCGTGTTCAGCCAGCTTTTCAGGAATTCGAAGCAGCGCGGGTCGGACAGCTTGAAGAAATACTGTTCCGACGGCTTCATCACTGGCGTCGCGTTGGTAAACACGGAGAACGGGTTGACCAGGTCGGTCGGCTGGTAGGCCGCGCCGCACACTTCGCAATTGTCGCCGTACTGGTTCTTGGCGCCGCATTTCGGGCATTCGCCCTTGATGTTGCGGTCGGCCAGGAACATGCCCTTGACCGGGTCGAAGAAGCGGTCGACGGTTTTCGTGACGATCAGGCCCGTATCACGCAGCTTGCGGTAGATCGATTGCGACAGGTCGACGTTTTCCGGCGAATCCGTCGAATACCAGTTGTCGAAGGCGATATGGAAGCCATCGAGGTACTGGGCGCGGCCGGCAGCGATGTTGGCGACGAATTGCTGCGGCGTGATGCCTTCCTTTTCGGCGGCAATCATGATGGGCGTGCCATGCGTATCGTCGGCGCCCACAAAGTGCACTTCACGGCCGGCTGCGCCATCGCGTTGCATTCGCTGGAACCGGACCCAGATATCAGCCTGGATGTATTCCATGATGTGGCCAATGTGAAAAGCGGCGTTTGCGTAAGGCAGGGCAGTGGTGACGAACAGCTTGCGAGTCATGATTGATGCACTTTTGGGATGGATAATAGGACATTTTAACAGCGGAAAGGCAATATGAGCAGATGCAGCGCCGGCAAGTGATGCTTTTGCCGCCATCGCGCCATGCAAATTTGCGCTAGACTGCGCGTATTGCACATATGTAGTACACACGGAGATTTACATGAGCATCACAGTAGAAGACGTCAAGGCCGCGCTGGCCCAGGTTATTGATCCAAATACACATAAAGATTTCGTTTCCAGCAAAACCGTCAAGAATCTGACGGTCGATGGCGATGATATTTCCCTCGACATCGAGCTGGGCTACCCCGCCAAAAGCCAGATCGACCTGATCCGCAAATCCGTGCTGGCCGCGCTGCGCGTGCTGCCGGGCGTGGGCAATGTCAGCGTGGGCGTGTCGTCGAAAATCATTTCGCACACGGTACAGCGCGGCTTGAAGCCGATGAGCAACGTGAAAAACATCATCGCCGTCGCTTCCGGCAAGGGTGGCGTTGGTAAATCGACAACGGCTGTCAACCTGGCCCTGGCCTTGGCGGCCGAAGGCGCCACCGTCGGCATGCTCGACGCCGACATCTATGGCCCGTCGCAACCGATGATGCTGGGCATCAGCGGCCAGCCAAAAACGCTGGACGGCAAGAGCATGGAGCCGATGGAAAACCACGGCCTGCAAGTGTCGTCGATCGGCTTCATGATCGATCCGGACGAGCCGATGGTGTGGCGCGGCCCGATGGTTACGCAAGCCTTGCAGCAGTTGCTGGACCAGACCAACTGGCGCGACCTCGATTACCTGATCGTCGACATGCCGCCAGGCACGGGCGACATCCAGTTGACCCTGTCGCAGAAAGTGCCCGTCACGGGCGCCGTCATCGTCACGACGCCGCAGGACATCGCCCTGCTGGACGCGCGCAAGGGTTTGAAAATGTTCGAGAAAGTCGGCATCCCGATTCTGGGCGTGGTGGAAAACATGAGCACGCACATCTGCTCGAACTGCGGCCATGCGGAAGAAATCTTCGGCGCCGGCGGCGGCGCGAAGATGTGCGCGGACTTTGGCGTGGAATTCCTCGGCGCCTTGCCGCTGACCATGGCGATTCGCCAGCAGACGGATTCGGGCACGCCGACCGTCGTGGCCGAGCCGGAAGGCCCCGTCGCCGTGATCTACAAGCAGATCGCCCGCACCATCGCGATCAAGGTGGCGGAAAAGGCGAAGGACATGACCAGCAAGTTCCCGAGCATCGTCATTAAAAACGATTAAACGTCGGGCGACCTTGCAAACCTACTGCGCAGCTCACTTTCGGGTCGGCGTTACTCACCGTACTAAAGTACGGTTGCGTTACTCAACCCGACATTGAGCTTGCTCGCTACGGTTTTCAAGGCCGCCGTGGTGCCATTGGATTATCCATTAGGATAATTCTTCCCCGGCGCCATGCTCGCCAGGAATATGGTTTCATGCAGTCCGTGTTGTTATTAAACAAGAGGAGGCATCATGCAATTGACCACCGTATTCCTGCGCCAGGCCGCAGTCCTGATTGCCGGCAGCCTGATGGCCGCCAGCGCGTTTGCGCAATCCGTCTCGTTCGTCGAGCCCGTCGATGGCGCGACAGTGACGAGCCCGTTCAAGGTCAAGTTTGCCGTCAGCGGCATGGACGTCAAGCCGGCCGGCGACATGACGGTCAAGACGGGCCACCATCATTTGCTCATTAATATGGGGCCGATGAAGGCGGGCGACATGATTCCCATGGATGACAAGCATTTGCATTTCGGCAAAGGACAAACGGAAACGGACGTCACCTTGCCGCCTGGCCAGTACACCTTGACGATGCAGTTCGCCAATGGCGCGCACCAGTCGTATGGGCCGGAGTTAAGCAAAAGCATCAAGGTGACGGTCAAGTAAGTCAGATATATTGTCTGTTGCGGCAAAGGCCGGGTTCCAGCGACGGAGCCTGGCCTTTTTTATATTGTTGCCTCTTGTCATTATTGTGTCATATAGTCGGCGTATGCTGGCCGGTGGCCTAACTTTTGATGAGCGGATATGACGAAACATTTCTCCCTTTCCCGGCAACTGGCGCAGGCGCTGCTGCTGATGGCTGGCGTGGCGGCGTGCCAGGCGCATGCGGCCAAGGCGATTCCTGCCGTTGCCTCTGCGGCGCAGCCGAAGCTGGTAGTGGTGCTGGTAGTGGATGGCTTGCCGCAGGAGCAGGTGACGCGCTACCGCGACCAGTTCGGCCAGGGCGGTTTCCGCCGCCTGCTGGAGCAGGGCGCGTGGTTCAGCGATGCGCACCAGGCACATGGCATCACGGTCACGGCCATCGGCCATTCGGCCGTGCTGTCGGGCGCCTACCCGTACCAGCATGGCGTGATCGGCAATAACTGGATCGACCCCGTCACGAAAAAATCCGTGTACTGCACCGAAGATGGCAATTTCCATTACATCGGCGAAGAGACGCAGTCCGACGACGGCACGGCGCCGACGAAACTGCGCGTGAGCACCCTGGGCGACGAGCTGCGCTATTCCACGGGCGACAAGGCCAAGGTCGTCACGGTATCGGGCAAGGACCGCGGCGCCATCCTGCTGGCCGGGAAAACCGGCACGGCCTATATGTACATGGAAAAGACGGGCAATTTCGCCAGCAGCACCTATTACATGCAGCAGCATCCGCAATGGGTGCAGCGCTACCAGGCCGCCAAACCGCAGGACCGTTACTATGGCAAGAGCTGGACGCCGCTGCTGGCCGATTCGGCCTATGCGCGCGACGCCCGCGATGATCTTGTGGCAGCCAAGCCGGGCACGCGCAACACCTTCCCGTTCGCCTACTACAGCGACAGCGGCAAGCTCGATGGCGAATACTACAGCCGCTTGAAGTCCAGTCCCTTCCTCGATGAATTGACCCTGGAATTCGCCCGCGCCGCCATCGATGGCGAGAACCTGGGCCGCAACCCGGCCGGCGTGCCCGATATCCTCGGCGTGAGCCTGTCCGCGCACGACTACGTGAACCATGCCTACGGCCCGGAAAGCAAGATGTCGCACGACCACCTGCAGCGCCTGGACCGCATGCTGGCCGGCTTCTTTCTTGACCTCGATAAAAAAGTCGGCATGGACAACGTGCTGGTGGTACTGACGGCCGACCATGGCTTTGCCAACGTGCCGGAATTTGCCGAAACGCGCGGTTTCTCGGCCAAGCGCATCGACGGCGCCAAGCTGGTCGATGCCTTGAGCCAGCATCTGGCGACGACCCTGGGCATCGACAAGCTGGTGACGATGTCATCGCTGCCGAATATCTATCTCGATTACGCGCTGGCTGAAAAGAGCGGCGTCAATCGCGCTGCCCTGGAAGATGCGGCGGCCCGCTTCCTGCTGCAGCAGGACGGCCTGGCGCAAGTCTATACGCGCACGCAGATGGAAACGGGGGCCGTCGCCACGCGCATGGACACCCTGATGCGCCGCGCCTGGAACCGCCAGCTGTCGGGCGACCTGATGCTGGTGACAAAACCGGCCTGGTACTTCGGCAAGGGCAGCGGCGGCACCTCGCACGGCACGCCCTATACCTATGACACCAACGTGCCGCTGATGGTCTTCGGCCCCCGCTGGATCAAGCCGGGCGCGTATGGCCAGTATGCGGAAGTGGTCGATATCGCACCTACGCTGGCCCATTTGCTGCGCATACGCCAGCCGTCGGCGTCGGAAGGGCGGGTGTTGACGGAAGCGGTGCGCTAGGCCGCTTACAGCAGCCAGTCGATCGGCAGCACGGACAGAATCGCCACTCCCATGCGCTTCCACACGCTGGTGCCCGGTTCCGTGTCGTAGCGCGTGGTGGCGCCGCTGGCGTCGCGGGCGAGCCAGTACAGGGCGCCGTCGTCGCCAAGCAGCACCTGGTAGGCGCGCTGCGGGATCGTGGTGCGCATGGCTAGACCCAGCTGGCTGGCCAGCGCGGGGCTGTCGATGACGAGGCCCATTTCCGTGTTCAACTCGATCGAGCGCGGATCGAAATTGAACGAGCCGACAAAGATGCGCCGGTCGTCGACGGCAAAGGTCTTGGCATGCAGGCTCGATGCGGAGCTGCCGAAGTGGCCCGGCTGTTCGCGCGCGTCGCCGGCTTCCCACGAGCGGCGCGACTCGTACAGCAGCACGCCC
Source organism: Janthinobacterium sp. GMG1 (assembly GCF_034427795.1). Taxonomy (NCBI): domain Bacteria; kingdom Pseudomonadati; phylum Pseudomonadota; class Betaproteobacteria; order Burkholderiales; family Oxalobacteraceae; genus Janthinobacterium; species Janthinobacterium sp. GMG1. Next base: position 313,358 of record NZ_JAXQNT010000006.1, read on the forward strand.
GCTTCCAGCAGCGGTTTCCTCCACTTCGCATAGCCGGCATGCACGGCCGCCACGTCGGTTGCTTCCAGCGCATTCGTCAGGATGCGCACGCCCACGCCCTTTTTCGCCAGGTCGGCAAAGGCTTGCGTGCCCGATTTGCCGGGCACGAAATACGGCGACACCAGGTCCACTTCCTTTTCCGGCACGCCCAGCAGGTTTTGCAGCTTGTCCGCCACGCCCGTGCCTGGTCGGGCCTTGTCCAGCACCTTGGCCGGGTCGTCGCTGACCATGCGCGTCTGGGCCCATTCGAAGGGCAGGGTGCGCTCCATCATTTGCCTGACGAAGGGCGAGGTGCGCAGCGCCTGCACGTATTCCTCGGCCGCCTTGGTATCGTCGATGCGGTCCGCCTCGGAGGCGATGGTGGCCGCGTCACCCTCGACAGGGGTGGTCAGCAGCAGCCTGGCCGGGTAGGCCGAGGCGCTGTTCCAGTAGCGGTCGAAATCCTGCGAGACGTCGTCGACGACGGGGCCGACGGCCAGCACGTCCAGGTCGGCGAACAGCACGTCGCCGGCCGCGCCAAAATATTCATCGCCCACGTTGCGCCCGCCAACGATGGTGGCCTGGTTATCGGCCGTGAACGATTTATTGTGCATGCGCCGGTTGAGGCGGGAAAAATCCGTGGCAAAGGCCAGCGCGCGCGGAGAGCGGGGCACGAAGGGATTGAACAGGCGGATTTCGATATTCGCCTGCTTGCCCAGCATGCTCAGGGTCTGGTCCAGGCCCGCCGTGTTGTTATCGTCGAGCAGCAGGCGCACGCGCACGCCCCGTTCGGCCGCCTGGCGCAGGGCGTCAAACAGCAGGGTGCCGGTGATGTCCTTGTGCCAGATGTAGTACTGCACATCGAGGCTGCGTTGGGCGGCGGCGGCCAGCAGGGCGCGCGCGGCAAACGCATCGCGTCCGTCGACCAGTGGATAAATGCCGGACACGCCGGGATGCTGCGCCACCATGGGCGCAATGGCCGTGGCCAGCCGGGTGTCGGCCGTATCGGTGATGACGCTGGAGGGGCTGCGCCCGTCCAGCGAGGGCAGCGAGGCGCAGCCGGCAAGGATGGCGGACAGCAGCAGGGGCAGCAGAGGCAGTAGAAAAACGCCGCTGCGGCGGGCAAGGGTGGTGGCGGGCATGGCGGGCTTTCATCGAGTTGCCCCGATGTTAGCAGATGCGCATGCCCGCACGCGGGCGCGGTTTTAGAGTTGTTCCAGCGCGATCAGCTCGGCCACCGTCTGGCGGCGGCGGATCAAGCGGGACTGTTCCCCATCGACCAGGTATTCCGCCGCATGCGGACGGCTGTTGTAGTTCGACGACATCGACGCGCCATACGCGCCCGCGCCTTCGAAGACGACGTAGTCGCCCACCTGCGCTGCTGGCAGTAAACGGGTTTCCACCACGCCGCCATCGCGCTGGGTAAACACGTCGCCCGATTCGCACAGGGGGCCGCCGACCACGGTGGCGTGCTGCGTGTCCAGTGCCCGGCCGTCATGCGCGATGACCGACATTTCATGGTAGCTGCCGTACATGGCGGGGCGCATCAGTTCATTGAAGCCCGTATCGAGCAAGGTGAAATGGTTGCCGCCCATTTGCTTGGTGGCGCGCACTTCGGCCACCAGCAGGCCCGCGTCGGCCACGAGGAAGCGGCCCGGTTCGATTTCCAGGTGCACGCGATGGCCCAGGTGCGCCTCGATCTGCTTGCGCGCCGCGTCCCACAGCTGGAAGTAGTGATCCGTGTCGACCGGCTGCTCGCCTTCGCGGTAAGGCACGGACAGGCCGCCGCCCGTGGAAATGGCTTCGATGTCGTGGCCCATATTCTTGACCAGGTCGACCATGGTGCCGCAGACGGTTTCCAGGTGGCTGTAGTCGACGCCCGAGCCGATGTGCATGTGCAGGCCGACCAGGTGCAGGCCATGCGCGCGGATGACGGCCAGCGCCTCTGGCAGCTCTTCATGCCAGATACCGTGCTTGCTGTTTTCGCCGCCCGTATTGGTCTTGTTGCTATGGCCATGGCCATAGCCGGGATTGATGCGCAGCCAGACGCGGTGGCCGGGCGACACAGGGCCCAGCTGGCGCAGCATGTCGACGGAGCCGCAATTGACTTCGATCTTTGCTGCCGCCACGCGCGCCAGGGTAGGGCGGTCGAACAGGTCGCAGGTGAACACCACGCCGGCGGCGCCGTTCGTTTGCGCTGGCGTAAAGCCTGCCTGCAGCGCGCGCTCGATCTCGCCCAGCGAGACGGCGTCCACGTGCACGCCCGCCTCGCGCATCAACGTCAGCAGATGGATGTTCGAATTGGCCTTTTGCGCGAAGCGCACGGTGTCGAACTGCGCCAGCTGCGCCACGCGCGCGCGGATGGTAGCCGCGTCATACACCCATAATGGTGTGCCGTGTTGCTGGGCGAGTTGGACAAGGGTCTGGTCGGTGACGGGCTTCATCGTGTGCTTTCGGTGGAATGAGGAGATAGCGCATGATGGCCGATTGTGCTTCGACTATAAAATATCTATTTAGGGCTACCTTATTCATTTATGATATGGCCATGACTATCTCCTTGCGCCATATCGAGGTCTTCCGAGCCATCATGACGACGGGCAGCGTGACGGCCGCCGCCGCCATGCTGCACACGTCGCAGCCCACCGTCAGCCGCGAGCTGGCGCGCCTCGAGCACTTGACGGGCCTGACCCTGTTCGAGCGCGAGCGGGGCCGCTTGCGCCCGACGGCCCAGGCGCTGCAACTGTTCGAGGAAGTGCAGCGCGCGTATTTCGGCCTGGAGCGCATCGTCAGCACGGCGGCGGCCCTGCGCCAGTTTGACCAGGGGCAGCTGTCGATCGCCTGCCTGCCCGTGTTTTCCCAGTCCTTGTTGCCGCAGGCGTGCAAGCGCTTCGTCGCCGATTTTCCCAAGGTGAGCATCAGCATCACGCCGCAGGAGTCGCCGCTGCTGGAAGAGTGGCTGTCGGCGCAGCGCCACGATATCGGCCTGACGGAAGTGGACAATGCGCCGCCGGGCACAGTGCTTGATACCTTGATGTCTGTCGATGAAGTGTGCGTGCTGCCCGATGGCCATGCGCTCGCCGGCAAGGCCGTGTTGCAGCCGGCGGACTTCGCAGGCCAGCCTTTCATCAGCCTGGCCGCCGTGGACCCCTACCGCCAGCAGATCGACGCCATCTTCGCGCAGGCGGGCGTGGAGCGGCGCATGGCGCTCGACACGCACAGCGCCGCTTCCGTCTGCGCCATGGTGCGCGAAGGCGTGGGGCTGGCCATCGTCAATCCGCTCACGGCCCTCGATTATGCGGGGCAGGGCTTGCAGATTCGCCGTTTTGCCGTGTCCTTGCCGTTCACGGTGAATCTGGTCAAGCCCCTGCACCGGCCCCTGTCGCAACTGGTCGCCCTGTTCGAGCGGGCGCTGCATGCGCAGGCGGACGAGGTGAAAAGGCGCTTGCTGCAGCTGTGACGACGCTTGTGGAGCGGCGGCGGTCAACAGAGTAAAATGGCGCTTTACTTATTCAAGCCTGACTACTTCGATGACCACAACCGCTACTCCCGTCCGTACCCGTTTCGCTCCCAGCCCGACCGGCTATCTGCATCTGGGCGGCGCCCGCACCGCTTTATATAGCTGGGCGTATGCCCGTCACTTTGGTGGCACCTTCGTGCTGCGCATCGAAGACACGGACGTGGAGCGTTCCACGCCGGAAGCCGTGCAAGCCATCATCGAAGGCATGAAGTGGCTGGGCCTGGATCACGACGAAGGCCCGTTCTACCAGATGCAGCGCATGGACCGCTACCGCGAAGTGGTGGCGCAGATGCTGGCCGAAGGCACGGCATATCACTGCTACTCGTCGCAGGAAGAAGTCGAAGCGATGCGCGAGCGCATGCGCGCCGCCGGCGAAAAGCCGCGTTACGACGGTACCTGGCGCCCGGAGCCGGGCAAGACCCTGCCAGCCATCCCTGCCGACCGCAAGCCCGTCGTGCGCTTCAAGAACCCGCTCGATGGCGACGTGACGTGGGACGATGTGGTCAAGGGCACGATCACGATTTCGAATCGCGAGCTGGACGACCTGGTGATCGCGCGCCCGGATGGCACGCCGACGTACAACTTCTGCGTGGCAGTCGATGACTGGGACATGCAGATCACCCACGTGATCCGCGGCGACGACCATGTCAACAACACCCCGCGCCAGATCAACATCCTGCGCGCCATCGGCGCTCCGCTGCCGCTGTACGGCCACCTGCCGATGATTTTGGGTGCGGATGGCGAGAAGCTGTCGAAGCGCCACGGCGCCGTCAGCGTGATGGATTACCCGGCGCAAGGCTTCCTGCCGGAAGCGATGCTGAACTACCTGGCGCGCCTGGGCTGGAGCCATGGCGACGATGAAGTGTTCTCGACCGAGCAGTTCTGCGAGTGGTTCAACCTGAACCACCTGTCGAAATCGGCGGCCCAGTTCAACAATGAAAAACTGGCCTGGCTGAACAACCACTATATCAAGCAGACAGACAACACGCGCCTGGCCGACCTGGCGCGCCCGCAAATGGTCGCCGCCGGCGCCGTCTTCGAAGGCGCGCCGGATCTGGCGCAAGTGCTGGGCATGATGAAAGAGCGCGCCAATACCATCAATGAACTGGCTGCCGCCTCGATGCTGTTCTTCCGCGAGCCGCAGCCGGAAGCGGAACTGGCAGCGCAGCACATCACGGATGCCATCAAGCCCGTGCTGGCGCAGTTTGCCGAGCGTATCGCCACGGTGGAGTGGAGCAAGGAAGCCGTCGCCGCCATGATCAAGGAAGTGCTGGCCGCCAATACCATCAAGATGCCGTTGCTGGCCATGCCTTTGCGTTTGATTCTGACGGGCCAGTTGCAGACCCCGGCCATTGACCAGGTGGTGGTGATCTTCGGCCGCGACACCGTGCTGGCGCGCCTGGCAAAGTGGCTGTAATCGCCGCGATGAAATACGCGTAAAAATACGGTGCGGAAACCGCCCCTATGAAAAGTTGCTCATAGACGAAAAAGGGTATTTGCAGAGTGAAACTTCTTTGCTATACTCTTGTTTCTGCACCAACGGGGGTATAGCTCAGCTGGGAGAGCGCTTGCATGGCATGCAAGAGGTCAGCGGTTCGATCCCGCTTACCTCCACCAGCAGCAAAATCGCAGTCAGGTTTTGTTAGTCGTTGAAGTGGTGCAGATGTTGTTTGGAAGTTCCGCGGTCCCCATCGTCTAGAGGCCTAGGACATCACCCTTTCACGGTGAGTACAGGGGTTCGAATCCCCTTGGGGACGCCAGGTAGTTGTGATATAGTAGTGGCAGTTGTTTGTACTGATTGTTGTAAGTTCAGAGCCGTAAAAAGCGGAATCTGGATGGAAAGCAAGTAGTGGAACAAAGTCGCCAAGTGCGGCTTTTATTATTTCTGCGCCCGGGGGGTATAGCTCAGCTGGGAGAGCGCTTGCATGGCATGCAAGAGGTCAGCGGTTCGATCCCGCTTACCTCCACCAACAGCGCAGAGATAAAGCGGCAAACTGTAGAGGTAAAAATGTAGTACCGAGGTCCCCATCGTCTAGAGGCCTAGGACATCACCCTTTCACGGTGAGTACAGGGGTTCGAATCCCCTTGGGGACGCCAGTTCAGTCTGGTGTTGTAGTGAAGAAGTAGCAGTGTTTCTGCGCCCGGGGGGTATAGCTCAGCTGGGAGAGCGCTTGCATGGCATGCAAGAGGTCAGCGGTTCGATCCCGCTTACCTCCACCAACAGCGCAGAAACAGGTAGTGAATAAATCAAAGTCGCCTTGAGCGGCTTTTTTTATTTCCGGAAATAGCATATAAGTCACAAGATATTCAAAGTCGCCTCGGCGGCTAATGAGATGGTCACCCTCCACCATATAAGTTACTAAACTTATAGGGTGTTTTCATTTCTGAAGGAGGCCATCATGGAAAACGTTACGCTCATCGGCATCGATCTCGGCAAACACAGCTTTCATGTCCACGGACAGGATCGCCAAGGTAAAACACTGCTGCGCAAGAAGTTCAGCCGCCCACAACTGATCGCGTTTCTCGCCACTTTCCATCCCTGCACCATCATCATAGAGGCCTGTGCCGGAGCGCACTTCTGGCCGGCTTTGGCCATGAGGCCAAGCTGATCTCGCCGCAGTTCGTGCGCCCCTTCGTCAAGAGCAATAAGAGCGACTTCATCGATGCCGAAGCCATTTGCGAGGCGGCCAGCCGTCCCGCCATGCGTTTTGTCACGCCCAAGAACGAGGCTCAACAGACGCTTTCGGCGCTGCACCGCGTGCGCGAATCGCTGGTACGCGAGCGTGTCAGGGCGAGCAACCAAATCCACGGCTTTCTGCTGGAGTTTGGCATCAGCTTGCCGGTTGGCCACGCTGCGATCAACAAATTGCCTTCCGTGCTGGCAGAACAGCGCCTGCCAGCACGGTTGATGCTGCTGCTGGAGCGATTGCATGCCCATTTCAAGTATCTCGACAAGCAGATTGCCGATATTGAGAAGGACCTGACCCGGCAAGTGACCGAGGACGATTTAGGCCGGCGACTCATGACAGTGCCCGGCATCGGTCCGATCACGGCCAGCGTGCTGGCCGCCGAAGTGGGTGACGGCAAACACTACCGCTGCGGGCGTGACTTCGCCGCCGCCGTTGGGCTGGTGCCACGCCAGTACAGTACCGGCGGTAAAAACAAGTTGCTGGTGCAGTGCGCGCGGGCTTACATGCAGAGGCTGGAGCGTCAACGTGGGCGCCTGGCGCAGTGGGTGCACGCCATGCTCACGCGACGCCACTCGAATGTGGTGGCCTGCGCATTGGCCAACAAACTGGCGCGCACGGCATGGGCCATCGCGGCCCACCATACCGAATTTGAAATAAAAGAGGCGCCCATGACAACATGAGGGCCTCCCAAGACTCACTGCTTTACAGCACACCTACCTGGTTTTGCGACTGCTGACATTGGATGACGTGAACGGCACACCGGCCTGACGGATAACCTGGCTAAAAAATCGGCTGTCAAAGGCCGAGCGGCTTTTAAGGACCGACAGGCGCGACTCTCATCGTGGCGCGGAGATCCATCTCCAACCAGACGCCGGATAGATTTAAGCAAGCCTACTCACATCATACAAAATCAGCTTGCAAAAAGGAGGGTGACCATAGATTTTTTTGTGCCTATTGGTTGCATGGATATAACTGACAGTGATTTGCGGAGTGGTTACATTTGGCTGGCGGCTTGATTTCATCAGGCCTGCGAATAAAACATGGACCATTACATTGAGGAGACAGGATGCATCGCGTACTTGCCAGTTTTTTTCTTGCCGCCGTTATTCACGTTCCCGCGCACGCGGATGCGCCGCCTGAGGCGAGATTTGACCCCGGTGCGCTGAAGTTGCAAAAGGGCCCGTCCAATGACGTGCTGGTGCTCGGCTCGCCCCATTTATCGCAGTTGCCGAAATCGTTTGATCTGTCTCAATTGAGCTTGCTTAACGAGCGCCTGGCGGGCTGGCGGCCGGACGCGATCGCGATCGAGGCACTTTCCGGCTTGCAGTGCGCTTTCTTGCGTGCTTATCCGCAGCGCTATGACGATACGGTGAAAACCTATTGCTATGACACTTCCGTCGCGCGGGCTGCCACGGGGCTGGATGTAATCGCAGCCACGGCCCAGGCGGAGCGCTTGCTGGCCGCCTGGCCGGCGGTGCTGTCCGCCGCGCAGCGGCGAACATTGGCTTCCCTGTTCCTGGCGGGTGGCGAGCGTGCATCGGCGCTGGTGCAATGGCTGCGCCTGCCCGTCGAGGAGCGGCGCGCCGGTGACGGCATTAGCGAGCCCTTGGCTGCAGACCTCAATTCCCTGCTGGGGCAGCGCAACGAGAGCTATCAGATTGCTGCCGTGCTGGCGGCGAAGGGCGGGCACGAGCGGGTGCATGGTATGGATGACCATACGTCCGATATGCCTGTTGACGATGAAAAGGCGTATGCCAAGGCGATCAGGGCGGCCTGGAATAACTCCTTTTCGGCCGAGCGCAAGCGCATCCACGCCGGGTTCGAGGGGCAATTCAATACGCCGGCTGGTGTGCTGGCGATGTATCGCGCCTATAACGGACGGGTAGAGGCGGACCTGGCCTTCCGCGGCGATTTTGGCGCGGCGCTCGAAGAGCCTTCGCCGCAGCGGTATGGCCGCAACTACGTCGCCTCCTGGGAGGTGCGCAACTTGCGCATGGCGTCGAATGTCCGCGAAATCATGGCGGCGCGCCCGGGCATGCGCGTGCTGGTCATCGTCGGCGCATCCCACAAGGGCTATCTGGAGGCGTATCTGAACCAGATGCATGACGTGCGCATCACCAGTACGGACGATATCTTGCGCTAAGGAGTGCTTTTGCCGCGCCGGGAGGTTGGCGCGGTTTTTCCTGCATGCCTGGCGTGCTGTTGCTTTGCATATCTTCCTGCCATCATCTTGTTTCCATAGGGAAGGGGGATGCAAAAAGGTGGAAAATAAGAAGGCCAGCAGTTGATTTCGTGAATCGCTTCGTGTTAAAATTCGCGCACGCTTTTTTGAGGGGCTAAGCAAAGCCTTCAACGAAGAGTCCGCTGAGAGTAAAGCCAGCACAGGTCCCCATCGTCTAGAGGCCTAGGACATCACCCTTTCACGGTGAGTACAGGGGTTCGAATCCCCTTGGGGACGCCAGGATTTAGTTGTAAAGTAAGAGTGCAGTGCTGAATGGGCCTGACAAGTCAGGCTTTTTTTGTTTCTGCCATATTGCTGCAGTACCGGGTCAGGATGCAAAGTAGTGCATTCAGGACAGATTTCTGTCCCCATCGTCTAGAGGCCTAGGACATCACCCTTTCACGGTGAGTACAGGGGTTCGAATCCCCTTGGGGACGCCAGATTCGCAAGCAGTAACAGGTCGGGGTGCGGAATAATGCATCTTGGACAGATTTTCTGTCCCCATCGTCTAGAGGCCTAGGACATCACCCTTTCACGGTGAGTACAGGGGTTCGAATCCCCTTGGGGACGCCAGACCGGCTGAATCAGCCAACAACAAAGCCGCCTGGTAACAGTGCGGCTTTTTTGTTATGGTCGCCATGCTAACATTTTTTCTTTCCCTTGCATATGCCATTACCCACCGATCGTGCAGCATCTCTGGCCATCTTCTGCAAAGTCGTCGACAACTACGGCGATATCGGTATTTGCTGGCGCCTCGCGCGGCAGTTGAGCGGCGAGCACGGCGTGGTCGTTACCCTGTGGGTCGATGATTTATCCAGTTTCCAGCGCATCTGTCCTGAAGTCGATGCGGCGGCCGAAGCGCAGCACGTCTCCGGCGTCACGGTGCGTCACTGGCGCGGCCAGGATGGCGTGTTTGCGCCCGCCGATATCGCCGACATCGTCATCGAATTCTTTGCCTGCGACATTCCGCCCGGCTATATCAGCGCCATGGCGCAGTGCGCCCCGCATCCCGTGTGGCTGAACCTGGAAGGCTTGACGGCGGAAGAGTGGGTCGAGGGCTGCCATGCGCTGACGTCGCCGCGCCACGGCATGATCAAGCATTTCTTCTTCCCTGGCTTTACGGATAAAACGGGCGGGCTGCTGCGCGAAGCGGCGCTGGAGGAGCAAAGGCTGGCGTTCCAGGCCGATGGGGATGCCATGGCGGCATTCCTCGGCCAATTCGGCGTGACGGAGGCGGAAATGCGCGCCTTGAAAGTTTCGCTGTTCTGCTACCCGTCCGCTCCCGTCGCCGAGCTGTTTGCGACCTGGCAGGCTGGCAGCGAACCCGTGACGTGCCTGGTGCCGGAAGGCGTCGCGTTCGATGCCGTTCAGGCCTTTATCGGCGATGATGCGGCGGTGGCCGGTGCGGCGCGCACGCGCGGCGCGCTCACCGTGCGCGTGCTGCCGTTCGTGCCGCAAGGCGATTACGACCGTCTGCTGTGGGCTTGCGACGTCAATCTCGTGCGCGGCGAAGATTCCTTCGTGCGCGCGCAATGGGCCGGCCAGCCGTTTCTCTGGCATATCTACGTGCAGGATGAAAACTTGCATCACGTGAAATTGCGCGCCTTCCTGCAGCGCTATGCGATGGATGCCGACGGTGCCATCGACAGTCTGGTGCAAGCGGCGCTGGCCTGGAATGGCGCCAGCGCGGATGCCTTGCCGTGGGCGCAGCTGTGGCCCGCATTGCAGGCCGATCTGCCGCGCATCCGGGCGCAGGCGCAGGCCTGGCAGCGGCAGATGCAGGCTAATGGCGATCTGGCAAGTAACCTACTGGCGTTCGCTGGCGCGACGAGATAGGCGCTTGCCAAAAATTAAGGTAAAATGCCCGGTTATTTCTAACGTATTTTTAACCGATCAAACGCAAGCTTGCGGCGCCGATGGCGCACAGGCGGCAGATGGTCTTCATGCAACCCACTTTTTACGTACATTCCTATGAAACCCGCAAAAGAAATTCGTGTTGGCAATATCATCATGGTCGACAGCAAGCCAATGATCGTGTTGCGTTCTGATGTCAACGGTTCGAGCCGCACGGGCTTCACCTACAAATGGAAGATGAAAAATCTTCTGACGAACACCCCGATGGAAAACGTGTTCCGCGGCGACGACAAGTTCGACGTTGTTGTTCTGGATAAAAAGCCAGTGACGTACTCGTACTTCGCCGACCCGCTGTTCGTGTTCATGGACACCGAGTACAACCAGTACGAAATCGAAGAAGAAAACCTGGGCGAAGCGCTGAACTACCTGAAAGATGGCATGGAATGCGAAGCCATTTTCTACGACGGCAAAGCTATCTCCGTTGAACTGCCTACGACCATCGCCCGTCAAGTGGTGTACTCGGAGCCAGCGGTCAAGGGCAACACGTCGGGCAACGTCCTGAAAGAAGCCAAGATCGAAAACGCCATCGACGCACATCGCCACACCGTGCAAGTGCCGCTGTTCGTGGCACAGGACGACGTCATCGAAATCGACACCCGTACCAACGAATACAAGCGTGTCGTACGCAACTGATTTGCCCCAGTGCCGAATCATCAAGAAACGCTGCCTTCGGGCAGCGTTTTTTTTTGCTTAAAAAATAATTCCCTTCAACAACAATTGTGTTGCAAGGACTGCTATGCTATGGCTAGAACATTATTGCGGCAGAAACATTGAAGTTTCCTGGAGATACCATGCAGCGCAGTCAGATGTTACGCGGTGGCGCGTCGCGTCCCGTATTGGCCCGTGCCACGGCGCCCGCCAGCCCCATGGCCCATCTGCTCGATGCGGGCGTCTTGCCGCAACAGCAGATGATGCAGGCAGGCAAACTCAGTTCCCATGCGCTGACGTCGCAGTACCTGGGGCGCATCCGCTCCCTGTGCAGCATCGGCGCGCGCGCCTATCCTGGCATTGAAATCAATCCCGATGCGTTGAAAATTGCCCTGGAGATGGACCGCGAGCGCCAGGTGCACAAGGTGCGCGGCCCCTTGCACGGCATTCCCGTCGTCTTGCGCGACAATATTGCCACGGGCGACCGCATGAAGACGCGCACGCAGTCGCCGCTGGCCACGCATGCCAGCTGCGATTCCTTTGTGGCGGCGCGCCTGCGCGCGGCCGGCGCCGTCATCATCGGCAAAAGCAATTTACGCCAGTGGGCCGCCGTCAGCGTACCGCATGCCAGTGCCAGCTGGGCCGGGCTGACCATCCTGGCCGTCGACAGCGCGGCGGACGGCTCCATCGTCGCGCCTGCTTCAAACTGCGGCCTGGTCGCCATCAAGCCCACGGGCAGGACTGCCGCGGGGCAGGGCGGTGAGCCAGCCACGGCCGGACCGATGGCGCCCAGCGTGCGCGAGGCGGCCTGGCTGCTTGCAGCCTTGAGCGGCGAGCGGCTGGCCGATGGCGTGGTACTCGATACGGCCGGCTTGCATGGGCGCCGCATCGGCGTGGCGCGCAGCCTGTTCGGCCTGTGCGCCGGCACCGACGCCGTGATCGGGCAGGCGTTGCTGGCGTTGCGCGAACAGGGCGCGGAATTGATCGAGATGCCGCCCGCACCCGAACCTGGCGGTATCGAAGCGTTGCTGGGCTCGCACGGACTCGACGCGCTGGTGGGACCCACCTGCCATGGCGGGGCGCAGGCGCCGTCGGCCTTGCCGCATATCACGGTGCCGGCCGGCGTGGCAGGGGGCTTGCCGGTCGGCTTGTCCTTCATCGGCCCGGCCCACGGCGACATGCAACTTATTGCAATGGCGTATGCCTATGAGCAGGCGACCTTGCACCGGCGCACGCCCGCGCTGCCGTCGAGCATTACCCTGGCGCTGCGCCTGCCATGATGATTCTTTTCGTTTTCTTTCGATAAACTATGCTTGCAACCTTGCTGCTGACTGTGGCCTTGACCGCCATCCCGACTCCTTTTGATGCCGCGCAATTGTCTGGCAGCTGGTCCGACAGCGTGAATACGAATAGTGTTTGCGAAGAAGCGCGGCACTTTACGCGCATGCAGCTGTCTGACGATCATCAGCGGCTGGCGATCTTCAGTGACCGGACGTGGAAAAGCAAGCTGGGTGAAACCAACCGCTTTGCCGCGACCGTGGTGGCGGAAACGGAGCGTAGCCTGACTTTGCGCTATGACAATGAAACCCGCCTCAATGCCGCTGGCAAATTGGTGGAATGGCAATTGATCATCGTCGCGCCCGGCGTGTACCGCTGGCGCGAGACGGGATGGCCGGAAGGCAAGGTCAACGGAGTAGTCGGCATCCGCTGCTCTCCCTGAGGCCGCTGCGCAAGCATGCCATTCTGCTATGCTGCAGCCATTATTGGATGCTTTTAGGAGATTGCATGTCCGCACGTTTGCTCTTACCCCTGTTCCTGGGCGCCGCCGTGGCGCTGGCCGCCATGCCGGCGCAAGCGCGTACGCCCAAACTGTCGCTGATCGAGCAGGCGCAAAGCTGCGACGGCGGCCATACCTGCCCGTATTTCCCCGACGTCTACAAGGCGGACTATGCCTTTCGCAAGGCTTTCAATATCGGCCTGAAAAAGGCTGGCCTGAAGCGGCAGCGCTGGGTGCCCGATGGCGTGGCCAGCCCGCTCAAGCCCGTCGAGATCGACGGCAAGGCGCGCCTGCTGAGCAGTGTCTGCGAGCCGCACAATTGCGGCCACCACTACACCATTTTGTACGATCCGGCCGAGCGCAGCATGACGGGCGTGTACATGGGCAGCGATGGCAAGGGCGGCTTGCGCACCGTGTACTTCGGCGAACCCAGCATCGCCGAAGCCGACCTGCTGTTCAAGAACTGATGCACGCGCCACTGCGTATTTCCAGCGTGCGCGACGAGCTGGACGTGCCCCTGATCCACCGCTACCTGAGCGAGCAGTCGTACTGGAAGCGCGGTGTGGCGCTGGAAACGGTGCGCAAGGGGATTGCCAACGCGCTGTGTTTCGGCGGCTATGTCGATGGCCAGCAAGTGGCGTTCGCCAGGGTCATCACCGATTACACGGATTTTGCCTACCTGCGCGATGTGTTTGTCCTGCTGCCATACCAGGGACGCGGCTATGGCAAGCAGATGGTGGCCGCCGTGCTCGGCGATGATCGCTTGCGCGAGGTCACCTGGATGCTGGGGACCGATGACGCGCATGGCCTGTATGCGGGCTTTGGTTTTGCGCCATTGGAGGCGCCACACAAATACATGCGCCGCCCTGCGTCTTAATGATTGATAAAATAACAGTTGATTCCAAGAAAACCATTAATATTGTTGCATGAAATTAATGTTGCCTTGATAATGACAATATGTCATTATGCGCGCTGTGCTGCGATTGCGTAGCTGTACTTTGCTGGTGTTTGCCTTGCCATCACCATGCGGTGAGGGCGAGCTCAATGAGCGGTCTGACTGGTCGTCCCCTGGTACGTTTTCTCGACTATTTAAAGGAATACATCATGAAACAATATGGCGCCGAGTTTCTTGGCACGTTCTGGCTGGTTCTGGGCGGTTGCGGCAGCGCCGTGCTGGCCGCCGCTTTTCCCGGCCTCGGTATCGGCTTTGCCGGCGTGGCGCTGGCATTCGGCCTGACGGTGCTGACCATGGCCTACGCCATCGGCCACATCTCGGGCTGCCACCTGAACCCAGCCGTGTCGATCGGCCTGTGGGCCGGCGGCCGCTTCCCCGCCAATCAACTGTTGCCATACATCATCGCGCAAGTGCTGGGCGCCATCGTGGCCGGCGGCGTGCTGTACGTGATCGCCAGCGGCCAGGCCGGTTTCGATGTCAGCAAGGGCTTTGCCTCGAACGGCTTCGGCGCCCACTCGCCGGGCGGTTATTCGATGCTGTCGGCCCTGGTCATTGAAATCGTGCTGACGATGTTCTTCCTGATCGTCATCCTGGGCGCCACCGACAAGCGCGCGCCGGCCGGCTTTGCCCCGCTGCCGATCGGCCTGGCGCTGACCCTGATCCACCTGATCAGCATTCCTGTCACGAATACTTCCGTCAACCCGGCCCGAAGCACGGGCGTGGCCCTGTACGTGGGCGACTGGGCCACGAGCCAGTTGTGGCTGTTCTGGCTGGCACCGATCATCGGTGCCTTGCTGGGCGCGCTGGCCTACCGCTTGATTGCGGGCGAAAAAGAGTAAGTTTTAATATGTAAAAAGCAGCCTGCGGGCTGCTTTTTCCGTTTAATCGGCGGCGCGCCACTCGCTCAGGTAGTGTTGCGGCGTGCGGCCCAGGATACGGCGGAACATGGCGCTGAAGGCGCTGGGGCTGGCGTAGCCCAGCGCATAGGCGATGGCCGCCACGCCTTCGCCCCGGTCCAGGCGGCAGAAGGCCTCGGCCAGGTGGACTTGCTGCAGCCATTGGCGGTAGTGCAAGCCCGTTTCCTTGGGAAATAGACGGATCAGGGTGCGCGCGCTGGCACCCGCATCCTGCGCCCACTCCTCGATGCTGCGCCGGCTGCCGGGCGCGCTCATGATGGCCGAGCAGACGGCCACCAGGCGCCGGTCGCGCGGCCAGGGGATGGCGAGGGGCACGGTATCGGCCGCCGCCAGTTCCGACAGGATCAGGTGCGCCAGCCAGTCGCCGCGTCCCGCCAGCGCATATTCGATCGGTTCGGCCAGCAAGGCCAGGATCAGCTCGCGCAATAGCCGGCTCACTTCCAGTACCTTGCAATCGGGGCCATATTGGGCCGCCACCTGCGCATCGATGTACACGGTGCGCATGCTCAGTTCGCTCAAGATGTGGACTTCATGCACGACGCCCACGGGGATCAGCAGGGCGCGCCGCGGCGGCAGGATCCACACGCCGTGCCCGGTGGAGACGCGCATCACGCCTTCCGTCGCATACAGCAGTTGCGCCCGCACATGGCTGTGCGGCGCCGTGTAGTCGCCCGCCGCATATTGCCTGGACATGGCCGTCACGGGGCGCGGCACGTGCTGGTAATCGTGCGAGCTGGTGCTGCGGCTGAACGGCACGCCATCGGGATGGGTCTGGGCGGGTTGCTGGGTGTACATGTAGGGCGTTGGCTTGTCTCTTGGTTGTCACTTGGGCGACGATTATTGGAAGTTATCAGTTCAGCGACCATACTATACTGGCTTCTTTGCCGGGCCGCCCGCCGTGCCCGATTATTGCGGATGACACATGCACACAACTACACCTGCCCCAGCATTGGCCACGCCCGTGCCGGCGGCTCCCTCGCTTCAAGGTTCCCAACAACAATCCGGTCTGGCCATGCACATCCTGGGCGCTGTCGCCTTCGTGCATTTGCTCAATGACTTGATCCAGGCATTATTGCCGTCGATTTATCCGATGCTGAAAGCCGAGTTTTCACTCAGTTTTACCCAGGTCGGCCTCATTACCCTGACGTTCCAGTGCACGGCATCGTTGCTGCAGCCGTGGATCGGCTTGTACACGGACCGCCGTCCGCTGCCATTCCTGTTGCCGGTCGGCATGTGCTTTACCCTGGCCGGCGTGCTGATGCTGTCCATCGTCTCGACCTTCCCGACCCTGCTGATCGCCGCTGGCCTGATCGGCGTCGGTTCCTCGACCTTCCACCCGGAGGCGTCGCGCGTGGCGCGCATGGCGTCCGGCGGACGCTACGGCTTTGCCCAGTCGCTGTTCCAGGTGGGCGGCAATGTCGGCTCCGCCCTGGGCCCCCTGCTGGCGGCGGCCGTCATTGTGAACCGTGGCCACGGCAATGTCGCCTGGTTCAGCCTGCTGGCCGTGCTGGCCATCGGGGTGCTGTACAAGGTCAGCCACTGGTATAGCGGCCACCTGGCCAGCTTCAAGCCGAAGACGGGCGGCCATGGCCCTAACTTGTCGCGCAACAAGGTGATTGGCGCGCTGGGTGTGCTGGCCCTGCTGGTGTTCTCGAAGTACATCTACATGGCCAGCCTGTCGAGCTATTACACGTTTTATTTGATCGACAAATTTCACCTGTCGCTCGGCGATGCCCAGTTGTATCTGTTCCTCTTCCTCGCCGCGGTGGCGGCCGGCACCTTTATGGGCGGCCCCATCGGCGACCGCATCGGCCGCAAGCGCGTGATCTGGATTTCCATCCTGGGCGCCGCGCCATTTACCCTGCTGCTGCCGTACGTCGACCTGTTCTGGACGGCCGTCTTGACGGTGATCATCGGTTTCGTGATTTCGTCCGCCTTTTCCGCCATCGTCGTCTTTGCGCAGGAACTGGTGCCGGGCAAGGTGGGCATGATCGCGGGGATATTCTTTGGCCTGATGTTCGGCGTCTCGGGCATCGCGGCCGCCGCGATGGGCCACCTGGCCGACGTGTCGGGCATCGCCTATGTGTATAAAATCTGCTCCTACCTGCCGCTGCTGGGCATCCTGACGGTACTGCTGCCGCATATCGAGCAGGCGAAAAAGTAGGCCCGCGTCGCGGGAGGGCTTGACGGCCCGCCCGCACGCATGCGATATTCTCCCCCATGAGCTCTTCCATCCTCCATCCAGTCCTTGCATACCGCGCCGCTGCTGCGCTGTGTCCGTGTACCTGGCTTCGCGAGGATGCGGCCCGGCGCCGTTAAACTTTTACTCCTCATCCCGATGGCCACAGTGTTGAAAAACCTGTGGCCATTTTCTTTTTCCGCAACGCGCATGAAAGTCCCGCATGACACTTCATTTGTACGACACGTATAGCCGCAGCCTGCGGCCCTTCGAGACCATCGCCCCCGGCAAGGCTGGCGTGTATGCCTGCGGCCCCACCGTCTACGACTATGCGCACATCGGCAACCTGCGCACCTATCTGTTCGTCGACGGCTTGCGCCGCGCGCTCGAGTTCAACGGCTTGCAGGTGCGCCACGTGATGAACATCACGGACGTCGGTCATCTGACATCGGATGCGGACAGCGGCGACGACAAGATCGAGGTACGCAGCGCCCGCAGCGGCAAGTCGGCCTGGGATATCGCCGTCGAATTCACGCGCGCGTTCGAGGGCGATCTGCGCGCGCTGAATATTCTGCCGCCCACCGTCTGGTGCCGTGCCACGGACCACATCGCGGAGCAGATTGAATTTATTCTCGACCTGGAAGCGAAGGGCTACACTTACCGCACGGACGACGGCATCTATTTCGACACGACGCGCCAGGACAGTTACGGAAAACTGGCGCGCCTGAACCGCGACGGCCTGCAGGCGGGCAAGCGCGTGGACCTGGGCGAGAAGCGCGACATCTGCGACTTTGCGCTGTGGAAGTTCAGCGGCGTGCCGGGACAGCGGCAGATGGAATGGGACAGCCCGTGGGGCCTGGGTTTTCCGGGCTGGCATATCGAATGCTCGGCCATGGCGGAAAAGCACCTGGGCGCGTATTTCGACATCCATTGCGGCGGCGAAGACCACGTGGCCGTCCACCACAGCAACGAGATCGCGCAAACGGAAGCGCGCCACGGCACGCGCCTGGCCAACTTCTGGCTGCACGGTGCCTTCCTGAAAACACAGGACGCGAAGATGTCGAAATCCTCGGGCGACTTTTTACGCTTGCAAAGCCTGGTGGAGCAGGGCGTCGATCCGCTGGCCTACCGCTACCTGTGCCTGGGCGCCCACTACCGCAGCAGCCTCAATTTCACGGACGACGCCCTGCGTGCCGCCAGCAGCGGCCTGGCGCGCCTGCGGGTCAGCGTACATGGCCTTGGCGAAGCGCAGGGGGAGGCCGCTCCTGATCCTGCATGGCTGGCGCGTTTCGCGGCGCAGATCAACGATGACCTGAACTTCCCGCGCGCGCTGGCCGTGGCCTGGGAACTGTTGAAAAGCGAGCTGCCGGACGCCGTCAAAAAGGCTACCATGGCCCGTTTCGATGCGGCCCTGGGACTCGATCTGCTGGCCTGGCAGCCAACGCAGGTGGACGTGCCGCAGCCGGTGCAGGCATGGATGGCGGAACGGGCCATCGCCCGTGCGCAGCGCCAGTGGGCCGAGGCGGACCGCTTGCGTGCACTGGCGCGCGCGGCCGGCTATGACATCGACGATACGCCGCAGGGGCAACAGGCGCGGCCTTTGTGAGGATGTCCGGCATAATGGCCGCCCGATGACACTGGAGGTGCCGTGAAGCGTGGTTTGCTGCTACTGAGTTGTTGCCTGGTCTTCTCTGCCGCGCAGGCGGCCAGCGAATGTCCGGGCTTTCCCGCGCTGACCACTTCCAGCGAGGCGCTGCTGGCGCAAGTGCGCGCGCTGCCGCCCGTCGGCATCGACCGCGAACGGCAGGCGTGCGCGCCGGCGACCGTCATCGATTTCGCCTACAGCGGCGGGGTGCTGTGCAGTTTTGGCGCGGGCAAGGATGCCGTGGAGGCTGCGACATCCGCCGTCACGCGCCTGGCCGATGGCGGTGAACTGGTCGAGTACCTGTACCTGTTCCCGTATGCGCCAGCCACGCATGCGCGTTTGCTGGCGCTGCTGGCCGCGCGTTTTACGCCCGTCGACAAGGCGGCCTGGCCCGGCTTCCTGCAAGCCGCCAGGCCGGGCAAGGAAACCACGGCGCTGTTCACGCATGGCGGCTTTTATATCTCGCTGGGCAAGCCCACCGAAGGCGATCCTGCCGCATGGTATTCGAATGTGATCTTTGAAAAGGTCGACATGCCTGCGCTGGGCGTGCGCAAGGTGTGCAAGGAAGCTGGCGATGGCTGAAGCGGATGCCTTTCCGGCCGCGCTGGCCGGCGCGGTGGCGCAGCTGCTGCCCGCGCTGGGGAGCAGCCCCGCACATCCGCCATTTGCCGTGCGCCAGGATGGACAGGCCTTGCTGATCCCGACGCGCACGTATTACGACCGCGAGCGGTTGCTGGCCTGTACGCGGCTGCCCGGCGACGCGGGCGTGCTCGCCCTGTGCCTGGGCACGCGCCACCATGACGGCCATGTGCGCGAAGCGTGTGCAAGGCAGTTGCTGTTGCAGGAGCGGGCGTGGACGGTGCCCTTCGTCGTGCACCTGTGCGGCGAATACGTGCTGGAGATTGTCGAGGCAATTGGCGCGGCGCTGCCGGCCTGGAATACCGATGCGCTGGCGCGCTACCTGCGGGAGAACCCCGCCTATGTGGACACCCTGGAGCGGCGCGCCATCAGCTACTGGAACTGCTACTACCGCCGGCAGTATCCCGTGTGGGAAGACTATCCGGGACGCAGGGCCATGGCGGCCCTGCGTGCATTGCAGGCGCTTACGCCTCGATAAAGCGCATCTTGAAGCTGCGGCCCTTGATGTTGCCGAAGTCGCGGCCCAAGGTATTGCCCGCGTTGAGGCGCTTGAATGCCGCTTCGGCCACCTTGCGGTCCAGCGCCACGTAGGTCATGAACTCGAACACGTTGATCTTGCCCACTTGTTCCTTGGTGAGACCGGCGTCGCCCGTCAGCGCGCCCAGCAAGTCGCCCGGACGCAGCTTGTCCTTCTTGCCGCCCATGATGCACAGGGTGACCATCGGCGCCGGCAGCGCCTCCATGCCGTCATCTTCCGCCAGTTCCTTCAGGTCGTGCCATTCGGCGGCGCTGTTCTGGTATTGCTCGATCAGCTTGACCCATTTTTTCTCGTTCGGTGCGCACAGCGACAGGGCCAGGCCCTTCTTGCTGCCGCGGCCCGTGCGGCCGATGCGGTGGATGTGCACTTCCGTGTCTTTCGAGACGTCGACGTTGATCACGGCGCCCAGGTCGGAAATATCGAGGCCGCGCGCGGCGACGTCGGTGGCCACCAGAACGGAGCAGCTGCGGTTGGCGAACAGCACCAGGATTTCATCGCGTTCGCGCTGTTCCAGCTCGCCGTACAGGGCCAGCGCGGAAAAGCCTTGCTGGCGCAGTTCGTCGGCCAGTTCGCGGCAATGCACCTTGGTGTTGCAGAAGGCCAGCGTGGATTCCGGCTTGAAGTGTTTCAACAGCTTGCCGACGGCGCCATTGCGCTCGTCGAAGCCGATTTCATAGAAGCGCTGTTCGATCTTGTCGTTGTCGTGCTGCGCCTCGACCGTCACTTCCAGCGGATTGACGAGGAACGACGCCGTGGCGCGGCGGATGTCTTCCGGATACGTGGCCGAGAACAGCAAGGTCTGGCGGCGCGCCGGGCAGGCGCTGACGATGCCGGCGATTTCCTCGTAAAAGCCCATGTCCGTCATGCGGTCCGCTTCATCGAGTACCAGGGTTTGCACGTGATTCAGGTTGATGGTGCCGCGGCCCAGGTGGTCGCGCATGCGGCCCGGCGTGCCGACGACGATGTGGGCGCCATGTTCCAGCGAGGCGATTTGCGGGCGCATCGGCGCGCCGCCCGTCAGGGTCAGGATCTTGATGTTGCCAGCCGCGCGGGCCAGGCGGCGCAGCTCATTGGCCACCTGGTCGGCCAGTTCGCGCGTGGGGCACAGCACCAGGCCTTGCACGGCAAACCAGGCCGGATTGAGCTTGTGCAGAATGCCGATGCCGAAGGCGGCGGTCTTGCCGCTGCCCGTTTTCGCCTGGGCGATCAGGTCGCGGCCATCGAGCACCGCCGGCAGGCTTTGCGCCTGGATGGTGGTCATCTCGTGGTAGCCGAGCGAATCGAGGTTGGCCAAAAAGGCGGGCGTCAGCGGCAGGCTGGAAAAGGAAGTGGTAGTGGCAGTGGTGGTGTTCATAGGGGCGGAGCCGGTAAAAAGCGGGTGGATGGGCACAGTCTACAGGCGTTCTACGCCCTTGTGCGGATGGTGGTGTGGAAGCTGGCGGCAAACGGCCGCCGGCATGGATACTAATTGTCGGGCGCCCAGATGGGCAAACCGGTGAGATCAAGGCCGGCGTCGCGCGTCCAGACGGGCAGGCCCGTGGCGTCGGTCGGCTCCAGCAATTCGAGCTGCACCTGCTTCAGCGCCACCTTGCGCGCGCGCGCGCGGCGCTGCGGCTCCGGCGCCGGCTCTTGGGCCTCGTGCGCTGGCGGCGGGCCGAAGCCGGGCAAGTCGATGGTGGCGTTGTCTTTTTTGTCTCTCATTTGCTAACCTCAGTCCCTGGCCTGCGAAAGCCAAGGGGCGGGCAAGGTGCTGCCTGCCTATGTCTATACGCTTTAACTTCATCCACAAAACAAAAGCCCGGCTACTGGAGTCGGGCTCATTGTTGGGACAAGCTGCAGGAAAACTTGTCCTGCGGATTTAAGTGCGGCACGCAGTGTATCACAGGCGTGCCGCATTGTGGGATGCGCTGTTGCCTATCAGCGGAAGCTCAGGGCACCGGTCAAGTCGCCCGGCGGCAGCGCGCCACGGGACGCGAAGGCGTCATTGCGCACTTTCAGGCCTTCGAGCAGCGGCAGGTCGTGCAGGCGCGTGATCAGGCGCAGGATCGACGTCGTGTCATAAAAACTGTGGTCGACGGCGCCTTTCTTCGCGTACGGCGAGACGACGATGGCGGGAATGCGCGTGCCCGGACCCCAGCGGTCGCCTTTTGGCGGCGCCACGTGATCCCACCAGCCGCCGTTTTCATCGAACGTGATCACCACGATCATGTCTTTCCACTGCGGCGATTCCTTCAGATGCTGGATGACGTTGGCCACGTGCTGGTCGCCCGATTCGATATCCGAGTACCCGGCGTGCAGGTTTAGATTGCCCTGTGGCTTGTAGAAGGTCACGGCCGGCAGCTTGCCCGCCACGGCAGCGGCGAGGAATTTGTTCGAGATGGGGCTGTCGCCCGTGCCGCCATCGCGCAGGTGCTCTGCGCGCGCGGCCGTGCCGGGGGCGAACTGCTTGAAGTAGTTCAGCGGCTGGTGGTGGAACTGGAAGTTCGGTTTGCTGCCGCCGCCCTTGTGGTCGAGCGCCGCTTGCCAGCCGCCGCCATACCACGCCCAGCTGACGCCCTTGCGCGACAGCAGATCGCCGATGGTGTCGTAGGTTTGCGGCGGCAGGGTATTCGCGTCAGCCGGATCGGCATGCAGCGGGTCGCCGTCAAACGCGGGACGGACATAGCTTGGCTGGTAGGGCGGCGCCATGGTGTTGACGGCGTAGCCGTCCGGCGTCAGGGCGCCGTCATTGACGTATTTCGGCTTGCCGTCCAGTGCCGAGGCGGGGCAGTCGGGCGAGATCGCCAGGCGCACGCCTTGCGGCCCGTCGGACAGCACGGCGATCTTTTTCTTCGCCGCCGTATCAAGCGCGTTGAAGTATTCGTTGGCGCGGCCCGTCACCAGGAACTGGTGGTTCATGTAGGAGCCGCCGAAGGCTGCCATGAAGAAGTTGTCGCACAGGGTGTACTGCTCGGCGATCTGCCACAGGTTCAGGTTTTTCGACGTTTCGCCGTAGTGGCCCATCACCAGGCCGCCGCTGTCGGCCCACGCGGCAAAGCCGTCGTTCTTGCCGCCGTTGATCTGCATCTGGTTGTTATAGAAGCGGTGCACGAGGTCGCGCGTGATGATGCTCTCGGGCAGGGGCTTGCCGGCTGCGTCGCTCAATTTGTAGGGCGCGTTCGGCAGGCCGGAAATCTGCTCTTCCTTGATCAGGTAATCGATGCCGCCGATATTTTGCTGGTTCGGCACGAGGCCGCCCCAGATTTTCGGCAGGGTGGCCAGCGGCTTGCCATCGCGGTCCAGTTGCTGCGCCTGTTCCGCCGTGACGGCGGACAGGGGCGCGCTGGTGCCGGGGAAGTTGGCGAACAGGTTGTTGAAGCTGCGGTTTTCCAGGTAGATCACGACCACGTTCTTGACGTGCGCCTTGAGTTTCGCGTCGAGCGAACCTTTGGCGATGGTCTTTTTGGCTGGCGCGGCGTCGGCCAGCGCCGGCAGGCTGGCGGCCAGGCCGACTGCGGAAGCGGCCTGGAAGATGCGCCGGCGCGAGGGATTGGCGGGTTGGTCGGCCGGATCGGCTGGCAGGGCGGGGGCGAGGTCCTTCACACATTCTCCTTGGGTGTCTCTATGGGCACGGGCGTTGACGGCAATGGCCGGCAACGCCCGTGAAGCGGGAAAATTGTATCACCGGCCCTGCGCCAATGTGAAATATTCAGCCCGGCCTAGAATTGATAGCGCACGCTCAACGCCACCTTGCGCGCCGGGCCATACATGCCCGAGTACCACCAGTCCGACACGGAAGCCGTGTATTTTTTGTCGAACAGGTTGGCCACGTTGACGGTGGCCGACAGCTTGTCGTTGACGTCGTAGCGCGCCATCAGGCTGGCCACCGAGTATGCCTTCTGTTCCCAGTGCATGGTGCTGTTGATCTGCCATGCGTCGATGTCGGAATACACGCGGCTCTGCCAGTTCATGCCGCCACCCACCGTCAGGCGATGCAGCTCGCCGGGCAGGCGGTAAGTGGTCCACAGTTTCACCAGGTGGCGCGGGAAGGTGGTCAGGATGGCCTTGCCAGCATTGTTTTCCGTCTGGCTGTACGACCACGATGCCGAAATATTCCAGTCCGGCGTGATGGCGCCCGTCGCTTCCAGGTCCACGCCCTGGGTCTTGGCGCCCTGGATGGCGCGGTTGGCAGGATTGTTCGTGCCAGGCACGGTGTAGCCGGGGTCCGATTCGGACAGATTGCTCTGGCGGATCTGGTACAGCGCGGCAGAGGTGTTCAGGCGGCCATCGAACCAGCCGCTCTTGACGCCCGCTTCCAGGGTCTTGCCCTCGCGCGGCGCCAGCAGCTTGCCATAGCGGTCTTGCGATGCTTGCGGCTGGTAGATGGTGGAGTAGCTGGCGTAAGCGCTGTGCGTGCCGTCGATGTCGAATACGAGGCCGCCATACGGCGTGAAGACACGGCTCTCCGAGGCGGGGGACGCGCTGTAAAAATTCACGGACGGCGCGTCCGAGATGTAGTTCTCGCTGTAGCGCAGCACCTTGGCGCCGGCGATCAGTTTCAGGCGTTCGGAGAGGTTGAAGCGGCTGGCCGCGTAGGCGCTGGCCTGGCGGCGCGTGCTGTCGTAGATGACGGTGGTGCCGCCAAACACGGGCGTTGCCGTGCGATTCCAGCGGTACAGGTTGACGGGCGTGTTTTCGACCCCCCGGTCGAAACGGCCATCGGTCGTGCTTTGAAATTCGCTGTAGTCCATGCCCAGCACCAGCTCGTGCTGGCGGCCAAACGCGCTGAACGGCCCGCGCACATTGACGTCCACGCTGTTGACCTGAAGCTGGTAGTCGCGGTAGTCGGCGTTCAAGCGCAGGCCATCGCCCGTGGCCTGGTCGGGAAAGCCGCCACTGACGCTCAGGTAGACGGCGCGTTCTTCCTGCGACGACTGCACGCGGTTGGCCGATATTTTCAGCTTCCAGTCGTTGGCCAGCGCGTGCTCCACGGTGGCGAAGAGGTCGGTCGAATTGGTGTCGAAGCTATTCGACTTGGCGGCCGGGCTGAAAGAGCGCGGCAGGTCCGTCATGACGCCATTGCTGTAGAACAGGGGGAAGCCCAGGTAGGACAAGGATCCGTTCGAGCGCTTGCGCTGGTGCGTGACGCCGGCCGTCAGCTTCGTGTCGCGTGACAGGTCCGCTTCGACCACGCCGTAGACCACTTTCTTGTCGCGGCTGTAGCCGTCGATGATGCTGTCGCCTTCTTCGTACACCGTCACCAGGCGGCCGCGCACGGTGCCAGTCTCGTTCAGCGGACCCGAGACGTCGGCCATGGCGCGCCGCTCATCGTGGGAAGCCAGCTCGCCCTCGACCGAGGCCTGGAACTGCGCCGTCGGCTTCTTGCGCACCATGTTGATGGCGCCCGAGGCGTCGCCAGCGCCCGTCATCAGGCCCGAGGCGCCGCGCAGCACTTCGATGCGGTCGTACAGCGCCATGTCGGCCAGGCTTTGCGACGGTATCGCATTGAGGCCCAGGTTTTCCGAATGCGTGCTGACGCCATCGAGCTGGTAATTGGTGATCGAATAGCCGCGCGAAGTAAAGCCCGTGCGTTCGCTGCCCAGCGAGAACAGGGTGATGCCCGGCGTCTGCGCCATCACTTGCGCGATCGTGTTCAAACCCTGGTCCTGCATGCGTTGCTGCGTGATGACGCTGACCGACTGCGGCGTTTCCCTGATCGACAGGCCCAGCGGCGTGGCCGTGGTGATCGGCAGGGTGGAGACATACGCGCCCGAGCCTTCCGTCGCATCCTGCTGCGCTTTGACCGACACTTCCGGCATCATCGCCATCGCTTCGCCGCCCGCCGCAGCATCGGCCGGGCGCAGCACATAGCTGCCATTGGCGCTGCGCTCGGCCTTCAGGCCCGTGCCGCGCAGCACGCCGTTCAGAGCGGCCAGCACGTCGTGGCGGCCGCTCAAGCCGGCCGACGTCTTGCCGCGCGTCTGCTCCGGCGTGAAGCTGAGGATGACACGTGACTGGCTGGCGACCTGGCGCAGCGCCGTGGCCAGGTCGCCGGCCGGCACCTGGAAGTCGAGGCTGGCCGCAGCGGCGGCCGCGCTTTCCTGCGCCAGGGCCGGCGCCTGGGCGTTCAGCAGCAGGGCCGAACCGATGAAGACGAGTTGAATGGCATGCGCCATGCGCTTGATGCGCGGCTTGGAATGAATGGCAAGAGACATGGTTACCTTGTGGTGTAGTCGTCAAAAAGAACGTTGCCTACACAGGTCACGCGAGAAACGAAAGCGGGTACTTTTTTTTGCGCCGGCGTCAAAATATATTTTCAGCGCTGCGGGCGCGCTTCCACCTGCACCCAGTAGCGCGTGCGCAGGCGCACGTCCACCGGCAACGAATCGGGCAGCGACAGCAGCACGGCGTCCAGGTCGTCCAGCGGGAAGACGCCGGAGATGCGCAGGCCGGCGACGGCGTCGTCGCAGCCCAGCAAGCCGTGGCGGTAGCGGCTCAGTTCATGCAGGAAGTCGCGCAGCGGCATGGCGTCGGCCAGCAGCAGGCCCTGGCGCCAGGCCCAGATGTCGGGCGAGACGGCGTGCGCGGGCAGGGCATCGTGCGCCGTCATGCCGCCGCCCTGGCCCGCGCGGAGCACGGGGCTGGCGTTGCCATGGCGCGGCATCAGCCGGACGGCGCCTTCCTCGACGGCGACCAGGGTGCTGCCATCGGCCTGGCGCACCGAGTAGCGCGTGCCCAGCGCCTGCGCCTGGCCTTGCGCGGTGTCGACGAGGAAGGGGCGGTAAGGGCGGCCCGTTTCGCGAGCCGTGGCGATGAACACTTCGCCCTGCACCAGTTGCAGCAGGCGCTGCGTGCCCGTGTAGCGGATGTTGACGGCGCTGCCGCTGTTCAGGTGCAGACGGCTGCCGTCGGGCAGGGCCAGCTCGCGGCGTTCGCCCACGCCCGTGGACAGGTCGGCCAGCGCGGCGCGGGCAAGGACGGGCGCAGAGTCCGAGCGCGCGCCGAACCAGCCCGTGAGGCCGATGGTGGCTGTCCACGCCAGCAATTGCAGGCTGCGGCGGCGCGAGATGGTCGAGGCAGGACGGGAGCGCTGTGTCAACGCCTTGCGGCTGGCCTGCGCATCGAGTTCGCGCAAGCCGCCGCTGGCGCTTTCGATGTGTTGCCACGCCCGCTCATGGTCGGGGTGCGCCTGGCGCCACTCGTGCCAGGCCGCTTTTTCCGCCGGCGTCGTTGCGCCGCTCATCAGGGTGGCCAGCCATTCGGCCGCCTGCATGGCGATGGCCAGGTCGATGGGCTGGCCCTGTGCGTAGACGGTGGCGCCGCGCATGTCAGGATGCGGCAAAATCGGGCACGGCAAAAAAGCACAGCAGGTTGGCCTTGCTCAGGTATTTTTTGACGGAATGCGTGGTGGTGCCCAGTTCGGCGGCGATCTCGGCGTAGGTCATGCCGTCCAGGTGGGCCAGCAGGAAAGCGGCCCTGGCCTTGGCGGACAGCTGGTCCAGCGCGCGGTCGACCAGCTGCAGCGATTCGAGCAGGATGGACATCGCTTCCGGCGACGGCGTGCACGCTTGCGGCTGATGCAGCAGGGCGTCGAGGTAGGCCCGTTCGAGCGCTTCGCGCCGGCAGTGATTGGCCAGCAGGCGCTTGGCGATGGTGGCGAGGAAGGGGCGCGGCTGCGCGATCCCGGCACTGCTGCGCGCAACGAAGATCTTGATGAAGGTATCCTGCGCCAGGTCGCCCGCCAGCCCCGCATCGTGCAGGCGGCGTTTCAGCCAGTGCAGCAGCCAGGAGTGGTGCTCGGCATACAGGGCCTGGAAATCGGATGGCGGGGAAGGGGCGGACAGCATGCGTACAGTCTGGTTTAATCTAAATGAGAATTGTTCTCATAATAGCCTAGCGGCGCGCACCCGGCAATCAGGAAAACGCGGCGTTGCTGAAATGCGACTGCGTGTCCAGGCTGCGCACGGCGCCGGATTTGCGTCCGCGCACGGCAGATGTAAAAGTTTCCTTGGCGCAAGCTTTCATGTGAGAAAATGCGGCTTGTCGATGTGGTGCGGAGCGAAAAATGATGTGGATGGTTGGCGGTGCCCTGGTTCTCCTGGTCGCCAGATTCTTATGGTTGGCCTTTTTTCACCGGGTCAACGCGATGTCGCGCCAGGCGGAACTGATGAACTGGCTCGACATCGGCCGCGTGTCGAATGCCGATGGCGGCAAGGATATCCTGTTGGCGCGAAATGAGCGCGGTGCCCGGATCGACTGGCGCACGGGCGAGGTCTGGCTGATGAATCCCAAGGTGGCCGAGCCGTTTGCCGATTTCCTCGCCGTCGAGCGCTGGCTGACCTTGCGCGAGATGCCGGTGGCGGACAAGCCGGCCGCAGCCGCTCCTGCGCCAGCGGAACCCGAAGCGGCGCCTGAACCCGGCCCCGTGCGCGACACCTTGCCGGCCTTCCAGCAAAAGGTCGACGCTTGCCTGGCCAAGGCGGAGGGCGGCCAGGAATTGCTGGAAACGAAGCAGGCGTTCGAGGCGGGCAGCGAGCCTTACCTCGAGGCGTCGACGGAATTGAGCAAGACGGCGCTGGAGCTGGAAGTGTCGCCGGCGATGGTGGCCACGTTTCATATCAGCGCCTTTGCCGCGCTGGCCGAAACGGCGGGCGCCGACAAGCTGGAACGGGTGGCGGCCAGCCTGCATGCGGCGGCCAGGCAGATCAGGGCCAGCGTTACCATCACCGCGTGAGCGGACCAGGCCTGGAATGAAAAAACCGCTGATTCCTTTGCAGGAGTCAGCGGTTTTTATGTATTGGTTGCGGGGACAGGATTTGAACCTGTGACCTTCGGGTTATGAGCCCGACGAGCTGCCAGACTGCTCCACCCCGCAGGCGAATTATAACCGAGTTTGTTGCATTGCGAAAGAGCGCAATGCATTTGGTGTGCATGTGGGGCATGGACATACTGCGCCGCAATGGAAAAAGCCGCCGATCCCTTTGCAAGAATCAGCGGCTTTCATATATTGGTTGCGGGGACAGGATTTGAACCTGTGACCTTCGGGTTATGAGCCCGACGAGCTGCCAGACTGCTCCACCCCGCAGGCGAATTATAGCGGGGTTTGCTGCAATGCGCAATGGCTGGCTGGATTACGCTGCCGCCAGGCGCCACAGCGACGTGATTTCCTGCGAGCGGGCCGCGTGCAGGCTGTCCGTCGCATCCTGCGCGCGCGGGTGCGTGGGTTTCACGTCCAGGCGGTCGATGACCTTCAAGCCCGCCTGTTGTATCCATTCGAGCAATTGCGCGCGCGGGCGCAGGCCCAGGTGCTCGGCCAGGTCCGACAAAATCAGCCAGCCTTCGCCGCCTGGCTCCAGGTGGTCGGCCAGGCCGGCGAGGAAGCCGCGCAGCATGCGGCTGTCCGGATCGTAGACGGCGTATTCGATCGGCGAACTGGGGCGGGCCGGCAGCCATGGCGGATTGCACACGACGAGCGGCGCGCGGCCGGCGGGGAACAGGTCGGCCTGCACCACGTCGACCTTGTCGATCAAATCGAGGCGCGCCAGGTTTTCGCGTGCGCAGGACAGGGCGCGCGGGTCCTGGTCGGTGGCGACGATGCGTTGGATGCCGCGCTGCGCCAGCACGGCGGCCAGCACGCCCGTGCCCGTACCGATATCGAAGGCCAGCTTGGCGCGCGCAGGCAGCGGCGCATCGGCTACCAAGCCCACGTATTCGCCGCGGATGGGCGCGAAGACGCCGTAATGCGGGTGGATGCGCTGGCCCAGGGCTGGCAGTTCCACGCCCGTGCGGCGCCATTCGTGCGCGCCGATCAGGCCCAGCAGTTCGCGCAGCGATGCGATAAACGGCTCTTCACCGCGGCCATACGCTTCATTGCACGCCAGTTTCACGTCCGGCGCGCGGCGCAACGGGATCATGTAATCGGCATCGAAAGGCAGCAGCAGCATGGCCAGGGTACGGGCGCGCTGCGACTGCGCCTGGCGGTGCAAATGGAAGGCTTCCGTGGCGGACGGTTCCGGTTTTACGAGCTTGGCGGCCTTGGCCTTCTTGCTCGGTTTGTCGTTCTTGTGGTCGGCGCGCCGCGCCAGCGCCTGCAGCAGCTGGCGCGCATTCTGGAAGTCGCCGCGCCACAGCATGGCCGTGCCTTCGCAGGCCAGGCGGTAAGCCTGGTCGGCCGTCGTGCGGTCATCGGCGATGACGACGCGCTTGGGCGGCGGCATGCCGCTTTCCGAGCGCCAGCGGGCCGAATGCTCGGCGCCGTTTTCGCTCCAGTGGATCTGCGGATGAACGGTAGGTGAAGAAGTGTCGGACATGGGATTCAATCGATAGAAGGTGGGCGCGCGGCATGGTCGCCTGCGCAGGCCGTCTTCCATTATACGTTGCTGGCCGTGCTGCTAGCGGTGTCGGTGCCATAGGCGAGTGCCAGCGCACGGGCGCGCGCCTGCTCTTCCTTGTGGGCTTCGACCGCTGCGTCCGGCTGCACCAGCTTGAGCAAACGCAAGCTCAAGCTTCCCGCCAGGTCGCCATCCTTGGCGCTGGCGCCATCGGACGTGCCCTGATAGAGATTGCTTTGCAATTGCTGGCCCAGCAGCTTGAACAGGTCGTGCAGATTGCCGGCGAAATGCGTGTCGGGCAATTCTTTGGCGGGCAGGGCGCCGTCATCGGATGCTGTGGCTTCCGGCGTTACGTCCTGGTTTTGCTCAAGCATGCCCGCGCTGATGTTCGATTGATATTGCACTTCCACTTCGAAGTTGAAGGTCTGGCCATCGGCCGTCGTGATCTTGCCCTTGCCGATGAAGTGCGCGTTTTCATCGAGGCTGAAGGCGGCCGCGCGGCTGCTGCCGCCCGCGCCCGAGACGCTGGCGCTGCCGCTGCTGAAGCTGGAGCCGGCTTGCAGGTCGACCGAATCGAAGGCGACGCTGGCGCCGTCGCCGAACAGCTGGCGCGTCATGTTGCTCAGAAAATCCTGCGCCACGTCGACAGTGGCGTTGCCCAGCGCATCGGTCCGTTGCGACAGTCCCCTGGCCGACAGGTCCAGGCCATTCTTCGACAGCGCCACCACGTCTTGCGCCGTGCGCTGCATCAGGGGCGAAGCGGTGAGACCCGTGGCGCTGCTGCCCGTGCGGGACGGCTGCTGGCCAGCCAGCGTATTCGAGGCGGGTTGACGGCTGGCAAGTGCGGGAAGCTGGGACATGGCGGTTTCTCAATGAGCGAAGTACCGTTATTAACGGCGTTCTACGCCCATTCTTTAACCATTAGTGGTGGTGCGACCAGCTACCGTCTGCCGACTCCAGGTAGGATTTGACGGCATCTGCCTGGCCCGTGGCGTGGCGCTTGAGTTCGCCGCATGCGCAAATGCCCTGGTACGGCTGAATATGCGAGCAGGCGGAGACTTTTTGCAGGTAGACCTGCATGGATTTGTGACATTTTACGCACTTGAAGGTGAGGCTGCGGGCGACTTTCATGGGATTCCTTGAACTGTTGCGGGGCGTAGAGGGCATCTACGCGAAGGCGGCGATTTTAACGCACTCCGGCCATCGTTACACGTTGTTGCATCTGCGCCACGCGCGCGTCAACTGAATCCGCGCCGTGACGTTGAGCGTATATAGGAGGTCGTCTGACCGCCATTGAAGAGGTAGCACCATGGACAAGCATGACAAGGAAAAGCCTGTACAGCCCGCCAAAGAGCTGGTCAGGAAGTGGCTGAAAGCGGAGCTGGCACAACGCCGGCCCCCGCCCGACCCCGAGCAGATCCGCCGTGAACTGGGCTGGGATATGCTCAAGTTGTGCCGGGAGCCGGCCAGCCGCTAGCGACTCAGCGCACCGTCACTACGCTCTTGCCGCCGGAGCCCGGCTGCACGAGGATGCGGGTGGCGATGCGCTCCGTCATTTCCTGTACGTGCGAGATGACGCCCACCTTGCGGCCCATCGCTTGCAGGCCGTCGAGCGCATCCATGGCCACGCGCAGGGTTTCCGTATCCAGGCTGCCGAAACCCTCGTCGATGAACAGCGATTCCACGCGCACCCGGTTCGAGGACAGCGAGGCCAGGCCCAGCGCCAGGGCCAGCGAGACGAGGAACGATTCGCCGCCCGACAGCGAATGCACGGAGCGCAGTTCGCCGCCCATGTCCTGGTCCCGCACCATCAGGCCAAGCGACGGATTGTTCGGGTTGTCGATGCGTTCCAGTTGATAGCGGCGCGCCAGGTGGTTCAGGTGCGCGTTGGCGTAGCCCAGCAGTACTTCCAGGGTGAATTGCTGCGCGTAGTTGCGGAATTTCTTGCCGTCGGCCGAGCCGATCAATTCATTCAGGCTGGCCCAGCGCCGCTCGATGACGGCTTGCGCCTCGATCTGCGCCAGCATCGCTTGCGCGCTGTGGCGCCGCGCATCGTCCTGCGCGATGGCCAGGCGCAAGCGCGTCGCTTCCTGGTTGGCTGTCTGGCGTTCGGCGCCAAGCGCGTCGAGCGCTGCCTGCAGCACGGCCTCGTCCGTTTCCAGCGCTTCCGGTGGCCGCTCCAGATGGTCCGCATGCCGCTGCCGGCGTTCGGCCAGCACGGACAGCGCCGTCGTGTGGCGGTCGGCGATCACTTGCAGGGCGTCGCGCTCGGCGCGCATGGCTTCCGGCGCGATGGCCAGGCGCGCGCGCAGCTCGTCGAGCGTGGCGGGCGCATGGCCGGAGTGAAGCTGCCGGAACTGCTGCAGCCAGTCGTGCAGGGCGCCGGTGGCGCCGTGTTCCTGTTCACGCAGGGTGGCAAGGCGCTGCGACAGCTGCGCGCACGCT
This sequence comes from Janthinobacterium sp. GMG1, assembly GCF_034427795.1. Classification (NCBI taxonomy): domain Bacteria; kingdom Pseudomonadati; phylum Pseudomonadota; class Betaproteobacteria; order Burkholderiales; family Oxalobacteraceae; genus Janthinobacterium; species Janthinobacterium sp. GMG1. The sequence goes on from NZ_JAXQNT010000006.1 coordinate 345,771, forward strand.
TCGTCGAGGCGCGTGCGTTGCTGGCTGGCCGACTGCGCCGCCGTTTGCTGCTGCGCCAGCTGTTCTTTGGCCTGCGCGACGGCCGTTGCCAGGCTGCGTTCCACCTCGGCCACGGCCTGACCCTGCCATAGCGCGTTGCGCTGCGCTTGCAGTGCCGTGCGCTGCTTGTCGGCGGCGGCAAAGGCGGCGTGGGTCTCCTGCGCCGTGTGTTGCGCTTTGCCGGCGGCCAGCAGCACCGCTTCCAGCTGCGCGGCCAGGGTCGCCAGCGCGTGGCTGCGCTGGTCCTGGTCCGCCTGCTGTTTCAGCCATTGCCGGCTTTCCGTTTCGCGCGCCGCGCGGAAGGCGGCGGGACCGGCGCGCCAGTTGTCTTTCCACCCTTCGGCGCCTTCCACGTCGGCAAACGCGGCATCGAGCTGCGCCAGCAAGGCATCGAGCGCGGCGCGCGCCGTCTCGCCCTTGTCGGCGTTGCCCGCTTGCTGCGCCTGAAGCTGGGCCAGCCGCGCTTGCGCCTCGGCGACGGTGCTTGTGCAGCGCGCGTGGTCGCTGGACGCCAGTTCATGCGCGGCCTGCGCCTGCTCGCGCAGTGTACTGGCCTGGCGCAGCGCCGTTTCCTGCTGCACCAGCGCCTGCAAGCCTGCCGCATTGGCCGCCAGCTGCTGTGTGAACCAGTCCGCGCGCTGCTCTTCCTGCGGCAGTTGCAGGGTGTCGGCATGCGGCTGCCACTGTGCATTCAGGCTGTCGATGATGGACGGCAGTGCAGATAGTTCTTCCGCCGTCTGCGCCTGTTCGTGCATATGGGCGGCCAGTGCCGCCTTGTGCGTGGCCAGCCGTTCCAGATTGCCGCGCGCCTGCGTGCGGCAATCCAGCACCTCATCCTGCAAGCTGGCCAGCATCGCCTGCAAGGCGTGATCGGCGTGGCTGTACGGGTGTTCCAGCGCACCGCAGACAGGGCAGGGCTGCTCGTCCTGCAAATTGGCCCGCAGCTGCTCGACGCTGACTGCGCATGCCGCTTCGGCGCCCTTCAAGGATTTTTCCGCCTGCGCCAGGCGCGCTTCCAGCAGCGCCGTTTGCGCCGCTTCCGCCGCCAGTGCCGTGCTTTCCGTTTGCGCGGCCTGCGTCAGCTGGGCTGCCCTCGCTTGCCAGTGCGCCAGCGCCTGCTGCTGGCGCGCCAGTTCGCTCCAGGTTTTTTCCGCGCTGCTCAACATGCGCGCGTGCGTCTCCAGCTGGCCGCGCTGTTCCTGCAGCCCCTGGCCGTCGATGGCTTGCATGGCCGCCAGCGCCTCGCGCCGCTCGGTATCGCGCAGCGTCAGGACGGCCGCGGCGCTGGCCTGCGCCGCCTGCGCCGCCTGGGTGGCGTCAAGGGCCAGGCGCACCTGGCGCGCCGATGCTGCCATGCTGGCGTCGGCCGCATCTGCTTGCGCGGCCGTTTGCCCGGCCTGGGCGAACAACTGGTCCGACAATTGCCACGACGTGGCCAGCGCTTGCCAGTGCTGGTGCGACACCAGCCACAGGCGGCCCGTTTCCTGCTCCGCCTGCATGGCCTGCTGGCCCTGCTGCAGATCGTGCAAGGTGGCGCGCGCAGCCTCGTTGGCCTGGTCGGCCGTCAGGGCCGCTTCCCTGGCCTGGCGGTGCGCCGGCAAGTGGGCTGCAATGCCGGCGTCAAGCGCCTTGGCCTGGTCGAGCAGGGGCGCCGCGTCGCGCTGCGCCGTTTCCCTGGCCAGCAAGTCCGCTGCCGCCAGCTGCACGGCCTGCGCCAGTTGCGTCTCGCTGGCCACGGCTTGCGCGGCCTGCAGGCGCGACGCTTCCAGCGCCGCGCCGGTGCTGGCGATCTCGCCGGCCAGGCGCGCCACGCCGTCGATCAGGGGCTGCGCCGGCTGCAGCAATTCCCACTGCGCCAGCGCCGCGCGGCGCTCTTCGGCAGCGGCGCGGTCGGCATCCGCGCCATCGAGCGTCGCTTGCGCCGCCGCTGCCTGGCTTTGCAGCTTGTGCGTCTCCTGGTGCCAGCGCTGCTGCAGTTCCAGTATGGCCTTGCGCAAGTCGATGTGTTGCAGGGCCGCTTCGGCCGCCTCGCCCAAGGTTGCCGTTTCTGCCCGTTCTTCCGGCGACAGGGGGCGCTGGTCGGCCAGCTTTTCGCCCAGGCGTTCGAGGACCTGTTTTTCCTTTTTCGCCCGCTCGAAGGCGCGCATGGAAATGTCGGTATAGATGCTGCTGCCCGTCAGGGTTTCCAGCAATTCTCCCCGCTCATTGTCTTCCGTCTTGAGGAATGTTGAGAATTCGTTCTGCGCCAGCAGCACGGCGCGCGTAAACTGGTCGAACGACAGGCCGATGCGCTTTTCGATTTCTTCCTTGACTTCCGTCTTGGTGCCGCCGATGGGCTGCAGCGCGGGCAGTTGGTGCAAGCTCATGGCGGTCGCCTGCAGCGCGCCTTCCGCCTTGGTGCGCGAACGGCGCACGCTCCAGCGCGCGCGGTAGCTTGCGCCGTCGTTGCCGACGAAATCGACTTGCGCGTAGCCGTCCGGCGTGCCGCGCCGCAGCAGGGTGCGCGTATCCTGGGCGTTGACGGTTTCCTTGCCCACGTCGGGCAGCGCACTGCCCCGTCCCAGCACTTTCAGCAAACGCGGCGTGGCGTCGTACAGGGCCAGGCACAGGGCGTCGAGCAAGGTGCTCTTGCCCGCGCCCGTGGGACCGCTGATGGCGAACAGGCCGCTTGACGCCAGCGGCTCCTGCTGGAAGTCGACTTCAAATTCGCCGGCCAGCGAGGCCAGGTTCTTACCGCTGATTTTCAGGATTTTCATGGTTCTTCAGTTGCGCTCACGCGCCGGGCAGCAGCAGTTCGGCCAGGGCCGACAGTTGTTCGGGTGGTGCTTCCTTGCCGTATTTTTGCAGGTACAGGCGGCGGAAGATATCGTCGGGCTGCAGCTGGCCCAATTGGTCGAGCGTCATGTTCTCGGGTGCGCTGCTGCGCGCGGCGCTCGACGTTTCGATCTTCGCCAGGCGCACCGGCTTGCCGTCGAGCGCCGTTTCGATGCGCGTGCGCAGGCCCGGTTCCGGCGCATCGAGGCGCACGCGCACTTCCAGGAAGGGTTGCGCTTCGGCGGGGGAATCGGCGACGTCGAGGGCGACCAGCTGCGCCAGCACTTCGTCTATCGGCGCCGGCGTGGCGGGCACGCGCAAGAGGGGCACGGCGCGCGGCACTTCGATGGCGCGCACGGACTGCAAGGTGTCGCCGTCGATATCGAGGTACAGCACCTGGTGGCGGTAGTGTACTTCCGCGAAGGACAGGGGAATCGGGCTGCCGCAGTAGCGGATGTGCTCCTGGCCGCCCACGGCCTGCGCCTTGTGCAAATGGCCCAGCGCCGCATACGCGATGGCGGTATCGAAAATCCCCGAGGGCAGCATCTCCGTGCCGCCGATGACGATGCGGCGCTCCGAATCGTTCGACATTTCGCCGCCCACCATGTGGCAGTGGCCCATGGCGATGATGGCTTGTCCGGGCTGGCGGCGCGCCAGCGCCAGGTCCGTCAATTGCCGGTACAGCAGGGCGATGCCGCCCAGGTAGGCATCCTGCGTATCGCCGGCCGGCAGTTTCGGCACGTCGCCGGGGCGCAAAAAGGGCACGGCCAGGCACCAGGCTTGCACTTGCCCATCGCTGCCGGTAAGCGGAAGCAGCAGGCGCTCCAGGTCGATCTGGCCATCGTCGTTGCGCAGCACATGGCCGATGACGTGCGTGCCATGCGCGGCCAGCAGGGGGCCGGGCGCTTCCAGCCTGCCGGCCGAATCGTGGTTGCCGGCGACGACGACCAGCTGCAGCGCGGGCAGGCGCGCGCGCGCCTGCTGCAGGAATACATACAACTGCTTTTGCGAGGCGGCGGAAGGATTGGCATTGTCGAACACGTCGCCGGCCACGAGCAGCACGTCGACCTGTTCGGCGACGAGCGTGTCGAGCAGCCAGTCGAGGAAGCGCTGGTGTTCGTAGCCCCTTTCAAAATTGTGCAGGGTCTGGCCCAGATGCCAGTCGGAAGTGTGCAGCAGGCGCATGGTGGGCCAAGGGTAGGGAAGACAGGCGCCAATATAGCAGGAATGGCGGCTTGCGCCAGTGGCTATGTTAAGCCGTCAACGCGCCGGCGCGATAGGTATTCCTGCCATCCTGCTTGGCCTTGTACAGCAGCACGTCGGCCCGCTGCAGCAGCACGGCGGGGGAAATGTCTTCGTCGCGGTAGAAGGCCAGGCCGATGCTGGCGGAAATGCGCACGGTGATGCCGTCGAGTTCGAACGGCTGCTGCATGGCGGCGACGATTTTTTCCGCCAGCACTGCCGCGTCGTCGGGCCGGGTGATCTGTTCCATGATGATGGTGAATTCGTCGCCGCCCAGGCGGGCGACGATGTCGGTGGCGCGCATGGTCTGCGTCAGGCGCTGGGCGAAGGCGCGCAGCAGCGCGTCGCCGGTGCCGTGGCCGTGCGTGTCGTTGACGGGCTTGAAGCGGTCGATATCCATGTACATGACGGCCATCAGGTGCTGCTGCTGGCGGCTCGCGTGCATGGCGTCGCTGAGTTTTTGCTGGAAGCCGGCGCGGTTCGATAAGCCTGTCAGCGCATCGACCTGGGCCAGCTTCAGCAGGCGCTGTTTTTCGCGCTTTTGCACGGTGATATCCTGGCGCATCACGTGAAAACCCACCACCTGCAGCTTGTCTTCGCCGATCTGCGGAATGTAGATCACTTCCATGCAGCGCTCGATGCCTTCCTTGTCGTCTTCTTCCTCGAAGCTCAACGTTTCGCCGGCCAGCACGCGCTCGATATACGGCGCCACGGTGCCGTAGCGCGCCTCGCCCACCGTGTCGCGCACGCTCTTGCCCAGCACCAGCCGGCCCGTCAGGCCGAATTCGCGTTCGTAGGCGATGTTCAGGAAGCGGTAGACCTGGTCGGCGTCGATGTACGCGATCATGGCCGGCAAGGTGTCGGCGATGGTGCGCAGGCGCGCTTCGCTTTCCAGCAGCGCCACTTCCGATTCGCGCAAGGTGGTGATGTCGTCCAGCGTTCCCACGTAGCCTTCGATCTGGCCGTCGATGAGGATGGGGGCGATTTTGACGGAAACCCACACCAGCCTGCCGTCGCGCTGCAGGCAGCGCAGGGTGGACTGGAACGGCGCATGGCTGCGCGTGAGCTGTTCCAGCGCCACGTGCATCAGCGGATAGTCGTCCGGGTGCAGGGCGCTGGTCCAACCGGCGCCCAAGGCGGCCGCGCGCGGCAAGCCCGTGATCGATTCAAAGGTGCGGTTGACATAGGTGCAGCGGCGCTGGCGGTCCAGGCGCACCAGCCCGAGCGGCGAGGCGTCGTTGACGGCGGCCAGCTCGGCCTGTTTCTGGCGCAGTTCCAGCTCCTGCTGGCGGCGCTGCGAGATGTCTTCGGCGATGCACAGGATATGTTCGATCTGCTGGCGCTCGTCGAATACGGGCACGGAGACGGCGCGCAGGTAGCGCAGGCTGCCATCGAACAGGCGCAGCGGCTTTTCCGTATGGTCGATGACGCCGCGCTCGGCCAGGATGGCGCGGTCGTCCTCGGCATCGTGCAGGCCGAAGTCGGGCGGGAATGCCAGGCAATCGGTCTTGCCGATGACGTCGGCGGCCAGGTGGCCTGTGATGTCCTCGGCCGCCTTGTTCCACACTTCCATCTGGCCGAAATTTTCCGGGCGCGCGCTTTTCACGTAGACCAGCACGGGCAAATGGTCGATCAGCGACTGCAGGAAGCTGCGGTTATCCTGCAGCGCCAGTTCGTCGTGCTTGCGCGCGCTGATGTCGCGCGAGGTGACGGCCACGCCGTCGGCGATCGGCACCACCTGGTGGCGCAGCCAGCGCGTGCCGCCCGAGGCCAGCGGCAGCTCGAATTCATCTTCCAGCGGCTGGCCCGTTTCCATCACCAGCACGAAGCGCTTGAAGAAACGCTCGCCGCGCAGCAGCGGCATCAGCGGCAGCACGCGCTGGCCCAGCAGCTCGGAGCGTGGCTTGCCCAGCATGTCGGCGGCCCGCTCGTTGATGTCGGCAAAGGTGAAGTCTTCCACCGGCTTGCCCGGCGCGGGGCGCCAGGCTTTCAGCAGCAGCACGGCATCGAGGCTGCCCTGGTGCGCCGCGCGCAGCAAGGCTTGCGTTTCCGTGGCCTGGCGGATGCTGCGGCGCAGGCGCGCGCTCTGGCGCATCAGCAGGGCCGTAAAGCCGGCAATGAGCACGCTGGCGGCGAGCAGCGCGCCGACATACACCAGACGGCGGTGCTCGAAGCGCGCCAGGGCGACGGCGCGGCTCACACCCACCACGGCCAGCAGCGGATAGCGCGGCAGCTCGTGGTAGCTATAGATGCGCGAGGTCGCATCGACGGGCGGCTCGATCAGCAATTCTTCGGCGGCGTGCTGCGGCGCTCCCGGCATGCGGAAGTCGATGCGGTCGCTGACGATCAGCTGCTCGCCGATGCGTCCCGCCGTCAGGCCGCTGTCGCGCGCCACCAGCATCAGCGCGCCCTGTTCATCGAGGTTCAGGCGGTCGTAGTCGTCGACAAAATACGTGGGGTCAACGAGGATGACGATGGCGCCGGCAAAACGGCCTTGCGCGTCGTTCAGGCGGCGCGCCAGGCGGATGGTCCAGTGCTTGCTGCCCGCGTCGAGCATGGGCGTGTCGACCAGGGCCGTGTCGGACGCATTCGCGGCCAGCGCCCTGAAAAACGCCTGGCCTGCCAGGTTTTCCGGCAGGTAGGCGTTGGCGCTGTCGAGCACATTGCCGTGCGCGTCGACGAGGGCGATCGGCAACGCCAGCTTCGACGGCAGCACGCTGTCGAGCAGGCCCTGCCGGCGCGTGAATTCATTCAGGCGCAGGCCGCCGTCCGTTTCCTCGTATTTGAGCTTGAACAATTGCGTGGCGTGGTCCGTCTGGCGCAGGGTGAAACTGGTATGGTCGGCCAGGGTCCGCGCCAGCGACTGGCTGACGGCCACGGCGTCGCGCACGGCGCTGGCCCGCTCCTGGCCCACCTGGTAAAAGACGGCCGCCCACAGCGCCAGCAGCAGAATGAGCGCGAACAGGGGCACCAGGCTGAGACGGTACAGGCGGCGGGCAAAGCGTTGCAGAGGTCTTGTTATCGCTATCACGGGCGCTTGCAGGCTAGGGTCATGGAAAAGGGGAGGGGCGGCGTGGCGCGCATGATAGCCGAAATCGGCTGCCTTGCGCATAAGCCCGTCGCCGCCACGCCCATCATCTGTTCGCGGTCTGTCGCTGGGCTTATTCTGCGTTAAATCAAGTAATTGTGGTGCCGCGCACGCTAAAAAAAGCACGCCGGCGGCGACACGGGCTGGCGCCGTGGCAGAAAAAGTACAATTGCGCCCCCATCCTCATTAAAATGAGCACTTCTACCTCCCATATCGAAAGTTGTCATGCAGAGTAAAAAGCCCGACGCGGCAAGACTGGACAAGATCGTGGCCGAAGCACGCCGCGCGGCCGACCAGCGCGAGAGCGGCTACCGCGAGCGTTCGCTGAAGATGTACCCGTGGATCTGCGGCCGTTGCATGCGCGAATTTACGCGCGCCAACGTGCAGCAGCTGACCGTGCATCACCGCGACCACAACCACGACAACAATCCGCCCGATGGCAGCAACTGGGAACTGCTGTGCCTGTATTGCCACGACAATGAGCACTCGCGCTACCTGGAAGCGGACCGTGGCGCCGGCCTGCTGTCGGCCGAGGTGGCGCCCGCCACGCACAATCCGTTCGCCGCGCTGGCTGGCCTGATCAAGAAAAAGGACTGAGCGGTCCGTCCGCTTCTCACCCCATGCGCATCTTGCTGACTGAAGACGACCCGCAGCTGGGCCGCGCCACGCAGATCGGCCTGGAACAGGGCGGCTATGCCGTCGACTGGGTTACGAGCGCCGAACACGCGCACACGGCCGTGCGCCTGCACGACTATGGCTGCATTTTGCTCGACCTGGGCTTGCCGGGACAGGATGGCATGCAGGCGCTGGGCGTGCTGCGCGACAATGGCTACAGCGGCGCCGTGCTGGTTGTCACGGCGCGCGACCAGGTGGGCGAGCGCATCGCCGGGCTCGACGCGGGCGCCGACGACTTCATCGTGAAACCGTTCGACCTCGACGAACTGGCCGCGCGCATCCGCAGCGCCTGCCGCCGCGCCGCGGGCCGCCTGCGCGAAAACCTCGTGCACGGCGACCTGATGCTCGATATCGCGGACCGGCAGGTGACGCAAAGGGGATTGCCCGTGCTGTTGACGGTGAAGGAATTTCGCATCCTGCAACTGCTGCTGGAACACGGCGGCCGGGTGCTGAGCCGGGAACAGCTGGAGAAAAACCTGTACAGCTGGGGTGACGAAGTGGAAAGCAATGCCGTGCAAGTGCACATCCATCACCTGCGCAAGAAGCTGGGGCGGGACTTGATACGCACCGTGCACGCGATCGGTTATTGCATCGACAAGCCTAAAGTGGCTGGATAAAAAAACGGGCCGCCCTGAGGCAGCCCGTTCGATGTTAACGCTAATGATGCGTCATATCATCAGAAATCGACAGTCGCCGACAGCCACAGGCGGCGGCCGTCCAGGCTGTTGACATAGCGGTTGGCGTAGGTCAAGGTCGGCGCCGATGAACCACGGTATGGCTGGTAGTCGATGAAGTCCTTGTTGAGCAGGTTGTACACGGCCGCGTTCAGGGTGACGCGCTTGTTCAACTGGTAGCTGCTGCCCAGGTGCAGCATGGTGTAGCCCTTGTAGTCGCCCAGCGCGGCCTTGGCGGCGCGCGTGGAAGCCGAGGTGCCCGGATCGCGGAAGCGCTCGCTGCGGTACTCGGCGCGCAGCCAGCCGTTCCATTCGCGCGAAATATCCCAGCTCAGGCGCGCGTTGACGGCGTGCTTGGGCGTGTCGCTCAGCGGCTTGCCGGCGTTGCTGCCGCTCTTCTGTTCGCTTTCCGTGTACGTATAGTTGGCGCTGGCCGACAAGGTCTTGCCCAGTGGGAAGCGCGTGTTCAGCTCGACGCCGCGTGTGACGGCCTCATCCACGTTGACGGATTGGCCAAACGCATCGACGTTGGGCCAGTTGCCGAAGCTGACGCAGCCGGGACGGTTCGGCGAAGGGCGATAATCGCAATTGACGAGGCCGGTGCCCGTCGTGATCTTGTCCTTGAACTCATTGTTGAACAGGGAACCGCTGGCCGTCCAGCCGGCAAGGTTGTCGAAGTAGGCGCCGATTTCCGTGGTCGTGCTCGTTTCCGGCTTCAGGTTCGGGCTGCCGACGAGGGGAATCGTGCCCTGGCCGCCGAAACCGTTGATGCCTGGCGACAGTTGTTCCACGCGCGGCGTCTTGTAGCCCTTGCTGACGCCGCCCTTGACGGTCCAGCGTGGCGTCGCGTTCCACACGGCATAGGCGCGGGGGCTGGTCTGGCCGCCGAAGATGCTGTGATCGTCATAACGGGCGCCGAAGGTCAGGGCGACGTTCTCCAGCACCTGCCATTCGTCTTCCACGAACAGGGCTTTTTGCGTGAATTCGAATTTCTTCGGCGCCACGCCATCCGTCATTTCCGCTTTCCACCATTGCGCGCCGACGGTCGCCATGTGCTTACCTAATGGCATGACCAATTTGGTGTCGAACACCTGGCTTTCCACTTCCAGGGTGCGCGCACTGCCGGCCACGGCGCCCGGCGTGCCTGGCGGAATCGTGCGGCCCAGGGTTTCCGTCTTGTTCACCATGTAGCTGCTGTCCAGGGTGCCGAAGCCGAAGCGGCCCGTGTGCGACAGGGTCCACTGGTCGCGGTTGTATTTCTGCTCGGGACCGTAGCCGCCCTGCAAGCCCAGGGTGCCCAGCTGTTTCTTCGAATTGTCGTAGGTCTGGCGGCCTGCGTCCGCGTCGAGGATGACGGTGTGGTAGCGGTTTGGCGTGAAGGCCAGGCGCGCGCCAAAGTTTTCAATGTCCGCGCGCACGGGGTTGGCGCCCATGTTCGGCACATTTTCCCCACCGGCCGCGTCGTTGTAGCGGATGTTGGCCGCATCGCGGCGCTGCTTGCTGCCGCGCAGGGACAGGCCCAGCAGGTCGGTGGCGATGGGACCGCTCAGGTAGAAGCGGCCGTTTTTCACGTCGCCGAAATCGGATTCTTCCTGCACGGTGTAGTCAGCCGAGATAGAGCCCATCCACTGCTTGCCCACCTTGCGCGTGATGATGTTGATCACGCCGCCCATGGCGTCCGAGCCGTACAGGGTCGACATGGGGCCGCGGATGATTTCGATGCGCTCGATGGCGGCCAGCGGCGGCATGAAGCTCGTCTGCGTGCCGCCGAAGCCGTTCGGCGTGACATTGCCGGCCGCGTTCTGACGGCGTCCGTCGATCAGCACCAGGGTGTAGTCGCTGGGCATGCCGCGGATGCTGATGTTCATGCCGCCCGTCTTGTCGCCCGCCGCACCCACGTCGATGCCTTCCACGCTTTCCAGGGCCTGCGTCAGGTTGCCGAAGCGCTCCTTCGACAGCTCTTCACGCGTCAGCACGGTAATAGAAGCCGGCGCCTGCTTGATATCCTGCTCGAAACCGGAGGCGGACACCACCACTTCGGGCATGCTGGCCGGCGTGCCCGTCTGGGCGTGCGCTGGCAGGCAGGACAGGGCGGCCAAGGCCAGGGCCAGGGTGGTGGGACGCGGCAGGCGCGCGCGGCGGGTGCTGTTGGACATGCAAACTCCTGATGGTGGATGAGTTATTGGTTGATGTTGCTGGCGCAAGCTAATGGGAATCATTGACGCAATAAGAATCATTTACAATTGCGGCCATGGCTACCCAAAAAATATTTCGCTCCGGATCTTGCGCAGAAGTTCTTAAGAGATTCTTAACGGCTGGCGGCGGCGTGAAAACCTGGTCGCTGCGGCGCACCCTGCTGGCCGTGCTGCTGGGACTGACCCTGGCCCTGTGGGTGGGCAGCGCCGCCATCGTGTACGTGGAAGCGCGCCGTGAAAGCCAGGAATTGTTCGACCAGTCGCTGATCGAGACGGGCCATTTGCTGCTGTCGCTGGTGGAAAAGGATGCGCGCCAACACGGCTTGACGGGGCCCATCGACCTGCCGCTGCGCGGCCACCCGAATCCCCACCAGTATTTGCTGTTCAAGGTGCGCGACGCGCAGCAGCGCGTGCTGTACCGCAATGACGCGGCGACCGACATCGCCCTGTCGCGCAGCGCGCCGGACGGCCTGTCGTGGACCAGCATCGGCGGCCAGCGCTGGCGATTGTTTTCGCTGTGGGACCCGCAGCGTACCCTGCAACTGCTGGTGGCCGAGCCGACCAGCCACCGCGACGACATCAGCCGCGGCTTCTTTTACCGCATCGCGCTGTTCGGCCTGCTGCTGGTGGCGCTGGCCACCATCGCCATCTGGTGGAGCATCCACCGCGTGTTTCGCGTGCTGCAGGCGTCCGCCGGGGAAGTGTCGGCGCGCACGCCCGATGAACTGGCCGACGTCAGGCTGGCTGGCGCGCCCACCGAGCTGCATCCGCTGCTGCTGGAAATAAACCGCCTGTTCGGCAGGGTGCGGCAAAGCCGCGACAATGAGCAGCGCTTCACGGCCGATGCGGCGCACGAGCTGCGCACGCCGCTGGCCGCCATCAAGACCAATCTGCAAGTGCTGCAGCGGGCCCGCAGCGAGGCTGAACGCGAGGAATTCATTGCCGCCCTGGGCGCCAGCGTGGAGCGCGCCACGCGCCTCGTCAACCAGTTGCTGGCGCTGGCGCAGCTCGATCCGCAGTCGGGCGCGGCGGCCGACTTGTGCGCGGGGGACCTGGCCGACCTGCTGGCCGGGCAGGCTGCGCAGTGGCAGCAATCGAGCCGGCAGTATCAGCTGTCGCTGAGCGTGATCATGGCGCCGGCGCCGTGCGCGCTGCATGCAGACAGCCTGCAGATGCTGCTGCGTAACCTGGTCGACAATGCGCTGCGCTATACGCCGGCGCCAGGCTGTGTCGTGATCAGCTGCGGCGTGGAAGCGGGGCGCAGCTACCTGCGCGTGGCCGATTCCGGTCCGGGCATCGCCGAGGAACTGCACGCGCGCGCGTTCGAGCGTTTTGTGCGCCTGGGCGGCGGGCAGCTGCCTGGCAGCGGCCTGGGCCTGTCCATCGTGCGCCGCATCGCCGAGCGGCATGGCGCCGACATCATCCTCGGCGCCGGCGTGCAAAACCGGGGGCTGGCGGTGACGGTCGTGTTTCCATGACGGCCCCGCCAGCGCAAGGCGTGTAGACCGGCTTTACAGCGACTGCAGGAAAGCCAGCAGCGCGTCGCGGTCCGTCTTCGACAGGTTCTCGAAACGCTGGCGCGCTTTTGTTCCTTCGCCGCCGTGCCACAGGATCGCTTCCGTCAGGCTGCGCGCGCGGCCGTCGTGCAGGTAGCCAGCCTTGCCGCCATTGCCCATGACTTTTTCCGTGTAGCCGATACCCCACAGTGGCGCCGTGCGCCACATGCTGCCTTGCGCCTGGCCTTCCGTGAAGGTGTCGGCCAGTTCGGGGCCCATGTCGTGCAGCAGCAGGTCGGTGTAGGGACGGATGGTCTGGTTGCGTAACTCTGCAAACAGGTGGCCCGCGCCCGTCTTCATTTCCACCGTGTGGCAGGCAGCGCAGCGCATGCCCTGGAACAGTTTCGAACCGGCGGCAACCTGCTGCGGGTCGACCTTGAGTTCCTCGATCGGTGCCACGCCTTTCGGGAAACCGCTGGCGATGCTGCGCTGGGCCGGTACGGCCACCAGGGCCAGGTATTGCGTGATCGACTGCAGGTCCGCTTCCGAGATGCCGGGCTGGGCGCCGCCCGCCGCGCAAGCCACCGGTCCGGCCATGCAGGCGCGGTTGCGGTACACGGGAGAAGTGACGGCCATGTCCAGCAGCAGCGCGTCGGCGGCCTGGTGGCGTAAGGTGGCTTTCGATGCCTTCCAGCCGAAGCGGCCCAGGCGCACGGCGCCCGTCTCTGGTTCATACACATAGTTGGGCACGCCCTTGACGCCGTCTGCATCCGGCGTGCTGCGGGCGCGCGCCAGGATATCGGCTTCCGGCACGGCTTCCAGCAAGCCCGTGCCGATCATCGGCGGCGCCGCGCGCAGCGAGACGACTTGCGGCACGGGGCCTTCGAAGGCCAAGGTTGGTTTGCGCAGTTCGACCTGCGTGCCATCGGCCAGGGCCGTCTTGCGTACCGTAAAGCCGCCCACGCTGACGCTGTTGCCCCAGTTTTGCGGCACGCCGGATGGCGCGACGGCATTCATCTGGATCGCCGTGCCGTATTGCGGGTGCGGCACCTGCTGGCCCGCCGCATTGATGCTGGCGACGCGCACGGCCATCGTGTCGAGGCGCTGGTTCAGGGCCATCGGCGCGGGGCTGCGGCCATTGTTGACGTGGCAGGCGATGCACGCCGACTGCCCGTAGCGCTGTCCCTGCAGGCCGACGGCGGGCGCGTAGCGGTCGTTGCCGCCTTCATTATGCTCGCCGGTGGTGAAGTTCGTGTGCACCAGGCGGCGGCCTTCGACGAAGCGCTGCATGTTCTGCATGCCGATATTGTTGTGCGGCTGCTGGAACATGAACAGGGCGTTGTCCGAGTAGTTATATGACACGGAACCGAGGCCGCCCGACAGCGTTTCTTCCGGCAGCGGCACGGAATTGAGGCGCGGCTGCACGCCATACCACGGCCGCAATCCTGCGCCCACCACATACGTCCATTCGTACGAGTAGTAGCGGATGCCGCCATCATCGCCTTTCGATGCCATCGAGGCGGTGGTGGAAAACATCGATGGCGACACTTCGATGATGTCGCCCGCCGTCAGCGCGCGCGCCTTGACGTCCGTGCCATTCGGCATGCCGCCCACATCGAGGCCGCCATGGCCCGGGTATTCCTTGATCAGCAGGGTGCAGGCGCCGTTGATGCCGTTGGCGTTCGTCAGGCGATCATTGGCCGGGTAGGCCATCGGCTTGCAGACGGGGACATTGCGGTCCACCAGTTCGCCGGGCGACATCCAGCCGTAGCCCGTTACGCCAGGGCGGTCGAAGCCGCGGAAGAAGGCCACGCCGCCGGAAAGGAAGTCGACGGTGGTGTACTGGTTGACGATCAAGGTGGGCTTGGTGACGCCGCGTACACGGCTGTTGTCGATGATTTCCACACCCCAGGTGCGGTTCTTGAAGTACTGCGGCACGAAAGTCAGGTAGTTGCCCGGCCCCTTGTCTTGCGGCAGGCCCGTGACGGGATCGACCGTTTCATTCGGGCCGTAGCCGATTTCATTCCACTCCTCGCCCCGTTCGCGGCCGTGGCGCGCCAGGCCGCGCGCGCCGAAGCGCGTCACCAGGGTGCCGTCGGCCAGGATGAATTGCAGGCTTTCCAGCGGCTGGGCGGCGGCCGGCAGCGGTGTCCAGCCGGTGCCGTTGGCGGGGAATTTCAAGGCCGACGTCGCAGTCGACGGCAGGCTGTTGTCGCTGCCCGGCGTCTTGAAGCTCACTTCCAGCAGCGAGTAGCCATACTGCGTGGCGCGCGCCACGCCCTGCAGGCGGATGTAGCGGGCGTTCACGCCCAGGTTGAAGAATTCCTCGGTGCCGCCGTGGCCATTGCTGACATAGCGCACTTGCGACCATGTCTGGCCGTCGTCTGACACCTGCAGCGCGTACTGCTTGCCGTATGCGTTTTCCCACAGCAGTTTCATGTAGCCGACGGGCGTCTTCGCGCCGAAGTCGAACTGGATCCAGGCGCCGTCCTCGAACTTGCTGGCCCAGCGCGTGCCCGTCTTGCCGTCGATCGCCATGGCGGCCGACATGCCGTTGTTTTCCACGGGCGAGGAAGTGGCGGCCACGGGGCGGATATCCACGCCGGGCTGGCCCGGATCGATGGTGACCGGAGGCGGTTCGGTGACGGGCGGCGTCACAGGCGGCAGGACGGGCGTACCCGAAAATGCCTGGATTTCAAAGATGGAGTAACCGTACTGGCCCGCGCGCTTGACGCCCTGCATGCGCAGGTAGCGGCCTTGCGCGTCGAACCCCGTGATGTCCTCGATGCCGCCCTTGCTGTCGCTGACGTTCTGGATGGTGCTCCAGTGCGTATTGTCGTCCGATACCTGCAGCAGGTAGGCGCTGGCGTGCGCGTTTTCCCAGGCGATATGCACGCGGGTGATGCGCTGCGAAGTGCCGAAATCGAGGGTCAGATATTCGTTGTCGCTAAAGCCGCTGCCCCAGCGCGTGCTGTCCTTGCGGTCGATCGCGGCGCTGGCTGACAGATCGCCCCGTTCCGCCGAACTGGCCGTGGCGGCGACGGGCGTCAGCGCCGTTTCCGCCGACGTTTGCGCCAGCAGGCGCTGCGCCATGGCGGGCGTGGCCGGGTTGTCGCTGCCACCGCCGCCACCGCCACCGCCGCATGCGGCCAGCAGCAGGGCCAGGGCCAGCGGCAAGCGTCGCATGGAAAAGTGGATAAAGCCGGCTTGGTGCCGCCGGGGCCGAAGCAGGGATGTGTGCATGCTATCTTCCTTGTTTTTATTGATTATGCAAGATTGGTCAGAGTGGCCGTCTCCGCATCCCCGTCAATGGTGTTGCGCATGCTGCAGCGTCACCGCAGCGTCACGGCAGCGCCTTGCGGCCAGGGGCGGCAAGGAGGGGCATGGCGGGCAAAGATGGGGGAGCAGTTTTAATTGCCGTATGGCAATAATTTTCTTAAGTTATAGAAGCGCATGAGGCATGTCAAGAGGTCTCGTGGACTTGTCGTCAACTGTTCATGTAGTCCGGGTTTTTTGCACTATGCTGGTGCGCAAGATGAATAAGAATGGGTGATAGCATGAATAAAATTCAGGAAGAAATGCGTGGCGCGCGACGGGAATGCGGTATCTTCCTGAAATGCCTGCCGACTGCGCGTCCCCTTTTTTGAGGAAGAACTGACCTTGCCGATTTCGCCCGCCACACCGACACTCCCGCCGCTCTCGCTGCCCGCCGCGCGCGCCTTGCACCTGGCCGCGCAGGGCTTGCTGCAGGCGCGCCGCAAGAAGGCCGTCAAGGCTGACGTGCTGGCCGCCGTGCGGCAGATGGGCGTGCTGCAGATCGACACCATCCACGTGGTGGCGCGCAGCCCGTACCTGGTGCTGTGGAGCCGCCTGGGCGACTATCCGCAGCCGTGGCTGGAGCAACTGCTGGCCGAGGGCGCGCTGTTCGAGTACTGGGCGCATGAAGCGTGCTTCGTGCCGATCGAAGACTATGGCTTGTACCGCCACCGCATGCTGGACCCGGCCGCCATGGGCTGGAAATACTCGGTCAAATGGATGGCCGAGCAGGGCGACGCCGTCGCGTCGGTGCTGGAACATATCCGCGTCAATGGCGCCGCGCGCTCGGCCGACTTCGAACGCACGGATGGCCAGGCGGGCGGCTGGTGGAGCTGGAAGCCGGAAAAGCGCTCGCTCGAAGTGCTGTTTACCTCGGGCGTGCTGATGATCGCCAAGCGCCATCAGTTCCAGCGCTATTACGACCTGGCCGAAAGGGTGCTGCCAGGCTGGCACGACGGCTTGCTGCCGCCGGAAGAACAGGTGCGCCGCCGCCTGCTGCTGGCCAGCGTGAAGGCGCTGGGACTGGCGCGCGCCAGCTGGATCAGCGACTACTTTCGCACGAAACAGTCGCGCGCCAGCCTGGCGCACGACTTGCAGGCGCTGGTGGACGAGGGCGCGCTGCTGCGCTGCACGGTCGATGGCTGGATTGACGCCGTGTACGTGCATGCGGACCATGCGCAATTGGCGCGCGACGCGGCCGCAGGCAAGCTGGCGCCCACCCTGACGACGATTTTGTCGCCGTTCGATCCCGTCGTGTGGGACCGGCGCCGCGCGCTGGAATTGTTCGGCTTTGACTACCGGCTCGAATGCTACACGCCCGCTGAAAAACGCCGGTATGGCTATTTCACCTTGCCGATCCTGCGGCGCGGCGCGCTCGTGGGGCGGCTGGACGCCAAGGCGCACCGCGCGCAGGGGCGTTTCGAGATCAAGTCGCTGGTGCTGGAAGTGGGCGTGCGCGTCAGTGCCCGCCTGGTGCAGGACGTGGCAGGCGCCGTGCAGCGGCTGGCGCTCTGGCATGCCTGTCCCGATATTGATATTGCGCAGGCGCAGCCGGCGCTATTTGGCCAGCAGCTGGCCGAGGCCCTGCACGACGGCGATGCTGCCGCAAGGCGGGCCGCATGATGCTGCCACCGGCTCCGCCCGCGCTGCTCGACGCCGATGGTCAGCCCCGTTTTGGCCGCTACACGGGCCAACTGGACGCCTTCGACTATGCCGCGCTGGCGCCGCCCTACGCGCGCGGCGCCCTCTGGCGGCTGTTTCACCACAAGCGCTGGCAGTACGTGGCCCTGTCCACGCCCACCCTGTTTTGCGGCGTGGCCATCGTCGACCTGGGCTGGACCAGCACGGCGTTCGCGTATGCCTTCGACCGCCACAAGGGCAAGATCGTGGCCAGTTTTTCGCAGGATGGCGTGCCGGGCTTGAGCGCTACCGTGGCGCCGCATGCTGCTGGCTGCAGCCATTTCCGGTTTTTCTCGCAAAAAATCAGCATCGAAGCCCAGCCCCAGCAGCGCTACCGTTTGCTGCTCGATTGCGGCCATTTCGGCATCGATGCGGAATTCGGCCCGCCCGTGGCACCCACCTTGCTGGCCGTGGGTCCTGTGGGCGAGGGCGGCAGCGTGCATGCGACGCAAAAGTCGGGCGGCTTGCCCTTGTGGGGCACTGTGCGCTGCGGCGCCATGGGCTACAGCCTGGACGACGGCGTGGCCAGCTTCGATTATTCGAACGGCTTGCTGGCGCGCGAAACGGAATGGCGCTGGGCCTCGGCGCACAGCCTGGACCTGGGTTTCAACCTGCAGGCCGGCTATTTCGGCGCGCATGAAAACGCGCTGTGGCTCGATGGCCAGCTGTATCCGCTGGGCCGCGCGCATTTCGACTTCAATCCCGACAACCCGCTGGCGCCGTGGCATGTGTGGACGGACGACGATCTGCTGGACCTGCACTTCAAGCCGGAAGGCGCGCGCCGCGAGGATAAGAACCTGTGGATCGCCGCCAGCCGCTACATCCAGCCCATCGGCACTTTCAGCGGCTGGGTGCGCACCAGCGCGGAGTCGCCCAAGCGCATCGTGGCGCAGCTGGCCGGGGTGACGGAAAGCCACCGCTCGCGCTGGTAGGCGCATTGTTTTTTGCGAAACGCGTGACAAGGTCAAGTTTTTTTGGCAATGCATCCTTTACACTGGCGCGTAGCCGCTCCGGCAATCCATGAGGCCAGAACATGAGTATCCGTAATCTCGACAAGCTGTTCAAGCCGGCCTCGGTGGCCCTGATCGGCGCCACGGCGCGCGAACGCAAGCTGGGCGCCATCGCCCTGTACAACCTGCTGGGCGGCGGTTACCAAGGAGAGATTTGGCCCGTCAATCCCAAGTACGACGAGCTGATGGGCCTGAAATGCTACCGCAAGCTGGCGCACTTGCCGAAGGCGCCGGACCTGGCCATCATCTGCACGCCGCCCGCCACCATCACGGCCATGATCCGCGAACTGGGCGCGCTGGGCACGCGCGCGGCCATCGTCATGACGTCGGGCCTCGACCCCGTGCGCGAGCAGTCGCTGCGCCTGGCCATGCTGAAGGCGGCAAAACCGCATTTGCTGCGTATCCTCGGCCCCAACAGCATGGGGTTGCTGGTGCCTAAACTGGGCTTGAACGCCAGCTTTGCCCATGTCGGCGCGACCAGCGGAAAGATCGCCTTCGTCTCGCAATCGGGGGCGCTGGTGTCGGGCGTGCTCGATTGGGCCAACGCGCATGGCGTGGGCTTTTCCAAGTTCATTTCGCTCGGTGCCAGCTACGATATCGATTTCGGCGACTTGCTCGATTACCTGGCCGGCGACATCGACACGGCCGCCATCCTGCTGTACATGGAGGACATCCAGGCGGCGCGCAAATTCATGTCGGCGGCGCGGGCGGCCGCGCGCAGCAAACCCGTCATCGTGCTGAAAGCGGGGCGCGAGGCGGAAGGCGCGGCCATGGCGGCCTGGCATACGGGCGCGCTGGCAGGTTCCGACGCCGTGTACGACGCGGCCATCCGCCGCGCCGGCATGCTGCGCGTGTATTCGGCCGAGGAGCTGTTCGATGCCGTGGAAACCCTCACGCATATCCGTTCGCAGCGCGGCGAGCGCCTGGCGATCCTGTGCAACGGCGGCGGCCTGGGCGTGATGGCCACCGATGCGCTGGTGAGCAGCGGCGGCAAACTGGCCGAACTCTCGCCCGATACCGTCATTGCGCTGGAAAAGGCGCTGCCACGGGGCTGGTCGCACGACAACCCCGTGGGCTTGCCCGGCGACGCGGCCGTGCAGCGCTATGCCGATGCCATCAAGCCGCTGCTCGACGAGCCGCAGGCGGACGCCTTGCTGCTGCTGCACGCGCCCACGGCCATGGTCTCGTCGATCGACATCGCCGAAGCCGTCACGCCGCTGATCAAGGCCACCTCGCGCACGGTGCTGTCGTGCCTCTTGGGCGGGACCACCGTGGCGCCCGCGCGCCAGGTCTTCAACCGGGCCGGGATTCCCACCTACGACACGCCGGAAAAGGCCGTGCATGGCTTCATGCAGATCGTGCAATACCGGCGCAACCAGGAAACCCTGATGCAGGTGCCGGCGCAGCTGCCCATGTCGGCCACGCCGCGCCGCGCCAGGGTGCGCGAAATCGTTGCCGCCGCACTGGCCGCTGGCCAGACGGTGCTCGGCGAATGTCGCTCGAAAGAGATTTTGGCCGCCTACGGCATTCCCGTCGCCACCACGCGCATGGCGGCCGACGTGGAAGAGGCGCTGGCCGTGGCGGCGGACATCGGCTACCCGGTGGCGCTGAAAATCCATTCGCCCGACATCGCCCACAAATCCGACGTGGGCGGCGTCGCGCTCGACCTCGACACGCCCGACATCCTGCGCACGGCCGCCGCCGCCATGCTCAAGCGCGTGCGCCGCATGCGTCCCGACGCGCTGATCGACGGTTTTACCGTGCAGCAGATGGCGCGCCGGCCGCAATCGCATGAATTGATCGTCGGCGTCACCACGGACGCCGCCTTCGGCCCCGTCATCCTGGTGGGGCAGGGCGGCATCGCCGTGGAAGTGACGGCCGATCACGCCATCGGCCTGCCGCCGCTGAACATGGTGCTGGCGCGCGACATGCTGGCGCGCACGCGCGTGTCGAAACTGCTGGCCGGCTACCGCAACCAGCCGCCGGCCGACATCGACGCCATCTGCTACACCCTGATCCAGGTGGCCGAACTGGTGGCTGATATCGGCGAGCTGGCCGAACTCGACATCAACCCGCTGGTGGCCGACGCAGACGGCGTGATCGCCCTCGACGCGCGCATCCGCCTGCAGCCGGGCCAGCAGCGCGACCGCCTGGCCATCCGCCCGTACCCGCAGGAGCTGGAAGAGCAGGTGACGTGGATGGACCAGTCGATCCTGCTGCGCCCCATCCGCCCCGAGGACGCGCCGCAGCACATGGACCTGTTTCACGCGCTGGACCCGGACGACGTGCGCCTGCGCTTCTTCACGTCCATGCGCGAGTTGCCCGTGTCGCAGCTGGCGCGCCTGACGCAGATCGATTACGACCGCGCCATGGCCTTCATCGCCACGCACACGGGGCCGGACGGCAAGCCGGAAACCCTGGGCGTGGTGCGCGCCGTGGCCGATCCGGACAATATCCACGCCGATTTCGCCATCGCCGTGCGCTCGGCCCTGAAGGGCAAGGGACTGGGCCACATCCTGTTCGAGAAGCTGGTCGATTACTTCCGCAGCCGCGGCACGGAAGCGCTGGTGGGCGAGGCGATGGCGCGCAACAAGGGCATGCAGCGGCTGGTGAAAAGCTTTGGCGGCGAAGTCACGCCGTCGGAAGAGCCTGGCGTCGTCAACCTGCATATCGGCCTGCGCGAGTCCTGAAAAAAGCGCAGGGGTCCCGCCGCGGGTTTGTGCAGGATCAAACCGCCCCCTGTCGGTAGTCTTTACACTTTCACTTCCAGGATGACATATCCAGCGCGTTTTCGGGAGTGAGTGCATGCTTACGGCGACATATATATTGGTTTCCCTGTCGGTGGAACAGGCCAGCATTCGCATGAGCCTGCTGGCTTTTCAGAATTACATGCATGTGCAACTGCGCCACCAGAGCCAGCTCAGCCTGGCGCAACTGCAGTACGCAGGCGACTGGCTGAACCGGCTGTACCAGGGGGGCTACTGGCGCAAGCTGGAGATGTACCTGATTCCTGCCATCCGCCAGGCCGCGCCCCATGCCGATGGTCTGTTGAATGAAATCAATGGCTTGAACCATGCAGCACTGGAAAGCATCAATGTCGTGCAGCAGCGCGCCGGTGCCGCCATCGACCATTCCGAATTGCAGGCCGAACAGCTGTGCGCCGCCATCGACGCCTTTTGCGCGGTCTTGCTGCAGCGCCTGGAAAAAGAAGAGCGCGAGCTGTTCGCGCTGGCGCGCAAGGTCATCGTGGGCGAAGCGTGGTTTGCCATCGCCTACCAGTTCCTCGCCCACGATGCGCGCGCGCGGGAAGCGCGTCGTGGCAGGGCGCAAGTGCTACCCTTTGTTTTGCCAGCACCCTTGCCAGCGCCTTTGTCAACGCCCTTGCAGGCAGCCGACGGCAGCGCTGAAACGGCAGCGGATGGCGCCGCGTCCGCGCCGCCCGTGCCGCTGCAGCCGCTGCGCGCGCAGGCTTGAACGGGTAGCGAGCGCACACCCCGCCAGGCAGTATCTGCCGGGGGTGTTTTTGTGATGCTGACTGGCGCGCCGTCATAGGGGGAAAATATAGGGAAAAGATTGGCTTTATGCATTTGATAACTTGTTCAGCCCTGTCCGATGCAATACCCCGGGCTTTGTTATGATGGTGGTTTTGATCCACGCGAAACCCGTCATGTTCGAATTTCTCTTCAAGCGTTCTGCCAGCAAGACTGCCGTACCCGATCCTGTCGTGGCAGTACAGGCCGCCGCCTCGGCGCAGAGCACATCGCGCCGCGCCGAACAGGTTGCGCGTGCCCATGCCGTGGCCGGTGACGAAGCCGCCGCCTTTGAATTCATCGTGTCCAGCGAATTTGCCGATGCCCGCCTGATCGCGGCTGAACACGTCCATGCCTTGCCCCTGCTGGAAAAAGTCCACCACGCCATGCGCAACACGGACCGCCGCGTTGCCAAGCTGGTGCAGGGCCGCATCGACCTGATCCGCCACCAGGCTGCCGAGACGCAACGCGCCCAGTCCAGCATCGCCACGGCCGAGCGCCTGTTGAGCGATGACAAGCTGAGCCCCAACCAGGTAGCCGAACTGGACCGCCAATGGCAAGTCATCAAGGCCACGCCCGAGCTGGCAACGGCGTTTGCCGCCGCACGCGCTGCGCTGGCCGCCCGCCTGGAAGCGCAAGTGGTGCTGCAGCGCGCCGTGATCGACGCCGTCGGCGCAGCGCGCGCGCTGGCCAGCAATGGCCAGTCCGCCGGCGAGCTGGCGCAGGCGCTGGCCCGCCTGGACGCGGAACATGCGCAGCATGCGCAATCGCCCGAGCGCGGCTCCTTGCCGAAACACCTGGAAAGCGATTTCACGCAGGCGCGCGAGCAGGCACAGTCCGCCCTGCAAGCGCTGCAGCAACACCAGGCCGTGTTCGACGCGCGCCAGGCCGCGCTGGCGGAATGGCAGGCGCAGGACGCCGCTACCCTCGATGCGGATACCTTGAAACGCACTTGGCAAGCCCTGCCGCGCCTGCCCGAGTCGCCGTTGTCCGACAGCCTGCAGCAGCAATTTGCGGCCCTGCTGGCCAGCGCGCCGGCGCCCGTGCAGTCGGCGGCGCCAGAGGCCGCAGCGGCCCATGCCGAGCCTGTACCTGTACTGCGCAAGCCGCGCCAGGAGCACGCGCCCGTGTCGAAAGAAGCGACGGAGCAATTCTTCAAGGTGCTTGACGCCATGGAAGCGGCCCTGCAGGATGGCTTGTTGCACGTGGCTTCCGAGCATGACAAGACCTTGCGTGATAGCAAGCACGGCCGATTGACGCCTGCGCAAGCGGATCGCCTGGCCCATGTGCGCGGAGAATTCAAGCGCCTGGCCGACTGGGCGCGCTGGGGCGGCAACGTGTCGCGCGAGGAACTGGTCAAGGCGGGCGAGGAATTGCCGGCGCAAGAATTGCCAATGGCCGAGCTGGCCAAGAAAGTGGGCAGTCTGCGCGAGCGCTGGAAGTCGCTCGACACCCTGTCCGGTCCGGCACCGAAATCCCTGTGGGAACGTTTTGATGCGGCCTGCAGCGTGGCGTATGCGCCAGCGGCCCAGCATTTCAAGCAACTGGCCGAAGAGCGCCACGGCAATGCGGCCAAGGCCCAGGAACTGATCGCGGAAACGGCGGCCCTGGCGGCCGAAGAGAGCACCGACTGGAAACACGTCGCGTCAAGCTCGCAGCGCTTGCGCCAGGCGTGGACGCGCCTGGGCACCATCGACCGCAAGGAAAAGAAACGCCTGGATACGGAGTTCGGCGCCGCGCTGGACGCCCTGTCGAAGCCGCTCGATACCCAGCGCCAGATCGAGACGGCGCGCCGCGAACAATTGATCGTCGAAGTGGGCTTGCTCAAGCCGTCCGAGCGCAACACCGTCGACATGCTGAAGGCCTTGCAGGATAAATGGCAGGAACTGGCGAAAGCCCTGCCGCTGGAGCGCCGCGCGGAACAGGCGCTGTGGCAGCGTTTCCGCGCCGCCTGCGACGATATCTTCGCCAGGCGCAAGGAAACGGCCCACGCGGCAGACCACGAGCGCCGCGAACACCTGCATGCGCGCGAAGCGCTGTGCGCCGCGCTGGAAACGGCCGTCGTGCCCGAGGGCGACGACAAGACCCGCACGTCCTTCATCAACCACTTGCTGCGCGACATGCGCGCCGCCTGGAACGCCACCGGTCCCGTGCCGCGCGCCAGCGAAGCGAAGATCGAGCAGCGCTACCAGGCGGCCGTGGCCGGCGTGCAAGCGCAAGCGGACGCCATCGCCGAACGGGCCGGCGCGGCGCAAGCCAACGCCCTGCGCGACAAGCTGCGCCTCGTGCAATCGCTGGAAGCCGCACTGGCCGAGGGCGACGCCAGCGCCGATGCGGTCACCTGGTCCGAACGCTGGAGCGCCTTGCCGCCGCTCGACGTCCAGTACGAACGCAGCCTGCAGCAGCGCTTTGCCGTCGCCCAGGCCGCGTTGGGCGAGGGCGCTGCCGCCTACGTGCAGCAATTGCAAGGTAACCAGGCACGCTTGCTCGAGGAAGTCTTGCGCCTGGAAATCGTCGCCGGTGTCGACAGCGGCGCCGAATTTGCCCGCGACCGCCTGAAAATGCAGGTGGAAGTGCTGCAATCGTCGCTGAAATCGGGCCAGAAGCCGCTTACGCAAGTGTCGCAGCTGATGCAGCTGTGCGCGATTGCCGCGGCCACCGATGCGCGCACGGCCAGCCGCATCGAAACCTTGCTGCGCCGTATCGGAGGGCATGCCAAATGAGTACCAGCGTCCGCGTCCAGCAAGCTGATTTTGACTTGAGTCAAGAAATCGCACAATTGCGTGCAGGCAACCCCAAGGTGGGCGCCGTCGTCGGCTTTGTCGGCACGGTGCGCGACATGAACGAGGGGCTGGACGTGGCCGCCATGGAGCTCGAGCACTATCCGGGCATGACGGAAAAGTCCATCGAAGCGATCGTCGAGCAGGCGCGGGGCCGCTGGCCCCTGTCTGGCGCACTGGTGATCCACCGCGTGGGACCCTTGCTGCCGCAGGAGCAGATCGTGCTGGTGGCGGTCTCGTCCGCCCACCGGGGCGAGGCCTTTGCCGCCTGCGAGTTCATCATCGATTACCTGAAGACGGAAGCACCGTTCTGGAAGAAGGAAGACACGCCGGAAGGCGCGCGCTGGGTCGATGCGCGCGACAGCGACGAGACGGCGCTGGATAAATGGGCGTCGAAAGCCGGCCCCGTCTGAAGTGTAGTTGCCGCGCACGCTAGCATTTGCCCAAGTGCAGCGGATTTCTGCTTTGTGTATGCTTGAAAAGTACTGCCTCACCCCAATTTGGTTAACAACTAATTAACCGGGAGCGCTTTTCATGCGACAAGACAAACTCACTACCAAATTACAGGAAGCCCTGGCCGATGCGCAAAGCTTGGCCGTGGGCAACGACAACCCCTATATCGAACCAGTCCACCTGCTGACGGCCCTGTTGAACCAGGACGACGGCGGCGCCCGCTCGCTCTTGCAGCGGGCCGGCGTCAATGTGGGCGGCCTGTCGAAGGCCCTGGGCGCGTCCCTCGAACGCTTGCCGAAAGTGTCGGGCACGGGCGGCGACGTGCAGGTCAGCCGCGAATTCGTGGCCCTGCTGAACCTGGCCGACAAGGAATCGCAAAAGGCGGGCGACCAGTTCGTGTCCAGCGAGATGGTCTTGCTGGCCATGACGGACGACAAGTCCGATTGCGGCAAGCTGGCGCGCGAAAACGGCCTGACCCGCAAGGCCCTGGAAGCGGCCATCGAGGCTGTGCGCGGCGGCAACAAGGTCGACTCGCAAGAAGCCGAAGGCCAGCGCGAAGCCCTGAAAAAATACACCTTGGACCTGACGGAGCGGGCGCGCAAGGGCAAGCTCGACCCTGTCATCGGCCGCGACGATGAAATCCGCCGCACCATCCAGATCCTGCAGCGCCGCAGCAAGAACAATCCCGTGCTGATCGGCGAACCGGGCGTGGGCAAGACGGCCATCGTCGAAGGCCTGGCGCAGCGCATCGTCAATGGCGAAGTGCCCGAGTCCTTGAAAGGCAAGCGCGTACTCTCGCTGGACATGGCCGCCTTGCTGGCCGGCGCGAAATTCCGCGGCGAATTCGAGGAGCGCCTGAAATCCGTGCTGAAGGAACTGGCCATGGATGAAGGGCAAACCATCGTCTTTATCGACGAAATGCACACCATGGTGGGCGCGGGCAAGGCCGAGGGCGCGATGGACGCGGGCAATATGCTCAAACCTGCGCTGGCGCGCGGCGAGCTGCACTGCGTGGGCGCCACCACGCTCGACGAGTATCGCAAGTACATCGAGAAGGATGCCGCGCTGGAGCGCCGCTTCCAGAAAGTGCTCGTCGACGAGCCGACCGTGGAAGCGACGATCGCCATCCTGCGCGGCTTGCAGGACAAGTACGCGCTGCACCACAAGGTGGAAATCACGGACGCGGCCATCATCGCCGCCGCCGAGCTGTCGCACCGCTATATCACGGACCGTTTTTTGCCGGACAAGGCGATCGACCTGATCGATGAAGCGGCGGCGAAGATCAAGATCGAGATCGACTCCAAGCCGGAAGTGATGGACAAGCTGGAACGCCGTCTGATCCAGCTGAAAATCGAGCGCGAAGCCGTCAAGAAGGAAAAAGACGAGGCATCGTTGCGCCGCCTGGGCCTGATCGAGGAAGAGATCGTCAAGCTGCAGCGCGAATACAATGACTTCGAGGAAATCCTGAAGGCGGAAAAAGCCGTGGTGCAAGGCAGTACGCACATCAAGGAAGAGATCGAGCAAGTCAAGCTGCAGATGGAGCAGGCCACGCGCGAGAGCAACTGGCAGAAGGTGTCGGAGCTGCAGTACGGCAAATTGCCGCAGCTGGAAGCCCAGCTCAAGCAGGCTGACAGCGGCATCCCGAAACTCGACCCGGATCAGCCGAAGCTGCTGCGCACGGAAGTGGGCGCCGAGGAGATCGCCGAAGTGGTGTCGCGCGCGACGGGTATTCCCGTGTCGCGCATGATGCAGGGCGAGCGCGACAAACTGCTGCACATCGAAGAGAAGCTGCATGAGCGCGTCGTGGGCCAGGATGAAGCGATCACGGCCGTGGCCGACGCCATCCGCCGCTCGCGCGCCGGCTTGAGCGATCCGAACCGTCCATATGGTTCCTTCATGTTCCTGGGGCCAACGGGCGTCGGCAAGACGGAATTGAGCAAGGCGCTGGCGACCTTCCTGTTCGATACGGAAGAATCGATGATCCGCATCGACATGAGCGAGTTCATGGAGAAGCATTCCGTGGCCCGATTGATCGGCGCGCCGCCCGGCTACGTGGGCTACGACGAGGGCGGCTACCTGACGGAAGCCGTGCGCCGCAAGCCGTACAGCGTGATCCTGCTCGACGAAGTGGAAAAGGCGCATGCCGACGTCTTCAACGTGCTGCTGCAATTGCTCGACGATGGACGCATGACGGATGGCCAGGGCCGCACGGTGGACTTCAAGAATACCGTCATCATCATGACATCGAACCTGGGTTCGCATAAAATCCAGGCGATGGAAAGCGATGATCCCGGTGTCGTGAAGCTGGCCGTGATGGCCGAGGTGCGCTCGCACTTCCGTCCCGAGTTCGTCAACCGCATCGACGAAATCGTCGTGTTCCACGGCCTCGACGAGAAAAACATCGGCGCGATCGCGAAGATCCAGCTGAAGATCCTCGAAGAACGCCTGGGGCGCATGGACATGCAGCTGCGCTTGACGGACGCGGCACTGCAGCAAATCGCCGAAGCGGGCTACGACCCGGTGTATGGCGCCCGTCCTTTGAAACGGGCGATCCAGCAGCAGATCGAAAATCCGCTGTCGAAGCTGATCCTGGAAGGCAAGTTTGGCCCGAAAGACGAGATCCGCATCGACGCCCAGAACGGCAACCTGGTGTTTACGGGGGCGCAGGTGGGGCTGGATAAGGTGTAAGCTGCCACGGTAATACTGCGCGATAGGCAAGGGCGCGATCAGGGTAGACCTGATCGCGCCCTTCTTGCTATCATCGTCACTATTTTCTGACTAATTCCGGAGGCGGTACGATGGCAAACACATGGCAAGCAGGGCGGCGCATTGGAGTGGGACTGGCCTTGGCGGCGGCCGCACTGGCCTTGTCTGCGCAAGCTCAGGCTCAGGAAGAGAAAGTCCTGAACATCTATAACTGGTCCGACTATATCGGCGACGATACGATCAAGAATTTTGAAAAGGAAACGGGCATCAAGGTACGCTACGACGTTTTCGACAATAACGAAATCCTCAATGCGAAACTGGTGGCGGGCAAGTCCGGCTACGACATCGTCGTGCCGACGGCCCAGTGGGCGCGCCTGCAGATCGATGCGGGCTTGCTGCGCAAACTCGACAAGAGCAAGCTGACGAATTTGGGCAACCTGGACCAGAACCTGCAGGCCAAGCTGTCGAAGATCGACCCGAACAACGATTACCTGGTCGACTGGCTGTGGGGCTACACGACGGTGGGCATCAACGTCAACAAGGTCAAGGCCGCGCTGGGCGGCATGGCCATGCCCGACAATGCGTGGGACCTGATCTTCGACCCGAAATACGCGGCGAAGCTGAAATCGTGCGGCGTGTCCTTCCTCGACTCGCCGTCGGAAGTGCTGCCGGCCGCCCTGCAATACCTGGGCAAGCCCGCCTACTCGAAAGCGGCCGCCGACTATCAGGAAGCAGGCAAGGTGCTGCAGGCGATCCGCCCCTACGTGACCCTGTTCAGCTCGTCCGGCTACATCAATGACATGGCCAACGGTTCCGTCTGCGTAGCGCTGGGCTGGTCGGGCGACATCAATATCGCGCGCCAGCGCGCCATCGATGCGAAGAACGGCAATGTGATCCAGGTGCTGGTGCCGAAGACGGCCGCCCTGATGTTCGATACCATGGCCATCCCGGCCGACGCGCCGCACCCGACCAATGCACACCTGTTCATCAACTACATTTTGCGCCCGCAAGTGCATGCCAGCCTGAGCAACAAGGTGTTCTATGCGAATCCGAATCCGGCCAGCATCAAATATGTGCGCAAGGATATCGGCGAGAACAAGGCCATCTTCCTGTCGGACGCGGACAAGCAGCGCATGGCGGCGCCGGAAGCGACCACAGCCGATATTCGCCGCTTGATGACGCGCATCTATACGAAGTTCAAAACGGGAGTGTAAGAACAAGGATGGCGCGAGGGACGGGCCTGTAGGCCGTCGCTGGCGCCATTCGATATTGCCGAGGTGAACACTACTCGTGGTAGCGGTCCATCAGCTTGTGGTGACTGCCGCGCATTTCTTCGATCAGTTCAAAGGCGACGAAGCCGATGATGGCGGCGAAGATGGCGATGAAGAGAAAAACGAGGAAGGTTAACATGATCATTCAGCCGCCGTTGGACGGCTGTCCGCTGGGTTGCTCAATGTGCCAGAGCGGCGCTCCAGCACGTAGTTGATGCAATTAAACTCTAGCAGATCGGCAGCGCTTTACAAGGCTGCCGTGTTGTAATTCCTGCTAGTATTTGTCCCAGCGCACTTTTTGCGCATTTCCTGCTGCGCTGCCTTATTTCGCCACCCTTATTTCACAACCAAATCATGCGCCATCACGGCTTTTAAATAAACGCTGATCGGGTCGCCTGGCTCACGTTGGGAAAACCACCATGCGCTGGCCTTGCGCATTTCCCATTCCTGCTCCTCGCCCGTCAATAGCAGGGCGGCCGCCTGGCCCAGCGTGGGCTGGTGGCCGACGATGAGCACGGTTTCCTTGCCGCCGGGCCAGTTGGCCGCCTTGAGGATGTCTTCCGCCTCGGCGCCGGGCGCCAGTTCCGGCATCAGCTTGAACTTGCGCCCCAGCGCTTCCGCCGTTTGCAGGGTGCGCAGGGCGGGGCTGACGAGGATACGGCAATTTTCCGGTAGTTGCGAGGCCAGCCATTCGCCCATGCGGCGCGCCTGTTTCTGGCCTTTGACGGTCAGGGCGCGTTCGAGGTCGGGAACGCCCGGCTCCGCTTCTGCGTGTCGCCACAAGATGAGATCCATGCTGTACTCCTCTGTGTAGAATTGCCTATTCGCCGACCTCCGCGCCCGGCGTGCCCAGTGTATGCATCAAATATTGCTGGGCGCTGAACGGCGTTTGCTTGCCGCGCGGCTTGCGGCGCGCGTAGTGGCCCGTCGGCTCCAGTTCCCATGCATTGGTATTATCCTTCAAATACGGATTCAGGCCCTCGGCGATCACGCGCCGTTTCAGCGCCCGGTCCAGCACGGGGAAGGCCACTTCCACCCGGCGGAACAGGTTGCGGCTCATCCAGTCGGCGCTGGCCAGGTAGACATCGTGCGCCAGGTCGTTGCGGAAGTAGTAGATGCGGCTGTGTTCGAGGAAACGGCCGATCACGGAGCGCACCTTGATATTTTCCGATAATCCCGGCACGCCCGGCTTCAGGGTGCATGCGCCGCGCACGATCAAGTCGATCTTCACGCCATCGGTCGAGGCCGCATACAGGGCGCGGATCACGGATTCGTCGACCAGCGCGTTGACTTTCACGATGATGCGCCCGCGCCGGCCCGAGCGGGCGATCTTCGCCTCGTTGCGGATGGCCTTGATGATTTCGCTTTGCAGGCCGAACGGCGCCAGCCACAAATGGTTCAGGTTGTGCGGCTTGGTCAGGCTGGTCAGGTGGATGAAGACTTCATTGACTTCCACGGCCAGGTCCTGGTTGGCCGTCAGCAAGCCAAAATCCGTGTACAGCTTGGTTGTCGTGGGGTGGTAGTTGCCGGTGCCCAAGTGGGCGTAGAAGCGCAAGCTGCCTTCTTCGCGGCGGATGACGAGGGCCACCTTGGCATGGGTTTTCAATCCCACGACGCCGTACACGACTTGCGCGCCCGCTTGCTCCAGCTTGTCGGCCCAGTTGATATTGGCTTCTTCGTCGAAACGCGCCATCAATTCCACGATGACGGTCACTTCCTTGCCCATTTTCGCCGCCGTGATCAGCGACTCCATCAGGTCCGAGTTCATGCCCGTGCGGTAGATCGTCTGCTTGATGGCCACGACGGACGGATCGTAGGCGGCGCTGCGGATGAAGTCGATCACCGTCTGGAACGACTGATACGGGTGGTGCAGCAGGATGTCGTGCCTGGTCAGTGCGGCAAAGATGTCGTTGCCGATGGCTTTATGCGCGAGGCCGGGGAAGAAGGGCGGGAAGCGCAGCTCAGGCTGCTTGACGTGGTCGATCATTTCCGACAGGCGCACCAGATTGACGGGGCCGTTGACGCGGTACAAGCGGCTTTGATCCAGGCTGAACTGGTCGAGCAGGAATTGCGACAATTCTGGCGGGCAATTGCGCGCCACTTCCAGGCGCACGGAGGTGCCGAACTGGCGACCGACCAGCTCGCCCTTCAGGGCCTGGCGCAGATTCTTGACTTCGTCCTCGTCCACCCACAGGTCGCTGTCGCGCGTGACCCGGAATTGCGAATAGGCGATGACTTCGCGCCCGGCGAACAGGTCGGAAATGTGCGCATGGATGACGGACGACAATAAACAGAAGGACACGCCATCGCCGGAAATCTCGTCCGGCAGCTTGATAACCCGCGGCAAGACGCGGGGCGCCTTGACGATGGCGATCGCCGTGCCGCGGCCAAACGCATCCTTGCCGCTCAGCGAGACGATGAAATTGAGACTTTTATTCACCACTTGCGGGAACGGGTGGGCCGGGTCGAGGCCGATCGGCGTCAGCAGGGGCCGCACTTCGCGGTCGAAGTATTGCTTGACCCACGCGCGCTGCGCCTCGTTGCGGTCGCTGTCGCGCAGCAAATGCACGCCCGCTTCGCGCAGGGCCGGCAAGACGTCGTTATTTAATATCTCGTACTGGCGTTCCACCAGCGCATGGCACTCCTTGCCAATGCGCTCCAGGTTGGCCGCCAGGGCAGGGTGGCCCGCCAGCGAACCGCCGATGCTGCCGGCCGCCAGGAGGCTGGCCACGCGCACCTCGAAAAACTCATCCATGTTACTGCTGACGATGCACAGGTAGCGCAGGCGCTCGAGCAGCGGAATGTTCGGGTCTTCCGCCTGGGCCATCACGCGCCGGTTGAAAGTCAGTTGCGACAGCTCGCGGTCAAGCAGGATGCCCGATTTGGTCACTTCCGTGTGCAGTTCAGGTTTCATATTCTTTTGTCTTTGCAGATAGTTAATTCTAGCCGTATTTCATCATGTATGACGCGTTGTGAGTGTAATCATGAAATATGACGTAAGCGTGACATAAGCTGTCATAAAGCGTCGCCGGCCCTGTCATTTTTCACGCCGAAAATGGCCATCCTCGGGGCGTAGGCAATTATTTCAAGATTTTTTACCTATGTCATAAAGCTGTCATATTCGCTTGCTAGACTGCGCAGCATTCAACCGGGACTTTGAGCCCTAACAACCCTGAGGACTTGATATGCAAATGAAGCAAATGTTCAAATTTATCGTCGTGGGTGCTTCGGCAGCGATGGCATTTTCTTCCGCTTCCGTCATGGCGGCAGATATGACAGGTGCTGGCGCAACTTTCCCGTACCCGATCTACGCCAAATGGGCTGAGACGTACAAAGCCAACACCGGCAACGGCCTGAACTACCAGTCCGTCGGTTCCGGCGCTGGCATCAAGCAAATCAAGGCCAAGACTGTTGAATTCGGCGCCTCGGACATGCCTTTGAAGGCAGAAGAGCTGGAAGAAGCGGGCCTGATGCAGTTCCCGGCCATCATGGGCGGCGTGGTCACCATCGTCAACCTGGACGGCGTAACCCCAGGCCAGCTGAAAATGACGGGTAAAGTCGTTGGCGACATCTACCTGGGCAAGATCACCAAGTGGAGCGCGCCTGAAATCGCCGCACTGAACAGTGGCGTCAAGCTGCCGGATACGGAAATCACCGTGGTGCACCGCGCCGACGGTTCGGGCACGTCGTTCCTGTTCACCGACTTCCTGTCGAAAACCAACCCGGAATTCAAATCGAAAATCGGTGCTGGCTCGGCTGTGAAATGGGCCGTGGGCGTGGGTGGCAAGGGTAACGAAGGCGTCGCCGCCAACGTTCAGCGTATCAAGGGTTCGATCGGCTACGTCGAGTGGGCTTACGCCAAGAAAAACAAGATGTCGCACACCCAGCTGCAAAACAAGGACGGCAACTTCCTGCAACCTGACGACGAAAACTTCAAGGCAGCCGCCGCTTCGGCACCTTGGACGCAAACCCCAGGCTTCGGCGTGGTCCTGACCGACCAGGCTGGCAAGAACAGCTGGCCGATCACCGGCGTGTCGTTCATCCTGATGCACAAAGTCCAGGCTGACGCAGCCAAGGCCAAAGAAGTCCTGAAATTCTTCGACTGGGCCTACAAGAACGGTGGCGCCGCTGCCGTTGAACTGGACTACGTGCCGATGCCGGCATCGGTCATCAAACTGGTGCAGGAATCGTGGAAAGCTAACCTGAAAGATGCATCGGGCAAGTCGATCTACTAATAAACCTACTGCGCGGCGCTATTTGCGGCCTGCGATGCTCACTGTGCTAAAGCACAGCTCCGCTTCTCAGCCACAACTAGTTGCCGCTCGCTACGGTTTATTCAAGCAAGAATGTCCTTGTCCCCGCCAGCAGCACGGCGGGGCAGGGAGTTAGCCAGGACCGCCCGCAAGCCCTTGCAGGCGTTCCCGGCTAAAAGAGCACGATAAAAATAGCAGTACCTGCAGTACCACCCATATGGCACACTATGAGCGCACAATCTACCTCCTCCACGATCCCCATGCCAGGCGGCACCATGACCGATTCCATCAGTCACGCGCAAATGCTTTCCACCATGCGCAAGCAGCGCTTCCAGGATTTCATGTTCCACAAGGTGACGATGCTGTTCGCCCTGTCGGTGCTGATCGTCCTGGTCGGCATCATCATTTCACTGATCATGGAATCGATACCGGCCTTCAAGACCTTCGGCCTGCATTTCATCGTGTCTGCGGAATGGGATCCCGTCAATGACCAGTACGGCGCCCTGATCCCCATCATCGGCACCCTGGTGACCTCCGTTATCGCCTTGCTGATCGCCTTTCCCGTCAGCTTCGGCATCGCCCTGTTCCTCACGGAAATCTGCCCGGCCTGGCTGCGCCGCCCGCTGGGCACGGCTGTCGAGCTGCTGGCCGGCGTACCATCGATCATCTACGGCATCTGGGGCCTGTTCGTGTTTGCGCCCCTGTTTGCCGACCACGTCCAGCCTATCCTGAAAGCCACCCTCGGCAACGTACCCGTCATCGGCCAGCTGTTCAGCGGCCCCATGATGGGCATCGGCCTGCTGACGGCCGGCCTGGTGCTGGCCATCATGATCATCCCTTTCATCGCTTCCGTGATGCGCGACGTGTTTGAAATCGTCCCTGCCGTGCTGAAGGAATCGGCCTACGGCCTGGGCTGTACGCGCTGGGAAGTCGTGCGCAAGATCGTCTTGCCATACACCAAGACTGGCGTCGTCGGCGGCGTCATGCTGGGCCTGGGCCGCGCGCTGGGCGAAACCATGGCCGTCACCTTCGTCATCGGTAACGCGAATAAACTGTCGTGGTCGCTGTTCGCCGCCGGTAACAGCATCACCTCCCTGCTGGCGAACGAGTTTGGCGAAGCGCAATCCGAGTTGCACGTGGCATCGCTGTTCTCGCTGGCACTGATCCTGTTTGTCATCACCTTTATCGTCTTATCCGCCGCCAAGCTGATGCTGGCTGGCATGTCCCGCAAGGAAGGCACGAAATGAGCCAAGTAAGCACTCTCGACGTTCCGGCCAAGCCGGCCATGAACCCCGTCTACCGCAAGCGCCTGCTGATGCACCGCATCGGCATCGCCCTGTCGGTGGCCGCCATGGCCCTGGGCCTGGCCGTGCTCGTGTGGATACTGTTCACCCTGGTGATCAAGGGTTTCGGCGCCTTGTCCGTCGACCTGTTCACGCAAACGACGCCGGCTCCCGGCAGCGAAGGCGGCGGCTTGATCAATGCGATCGTCGGCAGCGCCCTGATGGTGGGCCTGGCGACTGTCGTCAGCACCCCGATCGGTATCCTGGCCGGCATCTACCTGGCCGAATACGGCGAAGAAAACAAGCTGGCGCAAGTGACGCGTTTTGTGACCGACATCATGCTGTCGGCGCCATCGATCGTCATCGGCCTGTTCGTGTATGCGCTGTATGTGGCGCACGTCAAACACTTTTCCGGTTATGCGGGCGCCATCGCCCTGTCGCTGATCGCCGTGCCGGTAGTGGTGCGCACGACGGACAATATGCTGCGTTTGGTACCGAACAGCCTGCTGGAAGCCGCATTTGCTCTCGGCGCGCCACGCTGGAAGGTCGCCACCCTGGTGCGCTTGCGTGCCGTCAAGGCTGGCGTCATCACGGGTGTCCTGCTGGCCCTGGCCCGCATCGCCGGCGAAACGGCGCCGCTGCTGTTCACGGCCCTGAATAACCAGTTCCAAAGCTTCAACATGAATGCGCCGATGGCCAACTTGCCGTCCGTCATCGCATCGTTCGCGATGAGCCCGTACGACAACTGGCGCTCGCTGGCCTGGGGCGGCGCACTGCTGATCACCTTCAGCGTGCTGGCCTTGAATATCCTGTCGCGCACCGTGTTCAGCCAAAAAGTCCCTAATTAAACAGATACCGAGCGAAGCGAACCCATATGAATACGCAAATGAATCCAGCCCAAGACCTGGCACCAAAGAAAAAAACCATCGAGATTTCGGGCCTGAACTTTTTTTACGGCAAAACGCAAAGCTTGCATAACGTCAACCTGGACATCCACGAGAAGAAGGTTACCGCCTTCATCGGCCCGTCCGGTTGCGGCAAATCAACCCTGCTGCGCACCCTGAACCGCATGTATGACCTGTATCCGGGCCAGCGCGCGGAAGGCTCGATCCTGTACCGCGGCCGCAACGTGCTTGACGCGGACCAGGACGTCAACATGCTGCGCGCCAAGGTCGGCATGGTGTTCCAGAAGCCGACGCCGTTCCCCATGTCCGTCTACGACAATATCGCCTTCGGCGTGCGCCTGTATGAAGACCTGTCGAAAGGCGAGATGGACGAGCGCGTCGAGTGGGCCTTGAAAAAGGCTGCGCTGTGGGGCGAGGTCAAGGACAAGCTGACCAAGAGCGGCCTGTCGCTGTCGGGCGGCCAGCAGCAGCGTTTGTGCATCGCGCGCGGCGTGGCCGTGAAACCGGATGTCTTGCTGCTGGATGAACCGACCTCGGCGCTGGACCCGATCTCGACCTCGAAAGTGGAAGAGCTGATCAGCGAACTGAAACAGGATTACACGATCGCCATCGTGACGCACAATATGCAACAGGCGGCGCGCTGCTCCGACTACACGGCCTATATGTACCTGGGCGAGCTGGTGGAATTCGGCGAAACGGACCAGATCTTCATGAATCCGGCCCGCAAGGAAACGCAGGATTACATCACGGGCCGCTTCGGCTGATCCATCCCGCATAGCGACTACAAGACAACTGAATACGGAGAGACAGCATGATAGGCGAACATTCATCCAAGCAATACGACAACGAACTCGAAGCGATCCGCTCGAAAGTGCTCCTGATGGGCGGCATCGTTGAAACCCAGTTCCTCGATGCGATGACGTGCTTTCGCATCGGCAACCCGGAACGCGCCGACCGCGTGATGCGCGAAGACGACGTCGTCAACCAGCTCGAAGTGTCGCTGGACGACGCGTGCAGCCATCTGATCGTGCGCCGCCAGCCGGCCGCCAACGACTTGCGCACCATCATGGCCACCATCAAGGTGATTACCGACCTCGAGCGCGTAGGCGACGAGGCGACGAAAATCGCCCGCGTGGCGAAGAATCTGCACAAGCGCGGCAACGGCGTGGTCAACCATTACGAGATGGTGCGCGGCATTGCCAACACGGCCACCGACATGCTGCACGACGCGCTTGACGCATTCGCGCGCAACGATGGCAAGCAGGCCTTACAATTAATTGCACAAGATGCCATCATCGACCATGAGTTTCGGTCTATCATGCGCAACTTGATCACCTTTATGATGGAAGACCCGCGCACGATTTCGGCGGCGCTCGATACCCTGTGGGTGGCCAAGGCCATCGAACGGATCGGCGACCATGCGAAGAACATCGCCGAATACGTGATTTACGTGGTTGAAGGCAAGGACATCCGCCACACCAAGGTGGCTGCTCCCGCCATTTCCGAGGAGCTCCCTGAGTAAGCTTTATGGCATCTGATAAAACCACGGTATTGATTGTTGAAGATGAGCCGGCCATCGTTGAACTGGTCACCTATTCGCTGCGCGAATCCGGCTGGAATTGCTGTTCCGTACAAAACGTTGCCGATGCCTGGGAGTTCATCCAGCACCGCACGCCGCATCTGATCCTGCTGGACTGGATGCTGCCGGACCAGACGGGCCTGCGCCTGCTGTCGCGCATCCGCGCCGACCGCAATTTCGCCGCCATCCCCGTCATCATGCTCACCGCCAAGAGCATGGAAGAAGACAAGCTGGCCGGCCTGAACAGCGGAGCCGACGATTACGTCACCAAGCCGTTCTCGCCGCGCGAGCTGCTGGCCCGCGCCAAAGCCTTGCTGCGACGCAAGAGCCCGGAACACGCGCAGGCACCCATGCGCGCCGGCAACGTGGCCCTGGATCCCGTCAGCTGCACGGTGATGATGGATGAACAGAAGATCGATATCGGCCACGCCGAATACAAGCTGCTGAAATTCCTGCTGGCCCATCCGGAACGCGTATTTTCCCGCAGCCAGCTGCTCGACAAGGTGTGGGGCGACCATGTGGTGATCGAAGAACGCACGGTCGATGTCCACGTATTGCGCTTGCGCAAAGCCTTGAAAGAGGCGGAAAGCCTGATCAAGACGGTGCGCAGCGTCGGCTACATGTTGTCTGAAAAGTAAAGTTTGACTCTATGAATCCGAAATTGCTGTTCTGGGTACCGGCCGCCTTGCGCATGGTGCTGGCGCTGCTGGGCGTGGCCGTCGTCTGGTATCTGTTTGGCGCTACGTATGCGCTGGGCATCGCTTTCGTGCTGATGGCCATGATGGTGTTCGTGCAGCTGTCGTATCTGTTCCAGCTGAGTAATTGGCTGGACAACCCGCAAAGCGCCAAGCTGCCCGACGGCTGGGGCGCCTGGACCAGCATTTTCGCGCGCCTGTACCGCATGCGCCGCGATGACGAGAAAAACCAGGCCGAGCTGACTGAATGGCTGGCGCGTTTCCGCCAGGCCATGCACCTGTTGCCGGACGGCGTCGTCATCATGGACGATGTGCTGTTCCTCGAATGGTGCAACCCGGCCGCCGAGAAACACCTGGGCCTCACGCACGAGCGCGACAAGGGCATGCGCGTGACCAACCTGATCCGCAGCCCCGAGTTCATGGATTACATCATCCTGGGCCGCTACGACCAGCCGCTGACGATCACTTTCCGCAACCGCAAGCTGATCGTGCAGATCATCCCGTTCGAGAACCGCCGCCAGATCCTCGTCACGCACGATGTGACGGAGACGGAACGCATCGAAATGATGCGCCGCGACTTCATCGCCAACGCCTCGCACGAACTGCGCACGCCGCTGACCGTCATCGTCGGCTTCCTGGAAATCGCTTCCGCCGAGCTGGACCTGGACGCCGCCACGCGCGCCGCCCACCTCAAGCTGATGACGGAGCAGGGCCACCGCATGCAGCATCTGATCGAGGACATGCTGACCCTGTCGCGCCTGGAATCGGTCGACTATCCGCTGCGTCCCGAGCCCGTGGATACCAAAAAGCTCATGCAGCAAGTCTTGCGCGATGCCAAGGGGCTGTCGGCCGGCAAGCATGAAGTGACCATGGAATGCAACGGTCCCGACGTATTGGGCAGCTACGACGAGCTGTATAGCGCGTTTGGCAACCTGGCATCGAACGCCGTGCGCTACACGCCGGCCGGCGGCACCATCACTTTGCGCTGGCAGGATGGCCCGGCCGGACCGCAATTCATCGCGCAAGATACGGGCATCGGCATCAGCCAGGAACATATTTCGCGCCTGACGGAACGTTTTTACCGCGTCGACAAGAGCCGTTCGCGTGAAACCCAGGGCACGGGCCTGGGCCTGGCCATCGTCAAGCACGTGCTGCTGCGCCACGGCGGCACCCTAGCCATCCAGTCCGTGGCCGACAAGGGCAGCAGCTTTATTGTCAGCATGCCAAAATCCGTCGTCACGCCGCTACAGGGCGAGCTGCTGGTCAAGTAGGCTGGGGGGCATGGCCCCCCAATGTTTCCTGTGCGACTAGTGCAAGGTTGGCATAAGTCGTTACAATCAGGCCATGACTTTAATCAACGCCTCTTTTCGCCACGCCGGCGCGCAGCAACTGGCCCAGTCGCTGCAGGCCGCGCGCCAGGATACGCTTTCCCTGTTCGACTGTTATGTCAGCGCCGGCCTGGACGTGGTGGCCGGCTTGCCCCGCCATCCGCGCCTCGTTCCGCCCTTGTGGCAACTCGCGCAGATCGCCTGGTTTGCCGAGTGGTTCATCCTGCGCGAAGCCGCTACCAGCCATCCGGCCGACGCCATTTATAACTCCCTGCTGACGCGCGGCGACGACTTGTTCGACGCCAACATGGTCGAGCACCGCGCGCGCTGGAAGCTGGAACTGCCCAGTCCGGGCGCCGTGAAAACGTATTGCCGCGAAGTACTCGACCGGGTGCTCGATAAACTCTCGCGCGAAGCCAATGTCGACAGCGCCCTGGCGCCATACCGGCTGGCCTTGGCACATGAAGACTTGTGTGGCGAAGAAATGCTGGCAGGCTTGCAATGGCTGGGCCTGGAAGCGCCGGAATCCCTGGCAGCCAGCCCGGCCCTGCCGCCAGGCGCGGGCGAGATCGCTTTTCCTGGGGGCAGCATCGAACTGGGCTCGCCGCGCGGGGCCGGGTTTGCCTTCGACAATGAATCACAGCCCCATGCCGTTTATGTGCCGCCGTTTTCCATCGATGCTTGCGCCGTATCAAACGCCCAGTTTGCCGATTTTGTCGCCGACGGCGGCTACCAGAACCGCCAGTTCTGGAGCGCGGCAGGCAGCGCCTGGCTGATGCAGCAGGAGCGCTCGTCGCCCCTGTACTGGCTGCGCGAAGCAACACAGTGGCGCACCATGCGTTTCGGCCAGCGCACGACCTTGCCGCCGAACGAAGCCGTGCGTCACATCAACCTGTATGAAGCGCAGGCGTACTGCGCCTGGGTGGGGCGCCGCCTGGCGACCGAGGCGGAATGGGAGTATGCTGCGCTGTCCGGCCATCCGCGCTTTCACTGGGGCCAGGTGTGGGAGTGGACGGCGACGCCGTTCGAACCGTATCCGGGCTTTGCGGTGGATGCCTGGCGCGAATATTCCGCGCCATATTTCATGCAGCACCAGGTGCTGCGCGGCGCCGCCTTCGCCACGCCGCCGCGCCTGCATTCGGCCCGCATGCGCGCCTTCCATGCGCCCGAACGGGGTGACATCTTTGCCGGCCTGCGCACTTGCGCCTGGTAGCGCGCCGAGAACAGACATTATTTCAGGATACCCTTGAGTACAGATAACGCCCCGCAGTTCATTCCCAAACGCATCACGCCCACGCCGGAGCAGGTCGCCATCCAGACGGCGCAAAAGAAAGTGGTCTTGATCGACGCCAATG
The DNA here is from genome assembly GCF_034427795.1 of Janthinobacterium sp. GMG1. NCBI lineage: Bacteria > Pseudomonadati > Pseudomonadota > Betaproteobacteria > Burkholderiales > Oxalobacteraceae > Janthinobacterium > Janthinobacterium sp. GMG1. The sequence goes on from NZ_JAXQNT010000006.1 coordinate 386,137, forward strand.
CCGGCGCCGCCAAGACGACGACCCTGGCCCTGCGCCTGGCCGAGGCGCTGCACCGGGGCCGCGCGCCCGAGCGCATGCTGGCCCTGGTCTTCACGGAAGCGGCGCGCGTGGCCCTGCGCCAGCGCCTGCTGGAAGTGGGCGTGCCGCTCGGTGTCGTCAAGCGCCTCACGGTCGATACCTTCGACGCCTTTGCCGCCAAGGTGCTGTTGCAGCTGGAAAATATGCAGGTGGCATCCATGCGCAGCGATGAAGAGCTGCGCCCGGTAGCCTGGGAAGCGCTGGAAGTCGTATCGGAGAAATACGCGCACCGTTACCCGCTGGAAATTAATACGACCAACGGGGCGATTGCCGAATTCTTGAAATTGCAGTTGCGCACCAAGGCGCGCCTGGACTTTCAAAATCCTGACTTCGAGAGCAATTCCCTGGACGATAACCTGGAGCTGCTGGGCATGTCGCGCACGCATTATCTGTGGCTGCGCGAATACGAAGGCTTGCGCGGCTCCGACACGGGCGACATCCAGTTCCGCGCACCGTTCGACGCCACCTACGACCTCGTGCGCATGCTCGACGGCGACGAGCCGCTGCGCCAGCAATTGCCAGCCTTCCAGATCATCGTCGCCGATGAATTGCACGATTTGAACGAAGCGTCGTTCCGCCTGCTGACCATGCTGATACGCCGCGGCAACGCGTTTTTCTGCGGCGCCGGCGACAAGGATCAAGTCATCTACACGTGGTCGGGCGCCGACCACCGCTTCCTGCGCCAGCGCTTCGAGCAGGAATTCCCCGCCTTGCAGCGCTTGCCGCTGACGGCTTCCTACCGCTACGGTCCGCAGCTGGCGCAGGCTGTCGGCGTGCTGAAAAACAAGGCCAGCGTGTCGGCCCTGTCGCGCGCCACCCACATCGAGCTGCTGGAGTATGACCATGCGCAACCGCAGGCATGCAGCGCCCAGCTGATCGCGGCGCTCGAACATGCGCATGCGGGCACGACGGCAATCTTGCTGCGCGACCGCGACCAGGCCATCCGCGTGGAAACGGCACTGTTCCAGAGCGGCATCGCGTATGGCCTGGTGGACATGAACAGTTATCTGCTGAGCCTGGAAGTGCTGATGCTGCGCGGCATGGTCGCCATCGCCCGCAAGGATTTACATGCGATCAAGAGCGGCCCGCGCCGCGGCGAAATCCTCGAAGCGCTGGTGGCGTTCGCGGAAATCCCTTTTACGCGCACGGAGTTGCAGCAAGCCAAGGCCGACGTGGCCAACTATCCCGACTTGCTGGAAGGCTTCTTGACGAACCAGCTGGCCAAGTCGCACAACCAGGACAAGGCGGCGCTGACCCTGGCCGCCGTCGATTACCTGCGCGCGCTGCCTCCTGACGCCCCGGCGGGCGACGCGCTGCAGCACATCTTTGGCCTGATGCAGCTGGAACAGACGGCGCGCCGCATCTATGTCGACCCGGCCCAGGCGCGGGTTGTCGCCCGTTCCCTGCATGGTTTTATCGCCGTGTGCCGCGAGGCGGGCGTGGCGCTGGGCGGCTTTGCCGGCTGGCTGGGCGAGATGGAGGAAGCTGTGACGGTCTCGACCGGCAAGGCCAGGCTGGTCATCGCCTGCATCGACCAGATCAAGGGCCTTGAATACAACCACGTCATCTTGCCCTACCTGTCCGTCGATGAATTCCCTCGCAGTAAGACGGACCCGCTGGAAGAAGAAAACCGTTTCTATGTGGCCGCCACCCGCGCGCGCGACAGGCTCACCTTGCTGACGCCGCAAGACCCCGCCTACCGGAGCCGCTACATCGCCGCCCTGCAGCTCAAACAGAAGACTGTTGCGTCCAAGTCATAGATCTTTTGCTGTGTGGCTGCTTTTTGCGAAAGACGAAAGCGGGCATACTGGACTGGTGTGATTGACAGCAATCTAACCAGACAGGAGTGAAGCATGAAGATTTTCTTGACAGGCGCGGCAGGTTTCATCGGCAGTTCCATCGCGGCGGGCCTCGTGCGTGCCGGCCACCAGGTGACGGGCCTCGTGCGCAAACCGGAACAGGTGGCCGAGCTGGCCACCATCGGCGTACATGGTATCGTCGGCACCTTGAACGACCGCGAATTGCTCATCGAGCAGGCGAAGGCGGCCGATGCCGTCATCAATGCGGCCAGCAGCGACCACCGGGGCGCCGTCGAAGCCATCATCGAAGCGCTGGCCGGCACGAACAAGCCGTTCCTGCATACGAGCGGCTCGTCCATCGTGGGCGACGCCTCGGGCGGCGAGGGCACGGAACAGATCTATTACGAAGACAAGTTGCCGGCGCCTACGGCCGACAAGGCGGCCCGCGTGGCCATCGACGACCTGGTCCTGGCCAGCGCAAGCCAGGGCGTGCGCGCGAGCGTGTTGTGCAATACGCTGATCTACGGTCATGGCGCCTTGCCGCGCGACAGCGTGCAGTTGCCACGCCTGCTGAAACAGGCGCGCAAGAGCGGCATCGTGCGCCACGTGGGGCCGGGCCGCAATATCTGGTCCAACGTGCATATCGACGACGTCGTCAGCCTGTATTTGCTGGCGCTGGAAAAGTCGCCGGCCGGCACCTTTTACTTTGTCGAGTCGGGCGAAGCGGCTTTCCGCGACATGACGGCCGCCATCGCCACCGCACTGGACCTGGGCCCCGCGCAGGACTGGCCGCTGCCCGAGGCGATTGCCGAATGGGGTTATGAGATGGCGTCGTATGGCCTTGGCTCCAACAGCCGCGTGCGCGGCGAACGGGCGCGCAAGCTGCTGGGCTGGCAGCCGCAGGGGCCGTCCGTGCTGACATGGATCAAGAATGACATGCTCAACCCGCCGCATGCCGTCGCCGTTTGATGCAGCTCAGCAAAACCCCATCAGTGTGCGCTAGCGAACGGTGCTGTATGGCGATCGGGAGTATGATGGCTTTGCTTGGTTGAGACGCACTGCCGTGAAGTTGGCGGCATGTTCGATCTTCCAGCAGGTCAGCCGGTCGCCTCAAGGATCGGCACCAGATTTCTGTTCGCGTTTGCGCCCTGCGCCACGCGGCTGTGCACTGCAACTCCAGGTCGCGGTGTGGACTGCGAACCCCTTCAAGGCCGGCCTAGCCGGTCTTTTTTTTTGCCTGTTTTTTGCCCTTCATTTCCGCCGTTGCGCCATTCACCGCTGTCTTTCCGCCATTCGCCGAAGCGTTGTTTTCTCCTTCCCGAAATCCGCGTATCTTTACGATCAACCAACTTCAAGGGGTGACCGTGAAACCTGAACCAGCCTATTGCCGCCGTACCCAGCTGCTGTGGGGCGTGCTGCTGATCGCCATCGGCGCCATCGTCCTGCTGGACCGGCTCGATGTGATCTATCTCCACGATTACTATTCACTATGGCATTATTGGCCGGTGATACTGGTCGTTTTCGGCCTGAACAAGCTGCTCACGCCCGTGTCCGCCAAGCAGGTACTGAGCGGCCTGTGGCTGATCTTTTTCGCCGCCTGGTGGTATGCATCGTATGAAGAACTGTGGAACTTGCATTTCTACAATAGCTGGCCCGCCTTGCTGATCGCCTGGGGCGTGGGTTTGGTGCTGGAACCGCTGCTGAACAAACATTTTATTGCCTACCGGGAGTCCGAGCATGAAAAATAAACCGCCGCTGCACTCGCCATCGCAGATCGTGCTGGGCGTCATCGTCATCGGCCTGGGACTGCTGTTCCTGCTCGATAACCTCGGTTTCATCGATGTGCGCTATACCTTCCGCTTCTGGCCCACGGCGCTGATCGTGTTCGGTCTGCTGAAACTGTCGCAAAGCCGCAGCGCGAACGGTTATTTATTGGGCGGCATGCTGGTGCTGCTGGGCGTGGCCTGGACCCTCAAGCACATGGGCATCTTCTACATGAACTGGGACTTGCTGTGGCCCTTGCTGATCATCGGCCTGGGCGTGGCCGTGGTGTCGAAATCCCTGCCCGGCGCGCAGCAGCGCCAGCGTCGCCGTCGCTTTGGCGCACAGCAGGATGGCACGGCAGCGCCTGACTCGTTCGGCCAGGCCAGGAATGGCGCCGTGTCGCTCGACAAGGATGCCGCCGCTGCCACGGCAGCGCCCGGCGCCAGCGGGCGGGCGGACGATGACAGCATCATCGAAGTGACGGCCATCCTCGGCGGTTACGTGCGGCGCGTGTCGTCGCAGCGCTTCAAGGGCGGCGATATCAATGTCATCATGGCCGGCTGCGAAATCGACTTGCGCCAGGCGTCGATCGAAGGCGAAGCCGTGCTCAACGTATTTGCCCTGTGCGGCGGCGTCACCATCAAGATTCCGCCCGACTGGAGCGTCGTGCTGCAGGGCACGCCCATCCTCGGCGGCTTCGAGGAAAAGACCATCGTGCCGCCGAACCAGGCCAAGCGCCTGTACGTGACGGGCTACGCCATCATGGGCGGCCTGGAAATCCGCAACTAGGCGCGCATGTCGGGGCCCTTGTCGAAGCGGCGCAGCGCCGTGGTGGTGTTCCTGGTCTGCATCGCGCTGGGCCTGGCCCTGGCCTTTATCCTGGCCAGGGTGGCGCACGCACCCTGGCTCAATGCCGTCGTGCTGGTGGTGCCCGCCACGCTCGTGTATGCGATCGGTTCCGGCTTTTCCGCGTTTTACCTGTGCCGCGCCTACCCCTTGCACGTCCGCCATCCGCTCGCCATCGCCGGCGTGATGGGCGTGGCGGCCCTGTTCGCGGGCTTGCTGTGGGCCACCCTGCTGCAATTTTTGAACAGCGTCAGCCTGTTGCTGGAGCTGCGCTGGCTGGGCGTGAACCTGACGCAATCGCTGCTGGCCCTGTTCTTCGGCCTGGGTGCGCTGCTGTATTGCCTGGCTGCCGCCGTGCATTATCTGTTGCTGGAATTCGTGCGCGCCAGGATGGCCGAGCAGCGGGGGCTGGAAGCGCAGCTGGCGGCGCAGGAAGCGCAATTGCGCATGCTGCGCACGCAAATTGATCCGCATTTCCTGTTCAACAGCCTGAACTCCATCAGCGCCTTGACGTCTATCAATGCGGCGGGTGCGCGCCAGATGACGGTGCAGCTGGCCAGCTTCTTTCGTCAGAGCCTGAGCCTGGAGGCGCACAAGCACATTACCGTGGAGCAGGAACTGGTGCTGATCCGCCACTTTCTCGCCATCGAGCAAGTGCGTTTCGGCGAACGCCTGCAAGTGGCGGAAACCATCGACGCCGCCGCGCTGGCGTGTCTGCTGCCACCCATGCTGATACAGCCGCTGGTGGAAAATGCCGTCAAGCATGGTATTTGCGGCTTGACGGAGGGCGGCCTGATCGCCATCGAGGCCCGGCGCGTGGGCAGCCTGCTGCAGATCTCCGTGCGCAACCCGGTTGATGCGGATCAAGGGCCACAGCGCGGCAATGGCGTCGGTCTGGAGAACGTGCGCCAGCGCCTGGCCGGCGCGTATGGCCACGAGGCCAGCGTGCACTGGGGCCGGCGCGACGGCCATTTCGAAGTGATGATTTCCATGCCGGCGCAGACCGGCGACACGGAGGATGCATGATGCAGGCAAGAATGCGGGTCGCCATCGTCGATGACGAATTGCTGGCGCGCAGCGTGTTGCGTGAATACCTGGCGCGCCATGACGATATCGACATCGTGGCCGAGTGCGCCAACGGCTTCGAAGCCGTCAAGGCCATCGCGGATCTGGAACCGGAACTGGTGTTTCTCGACATCCAGATGCCGCGCCTCGATGGTTTTGAAGTGGCGGAGCTGATCGGCGCCAAGACGCGTTTGATCTTTGTCACGGCCTACGACCAGTACGCCTTGAAGGCGTTCGAATGCCATGCCCTGGACTATCTGCTGAAACCGTTCAGCGAACAGCGCTTCGACCAGGCGCTGGCCCATGCGCGCGCCAGCCGCAGCACGCCCGAGACTGTGCTGACGCTGGCACGCGAGGCGGCCACGCGCAGCGCGCCGCTGGACCGCGTGCTGATACGCGACGGCGCCAAGGTCCACGTGATCGCCAGCGCGCGCATCGACTACATCGAGGCGCAAGATGACTACATCAGCATCCGTTCCGAGGGCAAGTCCTACCTGAAAAGCCAGACCTTGGCGGAACTGGAGACCCAGCTCGACCCCGCCAAGTTCCTGCGCGTGCACAGGTCGTATCTGCTCAATATCGACGGTATCCGCCGCATCGAGGCGGCGACGAAAGACAGCCACGTGGCCATCCTGCGCGATGACACGAGGATACCCGTCAGCAAGGCGGGCTACCAGAAGCTTAAGATATTAGTTGGCTAGCTGCACATCCCACCACGTGGGTAGCAGCTGACGGATTTCAGGGCGCGAAAAGCGGTCGTCGATCAGGTAGACGACACCCTTGTCCGACTGCGTGCGGATGACCCTGCCGGCCGCCTGCACCACCTTTTGCATGCCCGGATATAAATAGGTGTAGTCGTAGCCGGCGCCGAAGATATCGCCCATGCGCTGGCGGATCTGCTCGTTGACGGGGTTGATCTGTGGCAAACCGAGGGTGGCGATGAAGGCGCCGATCAGGCGCGCGCCGGGCAAGTCGATGCCTTCGCCGAAGGCGCCACCGAGCACGGCAAAGCCGATGCCGCGCGTGTCCAGGCCGAAGCGGCCCAAAAATTGCGCGCGGGAAGTGTCGTCCATGCGGCGCGGCTGCTGCCAGATGGGCACGTCAGGGTAATGCTGGGCAAATAAGTGGGCCGTCTTTTCCATGTAATCGAAGCTGCTGAAGAAGGCCAGATAGTTGCCCGGCGTTTCCGCGTATTGCTTCGCCATCAGCTGGGCGATGGGCAGCAGCGAGGCCGCGCGGTGCTGGTAGCGCGTGGAAATGGTGTCGGCCACGCGCACGGACAATTGTTCCGCCTGGAACGGCGATTCCACATCGACCCAGGCCGTGTCGGCTGGCATGCCCAGGGTGTCGCTGTAGTAATTCCACGGGCTCAGGGTGGCGGAAAACAGGGCCGTGCTGTGGCTGGCCGCGAAGCGTTCCTTGAGAAACGGTGCCGGGACGATGTTGCGGATGCAGACGGTGGAACCCGTCTCCGTTTTGCTGACGTCGAACAGCGAATGCGCGCCGAAGCTTTCCGCCAGGCGGTTGATCAGCAGCACATCGAAATAGAAGCGCTGCAAGTCGTCATCGAGCGTGGTCGCGTGTTCGGCCATGTAGTCGCCGATGGCCGTGGCCACCCCTTGCAGGGCGCCAAAGAATTTGTCGGGCAAGGCGGGATGCACGTGGTAATCGCCATCCTGTTCTTTCAGCAAAGCCGTCCACTGGCGCGAGAGGCGGTCGAGCGGCTTTTTCAAGGCGTCGGGCGCGAACTTGCGCAGCATTTTCAGGTCGATCTGTGCCAGCTCGGCCGAATACATGCTGCGCGCGCGCGACACCATATTGTGCGCTTCGTCGACCAGCACATTGACTTTCCAGTCGTGTGCCAGGGTCATGCCGTACAGCATGGCGCTGAGGTCGAAATAATAATTGTAGTCGCCGATGACGACGTCGCTCCAGCGCGCCAGCTCCATGCCCAGGTAATACGGGCAAATACCCTGCTGCAAGGCGATGGCGCGCACGGCTTCCTTGTCCAAAATCAAACCGCTGGCCAGCGCCACCTCGCGCGCCAGCGGCAAGCGGTCGTAAAAACCCTTGGCCAGCGGACACGATTCGCCGTGACAGGCTTTGTCAGGATGTTCGCAGGCGCTGCTCTTGGCGCTCAGTTCCAGCACGCGCAACGGCAGCAGCGGGGCACTGTCCTTGAGGATGGCGCAGGCGTCGAGCGCCATTTGCCGCCCCGGCACCTTGGCGGCCAGGAAAAACAGTTTATCGAGACCATGCGCGGCCGTGGCTTTCAACATGGGAAACAGGCTGCCCACCGTCTTGCCGATCCCCGTTGGCGCCTGCGCCAGCAAGCCGCAGCCACGGCTGCTGGCCTTGTACATGGCTTCGGCCAGCTGGCGCTGGCCCGGACGAAAGTCCGCGTGGGGAAAGGCCATGGCCGTGAGCTGCGCGTCGCGGCTGGCGCGGTGCGCCATTTCCTGCTCGGCCCAGTCGAGGAAGAGGGCGCAATGCTGTTCGAAGAACAGACGCAGCGCCTCGGCCGTGCATTCCTCGTGCATGACGGTTTCCTTCTGGCTCACGATATCGAAATACACGAGCGCTACGCGCAGCATGGGCAAGTTCAGCTGCTGACACAGCAAATGGCCATAGATGCGCGCCTGCGCCCAGTGCAGCTGGCGGTGGTTGGCGGGCATGGTGTCCAGCTCGCCCCGGTAGGTCTTGATCTCTTCCAGCTGGCGCCGCGCCGGGTCGTAGCCATCGGCACGGCCCCGCACGTGCAGGGGGCCGAAGTCGCCGCACAGGCTGATTTCGCGCTCGTAGTCGTCATCGCGCCGGCTCGTCACGGTGGCGTGCCCGGCCATGCCTTCCTGCGCCGTGGGGGACGGTGTGAAACGCAAGTCCAGGTCGCCCACCTTGGCCGTGAATTCGCACAGGGCGCGCACGGCGATGGTGTAAGTGTTGCGGCTCATGCTGCCGCCTGCCATTGCAGGTAGCACACGCTGACGGGCATGGCGTGCTCGGCGCAATACGCGATCCAGCGCAGCTGGTTGTCTTGCAGGCGGTCGCCCGGACCCTTGACTTCGATCATGCGGTAGCGCCGATCCGCAGGCCAGAACTGGATCAGGTCGGGAAAGCCGCTGCGGTTGCTTTTGATGTCGAGCAAGATGCGCTCGAACGCCTTCTTCAGGTGCGCGGCCGGGATGCAGGCCAGCGCCAGGTCCAGCAAGCCGTCGTCCAGTACGTCCCAACTGACGAAGGGCGAGACGATACCGTGTTTGGCGGCAAGCGTGGCGCGGATGGCGGCGTGGTAGCGGCCGTCGTCCAGTTGCGCCAGGCAAGCGGCGAAGTCGCCGCTGCGGCGCTGGTAAAAATCGGCGCTGTGCAAGTCGGCCGGGCCACGGTGGAACGGGTGGAAGAAGGCGCCGGGCATGGCCTTGAAGATGGCGGGCCAGCACAGCAGGCCGAACAGCGAGTTGATCAGGGTGTTTTCCACGTAATACACGGGTGCGTCGTCCTGCATCAGGTGTTGCTGCACCACCGCTTCCACGTAGCACGCCTGTTCCGGGCAGGGCAGCAGCAGGTCGATGCGCTCCACGGCGGCGGCTGCATTGGCCGCCTGCTTCGCATGGCCCAGCTTGCGCCGCAAACGGGGCGCCATGCGCAGCAGCAATTGCTGTTCCGCTTCGCTTTCCGGCGCCGCGAGGGCGATCGTCAGGCGCTCGTAGGCCGCCTGCGGCTGTTCATCCTTCTCCAGCACGCGGATGGCGCGGCCACGCGCGCCCGGATAGCGGCAATCGGCGTAGGCGCGGTAGGCGGCCGGCCAGTCCTGGCATTTCTCCAGGTGTTGGGCGATCTGGAAGCGCAGCTTGTCGCGCCGGCTGGCCAGCCAGGTATTGTCCTCGGGCAATGGCAGCGCAGCCAGTTCCTGCAGCACTTCGTCGGCCGGCGCGCTGTCGTTGTAGCGTTCGCGGCACTGGTGCAGCACTTCATAGTGCTCGATATCCTGGCGCGTGCGAAAACCGCGCGACTGCGGCGAGAATTCCACCTTTTCGTATTGGTACACGCCGAGGTCGGACAGCACGAATTCCGACCAGTCCTGGTGATAGTTGCCAAAATAAATCAGGCGCAGGCGGTCGCACAGCGCTTGCAGGCCGATGCGGTACAGTATGTCGGTGCTAGCCGGATGCCACGCGGAGAACGGTTGACTTTCCCCATGCTGCTCGCGCAAGGCGTCCAATTGCTCCGCCTTGCGCGCCGCCTTCAGGGACGCGGCAAGGTCGAAGGCCTGGGCGATTTCCGCTTTCAGCAGCAGTTCGAACAGTTCGTCGAGCGAAATGGCAGGATCGGCTTCCACCCAGCTAGTTGCCAGCAAGGGCAGGGCGGCGGCGCGCGTGTCGCCGATTTCCGGGTAATTGAGCTTGCTGGCGCGAAACAGGCAGCCCTTGCGCATGACGAGGCGCACGAACAGGGCGCGCGACGGCTGCGGCAGGGCGCCGAATGCGGCGATGAACTGCGTCTCTTCAGGCCTCAGCAGATCGGCGTAACGCGCGCTGATCCAGTTCAGCACATCCTGGAAATTATCCAGATAGTACAGGGGATTTTCCAGGACTCTCAACATGGGGATGGCAATAGGGCAAGATGCAAAGTGATGGGTTTTACTGTGTTTATATACAGTTTAAACCTTCAGCCGTCGCTTGCCCAGCGAATTATGTTCAGCCAGCCGTGCTGTAGGTAAAACAGCTGTCGAACTTTTCGTAGGGAATCAGTTCGGCGCGCAGGCTGGCCAGTTCGATGTCGGTCAGCAAGCCCCGGTGCGCTTCCTTGCGTCCCTTCGGCAGCAGCACGTCGTAATCGAAGATGTCCCTGGCCAGCAGCGTTTGCAGCACGTCGGCTTGCCGCGCCGTCAGGTAGCGCGCATGCGTGCCCAGGGTTTTTGTCAGTTGTTCCTTGAATTGCTCGTCGCTGACGTCGTTGTACGTGTCCTGGTCTGCCATGCTGTTCAACAACATGTGAACCATGAAATCCTGCAGGTTTTTCGCCAGGTACTGGGCTTCATTCTGGTCATGCCACAGCAGCACGATGGGCATCTCGCCATTTTGCTCGCCTGACGCGAAAAAGCAGTAGTGGTCGCCCGCGCCCGTTTGCGCGAACGGGATGAACTGGTGGGCGGGGTCGATCTGCCGGTAGTCGTCTGCGTCCAGCAAGCTTTCCACGGCGTCGGCAACGGCCTTGACATTGAGCAATTCGAAATCGTCCGCATGCAGCAGCAGGGTGGGGCGATCTTTTAATGTGGGAAACACCAGCTTGTACCAGTCGGGTCCATATTCACCCACGGCCAGCATGCCGTCGCGCTCAAGCTGCCGATACAGCGCAGGATAGGTAAAGCCGTGTTGATGTTCCATTTCTGACAGTGTCATGTTTGCCCTGTTAAACGTGAGTCATGAGGCGATGATAACCGAGGCGATGGCGTGCACGCTTCAGTGCGGCAACGGTCAACATAATTAATAAACTTTTTAGTTTACTTATGTGGCGTGCTCACGTAGCCTTGCCAGACAACCTATATCGAGCCCGCATGAAAAACATCATCCTGATTTCCGCCGCCTGTTTGCTGGCGCTGCTGTCGACGATCGGCGCCTCCTTGCCATACCCGATCCTGCCGCCCCTGTTCGCGGCCGAAGCGCCGAATGCCTTCAATAATTTCCTCGGCTTGCCATCGAAACTGCTGTTCGGCCTGGCGCTGACCATCAACCCGCTGGGCTTGCTGATCGGCTCGGCCTTGCTGGGACCGCTGTCGGACCGCTATGGCCGCCGCCCCTTGCTGATGCGCACGGCCGTGGGCGCCGCCATCGGCCACGCCATCACGGCCTGGGCGCTCGTGATTCAGTCGTATCCGCTGTTCATCGTCGCCCGTTTCATCACGGGTTTGCTGGAAGGTAATGGCGCCGTGGCGCGCGCCATGCTGGCCGACCAGCTGACGGGAGCGCTGCGCCTGCGCGCCATGTCATGGCTGAACGGCGCGTTTTACCTGGGCTGGCTGGTCGGGCCGATCTTGGCGGGCGCGACCCTGCATTGGGGCGTGACGGTGCCATTCTGGATCGCCGCCGCCGCGCTGATGCTCGTCGCCGTGCTGGTGGCCGTGGGCTTGCCGCGCGAAACGCCCTCGCTCTTGACGACGTCATGGTGGCAAGTGGCGCGCGACCGCCATTCGCTGAACCTGCTGCGCCATGAGGAGCTGCGCACCCTGTTCATCGTGCAACTGGCGCTGACCTGCGGCGTGGCCAGCTTTTACGAGTTCTATCCGCTGTGGCTGGTCGAGACGGCGAATTACCATGCACAGGAGATTGCCTGGGTGAATGTGGGCCTGTGCGGCACGATGACGGTCACGTCCTTGCTGGCGGGCGGTCCCAGCCGCCATGCGCCGCTGCTGCGGGCCAGCTGGTATGCGTGCGGCGTGGCGCTGGCCGTCGGGATCTTGGCGCTGGGTAATATCTGGGTGGGCATCGCCGCCATCGTGCTGTTCGGCATTCCGAACGCCCTGTACAACACGGTGATCCAGGGCTGGTGCGCGGAGCGCTTCAGCGCGCACGGGCAGGGCGCCGTGATGGGCTTGCTGGCCACCACCTTTTGCATCGCCAACATTGTCGTCGCCCTCAGCGGCTCCGTGCTGACCCTGATCGATACGCGCCTGATCCTTGTCGCGGGCGCCTTGTCCGCCGCGTGGGCTGCGTGGCGCATGGCGGCCTGGCGCCGCCAGCTGGCTGGCGTGGGAGAGGCAAAGGCGGTGGCATGAGCATGAACATGAGCACGTCGGAGCAGACCCTGTTCCTGCTGAAGATGCGCGGGCCGCAGACGGCGCAGCAGCTGGCGGCCTTGCTCGATATCACCTCCATGGGCGCGCGGCGCCAGCTGGAAGCGGCGCAGGACAAGGGCCTGGTGGCGTACGGGGACGTAGCCGACAAGGTGGGCCGCCCGTCGCGGCGCTGGGCGCTGACGCAGCAGGGCCACGCGCGCTTCCCTGATCGCCATGCCGACCTGACCCTGGAATTGATAGCGCAAGTGAAAACCCTGTTCGGCGACGAGGGCCTGGATAAACTGATCGGCGCGCGCGAACGCAGCAGCGAAGCGGCCTACGCCAGGCTGGTTGACCCTGGGCTTGCGCTGGCGCAAAGAGTGGACAGCCTGGCGCGGGCGCGCGATGGCGAAGGTTACATGGCCCATGCCGAGCCGCAGGACGATGGCAGTGTCTTGCTGGTGGAAAACCATTGCCCGATCTGCGCAGCCGCCACGGCATGCCAGAATTTCTGCCGCTCGGAGCTGGCCATCTTTCAGCGGGTATTGGGGGACGATTGCACGGTCGAGCGCAGCGAATATCTGCTGCAGGGGGGGAGGCGCTGCGTGTACCGGATCATACCTATCGGGACCTGAGGACTCAGGCCCCGATAGTTGCGAATTTACTTCTTGGCAGCCTTCGGCTTGGCGGCAGGCGCCGCCTTTTCAGCCGTTGCCGTTGCGCCGCTCGTGGCCTTTTCCGTTGCCTGCGCCACTTGCGCGCTGGCCTTGGCGATCTGCTCTTCCACGGTCTTCACGGCCTGTTTCGTGGCCTTGGTCACTTGCTCGTAGCCGAGGAAGGCGTTGTCGATGGCGGCCTTGACGATGGCTACGGCGTTTTCCGAGCCTGGCGGCACGTTTTTCGTGACGTCGTAGATCAGGGCGCTCAGATTGCTTTTCGCTTCGGCCACGTGGGCTTCGGCAGCCGTGGTGAATTCCGTGTGGATTTCCTTGATGATGTCGTCGAGTTGCTGTTTATACGCTTTGGCGCCGGCCACGCCCGGTTGCAGCTGGGCGGCGGCGGCGGCCATGGCGGCCTTCGGATCCTTGGCCTGGCTGATTTCCTTGCTGGCGGCGAGGCCATCCTCGATGCCGGACTTGGCAGTGGCCATGTTCAGCGCCAATACCTGTTCCACGCCTTGCACGGCCTTGGAGGTGAGGGTGTTGAAGGTCATCAGCTGGAATTCAAACAGGGCCTTGGTGGCCGTTGCGAATTGTTCGGGATTCGTAAACATGTGGTCTCCTCGGTTTGAATAGATACGTTCTTATCGTTCCATACTCTTTCGACGCCGCATTGCCATCGCTTGCTTTCAAGCCGGTGCCCCGTGTGGTCATGGCCCCATTATTTAACAAGCGCCGGTTTTTCGCAACGGCTATCTTTGTACGGTCCCGAGGCCAGTTCCCAGCCAAATCCCAGGGTCGACTGGGCGCACGACAGGGTGCCGTCGATCTTGCTGCGCCATTTGTACCAGGGGGCGGGTCCGGCCATTGCGCAGGCGCAAACTGCCAGCAGGGCGGCGGCGGTCAGGTATTTCATGGGTACTCCGAAAGAAATGCTTGCTGGCATTGTAGCGCGCCTGCCCTTCAGGGGGCGGGCGCTTGCGGCGCGGCGGTGGGCAGTTGCAGGGTGAACGTGGTGCCGCCGCCGTCACCGGTGCTGCTGGCAACATGGATATGGCCACCCAGCACGCCCGTGACGATGTTGTGCGCCACATGCAGGCCCAGGCCCGAGCCACCGGAACCGAGCTTGGTCGTGAAGAAGGGATCGTAGACATGCACCAGGTCGTCGGCGGCGATGCCCACGCCCGTGTCGGCGATGGACACGGTGATCGTCTGCCCGTCGTCGCTGCCGCGTGCCGTGATGGCGATGTTGCCGCCACTGCGGCCCTCAAAGGCGTGGCGCAGGCAATTTTCCAGCAGGTTGCTCAGCACCTGGCCCAGTGGACCGGGATAGCTGTCCATGGCCAGGCCGTCCGGCACATCCTGCGTCAGGCTCAGGCCGGCGGCCTTGAGCGGCGTGGACAGGGGCAGCATCAGTTCGGCGACGAACTGGCGCAGCAGGAAGTGGCGGCGCTGCGAGCTGGCGCGGTCGACGGCGATCTGTTTGAAGCTTGAAACGAGGTCGGCGGCGCGCTGCAGGTTGCGCAGCATGATGGCGTCCGCCTCGCTGGCCTGGGTCAGGTAGGCGCCCAGTTCGGAGCGGCGCAGGCCGTCGAGGAAGCTGGCCTGGATTTCGCGCGTGCGTTCGGCCATGGTGGTGGCCACCACGAGGCCGTTGCCGATCGGCGTATTGAGTTCATGCGCGATGCCGGCCACCAGCGCACCGAGCGCGGCCAGCTTGTCGCGGCGCACCAGTTCTTCTTGCGTGATGGACAGGTTTTCCAGCGCGGCGGCCAGTTCGAGATTCGTTTGCTCCGAGTGTTCCTTGGCCTGCGTCAAGGCTGCCGTGCGTTCGGCCACCAGGTCTTCCAGGTGGGCGCGGTGGCGTTGCAGCTCGCGTTCGTGGCGCATGCGGCCAATCGCGATGCCGGCCAGGTCGGTCGCCGTGTCGATCAGTTCCAGATCGCGCGCGTCGGGCTTGCGCACTTCGCGGTAGTACATGGCGAAGGACCCGAGCACGGCGCCATCCTGGCCGAAGATGGGGCGCGACCAGCAGGCGCGCAAGCCGAATGGCGCGGCCAGTTCGCGGTAGGGCGCCCACAGCGGATCGTGCATGATGTCGGTGACGACCACCGGTTCGCGCAGGAACATGGCCGTGCCGCAGGAACCCACGCCGTCGCCGATGGCCACGCCTTCGAGCAGGGCCATGTACTCGGCCGGCAGGCTGGGGCCGGCCGCGCTGTGCATGTGGACGCCGTCGTCGTCGAGCAGCATGATGGAGCAGAGCACGCCGCGCGACTGGCCTTCGATCAGGAGCAGCAAGTGGTTCAGGGTAGGGATCAGCGGCGCGCCCTTGGCGACCATTTCCAGCAGGGCGCTCTGGCCCGAGCGCATGGCTTCGGCGAGGTTGCGTTCAGTCAAGTCGATGATGCGCGCATGCACCAGCTGGCGGCCCGGCACGGACAGGCGCATCAGGCGGATTTCGCAGGCGATCGGGTGGCTGTCGCGGTGGCAGCAGCTGGCGCGAAAGACGACGATCTTGCCTTGCAAGGTATCGCGGATCTTTTCTTCCAGCAATTGCGGCGAGGCGCGGCCATCGTCCTGATGCCTGGGAAACAGCGGCTCCATGCCGCCTTGCAGCAGCTCGGCCAGCGGCATGCCGAACAAGTCTTCGGCCAGGTGGTTGGCGTCGATCAGCAGGCGGTTGTCGATGTCGAACAGCAGCACGGCATCGGGCGAACCGGCCAGTATGGAGTGGTAATTGACTTCCAGCGTTTGCGGATGCAGGGGGCGCGGCGGCGTGGCAGGCGTAGTGTAGGGGCGGGCAGCGGGCGCCTCGGCCTTGTGCAGCGCCAGTTCCATGAGGATTTTTTCCGCCACGTCGCGCGCATTGAAGGGCATCTTGATGTAGTCGGAGGCGCCGGCACCCACGCTGCGGCCTTGTTCCTCGGCGCTGGGAGTGGCCGACATCAGCAGCAGGGGCACGCTGTGGCGTCCGCCCGCATTGCGCAGGCGCATGCAGGTAGCGCCGATATTCGTGCCTGCCAGGGCCGCGTCGAGCAGGATCAGGTCCGTGCCGCCGGCCGCCAGTTCCACGCCTTCGTCGATATCGCCCGCCAGTCCCGTACCCAGGTTATGCCGGTCCAGCACATACAGCAGTTCGCGCACATCGTTCGGCGAATTGCTGACCAGCAGCACATTGGCCCGGTCGGTGATGGAAGAAATCAACTGGTTCATGGTGTCGCGCCCTTACGCGTTTCATGGGCCTAGTATTACATCAAGGCAAGTAGGAGTAAACGATAATTCTTGATGACTAAAAGCAATGCGGATGGCTCTCGTTTACGCGGCCTTTTGCGCTGCGGGAGCCGTGGCCAGGTCGGTGCGCGCCTGTTCGATGCGCGGGTAATTATCCTCGATCCAGTCGACCAGCACGGCCAGGCGTTCGGCCGCTTCGTGTCCCAGCGGCGTGAGGCTGTATTCCACCTTGGGCGGTATCACCAGATACGCCTGGCGCAGCACGAAACCGTCGCCCGCCAGTGCTTCCAGGGTTTGCGCCAGCATTTTTTCGCTGACGCCGCCCACTTCCCGGCGCAGTTCGCTGAAGCGCCGCGTGCCGCTCAGCAGTAGCACCAGCACCAGCACGGCCCAGCGGCTGGTGAGATGGCTGAGCACGGCGCGCGACGGGCAGGCCGCCGCCAGCAGGTGCGCGCCCTGGTTCTGGCGGGCGAGGGCGGCGCGCATGCTGGCGCCGGGAGTGTCTGTGGACATGATAGTTGGCCTTGTTAATTGAGATCTTGCTCATACTTACCAAAAGGTACGTACTTACAATAAGTAAGTAATAGTCCTATTATAGGGTTTTACCACCCACGTACCAAGGAGAAATCATGATCGTCATCACCGGCGCCACAGGCAATCTGGGCCAGCACGTCATCGCCAGCCTGCTCACATCCGTCCCCGCAGCCAATATCATCGCCGCCGTGCGCAACCCGGCCAAGGCCGCCAGCCTGTCCGCCCAGGGCGTGCAGGTGCGCCAGGCCGATTACAACGACGGCGCCAGCCTCGATGCGGCTTTCAAGGGCGCAACGAAAATCTTGCTGATTTCGTCGAGCGAAGTGGGGCAGCGCGCGCAGCAGCACCAGAACGTCATCGATGCGGCCAAGCGGGCCGGCGTGGCCCTGCTGGCCTACACCAGCGTCTTGCGCGCCGATACGTCGCCGCTGGGCCTGGCCGCCGAGCACGTGGTCACGGAAGCGGCCATTCGCGCATCCGGCCTGCCGTACACTTTCCTGCGCAACGGCTGGTATCTGGAAAACCATACGGAACACCTGGCGCCCGTGCTTGAGCATGGCGTCGTGCTGGGCGCGGCGCAAGACGGGCGTTTCTCGTCCGCCGCGCGTCGGGACTACGCTGCTGCCGCCGCTGCCGTGCTGACGGCGGATCAGCCGCAAGCGATCTATGAACTGGCTGGCGACCAGGGCTTTACCCTGGCGGAATATGCGGCCGAAGTGGCGCGCCAGTCGGGCAAGGCGATTGCGTACAAGGATATGCCGCAGGCGGACTTCAAGGCGGCGCTGGTGAGCGTGGGCGTGCCGGAAGGCTTTGCCGAGCTGCTGGCCGATTCCGATGCGGGCGCGGCCAAGGGTGGCCTGGAAGACCATGGCAAGCAATTGAGCGCGTTGATTGGCCGTCCGACGACGAGTCTGCATGACGCCGTGAAGGCGGCGCTGGCCAAATAAGGGGAGGGTGCCGCAGGGATGCGGCATTCTGGAATGAAAAAAGCCGCAAACTCGTGAAAGTTTGCGGCTTTTTTGCGAATTAGGTAATGGTGCCCACGAAGGGACTCGAACCCCTACACCCGAAGGCACATGGACCTGAACCATGCGCGTCTACCAATTCCGCCACGTGGGCACTGATGCTGCTACTACTGATATCTCACTACTGTACTGCGGACTACAACGAAAACGACTCGTTGCTGGTGGTGCCCACGAAGGGACTCGAACCCCTACACCCGAAGGCACATGGACCTGAACC